>CASFJS010000008.1 GCA_949295085.1 uncultured Pseudomonadota bacterium
CCGCCAACGACCATTCTGTCCGACTTTTTAGATTCCGATGACGCTCAGTCCTTAACCGCCCAATCAAAATCCGCCAACGACCATTCTGTCCGACTTTTTTAGATTCCGACAATCCTCAAAAGTGCTTCAAAATTCTCTAACGAAGTTAACTGGATATTAGGGCAAAAAAAAATAAAAACAACAGAACTTTTATCGAACATATAAATTAAATTTCTTGACATCATTATTTAAAGGAGTCGCTCGGATTCTGCCGCTTTTAGCCAAAAAGACACAAACCCCAACACTCTATTAATCAATAGAGGCCGGGGTTTGTGTAAAACATTTAAATATAAAATTACAAGGCTTTAATTTTGCTTGATAAACGCGAAATTTTGCGAGCCGCCGTATTCATTTTGAAAACACCTTTATGAACAGCGCGCATCAATTCGGATTCGGCAGTTTTAAAAGCCGCGGCAGCCAGTTCCTTATCACCGGCAGCAATAGCCGCTTCAACCTTTTTAACAAAAGTACGAACACGACTTTTCCGGGCGCCATTAATAACGGCCCGTTTATTATTTCTGACGA
The DNA here is from genome assembly GCA_949295085.1 of uncultured Pseudomonadota bacterium. Taxonomy (GTDB): domain Bacteria; phylum Pseudomonadota; class Alphaproteobacteria; order RF32; family CAG-239; genus CAZU01. The sequence continues at coordinate 565 of CASFJS010000008.1, forward strand.
TTCTGCTTTTTGCAGATTTATGATTGGCCATTTTTCTATTCCATTCCAATTAAATAAAAGTTATTCCTTTTTTCAGGTTATTGTCTTAGTAACTTGAACCGCTCAAGAAGTCAACAACAATTTTACCTCATAAGGCGATTCGCGGCATTTTTTATTTAAAATTTTCCAAAATATCCCTAAATTCCGGTGTATTCATGCTTAAACGACAACTTTTAAGCTCCAATTCCAACCCGTTTTGCAGATTCATATTTTCAACTTGTTTCAGAGTCTCTTTGGTTTGCAACACGGCCTGATACGGTAAAGAAGCGATTCGGTTAGCCACGCGCAAAGCCTCCTCAAACAAATCTTTAAGCGGAACGGTACGGCTGATAAGCCCGCAAAGAGAGGCTTCTTCGGCGCTCATGGCCTTACCGGTTAAGATCATTTCCATAGCTTTGGCTTTGCCTATGCGGTGGATAAGCCGAGAGCATCCGCCGAACGAAGGGATGGTGCCGATAGATAATTCGGGGTAACCGAGTTGGGTCGATTCTGCCGCCAATATAATATCTCCGGCCAAAGCCAGATCGCAACCGAGTCCCAACGCGTAACCGGCCATTGCAACCACGATAGGTTTGCTGCAATTGGCTATTTTATTAAACTCATCCTGCCAGGCTTTAAGGGCCAAACTTTGCTGCAAAACCTCTCCGCTGAGAGCTTTTATGTCAATTCCCGCAGCAAAAAAACGATCAGTCCCTTTAATGACAATGCAACGGATGGCATCGTCATACTCCCAGCTTTGAACCTGATACGCTATTTCATTAAGCATTTCAAGATTAACGGCATTCATTTCCTGCAGTCGGTTAAGGGTAATAATCCCGACAACCCCGTCAACCTCGGTTAGAATGGTATTATTTTCATCCATGTCTTTTTCCTTAAAAGTTATAATTTACTTTTCACGGTCAGTCTTATGACGAGAGGCGAAGCGGATTCGTTGTTTATTTCAAGCGTTTCACCCTCACGTTCAAAAAGGAGCCTGTCTTCTTGAAGCAATTTTAGCTGCCAGCCCATTTGCGGCAGAGTATCCAGATAAAAGCGGCTGATTTTTTCAAAAGCAAGACTTTCGGCAGTCAGGTAAACTTCAATCAAACGGATTTCTTCATTACCGAAGCTTAAATTACCGTTTTCGATTTGGCTCAGGCCATCCGGCAGCGGTATATCCTCAAGACCTTCAACAAAGGCTGCATAGGTTGGATAAAACATCCCTGCCGCCAAAAAAAGAACAAGCGGTATAAACAAAAAGCGTTTCATTTTTGTATCCTTTCGCAATAAAACGTTGAGCGTCCGCCTAAAATAATTTTCTTTATGCCGCCGGTTTTGTTTATATGACAAGTACAATCGGGGCACGGTTGACCGGTTTTGTTATAGACGCAATGCCGAAATTGAAAATAACCGAAACTTCCGTCCGGTTTTTGGTAATCACGCAACGTAGAGCCTCCGGCGTCAATAGCTTTTTGCAAAACGTATCGAACCGCCTCAATCAATTTGCGGCAGGCGTTTTTTGATATCTCGCCGCTCGGACGTTGCGGCAAAATTCGTGCTTTATACAAAATCTCCGAAGCATAAATATTCCCGATTCCGGCTATTATCGACTGATCCAGCAAAGATACTTTTAAGGGGGATTTAGCCTTTTTTTGCAGCTTTTCAAACAGATACTGAGGTGTGAGTTCTGCCGCAAAAGGATCAACCCCCGTATGTGCAAACAAAGAAGCCTGTTTGAGAGCGCTTGTCGGATAACACAGCAACAATCCGAAGCGGCGCGGATCATTATAAATAATAACGCCTTTGTCGGTGACGATAACAATATGATCATGTTTTTCAAAATGCGACGGAGCAGTGCCGCTCAATTTAATTTTTCCGCTCATTCCCATGTGCCAGACAAGACTCTTGCCGTTATCCAAATCCAGAATGATATATTTAGCCGTCCGCCGGTATTGTTTTATGACGGCCCCCTCGATTTGCGCGGCCAAATCAGCCGGAACTCTCTGTCGCAAGGCACCGTTACGAACAATTGTTTTCGTAATTTTGGCCTCGCCGATTCCTTTGGCCAGAGCATTTTTAATCGTTTCAACTTCGGGTAATTCGGGCATGATTTCTTTTTACGACTATTATTGTTGTACAACCGGATCGAAGTATAAAAGTTTTTTCCGTATAATACAATATAAATAAATTCTTGCGCCGGTTTGTTAAATAAGTTATTTTCAATAAATACGCCTCAAAACCAAGGATAAAATAAAAATGGCCAAAACCAAAAAGCGTCATAGCAAATATTTTGCACCGCAGAACGAAAATCACAATCATATCTGCGATCATCCCGGTTGTACCAAAGCCGGCGAATATCGTGCCCCCAAAGATCGGCGCCTGAAAGATTATTATTGGTTTTGTTTGGAGCATGTCCAACAATATAATGCCAAATGGAATTACTATGCCGAAGCCGCCGATGCCGAACCAGAGGATGATTTACGCCGGCGATTTAAATTTTCTTCGCGGGTTAAATATAATTTTGGTTTTGATTTTGATACCGGCTACAATATTTTTGAGGATTTTATTCCGGGTTCGAATCAAACCGGCATACGCCTGACCAAAGATGAGCGCGAAGGCCTGAAAATAATGGAAGTGGAATATGAAGATTTAAGTGTTGCCACACTCAAAAAAGCCTACAAAAAGGCGGTAAAAAAATACCATCCGGATATCAATACGGCCGATACCGCTGCCGAAGAAAAATTTAAAATTCTCAGTACGGCATACAAATCGCTCTTAACAAAACTGTCGTAAACTTATTCTCTGACTTTTACGTCTTTAATAACATTTTTAATTCGTTGTTGTTCTTTTCGGCGTTCTTTCTTATCATCCGCTTGTTTGGAATCTTTGCGCCCCGATTTTTCAAGGATCAGTTTGGCTGTTTTCTGCTCATCGGCGGAACGGCCTATTTTAATGACATCTTCGGCTCGAATATCATCCAAAAAATTCGCTTGGTTTTTGTCAACAACGGCGGCGGCCTGATTCATCTTTTTAAGCCCTTTAACCATGGCGGCCGTTTCTTTGGGACTCAAGTCCTTGTTGCGCATTTTAATTTTTGTTTTGGCGGCGACGTTTTGCGTAATGGCTTTATCAAAAGTTTCCGTATTGGGAGCAATATCCTGAATACCGTCATTAATAATTTTTCTTTTTAATCCTTTAAGCCCAATCTGTTTTGACATTTTGTCGGCTCTTGTCAGGGCCTCCATTTTTCCGGCGGTTTGCTGCATTTTTTGATTCTCAAGCGTTTTTTGTGCCTGAAGCTCTTTTTTTTCATCGTCTTTCAAGGCTTCAAGCAAAGATGAACCGGCATCTTCAAGCGAAAAGTTAAAAATAACCTCGTTTTCTTCTTCATCCTCATCTTCATCATAAACGTCTTTAATTTTCGTACGCAGTTTTTTTAAGCTTGGCGGCAAGGTTTTGACCTGTTTTGCCGTTGCTTTAAAATTTTGACGATCTTGAGCTTCTGCTTCCAAGGTTTTTTTAAGATCAAAGCGCCGCGACATTCGGCTGTTATTGTCGATACCTTTTTTTTGTTCCCACTCGATATTGGCAGAATTATTATCTTCGGTCATCGGTAATCTCCATTATGCGACGTATCATGGCACAAAATGACGAGTGTGTCAATTAAAGCTGTTGGTTTGTCTTATGGTAAACAATCATCAGGGAACCGTCAGACAAATGGGTAACGCCCAATTGCAGATCCCCGTTACGGCATTTTAAAGTCATTGTTTTGGACGTCATATCCAAAATATTGGCGCTGATACCTTTTTTTAAGCTGTTCCAGTCTTCATCCATGGCAAAAAAGCGGCGCTGGCTGTCCAAGACTTCATCAAAAGAAGGCTCTCCGGCCAGAAAGGTTTTATCGGCTTTCCAAAGATCGGCATAAGCTTCATTAAAAAAACTGAGCCGGCCGTTCGTCCCGAAAATCAATATGGCGTCAAACATTCCGGACAACATCTCGTTTTGAACGGATATAAGGGCGTTATAAGCGCTGGTGGTAGCCAACCTGTCCGATATATCTTCATACGCAAAAACAACGCCTCCCATCGGGTACGGAGCCCGCATACGCCGCAAAGTTTTGCCGTTCGGCAAATGAATCAAATCACTCAGGGCTTCGATAATCTGGGAAAAAGTACTGATCTCATTTTGCTTATAGGCTTTGTAGTCCGGAACTTCCGGCAGCAAGCGTTTTTCGCGCAAAACATCTAAAAATGACGCATAAGTCGGCTTGTCTTCTATCCAGGAAGCGTCAAGTTGCCACAGTTTGGCAAAAGCCGGATTGTAGAAATTAAGAATACCGTTTTGATTAAAAACGGCAAAAGCCGTACCGAGAGTTCCGAGGATTTCCAGTTGGGCGTCTTGATGTCGCTTCAAATTACGGCGCAATTGATCAAGTTCGTTGATATTAATCAGGCATCCGGCAGAATATGTTTTTTCAAAATTCTGGTCGGCATAAAAAGGCACCTCAAAAGCCTCCATGGCAATTCTTTCGCCCTTAACCACCACGCCGACGGTTGTTTTTCCCATTCGGTTTGTTTCATGAACGCGCGCGGCCAAACTTTTGGATATGCTGTCACCGTTTGTTCCGGCAATTTCAAGATGCTCGGATATAACCTCGTCCTGATTTTTATCGGGGACAAATTCGGCAAATTTTTTGTTGCAATAAACAACCTCAAGGGCCGGATCCCGAAGCCAGACGGCAAAAGGCAAATTATCCAGTAAATCACGAATGAGAAATAATTTTTTATCACTGCTTTCTTTGGCTTTTTCCAAAGATTTTATTCGGTTAATGGCAAAACTGATATCCCGAAACCAAATCATATCACAATAAATATTACCGTCGGCACCGTTTATGCGGGCTCCTTCGAGCCGAATATGCCGGTCGGCGCTTTTAAGCAAAAAATAATCTTCAAAGGCAACACCTTCTTCTTTCAATAGTCCGACATATTTGTTTATTTTTTTGACATCGTCTTTATAAAAATTTTTTAAAACGTCATTAAAATCGGACTTTACGCCTTTTTCAAGTCCGAGTAATACCGCCAGCCGGCGCGAGCATCGCTCGGTAATTACTTTGCGCGGATCATTAACTTTTTCATCCGGATAAATAAAGGCAAAATAGCCGTCATGCGATGCATAAAGAGTCTCGGCATACCTTTCGCGGTCGCGGCGCAAAAAATAATTTTTTTGTTTTAGCCGCAACAAAGCAAACATCAAAAACAATGTTCCGCCGATCAATCCCGCAAAGACGGTACCGATTCCGTACCACAATTCGGGAGCCGCATCATACATGTTGCGCAGGAGTTCCGTATCCATGGTATTTACTGTATCAAAATCAAAAAACGATTGTGTCTTTAAGGATTTTAGTATATAAAAAACATTATTCAAATTTAAATTTACGATAAGTGGAAAAATGTACAGTTTGGCTTTTGATACGACAGGTGCGGCATGCAGTATCATCTTGCAGCACGATAACGTGATTTTATCAAAATTTTCACAACAGACCGAATTTGGTCAGGCCGAAATTTTATTGCCGCAGATAAAACAAATGATGGCCAATTCGGCCGTCGCATTTAATGAGCTGGATTGTTTGTTTGTGTGTGTCGGCCCGGGGTCCTTTACGGGGGTTCGATCCGGCATTGCGGCGGCCAGAGCGTTTGCTTTTGCGTTACCGCGGCTGAAGGCTGTCGGTATTTCGGCTTTTGAAGCCTACATAAAGACGTTTGCCGAAGACGAAATTGCCGAAAAGAATGCGGTTATTATTGAGACGCGTCGCGATGATTTTTATGTGCAGATTTTTGACCGGCACTTAAAAAAAATAACGGAGCAGCAAGCCCTGACAAGAGAAGATATTATTGCTTTGTTGAAAGGATGTCTCGTTTCTTTGACGGGTGACGGGGTCGAACGCTTTTTGAGCCGGCCGAGCGGGTTATGTCTCCATGCCATCAAAATGTACGATTCGCTTCCTTCGGAAGCTCTGCTTGCCGCCGGAAATGATACATTATCCGGAGGCAAACTCAATTTTCCGAAACCTTTATATTTGAGGGCACCCGAAGTATCTTTCCCCAAAAGCGTATAATTTTAGCCGTATTCTTTTCCCTGGCCGTGTTCCATCATTCGCCGGCGGATTTTGCTCAATTCGTACTCTTTTTGATTCCGTTCACGCTTTTCACGCTCACGAGGTGTTTCGCGATAATTTGTTTTAACTTCCCGCAAAGCCATCAGTCGTTTAACCAAATCTTTTTGTGACAGGCCTTTGGTATTGTTTTTTAAAAAAGTTATGATTTTTTCGGGTGTCAGCAGGGATTCAAATTCGGCATTTTTAAGCAAAGTTTCGTTGGCTATTATTTGATTAAGCTCAACTTCCAAAGCCGATTCCCAATCGGTATCGTCATCATCAAAAGCCTCTTTTAATATTTGCAGCAAAAAGCTTTTAAAAAGCCTGTTGACCAGTTTAACAAAATTCTGCTTGGTAACGGTCTCGTTGCCGGAAGCATTCATCAAGGCAAACAAAAGCAGATTTTTGACATATTTTTTTTGTCGTCCGTTTAGCTTAAGATTACCGGAAATTCCTTTTTTTGCAGCTTTCAAAACGGTATCGCGTTCTTTTTTAAACTTTTCAACCATGAAACATCTCTTTTATATAAGCAACAAAAGCATCGGCCACGATTTGATAGACAGCTTTTTTAAAGCTGACGATTCTTTTCGGCGCTTCGGCAATATCCACCCACTCAAAAGCCTTAAATTCAACTTCTTCCGGCCGGATATTGAAATTGATTTCGCTGTCTTCGCCGGTGAACTTAAATAAAAACCAGGTCTGTTCCTGTCCCTTGTATCGGCCGTGGTAGCGTTTTTGTGCGTTTGGCGGGAAATCATACCTCAGGGGAGTGGAAAGCTGCCTCAGCAAAACAACGGAAGTCAGCCCCGTTTCTTCATAAAGCTCTCGTTTGGCCGCCGCCGCCTTATCTTCATCCGGTTCAACACCGCCCTGTGGAAATTGCCAGCTCAGGCCGTCTTGATCGGCTCTGGCACACATCAAAACTTTTCCTTTGGGATTAACGACAACGATCCCCACATTTTGACGATAGAAATCAGGCATCATTCAACAACCAGATTAGACAAAGGAACCAGTGCAAAAGGTTTTGATATTTCTACCGTTTTGGCTTCTTCATAGGAAATCTGCGGTGAGAAAGTTTGTATCCAATCATAAACGGACATGATAGCCAGAGGCTTGGGATCGACAACAATCAAAACCTGCCCCTTGTCAAAGGCAATATTTTCGGCCGTCACCAACAGTTTTTCAATATCATCTTTAAGCATGTCTTTATCAATAACAATATCGGCCTTACGGCGGCTCAACCCCGGAACATCTGTTTGTGGCAAAAAAGTATCGGTTGTTGCGTCAACAATCAGCAATCCCCGATTTCTTATTTCACCGAGAAGACCATTCAAAACAGCCTGATTTTCGGCATCAGCCCGACCGTCCCGAATAATAACCCCGCCGATGGGAGCCGATTTATTCAAGGTTTTGCGGAGTCTTTCCATAACACTGTCCGCCGAAAGATTAAGATTAACGGACAGCGGTCCGGTGTCTTCTTTCAAAAAATCTTTTGATGCCAACAAAAGATCCATATAAGTTTCATGACCGGCGGTGCGTGCTGTTGTAATGGCCTCGGTCGGTTTTGGTGTATAAGGCGAGAAACTCATGGATACTTCCGAATTAAAAGCTTCGGCAACTTTATTAACGGCGTTATCGTCAAATCCGAGTCCGGCAATAACAACCGTTACTTTTTTAAAATTCGGTTGAACCGTCACCGGGACACCGTACTCGCTCCAGGGCTTACGCCCGTCTTCCGATATTTTGGGTAACGTCAGCCCGTCCTCCGTTATTTCAACAAGGCTTTCATCCGGAATAATATAATCCAGCTGTTGTGTCGGTGTCTTTCCGGGAAGCGTCGAAAGATTGGGAACGCCCTTTAAAATAGCCTCCAAAGAAAACTCTTTTATTTCCGTATCAGCCGCCGGAGGCGAATCCTCCGAAATATCGTCAACAAAATTATCCTCATGATGATTGGAGGCAACAAGTTTATCCGGCAAAGTCAGTACAAACTTTGGGGCTTTATTATCTTGATCAAACATCAGCTGATCAATTTTTGACAAATAAACAGGCTCGCTTTTTTCTTCGGCAAACCAGTAACCGATTCCCAAGACAAAAGCAACAATAACAAGGACGGCAGTTATAAGCTTATCATATTTTTCCAACTTGTTGCGCAATCAAAAACCCCCTTTATTTGTCTGCCGTATAAACACTTAAGGCCTTAACCAGATCAACAGCGCGCGATAACTGATAATCTTTACGCCAATCGGTATCTTCTTTCTTATCTTTTTTATTTTTATCGGTGTTTTCAACCGTCTCGTTTTCCAAAGCATTGGTATATTCGGCCTCGCTAAAACCATAATCATTGGTAAATTCTTCCACCTTGGCAAGGTGGACAACGATATCCGGCTCAATACCCGTAGCCTGAATAGAGCGCCCCGATGGCGTATAATATTTGGCGGTGGTCAGGCGCATGGCATTTTGTTGCCCCAAAGGAATAACCGTTTGCACGCTTCCTTTACCAAAAGATTTCTCGCCGATAATGACAGCCCTTTTGTGATCTTGCAAGGCTCCGGCCACAATCTCGGAAGCCGAAGCGGAACCGTTGTTGATAATCACGACAATCGGCAACCCGTTTGAGATATCTTTACCTTTGGCCGAATAGCGCAAGGTATCTTCTTCGTTACGCGCCCGCGTCGAAACAATTTCGCCATGTTCCAAAAACAAGCTGGTCACCCCGACCGCCTGGTCCAAAAGCCCGCCCGGATTGTTGCGAACATCCAGCACAATCCCCTTAAGAGGCTCTTTGCGATTTTTCTGTGCTTTTTCAAAAGCTTTGCTTACATCCTTATCAACATCCTCGGAAAAAGATCCGATACGAATATAGAAGACATCATCGTCCTTAATATCTGTTTTAACCGATTGCGTCTTAATTTCTTCGCGTTTCATCGTAACGTCAAAAGGTTTTTCATTAATCCGGCGAATAGTGAGTTTAACCTTGGTTCCGGGCTTGCCTCTCATTTTATCAACCGCCTCATCAAGGGTCATGCCGATAATGGTTTCCCCGTCAATATGAGTAATATAATCTCCGGGTTTTAAGCCGGCCTTGAAAGCCGGAGTATCATCAATCGGCGATACAATTTTGACAACGCCCTGTTCCATGGTAATTTCAATACCCAGACCGCCGAATTTTCCGCTGGTTTGCTCGTTCATATATTTAAAATCTTTTTCATCAAGATAACTTGAGTGCGGATCAAGCGAAGTGAGCATACCGTTAATGGCCGCCTCAATTAATTGCTTGTCACTGACTTCCTCGACATAGGTTGCCTTGGCTCTTTCCATAACTTCGCCGAAAAGATTAAGAAGCTTATAAGAATCGGCCTCATCATCTTTTGACACGGCAGCATCCTTGGCATGAACGGATTGTGCGGCAAAAACCAAAACCATAAAACCGGTGATAAAAAATTTTTTTAACATATTTTTTCCTGTCATCTTTTTAAGTCTTAAACCAAGCCGCCGGATTAATTGGCTGATTGTTTTTGCGGATTTCCACATACAATTCGGCATTATCTTTCGGCATCAGACCAATGGGTTCTCCGGCTAAAAGCAACTGCCCGGGCTCAACATTAACGCTGCCAAGGCCGGCCATTACCGACAAATAGCCGTCGCCGTGTTCAACAATAATCATATTGCCGTAACCGCGAAAAGCGCCGGCAAAAGCAACCGTTCCGTCAAACGGTGAAATGACTTGTGCACCATTCCGGGTCGCGATGGTCAATCCCTTAGACGAAACGCCTTTTAGTTTTTGTTCGCCGTAGCGGGTAACAATCGTTCCCCTTGCCGGCAGGGGCAAATTACCCTTTGCCTTGGCAAAACCCGTTGCAATATTTGTTATAGACGGTTGTTCGGATTTAATCAAGTCATGAGATTGTTTTTCCTCTAATTTTCTGCGTTCTTCTTGGCGCCGGCGTTCGGCTTCGCGGGCTTCTTGTTCTTTGCGTTGTTTTTCTAATTGGCTCAAAAGATCTCGCAGATCCTGAGCCTTAGAAGCCAGCTTTTCCATGTTTTTCTTGGCTTTTTCGCTTTTAACTTCAACACTGCTGCGTAAAAGGGTTTTGCGGTGTACCAGCCGGGTCATTCTGGCATGTTCGGCCTCAAGCAGCTTTTTTTGTTTTGAAATCTCGCGGATTTGTTTTTCTATTTTTTCTTTTTTGAGGGTAATATCTTGCAGTTTATGTCTTATATATTCGGCATTTTCTTCCAAATAAGGGACTGTTTCGCGCAAAATCATGGCGCTGCGGATAATATCAACGGGGCTCAGGGGCTGCACCAACAAAGATTCCGTCGGTTTCAAGGCCAGATTCTGCAAAGCGGCCAATATTTTGATCAAATATTCGTCTTCTTGAGCAAAACCCTCTCGCGCTTTTTTAAGATCATTTTCCAAAAGCCCCAGTTGCCGCTCCATACGGGACAATCGATCCTCATTATTTTGAATTTGTCGCGCGGCTTTAACCATTTCGCGACTGACGGCAGCCATTTCCACATTGATTTGAGCCGCCTGCGCTTGGAGTTTTTTGTGCTCCATGCTCTGTTGAAAAACTTTTTCTTCAACCTTTTTGAGCTCATCTTTTGAAACCTCGGCAGTTGCGGCGGTATCAAGGCAAAAGACCATCAAAACCGCCGCCAGAACACTGTATTTAAAAACCGCCGCCAAGTTCATAAATTATCTCTTCAACAAAGATGTCCCCGTCATTTCTTCGGGCTGTTCAATTTCCAGAAGATCAAGCATTGTCGGTGCAATATCCGCCAGTTTTCCGTCTTTTAAACCGACAACGCCGCTTTTGTCATTGACCAAAACAGCTCGTACCTTGCCGACAGTGTGTGCGGTGTAAGGCTGGCCGGTTTTTTCATCAACCATTTTTTCGACATTACCGTGATCGGCGGTAACAATCAAAACGCCACCGACGTCTTTAATGGCTTTTTCGACTTTACCCAGACATTCGTCCACAGCGGCAACGGCTTTAAGCGCCGCATCCATAATACCGGTATGGCCGACCATATCCCCGTTGGCAAAGTTGCAGATAATCACATCAAAGCGCTTGTTCTCAATAGCATTGACCAACTGTTCGGTAACCTCATAAACGCTCATCTCCGGTTTCAAGTCATAGGTGGCAACTTTCGGGCTGGCAATTAAAATACGTTCTTCGCCCTTAAATTCGCGTTCCTCTCCGCCGTTAAAAAAGAACGTCACGTGGGCATATTTTTCGGTCTCGGCGATTCTGAGCTGAGTCAATCCGTGCTCGGCAACCACTTCACCCAAAATATTCGTTAGCTGCTCCGGCGGAAAGATCGTGTGCATAAAACGGTTATGATCAACCGAATATTCGGTCATGCCGACATGATAGGAAAAATTCACCGTTGCTTTGCGGGCAAATCCTTTAAATTCGGCATCAGCCAGAGCATAAAGGATCTCACGGGCGCGGTCGGCACGAAAATTGGCCATCAAAATGGCATCGCCGTCTTTCATTCCCTGATAATCACCGACAACCGCCGGCACCACGAACTCGTCGGTCACTTTATCGGCATAAGAGGCCTTAATGGCCTCATCAGCCGTTTGGTAACGCCGGCCGTCGGCCAACAACATATTATTATAGGCTTTTTCGATTCTGTCCCAGCGCTTATCGCGATCCATCGCATAAAAACGCCCTTCGATTGTCGCGATTTTAACATTGTTCAAACCGGCAATGTCTCTTTCAAACTGTGCCAGATACTGAGCCGCCGATGACGGCGGTGTATCGCGTCCGTCCAAAAAAGCGTGAACCCGCACCGCAACACCGTGGCCGCTGATAATCCTGGCCAAAGCCAGAATATGGCTTTGCATGGAATGCACGCCGCCCGGCGACATCAGTCCCATCAAATGACAGGTTTTGCCGTTCTGTTTCAAGGTATCAATCATCTTAAGCAAGACCGGATTCTTAGCCAATGAGCCATCCGCAATGGCTTGATCAATTTTCGGCAAATCCTGCATCACCACGCGTCCGGCGCCGAGATTGGTATGCCCCACTTCCGAATTACCCATCTGGCCATCCGGCAGCCCGACCGCCAGACCGGATGTTTCGACAAAGCCGTGCGGGCATTCTTTAAGCAAACGGTGCCAGTTCGGCGTATGACCGTTTTCAATAGCATTATCCGGAGTGGTTTTTTCGCGATACCCCCAACCGTCCAAAATCAAAAGCATAACGGGTTTTTGTCTCATCTTTTTTCCTTTTGTTTCCTGTTATTTTACAAAACTTCTTGCCATTATATATAATATTTTACAAACGAAAAGCACTATTTTTTAAGAATTCAGCGCATAATTTTCTGCCATATTTTTGCCGGCAGACCGGAACCGTAAACATATTTCATTGGTGAGTAATCATCATTACCGAGCCATACCGCGCAAATAAGCTCATCATCAAACCCCACAAACCAGGCATCGCGGTGGTCTTGCGACGTCCCGGTTTTGCCGAAAGCTTCCCGGCCGATGTTGGCATAGCGCCCGGTGCCGGTTTTCATCACTTCGCGCAGCAATTTTTTCATTAATATCGTATTTTCCTCACTAAAAATCCGTGTTGGTTCGGTATCACTGCGTTGGTAAAGTTGAAAACCGTCGTTACTGTAAATTTCTTCAACCGTGTGTGGCCAAACCGCCAACCCGCCGTTGGCAATTGTCGCATAAGCCGCCGCCATATCAATCACCTTAACCCCCGACGAACCGAGCGCCAGGGACAAATCGTTTTCCAGGGGCGTGGTAATCCCCATTTTTTTAGCATTGCGGATAATAGCGCCCGTACCGATTTTGCGCGCCAGATTAATCGTTGCCAGATTAAGCGATTTGGCAAAAGCATAACGCAGGGTTACGGGGCCGTAAATTTTGCGGTCATCATTTTCCGGCCTCCAGCCGCCGATATTAACCGGCTTGTCTTCAATCATATCTTCCGGCAACATCCCCTGCACAATCGCCGTCATATACACAAACAGCTTAAACGCCGACCCCGGCTGGCGCACGGCCTGAGTCGCCCGGTTAAACTGGCTTTGCCCGTAGTTGACTCCGCCGACCATTGCTTTTATGGCGCCTTTTTTATCCATAATTACCACGGCTCCCTGGCTGACATGATGTTTTTCGGCCATGTCGACAAGAGTTTCTTGTAAGATACGCGAGGCTTTTTCCTGCAATTCCTGATCAAGGGTTGTCAGGGCATAAATATCTTTTTCCTGCTCGCCGATATAGGATTTAATCTCGTTATAGGCATAGTCGGCAAAATAAGCGCCGTTTTTAACTTTGGCCGGTTTTTCCTTGCCCAGCGGCATTTTAAGGGCGCGCTCGTAATCTTTTTCCGACAACAGACCATTATCCCGCAAAATACCCAAAACCACCGCGGCTCTGTCTAAGGCGCGTTCTTTTGAGGCAATCGGGTTGTAACGCGACGGCGCTTTGAGCATTCCGGCCAAAATGGCGCTTTCCAAAACATTTAAATCACGCGAGGTTTTTTGAAAATATTTTTGTGCCGCCGCTTCGATTCCGTAAGCCCCGTTACCGAAGTAAACGCGGTTGAGATAAAGGGTCAAAATCTGCTCTTTGCTGAATTTATATTCAAGCCAGAAAGCGAGCAGAAGCTCTTGAGCCTTACGGGTGATGGTTTTTTTGTTGGTCAAGAATAAATTTTTGGCAACCTGTTGGGTAATCGTGCTGCCGCCCTGCACAAAACGGCCGGCAAAAATATTGGTCAGCATCGCTCGGGTAAAAGAGATAATATCAAAACCAAAGTGATCGTAAAATCGCCGGTCTTCGGTATAAACGATGGCATCAATGGTGTATTGAGGCAGTTCTTCGGCGCGGACAATTTCCGAATAAACCGTGCCGAAACTTTGCACTTCGTTGCCGTTTTCGGCAACAATGGTGGTCGACGGCAGACGGGTGCGGTTAATGGCCTCATCCATATTCGGCAGCGTCAAAAGACAAAACAGCAGATAACCGGCCAGAACAACACCGCCGATTCCGCAAAGCTTAAAAAACAGCGCCGGCCGGCTGTTTTTTTTCTGCCGCCGCCGGGAATGCTGTTTGTGTTTGGTTACTTTTTTGGTCTTTTTTGCCGCCATGGTAAATTCCTTTGTCGATTCTTTTTTTTCTTATAGCACAAAGAGGTTAAATAAATTTTTAATGGGGTAACTTTGTTTTAAGCTTGGCGCCGCAGTAAATAAATCGTATATTGTAGATTGTAATTTTTAATCAGAGGCAGCAATGGCGCAAAAAATATGTTTGATTGACGGTTCGGGCTATATTTTCAGGGCTTTTTACGGCCTGCCGCCCCTGACCGCGCCGGATGGCACACCGGTCAATGCCGTCTACGGCTTTACCAATATGTTTTTGAAACTGACCGCCAAAATCCCCTGTGATTATTGTCTGGTTTTGTTTGACGCCAAGCGCCAAAATTTTCGCAACAATATTTTTGCGGCCTATAAAGGCACCCGCAAAGAAACACCGGAGGAGTTGATTCCGCAGTTTCCGCTGATTCGCGAGGCGGTGGATGTCCTAAACATCAGCTTTTTGGAGATGGAGGGCTTTGAGGCGGATGATTTGATTGCCACCTACGCCGCCAAAGCGCTCAAACAGGGGCTTGAGGTCGTGGTGGTTTCCGGCGATAAAGATTTAATGCAGCTGATTCGTCCCGGCGTTGAGTTCTATGACCCGATGAAAGACAAGTTTTTTACGCCCGAGGATGTCAAAGAAAAATTCGGCGTCTATCCGGACAAAGTCGTTGAGGTACAGGCGCTCTCCGGCGACAGTATTGATAATGTTCCGGGAGTTCCGGGGATTGGTCCCAAAACCGCCGCCCAGCTGATTAACGAATACGGCTCGGTTGAGGGGTTGTTGCAACACGCGGCGGAAATCAAGCAGGAAAAGCGCCGCCAGACGATTCTTGACAACGCCGAAAATGCCCGTATCTCGCTGCAGCTGGTTACCTTAAAAGCCGATGTTCCGGTAACCCGGGAGCTGACGGAGTTTCATTGCCGTTGTCCCGAATCCGGTAAGCTGCACGCTTTTATTGACAAATACGGTTTTAATTCGCTGAAAGCCCGTGCCGACAAATGGCTGGCCGAACGCTGTTCACGGGTTGAACATTTGGCGCCGCAACCGGTTGTCAAAAATTACCGCTTGGTGGATAGCGACGCTGCTTTGGCGGCTGTGGCCGCTCGTTTAAGCGCTGCGGGGCGCTTTGCTTTGGCGGTGGTGTCCGACGGCACCAATCCCGTGTTTGATAAAATTGTAGCGGTTGCTTTTGCCGCCGCGCCGGGCGAGGCTTATTATGTTCCCTTAAGCATGGATTCGGTCGGTGAAAATATTGATTTGTTTACCGCCGCGCCGGCCGCCGCCGGAGTTTCCGATACGGCCTTTATCAAACATATTTATCCGTTGTTGCAAGACAACTCGATTCTCAAAATCGGCCATGATTTGAAATACGCCATGCACTTTATCACCCGTCGTTTTGGCGAAACGCCTTTTGCGCCTTATGACGATGTGGCGGTCATTTCTTATTGTCTGGACAGCTCCGCCCATGGCCATGAGCTCAACACGCTGGCGGCGATGTTTATGGACGAGCCATTGCCGGCATTGGATACTTTGCTTGGTTCCGGCAAAAACAAATTGAGCTTTGCCGCGCTGGATAAAGAGACGGCCAAAAACTATCTGGCCGGTCGCGCCGACTTTGCCTTAAGGCTTTATGATGTGCTCAAAACCCGCCTGATTGCCGAAAAACGCCTGACCATCTACGAGGCTTTTGACCGCCCGTTGGTGCAGACGCTGTATAACATGGAAAACCGCGGCATCAAGGTCAACGCCGCCGAGCTCCGTGATTTAAGCGCTTATTTTGACGCCCGTATCAAAGAGCTTGAGGCCGAAATTTTTGCGCTGGCCGGCGAGGAATTCAATGTCGGCTCCCCCAGGCAAATCGGCGAAATTTTGTTTACCAAACAGGGCCTGAAAGGCAAGAAGACACCTTCCGGCGCTTGGGCAACCGGTGCCGATGTTCTGGAAGATTTGGCCGATAACGGCGTTGAGCTGGCCGCCAGGATTCTCGACTGGCGCGAGGTCAGCAAGCTAAAGTCAACCTATACCGATTCTCTGTTCGGCCTGCTGGATAAAGAGGGCAGGGTGCACACCACCTATGCGCAAACCGTGGCCAATACCGGCCGGCTGGCTTCCAACAACCCCAATTTGCAAAATATCCCCGTCCGCAGCGAAGACGGCCGTAAGATCCGCTCCTGTTTTATTGCCAAACCCGGCCACAAGCTCATATCCTGCGATTATTCTCAGGTTGAGCTGCGGCTGTTGGCCGATGTCGCCGATGTCAAAAAGCTCAAAGAAGCCTTTGCCAAAGGCATCGATATTCACACCGCCACCGCCTCACACGTTTTCGGCGTGCCGCCGGAGGCGGTTGACGCCAATCTGCGCCGCCATGCCAAAGCAATCAATTTTGGCATTGTTTATGGTATTTCGGCTTTTGGACTGGCCAAAAACATCGGTGTTTCCACCGCCGAGGCCAAAGCTTATATCGACGCCTATTTTGCCCAAATGCCGGAGATTAAGGCCTACATGGACAAAACAATCGCCTTTGCCCATGCCCGCGGCTATGTTGAAACGCCGTTCGGCCGTCGTTGTTCGGTTTTGGGCATTAACGACGCCAACAAACGCTTGGTTGCCAATGCCGAGCGCGCGGCCATCAACGCGCCGATTCAAGGCGGTGCCGCCGATATTATCAAACTGGCGATGAACAAAATCGAAAAAGTGCTGGCCGAAAAAAATATGCGCACCAAAATGCTCCTGCAGGTGCATGATGAGCTGGTTTTTGAATCTCCGGAAGATGAACTTAGTCAAGCCCTTGAAATTGTTAAATTTCACATGGAAAACATTGTTGATTCCTCGGTACCGTTCAAGGCCGAGGCCGGCGTCGGCCGAACCTGGACCGAAGCGCATTAAAAAACGCTCCTCGTTGAGCCGTAAATTATGCACAAAACATCGGGAAAATTGCAAATTTTGCTATGCTTTTCGGGCAAAATGTTCTATATTTTTACCAGATTTTATTGCAGAAAAAAGGAAAAAATAAATTATGGTTTCAGAAGTAACAAACGCCGTTGAGGAAGAATACGGCGCAGACTCGATTAAAGTTTTAAAAGGCCTTGATGCCGTCCGCAAACGCCCCGGAATGTATATCGGTGATACCGATGACGGCTCCGGCCTGCATCATATGATTTACGAGGTTTTGGATAACGCCATTGACGAGGCTTTAGCCGGCTATTGTGATAAAACCGAAGTTATCTTGAACCCCGACGGTTCCGCCACCATCCGCGACAACGGCCGCGGCATTCCGGTCGGCATGCACAAGGAGGAGGGTATCTCCGCCGCCGAGGTTATTATGACCGAGCTGCACTCCGGCGGCAAGTTTGACAACAACTCCTACAAAGTTTCCGGCGGGTTGCACGGTGTCGGCGTGTCGGTGGTCAATGCTTTGTCCACCTGGCTGAAGCTTCGTATCTGGCGCGAGGGCAAAGAGCATTTTGCCTCTTTTGCCAACGGCAATGTGACCGAGCATTTGCGCGTTGTCGGCGATGCGCCGGACAAACACGGAACCGAGGTCACTTTCCTGCCCTCGCCCGAAACCTTTACCATGACCGAGTTCAATTTTGAGACCTTAGAGCGCGCCATCCGCGAAAAAGCCTTTTTGAACTCCGGCGTTTACCTCAAATTGATTGACAACCGCGGCGCCGAACCGCGCGAGGTCGATTTTCATTATGAGGGCGGCTTAAAAGCTTTTGTCAATCACTTAAACAAATCCAAAGCCCCTCTGCATGACGAGGTAATTTATTTTGCCGGCGAAAAAGACGATATCGCCGTTGAGGTTGCCCTGCAATGGACCAATGCCTATAATGAGAGTATGTTGTGCTTTACCAACAATATTCCGCAAAAAGACGGCGGCACGCACCTGGCCGGTTTCCGCGGCGCTTTAACCCGCAGTATCAACAGCTATGTGCAGGAAAACGGCCTGCTGAAGAAAGAAAAAATTGTTCTCTCCGGCGATGATATGCGCGAGGGCTTAAGCTGCGTTTTGTCGGTTAAGGTTCCGGATCCGAAGTTCTCGTCCCAGACCAAAGACAAACTGGTTTCGTCCGAGGTGCGTCCGGTGGTTGAAAACATTGTCAACGACAAGCTCAAAGAATGGTTGGATGAACATCCCAACGAGGCTAAAATCATTGTCGGCAAGATTGTTGAGGCCGCCACCGCCCGCGAGGCGGCGCGCAAGGCCCGCGAACTGACTCGCCGCAAAGGTGTTTTGGATGTTGCCTCTCTCCCCGGCAAGCTGGCCGATTGTCAGGAAAAAGATCCGGCCTTGTCCGAAGTCTTCATTGTTGAGGGAGATTCCGCCGGCGGCTCGGCCAAACAGGGGCGCCACCGCCGCAATCAGGCTATTATGCCCCTAAGAGGCAAGATTTTGAATGTTGAGCGCGCGCGTTTTGACAAAATGTTAAACTCGGCCGAGATCGGCACTATTATCACCGCGCTCGGCACCGGTATCGGCCGCGACGACTTCAACGCCGACAAATGCCGTTATCACAAAATCATTATCATGGCCGATGCCGATGTCGACGGCAGCCATATCCGCACGCTGTTGCTGACGTTTTTTTACCGCCAGATGCCGGAGCTGATTGAGCGCGGCTATGTCTATATTGCCCAGCCGCCGCTCTACAAGGTCAAAAAAGGCAACTCGATTCTCTATATCAAAAACGAGCGCGAAATGGACGATTATCTGATTCGCGGCGGTTGTGAGGACGCGGCGCTGACTTTGGCTTCCGGCGAGCAGATTGCCGGTCAGGATTTGGTCGAGCTGGTTGAGAAAAACCGCAAAGCCCGCAGCCTGATTGCCAATTTGAGCAAGAATGTTCCGGAAAAAATCATTGAGCAAATGGCCATTTTCGGCCTCTTTGCGCCGGAGTTTTTATCCTCTGACAATCCGCAGGCCAGGCTTGATTCTTTGGCTCAAAGATTAGACGAGCTTGAGGCCGAATATGACCGCGGTTGGCAAGCTTCTATGCAGCCCGACGGCAGCATTTTGTTTAGCCGCACTTTGCGCGGTGTTACCGAAAAACACGTTGTCGGCGCTAATATTTTGGATATGCAGGAGGTTCCGGCTCTGGCCGCAATGCAGCAGGTTTTGCACGAAACTTTTGCCAAAACCTCGACGCTGACGTCCAAACAGGGGCTGGAAAAACAAATCAGCGGGCCGGTCAGCTTTGTTGACGCGGTCATTGCCGCCGGCAAAAAGGGTATTACCATCCAGCGTTATAAAGGCTTGGGCGAGATGAACCCCGAGCAATTGTGGGAAACCACGCTGGATCCGGAGGCGCGCTCGCTCCTGCAGGTTAAGATAGACCGTATGGAAGAAGCCGACGAAACCTTTGCCACCCTGATGGGCGATGTGGTTGAACCGCGCAAGGAATTTATTCAGGCCAACGCCCTGAATGTGGTAAATCTGGATATTTAGGCAAAGCAGACAAAAAACCCCGAAGATTGCGGTGGCAATTTTCGGGGAAGGTTTTTATTTCCTTTTTTCTGAGGGAACCTCTTCGTCGTCCAGGAACTTCAGTTCCCATCGGTGAAGAGTCGTACAATACACGGGTATGCTCCTTTTCTTTTTGCCGGAGCATTCCCTCATCTTGGCCAACATAGCCTCCTCCTCTCGGATGTACCTATCGTCCTCCACGAACAGGTAAACGAAGCCAATTATAATCGTCGCCAATAAAAGCAGGCCGACGATAAAAATTGCGGTGATATTCATATTTTTTAATTTTTAGGGGTTAATATTCCGGTTAAAGATAAGGAAAAATTTTTATGAGCGAACACGCACCCACAAAACAAAACCCACCGCACAATTCTATCCACAATAATTCCTTACAATATTAATTGTACCATTTTTTGCAACACATACAGATGAGCTTAAATCAGTCTAGAGTTTTAAGGCCGGCGGGGTTTGCTCTCGTTTGAACGCCTGAGCCTGATAACGTTTGACAACATCTTCCACCGTGACCGCGTCAAAACCGTCCGCCACAATTTGCGCCGCCGTCCGGTGTTCATCAATATGGCGCCGCAGAATCTTATCCAAAACCGCATAAGGCGGCAGCGCGTCTTCGTCTTTTTGTTCCTCTGCCAGTTCGGCCGTCGGCGCCCGCGAAACAACCTCGGCCGGCAGCACCATGCTTTGGCTGTTGCGCCATCTGGCCAGTTCAAAAATCTCCGATTTATAAAGTCCGGCAATCGGCGCCAAACCGCCGCAGGTATCGCCATAGAGCGTGCAATAGCCCATCGCCAGCTCCGATTTATTGCCGCAGGCCAAAACCAAATACCGGTATTGGTTGGAAAGAGCCATCAGAATTTTGCCGCGTTCGCGCGCTTGCAGGTTCTCGATAACAATGGTTTTCGGCGTCTCGCCGAATATTTCCGCCAACAATTTGGTTTGCGCCGCAATCGTCGGCTGAAGATCAACAATCTTGTAATCCAGCTTGTTGAGCGCGGCAATTTCCGCGGCGATTTTAAGGCTCAACGCGGAAGTGTAGCGGGTCTTCATCATCAGGGCATGAACCTGTCCGCCGCCCAGCGCCTCGGCCGCCGCCACCGCTACAATGGCGGAATCAAGCCCGCCGGAAAGCCCCAATACAGCCTCGCTAAAGTTGTTGTCAAAACAAAAGCGGCGAATACCGCTGACCAGATTATTCCAAATTTGCTGCATGAGACGTCTCCTCTTTCCTTAAACTCGGGTTTGCCATAATTATAAAAGCGCTTTTGCCGTTTGCCAAGCCGCTTTGTTGAAAATTTTGCGCCCGACAAATATATTGACTAACGCTAATCTTCGCTTAAACTAAAACAAGGTTTTTCAAAAAAAAGAGCAAAAAATGAAAATAAAATATCTGGTTTTATTGTTAGGGTTGTCGGCGGCTTTGCCCGTCCGCGCCGGCGATTGGTCTTATGACCTTGAGGGGCACGCGCGCACCCTTTACGGCTACAGCGATGTCAAAAAACACCATCACGGTATCGGCGCCGGCTGGCTGGCCTCGTCTGTCGGCTATGAGTTTGACAACGGCGCCGCCGCAAGCCTGCACGCCGATTTCTATGTCGGTATTGACCGCGAGTTGCAGAATTATAATCAGGGCCGCTGGGGCGAAGAAGTTTACGGTATTGTCGATTCGGCTTATGGCCAGCTGATGTTGGGGCAGGTTTTCAACGTTGCCTCGTTGTTTCATAACGGGGCACCGGCGGTGGGGGCTTTTGCCGCCAATACCGATATTGTTGACTTTATCGCCAACCCCAACTGGCGCCGCACGGACAAAGAAACCAAATTTGCCACCCTGACCGCCACCGATATCAACACCGACGGCGTCGCGCCCAAAATCAGCTATATCTCACCGGAATTTTACGGCGCCGCGGTAGGTTTTTCTTATATGCCCGACAGTGACAACCGCCGCGGCCTGATAAACAAACACGCCGGCTATGCCCATGATGACGGTTTTGTCGGTGCCGCCTATTTTGATCATGACTGGGGCACTTTTTACAGCAAAGCCTCGGTCGGCTATGCCCAATATCACGGCAACGACAAAGAATATTCCGCCGCGCTTAACCTAAGCCGCGGCAACTGGAATATCGGCGGCGGTTTTCGCAAAACCTATATTGACGGTGAGAACAAATCAACGCCGAACAGACTCTTGCCGCCCGATTTTGACGGCTACCGCGAAGGCTGTGCCTGGAATATCGGCTTGGGCTACGAAATCGGGCCTTTTGCCTCGGCTTTGACATATTTTGACAGCAAGGCCGATAACGCGGACAACCGCAACAAAATAGTTGCCTTTTCCAACCAATATGACTTTAATAAATATATTGATATTTATGCGGCCGCCGCTTATGTCGACTATGATGCCGCGGGCGAGAGTGAAACAGGTTGGGCGGTGGTTGCCGGTTTGGGAGTAAGTTTTTAATGCCGAATATTTTGCTCATATCGGATAACGAGGTTTTTAAGACGGATCTTTTGGATCAAATAAGTTACCACGCGCCGGAGTTTAATATTATTGAAGAGGGCGCGGACAAAGCCGATGTTATTGTTGTTGATGAAAACAAAAATGCTTTGCAGGAGTTGTCAGTCAAAGAGCTTAAAGCGCCGCTGATTTTTTTGGCCTCAAAAGACGATTCGCCGGCAGACGTCTACCAGGTATTGGAAAAGCCTTTTGTTCTGAGCCGTTTTTTGGACGCCATCAAAGCCGCTATTAATATTTTTGAAAATTCGGCCGACGGTTGTCTGGAGTTTAACCGCTATATCCTTTATCCGACGCGTAAAGAAATTTTAAATTGTCGCAATGACGTCATAACCAAACTGACCGAAAAAGAGGTGGCGATTATTAAGTATTTGTATAAAAACCAAGGTCATATTGTCAGCAAAAACGACCTGATGCAGGAAGTTTGGGGCTATGCCGCCGATGTTGCCACCCACACGGTCGAAACGCATATTTATCGTCTGCGGCAAAAGGTAGAGCAAAACAACGCCGAGGCGCAGTTGATTTTGACTTCCGACGGCGGTTATCAGCTTAAAATCTAAAAGTTGTTTATTTCTCCGCTTTTTAAAAACAGTAAAAGACTTCTGAGCCCTGCCAGAAATGCTCGGCAAGAAGGCAGGAGATTAAAACTTAACCCGTTCCGAAAGAGGTATTACAGACACCCGTGTGTTTCTTTGGCATAACGGGCATAACATTTGTAAAAATGATTAAGCCCCTGTTGTACGGCGTAATTGACGCTCTTTTTAGGATAATTGCCGTTTTTATCGGCAACGCCGGCCTTGATTCCGGTCAAAATTTCAATACCGTCGTCAACCGTATCCACGGCATAAATATTGAATTTTCCGTCTTCAACCGCTTGGACGACATCTTCGCGCAACATCAAATCCGCCACGTTGGTCCGCGGAATAATCACGCCTTGATCGCCGGTCAGTCCCTGATGTTGGCAGACATCAAAAAAGCCCTCGATTTTTTCATTAACCCCGCCGATCGGCTGAACCTCGCCAAACTGGTTGATAGAACCGGTTACGGCAATATTTTGTTTAATCGGGATTCCCGATATTGCCGAAAGCAGGCAGTAGTATTCGGTTGAGGAGGCACTGTCGCCGTCCACCCCGCCGTAAGACTGCTCAAACACGATTGAGGCGGTCAGAGACAACGGGCTGTATTTGGCAAAACGATTGGCGATAAGACTTTCAAGAATAAGCACGCCTTTACTGTGTATCGGGCCGCTCATCTCAACCTCGCGCTCGATATTGATAAATTCGCCTTTGCCGATTCGCACCTGAGCGGTAATCCGAGCCGGCTTGCCAAAACTGGTGCGCGAAAAATTATAAACCACCAAACCGTTAATCTGGCCGATTTTTTTGCCTTTGATATCAATCAAAATCGTGCCTTTGTCAATTTGCTCCAGCATGGCTTCTCTGATACGGCCGCTGCGGTAAATTTGGGCATTAATGGCTTGGTCGATATGGTTTTTGCCGATATGGTTGGATTTGGATTTGCGCGCCCAGTAATCCGCTTCGCGCAGCAAATCGCCGATGGAAGAAATATGCGCCGTCAGTTTTTCGGAGCTCTCGGCCAACCGCGACGAATATTCGATAACTTTGGCTACCGCTTGACGGTTGAGCGAGCGCAAATGCTTTTTCTTGGACAGGGAGCCGATAAGCTTGGCATATTCAACTTCGTTTTCTTTGGTGCGATCCATAAGCATGCCGAAATCAGCCTCGACTTTGAAATAATCCGAGAAATCGGGATCGCGTTCGCTTAAGAGTTCATAAAGTTCGGCATCGCCGGTCAAAATGATTTTAACCTGAAGCGGTATCGGCTGCGGATCAAGCGAGATAGTGGTAAAAGAGGTATCTTCGCTGGGCGGCTCAATCTTAATGAGTTTGGAGGCGATAGCGCGCTTAAGAGAATCCCAGGCAAAGGGCTGCATCAACATCTTGCGGGCATCAATCAGCAAAAAGCCGCCGTTGGCCTGATGCAAAGCGCCGGCTTTAATTAAGGTAAAGTCGGTCAGCAAAGCGCCGTACTGCTGGATTCGCTCAACCTTGCCGACCAGGTTGCCTTGTGTCGGGTGGTCAAGATGAATAATCGGCGCGCCGGCACCGGGCTCGTTTTTGACAATAACATTGACTTTGAACTTGGTATATTTATCTTCTTCCGGCTGTTTGATTTTCGACAACAGAGCGCTCAAAGGATCCTCACCATCGGCCGGAGCGGTCGTTTCGGCAGTAGGCAAAAATTCCTCAACATTTTCCAGAATATATTTTTGAATACGTTTCAAGAAATCGTTGGCTTGTTTGTGTCCTTTGTATTTGGCATGCAATTCGTCAATCGGGCCTTTAACCGCTTCTTTCAAAAAGCGGAGCCGCAAGCGGTTTGTTTCATCGCGCTGTTTGTCTTCCCAGGCCGGCAAATCCTGTGCCGAATTTTCAATCTCGGCCTGCATTTGGTTTAAGTCTTCAATCAGTTGCTTTTTTTCGTCTTCGGGTAGTTCTTCAAAAGCCTCAGGGCTCAGGACTTCGCCGTTTTTGACCGGCGCTACCACCAGCCCGACCGGCATGTGCAACAGCGAAACACTTTTGCCCTTGGCCTTTTTTTGCAGCATTTTGATGTATTTTTCTTTGGATTGCTTATATTTTTCCTGAATAATATTCAAGCCGGCCTTGTATTCGTCGCTTTCAAAAATAGCCGGAATGGCAACGGCAAAGTTTTCAATCAGTTTATCAATATCTTTGGCAAAATCGGTCGCTGTACCGGCCGGAAAAGATATGGCCAGAGGTTTATACGGCTCGTCAAAATTATAAACATAAGCCCAGTCATCCGGTGTCGGGCGTTTTTTGGCCTCTTTGGCAAGCACGCGTTTGACCAGAGAGCTTTTGCCGGTTCCCTCAGGGCCGAGACAAAACAGATTATAGCCTTTTGACTGGATGTTAATGCCGATTTCAACCGCGGCCAACGCCCGATCTTGCCCCAAAGCCGAGAGTCTTTCTTCCAGTTCGGCGGTGGAAGAAAACTTAAATTTTTGCGGATCGCAGTGGGCGTATAGTTGGTTTGGCTGTAATTTGCTTATGCTCATAGTAAAAACCCCTACAATATTAAATTTTTGGTAAACTATTATCAGCATAATAAAACGGTAAAACCTAATTTTGAGTAAAGAAAAGTTTTTTTGATGCAGTATTTGATTTTGATTTCGGTCACCGTATTTTTTATCGGTGTTGTTGCGGCGGTCATAATAAAAATGATGGCCTTGCGGCGTGCTGCATGGCAAAGTATTTTGAGCCGTAAAATAATTTCGGGAGCTTTTTTTTCAACACCGGCGGTAAAGCAACTGGCCGATTTTATGAATCGACAGCGGCATAAAAAACAGTTTTTATCGGCCATAATCGATACAAAAGACTTTAAGTCCCTGATGAGAGAGATAAAAGATCCGTTGTTAAAAGCCAAATTGCACCTGATGACGGAAGGTGTTGCTATGCCGGTAAAAAAAAACGATGCTTTGTATTGTTTGATGCAAGGAGAGCTTTTTGGGCAAAAAGGGCAATATGATAACGCACTTGCGGCGCTCAACAAAACGGCCGATTTTAAATTAAACACCGGTTATCAGGGATTAAAAGCACTGCTCACGGCTCGAATAGCGTTGTCCGAAGGAGACTTGCAGGCGGCATCGG
This sequence comes from uncultured Pseudomonadota bacterium, assembly GCA_949295085.1. GTDB lineage: Bacteria > Pseudomonadota > Alphaproteobacteria > RF32 > CAG-239 > CAZU01. The sequence goes on from CASFJS010000008.1 coordinate 26,521, forward strand.
TTGAAGCAGCAGCCGCCTTAAAAATTTTTCGGCGTCAAAACTGGTGGTTTGAAGAAGCCGCGGCTTATTTTTTACAAGGGCTTATTTATCGTGTTGCCGGTATTTTTGATACCGCGGAGGTAATGTTACGCTCGGCCCTGAGACTATACCAGTCGTTAACGGCCGATAAATATGAGGCCGAAACCCTGGCGGCTTTAGGATTATTAATGGCTTTGCGGGAGCGTTTTGATGAAGCGGATGATTATTTGGATAAGGCAGCAAAAATTTTTGCGTCGGCGGAAGACTGTGAAAATCTTTGCTTCGTTCACAGCCAACAGGCCTTAACGTTTTTGCAACGCGGTGAGAGCAAAACGGCGCGCCAGGTATTGCGCAAAAACAAAACCCGCAACCAAAGTGAAGCCGCCTCGGCTTTTGCCGAAGAAGTAGCCGCCAGAACGGAATTTGCCGATAAAAAATGGCAAAAAGCGATCGTTAAAGCAACCGGTGCCGCCGATAAATATTTACGATTACATAATTTTTCGGCGGCCTTTGAATGTCTTTATCTGGTTGCCGAAGCGCTCTTTTATCAGCAAAAAGTGAGTGACGCAGAAATTGTTTTGCGCCGTTTGATCCGCAAGGCATCTTGTTATCGGAGCTGCTTTCATATCGCCAATGCCTATACGCTCTTGGGCTTGATATTGTTGCGGCAGGATAACATCAAACAGGCGCGCGGCGTCTTTAATCAAGCCCTTAAGCATGAACTATCCGATGAACGGGACATCGGAATAGCCGTTGATTATGCCAATCTGGCATTGGCCGAAAAAAAATGCGGCAATCTCTCGGCCGCGCGTAAAAATCTGGAAGCCGCCTTAGCCTACGCTCAAACAATTGACGAAGATCTGTATAATCGAATTAAGACAATGCTGGATTAAATGACGCTTTAATCAAGACCGTTGTCTTAGAGTCTTTTCTGCGGACAACAATATCGTTAATGCCCATATCTTGAAATCCTAAAACGTAAAACCCCGGGGTTGAAAAAATGTTATAAGAGGGGCCGTTTGTAAATAAAAGCCGGTTTTTTACCGTCAGACCGGAAACTTCCAAAAAATGTTTAAACGGTTTGCTCCATGCCGGCACCCCGAACTCCCCAAAAACAATAACCGGGTTGTCTTGTGTCAGTATAAAGTCGGATAGTTGTTTGAATATTTGAGGATAGTCGTTTTTTGCCGCTTTGCGAAAATCAACCCGCATTAAAGTCAGCGGAGCAGGCCGACGAATAACAATGTAATCGGCCGTGTGACGATTAAAAATAACAGATCCCGAAGCCAAAATATCCGAGGACGCAAAATCTTGTGTTAAGGTTCGGTCATCATCAAAAGAAAATTCCAAAGACAGCTTACCCTTAAAATGATCGGACAAAAAAAGATTGGTTGTCGAGGAGAGGATCGTATAACTAATCAATAAAACACCGGTGAAAAATAACGCCGTTTTATAACGTTGTCGCCACAGAGCATAAACAAACAACATTCCCGACAGACAATACAAATGAAACAAATTAAAGAAAACAATACGAAACCCCGGCGCCGCAAAACTCCCTGCCGTCAATAAGGTGAGAACGGCCATCATAACCAAACAGAAGATGTTTTCCCGCTGCTGTTGTTTTTTTTGGCTTAAGTAACCCATTGTTAATCTGTTTGTATTAAATTAAACACCGCAATACGCTCATTATAAGCCAAAAAAAATTTTTGTAAATGGTAGAGAACGAATGATGGAACAATTTGTGTCTTTGGATTTTGTAAGTACTGTTTCGCTGAAAGCAGATTTTTTTGCTCAGGCAATAGATGCTTATTTGTCCGGAGCCGGAGATATTAAAATTGTTTCCCTGATTTTGATGATGTTGGCCTTATTATTGTTTTTGTTTTTAATAATTATTATCTATATTCGCAACATTATCTTTTTTGTCAAAAGCAATAATCCGCAAAAAAATATTGAAGATGAAGACGATAAATTAATCAATTTGTTTAACGAAGATGAACAATTAGAGCTTGAAAAAGAGTTGCAAAAAGAACTTGATCGGGCTTTGGCGGAAAGGCGGGAAAAAGAAAAACAGGCCGAAGAACAAGAAAAGCAAAACAAAGAAAAAGAACAAGAAAAAGAACGGGATAAAAAAGAAAAAAACGAACAAAAAAAGCAAAAAAAAGAAACAGCTTTAACAAAAAATGCTCAGGAAAACCATAAACGGATCAAAGAACCTGTTATAGATTTAGATTGGAAAAAAGGCCGTATTCCTCCGGCCGATCTTGTTTCGTTGCCAACCGAAGGCGTCTCTTTGTCATACCAACAAAATCGGCGTGAACTCAACCAGCTGCTGGGTCTGGTCATTGACATGTTGGGACGCGGCGTTGACGATTTGAAAATAGCTCAAACCGTCAATTACAAAACTCAGGGAATAACGGATGAAAATGAGATTTTAAAAATCATTGATGCAGTCAAGCAATTCATCAGCATTTGCGTTTCCGGCAAATTTGTTCATCTGGAAAAATACGCCTCTCTCCCCGGTGAGGAGCAGGCGCTTTATCATCTGGCAAACGGAGATCCGTCTTTGGCTCTGGCTTTGCTTGAGCAATTAATGGATGAAAATATAGACAAAGCCAATGTTTCTGCGTCGGAAGAAAAACGCCAGCGTCTTTATGATGACGTGTCGGGATACGCATGCTGTTTCGGATCACTGGCGGAAATCAACGACATTATGTTGGCGACGTCTGCTTATGAATTGGCTATAGAATTGCGTTCCGTCAATGTCGTTGCCTGGAGTCGTCTGGGGGATGTTTACAAAAAAGCCAATTCGACCTCTAAATCCGTGTGGGCTTATCAAAATGTTCTTAATTTTGCCGATGGCGAAATCGATATCGCAGAAATAGCCAATGCCAACAAAAGTTTGTCGGAGCATTTGTATGCCGAAGGAAACAGTTTGCAGGCTGCAAAATTATATAATAGCGCCAAGCAATATTATGATTCTTTGGGTATTAACCGCCGGCTGGACAAACAGGAGCTTGAAATTATAGAGATTATAGAAAACAACAGCAAAGCGTCTTTACCGGATACCATTCGTAAACTGTTGAGCGAACAGGGCAAAAAACGCAGCTAAACAGACTTTGTTTCAAAATTAATTCGCGGATCAATCAGACAATATGTGATATCCGATATCAGCTTCAAAATTAGCCCCATAAAAGCAAAAATATACATCGTCCCGAAAATAACCGGATAATCACGCGTCATAATGGCCTCGTATCCCAAAAGGCCGATACCGTTTAAGGAAAATATAACCTCAATCAACAAAGATCCGGTAAACAGCATTTTTATGAGCATTGACGGAAATCCGGCAATAACCACCAGCATGGCATTCCTGAAAATATGCCCGTAAAGAACCTGATGTTGAGTTAAACCTTTGGCGCGCGCCGTCAAAACATAAGGTTTATTCATCTCGTCCAAAAAAGAATTTTTTGTAAGCATGGTTAGTGAAGCAAAACCCCCGATTACCATAGCGGTTACCGGCAACGTAATATGCCAAAAATAATCACCGATTTTACCCAAAAGCGATAATTCGTTCCAGTTATCGGATGTCAGGCCATGCAGAGGAAACCAGCTAAAATAAGTACCGCCGGCAAAAAAAACAATAAGAAAAACGGCAAACAAAAACACCGGAATGGCCGAACCGATAACCACAACAAAAGATGTTATCACATCAAATCCGGACCCGTCGCAAACGGCTTTACGCACGCCGAGCGGAATGGCAATCAAATAAATAATCAACGTTGACCACAACCCGAGAGAGATTGAGACCGGCATTCTCTCAAGGATAAGTTTTCCGACACTTTTATCTTGATAAAAACTTTTGCCAAAATCAAACAAAGCATAGTCTTTGACCATTTTAACAAAACGAACATATGCCGGCTTATCAAAGCCGAACTGCTTTTTAAGTTCGTTAACGAGTTCTTCCGGAACCCCTAAAGATCCTTGATATTTTCCTTGTCCGCTTTCCATTTTTGCGGCACCGCTGCCGGAAATGGCGCCGGTTGCCTCCGTATTCATACCGCGGTATTTTGCCAGAACATATTCAACCGGTCCGCCCGGAGCAAATTGAACAATAACAAAATTAAGCGCCAGTATCCCCAAAAGCGTAACCGGTATCAACAAAAGCCTTTTAATAATGTAACGACGCATATTATCTATTCCTCCAGCCACCAGCTATGAATGTTTACACCGGTTTTAATATCGGTTTTTTTATGTTTCAAGCGCTTATTATACGCAATTCGCTGCACCGGTGAAAACCATTGCGGAATAAAATAATGTTCGTGCATGATAACCCTGTCAAGGGCGTGAACATAAGCTAAATAATTTTTTTCATCTTTAGTGCTAATAAGGCCGTCAATAAGCTTATCTATTACCGGATTCCGTATACCCAAAACATTAAATGAACCCTTGATTCCGGCCGATTGCGAACCCCACATTTCTTTTTGCTCGTTTCCGGGCAAATTACTCAGCTGATAGGCTAAAATAGCCATTTCAAATTCAAAATTATCCAGCCGGTTTTTGAAAATATTAACCTCCAGATTGCGAAAAGTCATTTTAATGCCGATTTTGCGCAGATTTTCAATAAACGGCAGCATAACTCTGGTAAAAGAAGATCCGTTGGAAGAATTGCTCAGAACTTCTATTTCTAAAGGAAGACCGGTTTTTAGATTAGTCATTTTACCGTCAACAAAATCATAGCCGGCTTCATTAAGCAGGGCAACGGCGCGGCGGAGATTTTGCCGTTGTTTTTGAGGCGTTGAATTGTCCGGTAAAGTAATCGACTGGTTAAAAATATTTTTAGGAAGCCTTTGGCGAAAAGATTCTAAAATTTGTTTCTCTTGCCCTTCCGGAAGATCTGCCGCCGCCAGATTAGTGTTGCTGAATAGACTGTAAAGGCGCTCATACTGGTTATAAAACAACTTTTCGTTAGCCCATTCGAAATTAAAAGCCAGACCAATAGCCTCGCGGACTCGCCGATCGGCAAATTTATCAAGCCGCGTATTAAATCCGAAAAATTGCAAAGTAGCCGGATTGTTATGAGGGATGGACTCTTTTATAATATCACCGTTTTGAACTCTTTTGTTGTCATAACCGCTGACCCATATTTTGGCAATATATTCTTCACGGGCATCAATATTGCCGGAAAACAATGCCTGCAGCGTGACGGTTGTGTCTTGGTAAAATTCATAACGAACAATATCAAAATTAAAAAAACCTTTGCGTACCGGCAAATTTTGCCCCCAATAGTCCGGATTTCTTTTAAGTTCAACAAACTTATTGACCTCAAAATGGTCAATAACATAAGGGCCGCTGCCCAAAGGCGGTGTTAATGTTGGTATGGAAAAATCTTTATTTTTGAAGTCCTCGGCGGAAAAAATTTTAAATTGCGTCAATATAAGCGGCAATTCACGATTGGTTGACCCTTTGCGGAAATAAAAACGCACATGATGAGAATTTATTTTTTCCACGCGTTCAACGTCGTGATAATATATTTTGTAAAGCGGCGCCCCTTTTTCTGTCAGGCTGTTAAAGCTAAAGATAACATCATCGGCCGTTACCGGTGAGCCGTCGGCAAATTTGGCGTTTTCATTTAAAATAAAACCGACAAAGGAACGATCATCCGGCATTTCAAATTTTTTGGCCAACAAAGGATAAGCTGTCGTTGGATCGTCAACGGGCGTATAACCGAGACTTTCCAGACTGAGGTCAGCGCTTTCGGCAAAGGCGATTCCCTTAAAAATAAACGGATTAAAATTATCAAAATTTCCGTAAGCGGGCAATGTTACTCGGCCGCCTTTGGGTGCTTGCGGGTTAACATAATCAAAAGCGCCAAAACCGGCGGTATATTTTGGCCGTCCGGACAAGGCCAGCGCATCGCTCAAAATCGCCTGCGCGTTTACAATTTCCGGCGCCGCCAGAAAAAAAATGAAAGCCAGACTATTTATGATAATTTTCGGCATCGGTCCAACCGCCGAAAGGATAAGTCAAATCGTCGTCACTTTGGGAAACAGTCGTTTGATCAAAAGTTTGCCATTCTTTTTTTAGCGAATCAAGGGTCTTCTGGGAATTAAACTCCGAAGAAAGACGATTCGTCGACGCCTCGTCCGCAGAAAGGCTGTCGGCTGATTCCGGCGCGGCGACGGAAGATAAAGCGTCAATATTTTCGGCAGCTTCAACGGCGTCTTGTTTTTCAAGAGGAGGTTCTTCTTTAGTTACTTCAGAACCAAAGCTGCGTTCCAAAGCCAGAGAAAAAGCGTCTTTTTGTCTGGGGGCGGGTGTGTCCGGATTGTTTTTAACCGGCCTAAATTTTCCAAACAGGCTGTGGAGCTTTTTTTCCAAAGTCTTTTTTGGTGGCACGACATTCGGTGCCGTCGCAAGCTCCTGAGGCTTCGAAAGTGTGCGGTCATCATCGTCCAAAGGAGGTCTTTTTTCCTCATCGCCAAAAACTTCTCGGGTACGATGCAGTCCGTCGGCAACCGGCGCCAAAATGGCAAAAACTTTGCCAAATACGCCTGTTTCGATAATACCGAGCAACATGCGCTCTTTGTCATGTTTTTCCAAAATGCTCAAAAGAACCTGATATCGGGCGCAAAATTCCATGATGGTTCCGGCCAGCAGAGGGTCATCACCGGCATCATCAAAAATTCTTTTTTGAAAATGAGGCTGCTGATTATAGTTTTCAATAAGCACCTTACCGAAAGACCATTTTCCGCCGTTTTGTACTTTGGTCCACAAATGTTCAATCTGTTCAACGGAAACCAAACGTTCCCGCTGCAAAAACTCGCTCAACAATTCATTCATGTCGGCAATCAGCAGGTCAAAACGGTTGAGGATAAAAGAATCTTTAATATTTTGCTCGGTTTCCAACATAATTCTGGCCAAAAGATCCGAATATTCCTGACTTTTTCGCATTTGTAAAAACAATTTAAATAATTGCTTGATTGTCATACGGTTGTACAAATACTGGCTGACAAAGCCAAAAACGGCCCAAACCAGAAACAACGGCAGACAAATAAACAAAACATAAAGCAATACGTTAAGGATGCCGGCATCGGCCAAGGCCATACCGCTCAAAGCCGAATGAACAAAGTTTATGGCATAAACAAGCCATACGGCAGAAGAAAAAATAGCGATAAATAAGGCAAAAGCGAGCATTCTGATTCTCTGACATTTTCCATATATAGCGGCATTCTAGCCGAAAATATTTGCTTTTCCAATAAAAATCGACGCTTCTTACACAAAAAGAAAAATAATTTGGATTTTTGCAAAAAACTGTGATATAAAACTCAAACAAGTTTGATAAAAATTTAACGGAAACAACCGATGAAAGAACCGGTAATCACAGCTCTGGATTTTGAAAAAACCATTGCCGAAGTCGAGGAAAAAATAACTCGTCTGAAACAGTTGGAGTTAAGCGATGGTTTGGATATCGAAACGGAAATATCTCGTCTGCAAAAAAAGTTGGATCGGTTATTCAAACACTTATATGCGCGTTTAACCCCTTGGCAGAAGACTCTTGTGGCCCGTCATCCGGCAAGGCCTCATTGTTTGGATTATGTCAGCGGGCTGATAGAGAATTTTGAGCCTCTTTGCGGAGACAGAACTTTTGCGGATGATCCGGCGATGGCCGGTGGTATCGGGCGGTTTCGCGGTCGCTCCGTTATGGTAATCGGTCAGGAAAAAGGCAGTGATTTGGACAGTCGGGTTAGATACAATTTTGGCATGGCCAAACCGGAGGGCTACCGCAAAGCACAGCGTTTAATGGATTTGGCAGACAAATTTAAACTTCCTGTTCTGGCTTTTGTAGATACTTCCGGCGCTTTTCCGGGAATAGAGGCCGAAGAAAGAGGTCAGGCGCAGGCAATTGCTTCGGGCATAGAAAAATGCCTCAATCTTAAAGTTCCTTTTATTTCAACGATTATTGGCGAAGGCGGTTCGGGCGGCGCCATAGCTGTTGCGGCGGCCAATCGTGTTCTAATGTTGGAGCATTCCGTTTATTCTGTCATTTCCCCTGAGGGATGTGCGTCAATCTTATGGCGCTCGGCCGATAAAGTTAAAGAAGCAACCGAAGCCTTATGTCTGACCGCTCAGGATTTACGCCGTTTGGGCGTGATTGATGAAATCATCGCAGAGCCGGTCGGCGGCGCCCAGAGGCATCATACCGAGATTATTGCGCGGGTCGGCGATGTCATGGAGCGCCATTTAAAAGAGCTGGAATCTCAAACCGGTGATGATTTGAAAAAGAAACGAATGGAAAAATTCTTAAAAATGGGGCGTCACCTTGCAAAATCTGAATAATTTTGTTTTTGACAACATCGGTCTGATGGTTGTGTTTGGTTTGCTGTTGATTATGGGCAATCTGCTTTTTCTGTGGTTACGCCGCGACAAAAGCGGCGTCAAAGAACTGCTGTTGCAGTCGCAAGGCGAATTGGCCGGGCGTCTGGCATCTTTGAGCGAATCAAATTTACAAGAGCAAAATCGCCTTTTTGCCGCTTTAAACGAGCAAAAATTAGCAGTTTTAAAACTGATGGATGAAAAACTTTTGGCGGTGGCTAAAAGTGTCGGCGACGGTTTGCAGCAAAACGCGGCCAAAACCAATGAAACCTTGGGCGCCTTGCGCGAAAGGCTGGTAAAAATTGATGCCGCTCAGCAAAAAATATCTTCATTATCCGAGCAGGTGGTGTCTTTGCAGGAAGTGCTGTCCAACAAACAGGCACGTGGGGCTTTTGGCGAAATTCAACTTAACGATTTGGTTACATCGATTCTGCCGCCGAACGCCTATGTCTTTCAAGCACAGTTAAGCAATGGCAAAAAAGCCGATTGCCTTTTGAAACTTCCTAATCCGCCCGGAGCAATAGTTATTGATGCCAAATTTCCGCTTGAAAGTTATTATGCTTTGCGTCAGGCTCAAAATGATCACGAAAAAAAAGAGGCCGAACGTTTTTTTAGGGCGTCGGTTTTGAAGCATGTCAAAGATATTGCCGATAAATACATCCTCTCGGGCGAAACGGCGGAGTCGGCTCTGATGTTTTTGCCGAGCGAGGCAATTTATGCCGAACTGCATGCCAACTTTATTGATGCCGTTGAGGCTTCGTACAAAGCCAAAGTTTGGATTGTTTCCCCGACCACCATGATGGCAACACTCAACACGGTTCGGGCCATTTTAAAGGATGCCCGTATGCGTGAGCAGGCCGGCGTTATCCAAAAAGAGGTCGGCATATTGATTGAAGACATTAATCGGTTGGACGAAAGAGTTGAGAGTTTGGGGCGGCATTTTAAGCAGGCCGGCGACGATATTGAGCAGATCAAAACTTCTTCCGGCAAAATAAATCGCCGGATTCAAAAAATTGAAAACATTGAACTCGGCGAGGAAACGCGTCCTGCGTTGATACCCGGAGCGGACAAGGAGTAAATCCTTTGGATAAATACAAAAAGATTTATTGGCTTTTTGCAAATATGGTATATTGATAACAAAGTTTAGACGGCTTAATTTAAAACAAAGAAGGATAGAAAATGACAAGATCGGAATTAATAGAAAAGATAGCGGCCAAAAACCCGCATTTGTTGCAAAAAGATGTCGAACGGATTGTCGGCGTTGTTTTTGACACGATAGTTGAGGCTTTGGCAAAAGGCGACCGCGTTGAATTTCGTGGTTTCGGTGCTTTTTCGGTTCGGACACGCAGTCCACGGGTGGCCAAAAATCCGCGTACCGGCGAGCAGGTAAAGGTTGAAGAACGCAAAATTCCGCACTTCAAAACAGGCAAACAGTTATTTGAGTCATTAAACAAAAAATAAGAGCCGGTTTCCGGCTCTTGGCGGATTTTTATAACAGGGAGCAAATGTTATGGGATTTGTCAAAGCGCTTATCGGAATACCGTTGGTATTGATTGTTTTGATTTTTGCCTCGGTCAATAACGAGATGGTAGAGTTTAATTTGTGGCCGACGGGTATACACATCACCGTTTGGCGGAGCTTGGCAATCATTGCCTTGCTGGGGGTAGGCTATGTTTTCGGGTGGCTTTTTACCTGGATGTCGTATGCCAAGGTTCGGCAGGCGTTGCGGAATCAGAAAAAGCAAAACAAAAAACTCTCTAAAGAACAAGAAAAATTAGCCAAAGAGGTTGAAGGCCTGCAAGATAATATAGAAACTTTGCGTGCCGCGGTTCCCGATGAGGAAACGCTGCCGTTTACCGCCCGATTGAAGAGTGCTTTCATCGGCAAAAAAACAGCCGGCGGGGAGAAGTCCGAATGAACTGGATATCAGAATTTGTCCGCCCGAAGATAAAAAAAACAACTGCCAAAGAAATTGCCGAAAATTTGTGGACAAAATGTCCGGAATGCGGGCAAATGCTGTTTAACAAAGAGCTGGAAAAGGAGTATTATATTTGTTCTTTTTGCGGCCATCACTTACGGTTGCCGGTTAAAAAACGGCTGGAAATGTTGTTTGACGGCGGTAAATATAAATTACTGACATTGCCGAAACTTCAGGATGACCCGCTCAATTTTAAGGATTCCAAAAAGTACACCGATCGTCTGCGCGGTTATCGTAAACTGACCGGGAACAATGATGCCGTTTTGGTCGCTTCCGGCGAGATGGGCGGCCAAAAAGTTGTAATCGCCGCGTTGGATTTTTCTTTCATGGGCGGCTCTATGGGGACAGCCGTCGGCGAAGGCATTGTTAAAGCAGCCGAATTTGCCGTCAAAACCAAAACCCCTTTGATAATTGTGTCGGCTTCCGGCGGAGCCAGAATGCAGGAAGGAATTTTATCATTAATGCAGATGGCACGCACGACGGCCGCCGTCACCCAGTTAAAAGAAAAGGGCTTGCCCTATATCTCTGTTCTGACAGACCCGACAACCGGCGGGGTCTCGGCATCATTTGCCATGTTGGGGGATATTAATATTGCAGAACAAGGATGTATTATTGGTTTTGCGGGGGCCAGAGTTATTGAGCAGACAATTCACAAAACTTTACCGGACGGTTTTCAGAAAGCGGAATATTTGCAAGAACACGGCATGGTCGATATTGTCGTCAACCGTCTGGAAATGCGTACAAAATTAATTAACATACTTAAGTTGCTGCTAAATCGGCAGTAAGATTAATCATCACAAGGATATCACATGCTGTCTCTAAAACATATAGCCATAAATTCTTTTAACGAAAATATTGCATATGTGCATAAAGACTGCGATACCTACAAAGTTGACGATATCAAAAATATTACCAAAATAGAGGTCCACGGCGGAGCACAACCGGTTTTTGCGTTTCTGGAGCTTGTTGATGATGAATCGATTGTTGCGCCAAACGAATTAGGCCTTAACACCGAAGCATTCTCCCGCCTCAATCTTCCGGAAGGAGCCAATGTCAGCTTAAGTTTAGCGGGTTTGCCCCCGTCTGCCGGTGTGTTGCAACGTAAAATATCCGGCAATGTTTTATCGGCGAGTGAGTACAATGCCGTTATCAAGGATATTATTTCGCGGCGTTATTCCAATATGGATATAGCCTCGTTTTTGGTAGCCTCAGGAGCATTTATGACGGCGTCGGAAGTTTTATCTTTGACCGAAGCCTTAACCGGAGATGAAATTATCCGCTGGGATAATGAGAGTATCGTTGTCGATCACCATTGTTTGGGAGGCGTTCCCGGCAACAAAACAGATATTATCATCACGGCGATTATTGCGGCTTACGGTTTGCCAATGCCCAAGACGGCAGCCCGTTCTCTGACATCTTGCGCCGGTGTTGCGGACACTTTTGCCGTTTTGGCCAATGTAAATGCCAACGAAACAAAACTCAAACAACTGATAAAAGATAACCGCGGCGCTATCATAGATTACAATTCTTTACCGATTGCATCTGCCGGAAAAATAGTCGCATCTGTTGAGAAGTCTCTTGGCTTAACCCAGCAGCAACATATTGTTGCGTCGGTGCTGGCTCTTAAACTTGCCGCCGGTATAACGCATCTGGTTCTGGATATTCCGGTTGGTCCGTCATCGCGAATTAAATCAACCTCAGAGGCCATGCGTATTCGTAAATTGGTTGAGTATATCGGCGATATGTTGTCAATGGAAATTGATGCCGTTATTACCGATGGCAGCGAACCGATAGGCAACGGTGTCGGTGCGGTTTTGGAAGCCCGAGATGTCATGAAAGTCTTGCGCAATAAGGAAGATGCGCCACAAGATTTACTGGAAAAATCTTTATTTTTGGCCGGTCGTATTTTGGAGTTTGATCCAAAACTTCGCGGCGGGCAGGGCTACCATGTTGCCAAAGAAATCTTAACATCCGGCAGAGCTCTGGAAGCCATCAATCGTATTATCTACGCTCAGGGGAAAGCGCCACAGGCACAGTTAGGACATCTGACACGGGACATCGTCGCCTCAAAATCAGGTGTAGTGGAGAGCATAGACAACCAGCAAATCAATAAGATTGGCGTTTTGGCCGGCGCTTCGCAATATCCCGGAGCCGGCCTTGATTTATTGAAAAAAGTCGGTGACAAGGTCGAACCCGGTGAAACCCTATATCGGATTCATTCGGTCAGCACGCATGATTTTGCCTTTGCCAATTCCTTTGTTGATGGTAATAACGGCTACGAAATAAACTCCCGAAGGTAGCACCTCAGACTCTTTCCCTGTTATCGCGGCCGGCAGAACGGAGCGCGGCCATGCGTTCGGGCATCGTCTGCCGCAGCCCTTGTATCTTACGCCCTAGAGAAGCTCCTTCTTGTCGGCCGTTTTGAGCATCTTTCCGCCCGTCTTTAACCGCTTCCCTCGTTTGGTTCTGACGGCGGTTGTGCCGCTCGCTCGGCAGAGGTTTTACTCTGGCGCCGGTTATGGCGTTGATATCAAGCGGTACATTAAAATCTTTGCTGCTTTGCAGGCGTTTCATTTCCTTTTTCAGATCCCCTTTGACACTAACGATTTCCGCCGAGGCCAGAATCAAAAAGTTTTTGTCTTCCTCAGCTTTTTTCAGCAGCAGGTGCAAATCTTTATTCTGCGGGTCAGATTTTGCCTGCCGTTGCAAAATATTTATGGCCGCCTGATTTTCGATTCGCTGTTTTTTGATTTTCTCATGCGTTTTGTTGAGTTCTTCACGAAACAAGGCCAGTTTCTTAGTTAGTTCATCCCGTTTGGCGGCATATTTGGGGTCATCTTTATCCAGTTGCTCAATTTCTTTTTCCAAAGAAGTTTCATCGTCCGGTTTCTCGTCAATATGCGGTCTCTTTTCAACCATAGAGTTCCTCCCACAGATTCCTTACCGTCAGAATAACACATATTTTGCCAAAAATCATGCAAAAAAATACTCCCCGAACAAAATCCGGGGAGTATCGGTCTTAAGACCAAACGCAGGTTAGGCGTTCTTCTTCAAGGCCTCGCCAAGAGCATCGCCGAGGGCCGAATTGCCGGTAGAAGAAGCATATTCTTCCAGGGCTTTCTTTTCCTCGTCAATTTCCAAAGCCTTAATAGACAAGCCGATTTTGGAATTTTTCTTGTCAAGAGAAGTGATTTTAGCTTCAACTTCGTCACCTTCTTTGAAGTTATCCGGCTGTTGCTGAGCTTTGTCTTTTGACAAATCGCCTTTTTTAATATAAGACGGCAGACCGTTAACCTCAACGCTGATACCTTTGTCGTCAACGGCGGTAACTTTGGCTTTAACGGTTTCACCCTTTTTCAACCCGCCAAAAGCCGCGGCAACACTGTCTTCGGTAAGCTGTTTGATACCGAGAGAAATACGTTCTTTCTCAACATCGACATCAATAATTTTAGCTTGGATTTCCTGACCTTTGCTGTAGTCTTTGACGGCTTCTTCGCCGGATTTGGTCCAGGATATGTCGGACAAATGAATCATCCCGTCGATTTCATCGGACAAACCGACAAACAAACCAAACTCGGTAATATTTTTAATTTTGCCCTCAATGACGGATCCGACCGGGTGCTCTTCAATATAAGCAGCCCACGGATTCGGCGTGCATTGTTTGATACCGAGCGAGATACGTCTCTTGTCGACGTCAACTTCCAAAACTTTAACGTCAACCTCCTGTGAAGTAGAAACAATTTTGCCCGGATGAACATTTTTACGAGTCCAGCTCATTTCGGAGACATGAACCAAGCCCTCAATACCGTCCTCAAGCTCAACAAATGCGCCGTAATCGGTAATGTTGGTTACTTTGCCTTTGTAAATCTCGCCGACTTTGTATTTGCCCTCGACATTGGCCCATGGATCGGCTTCAAGCTGTTTCATACCCAGACTGATACGCTGAGTATCTTCGTTGAATTTGATAACCTGAACCTTAACCGTTTGGCCGACCGACAAAACTTCCGCCGGATGATTAATACGACGCCATGAAATATCGGTAACGTGCAACAGGCCGTCAACACCGCCCAAATCGATAAACGCGCCGTAATCGGTAATGTTTTTGACAATACCCTCAAGAACAGCACCCTCTTTAAGGTCGTGAATCAATTCGGCGCGGGCTTCGGCACGGGTTTCTTCCAAAACCACACGACGCGAAACGACGATATTGCCGCGAACCTTATCCATCTTCAAGATCTGGAACGGCTGAACAACGCCCATCAGCGGCGTAATATCGCGTATCGGACGAATATCAATCTGCGAACCGGGCAGGAAAGCAATAGCACCGTTAAGATCGACCGTAAAGCCGCCTTTAACGCGACCGAAAATAACACCGTTAACACGTTCGCCGGCATTAAGCGATTTTTCCAAATCTTTCCAGGCTTCTTCGCGGCGGGCTTTTTCGCGCGACAAAACGATATTACCGTCTTTGTCCTCATAACGGTCAACATAAACCTCAACCGTATCGCCTTCTTTAAGTTCCGGATTCTGCCCAAATTCACGCAGCGGAATACGGCCCTCGGATTTCAACCCGACGTCAACCACGGCATAATCGGGAGTTAAACGGATAATTGTGCCTTTAACCACCGAACCGGTAATACCGTCGCTGCCGAACTGTTCATTCAACAGTTCTTCAAAATTCTCGTTGGTTTCAGGGATTTTTAATTCTGTATTAGTCATAAATATTATTCATCAAAATGCCAGACCCGAAAACATCGGCGGACTTGCGCGGATTAGATATACACACTCTGCCGGCGCGCCCCGGCAGCCTAAGCGAAACCTATTTATACACGCAAATATTTATTTTTCAAGAAAAAAATAACGCCGGAAACAAAAACTCAAAACTTTTTGGGATTAAAACAAAAGCCAAAGAAAAAATGGCGCGCCCGGCGGGATTCGAACTCACAACCTTCTGATCCGTAGTCAGATGCTCTATCCAATTGAGCTACGGGCGCATCCTGACAACAGAAAAAGTTATTACATCATCAGGATTAAAAAAGCAAGCGATTTTTTAATAAAAAAATATTTTGTTTACCAATAATTTAAGAAAATAAAATATACTTCGTAACAAACAAGGTTTTTAAGCTCGTTTTTTTGTAAAAAAATTTCTTTACAAAACCGGCAGATAGTGTAAAAACAAAAAAGAATGTTATTTTTATTTTAGGGTGCTTTATCAATGACAAAATCAGCAAAATTATCTTCCATCATAGTCGCTGCGGTCGCCTTAGGCGGTTGTACTTATTCGTCTGATGCTATTTTCCCGTCGCTTTTCGAAAATGATGCCGCGGAGGCTCAGATGGTTGAGGAAAATAATACCCGGAATGCGGGGATTGCTTTGGGAACCACGAATTTTGAACCCGTCAATGTTTCCGAGGTAAGCAATACCGGAACTTTTGTCGGTCAAAAAGTGATGACTTTCCGCAATGAACTGAATCAATTGCAATCATCCATTCGTGAAAATAACACACAGCTGCAAAGCATCAGAAAATCGGTTGTTGGCAATTCCTTGCAATATCACAAAACCATCGGTATGATCGAGGCCAAGTTGCAAGTCGGCACCACTCCGGGCAATCCGCAGATGTTTGAGATGCTTTCTGCCGCTCAAAACAACATTCAAACAATGAGCACCAATTCGGCAGCGCTTAATCAATTGTCGGCCAAAATTGCGGCAGATACCGCCAATACCGATTATCTCGTTGATGCCATTCGCTCGGCATACAGCATTTCCGGCGCGGTTGATGAAGATCACCGTCAGTTGCGCATTCTTGAAAACGAAGCCGGACAAACGTCTATCCTGATGCATTCGCTGCTCGGTGAGGTCAATAGCGATATTTCACGCCAGCAACAATACATTGGAACCGCCGGCGATAATATTGTCAAATTAAGTGACGCCATTCGGGTTGGAAGTTTCGGCGTTAACAATGTTCCGTTAAGCCGCTCGCCGATGGCGGTTGCCGGCATGCCGCGTCCGGGAACAAAATCTGCTCCGGCACTTGCGGGAGGGAAACCGCTGTTGGCCGTTAAATTTTCCTCACCGGATGTCAAATATCAAGAGGGATTAAAGCAGGCTGTTGCAAATGCCGTTGCCAAAAAGCCCGATGTTATCTTTGATGTTGTCGCGGTTAATTCGCCGCGGGGTAACGGGGCTCAGAAATACGCCTCGCAGATTTTTCAAGATATCATCAAATTGGGTGTCAGCGCCGATAAGGTTAATATCTCGGCTAAGACCGATGACAAAGTCAGTGTGCCGGCCGTGATGGTTTTTGTCCGCTGACGAAAATATATTTTATAAAAAAGCCGCAATTTGAAGATTGCGGCTTTTTTAGACCTCTCCGGCCAGGTGGGCAATTTCGGCCTGCAAAATATCAATTCCTGTTTTTTTCTCGGAGCTTGTGAGCAGAACATGTATATAAGCCGCCGCATGCTTAGAGGATTCGGCCTGTGTACCCGCCAAGACCTGTTGCAACTGATCAAAGCCGACTTTGTCCGCCTTGGTTAAGATAATCTGATAAGTTACCGCCGCCTTGTCAAGCATATCCATAATCTCGCGGTCATTTTTTTTAATACCGTGACGAGCATCAATCAGCAAAAACACTCTTTTTAAATTCGGTCGCCCCTGCAAATAGGCAAAAATAACACTCTGCCATTGTTTAACCTGCGATTCCGGTGCCTGAGCATAACCGTACCCCGGCAGATCAACAAGATAAAGCTTCCCGGCCAAATCAAAAAAATTGAGTTGCTGTGTGCGTCCCGGCGTATGGGATGTTTTGGCCAATCCTTTTTGTCCGGTCAGGGCATTAATCAAGCTTGACTTTCCGACATTGGAACGTCCCGCAAAAGCAACCTCCGGCCTGTCTGCTGTCGGTAACTGATTTGTTTTTGCCGCACCCAAAACAAAATTCGTTTTGTTTTTGAACAAAGCTGCGGCGCGTTGCAACTGCTCCGGAGAAAATTCTTTCGCCGCAAAAGCCATTAATCAGCTCCAACTTTTTTCATAATAACACGCTGCTGGATAATCGACAGCACATTGCTCAATGTCCAGTAAATAACCAGTCCAGAAGCAAAATGTCCCAGCATAAAGGTAAAGATAACGGGCATTAGGGCAAACACTCTGGCTTGATCCTTATTTGCCGGCTTGGGCGATAGCTTCTGTTGGATATACATTGTAATACCCATCAAAATCGGCCAAACGCCAAGGTCAAGCAAACTCGGAATAGGGATTCCCGTCATTGCCGAAAGCGTCATCGGGTCCGGCGCCGATAAGTCCTTAATCCAGCCGACAAACGGTGCATGCCGGATTTCAATGGCAATATTTAATACTTTATATAATGAAAAGAATACCGGAATTTGAATTAAAAGCGGCAGACAACCCGATGCCGGATTGATTTTTTCTTTTTTATACAGGTTCATCATTTCTTGTTGCAGACGCACCTTGTCGTTTTTATATGTTTCCTGCAGAGCCAAAATTTTGGGTTGCACCTTTTTCATCCGCGACATACTCTCGTAAGACTTGTTGGCAATCGGAAACATAACCAGCCGCAAAAGCGCCGCAAACAGCAAAATAGCCCACCCCATATTGCCGATAAAGCGGTACAAAAAATCCAATATATAAAAGAAAGGTTTAGTCAGAAAATAATACCAGCCGAAATCGACTGCCAGATCAAATTTCTCGATTCCCAAGTCTTTGGCATAATGATCCAACAGGGCAATTTCTTTAGCCCCGGCAAAAAAGCGCACATGGCTGGTACCGATACCGCCGCCGGCGATGGTCACGGGCGCGCCGACATAATCAGCCTGATAAGTATTTTCATCCGTTCGGCCAAATCGCGCCTTGTTGTTGTCGTCATTTAAAACAATTGCCGTAAACCAATATCTTTCACCAAAACCGAGCCAGCCGCCGGTGGTTTCAAATTCCTCTTTTTCGCCGATATCAATATCATTTGCCTTAAATTCACGCAAATTTGAATCCATCACGCCGATCAAGCCTTCATGAACCACGGCCGAGGCACTTTTTTCCGGACTGTATACACGGTTAATAAGGCCATAGGGATAAAGGGTTACGGTTTTTCCGGAGTTGTTTTCGACAATTTGTTCAAGATGGAACATATAATCCTTATCAATGGAAATTTTGCGAACGAATTTAAGCCCCTGACCATTACTCCATTCCAAAGTCAACGGTGATTCCGGCGTCAGCTTACCGCCGATGGCATGCCAAAGGGTTTGGCTGTTTGGCAATTTAGTGTTTTGGTTGTTGCTGAGCCAGCCGAATTCGGCATAATAAGGCGATTGCGTGGCCGCCGGCGCCAAGAGCTCAACATCCGGACTGTCTTCGGCCAGAGTTTGTTTATAGTTTGTCAGGTATAAATCATCAAAACGTGCGCCCTTAAGCCGCAAAGACCCGACGATCTTGGCATTGGCAATATCAACGCGTTTATCAGCCCTCAAAGCTTCTGCCACCGGCATAATTTCACGGCCGGCCGGCGTGTAGAGTTCTGAGGAATATTCAAGCGGTATTGATGCCGGCGCCGGTTCGGCGGCGGCAACTTTTTCTTCGTCCTTTTCCGCGATTGATACCGGAGCATTATTAGCCGGCCATATCCAGTTGACCGCCAAAATGGCAATTGTTGACAACACGATGGCCAGATAAAGGCCTTTGGTTTCTTCTTTCATATCCTCATAAAACTCCTCAAAATCATATTGTTTCAATATGTAATATAAATAATGTCGTTAGGCAAGCGAATATACCCTTTTATTCGTGTTTTTGTTGCTTTGGCGGCACGGGATCATAGCCGCTTCCGCCCCAGGGGTGACAGCGCAGGATTCTTTTTATGCCGAGCCAGCTTCCTTTAATCACGCCGTGAATTTGCAGAGCCTCAATAAAATATTCGGAACAAGTCGGCCGATAGCGGCAAACATTGGGCAGCATTGGCGACAAAAATCGTTGATACCCGCGCACCAGCAAAATCATCAGCTTTTTTATCATGAGTTTTCTTCCGCGGCCGACGGGGCGGGAGCAGTAATTTGCGCATTAATTTCCTTAAGAGCTTGCCGCAGACGCCGCGTCAAATAATCAAATTTGAGAGTGATTGTATTGTGCCGGCCGATAAGAACATAATTAACGCCGGCCAAAGCTTCTTCCGGAAAAACAATCGCCACGGCCGCCCGCAGCCGACGTTTGGTTCGGTTGCGAATATGCGCTTTACCGAGTTTCTTGGTCGCCGTATAGCCGACATGGCAACAATCCTGCGGCCCGGACATACTTAAAGCCGCCTGCAGAACCAAACCGTTGACAACAACTTTGAATCCTTGGGCGGCTTTAATAAAATCTTTGCGTTTTTTTAAGATAAAAACTTTCATCTCAAATAAAAACTACGCCGAAATCTTCTTGCGTTTATGAGCGCGGCGCGCGGACAAAACCTTGCGGCCGCCGGCCGTAGCCATCCGGGCACGAAAACCGTGACGACGGGCTCTGACCAACTTTGAAGGTTGAAAAGTACGTTTCATCTTTTTTCTCCGGTTATTAGTTAATTATTTAAAGCTCCGGCAACGTCGGCCGGAGTCCTCGGACACTCCGCTTTATAAAGCCAAAAGACCGATATGTCAACCCTTAAATTGCCTGAGCGTTCCGCAAAACAGCCTGGGCAATATCGGAATGGCTGCCGTCTTCATTGTGCACGGCAATAGCCGGATATAAGACAAGAGGGGTTTTAGAGTCTTTTTGCGCCCGAATGATGATTCGCTTGGCTTTTTCGCCTTGTTTTGAACACACCGGCAAAACCTCGATTTTTCCCAGACGTCCGTGCAATATTGCCAAAATATCTTCAAGTGCCGCTGTGCGGTTAATCATATAAAAATGCCCCTGCGGTCGCAGCATTTTAATACAAAAATTGAGCCAGTCTTTAAGCCTGACACCGGCAAAATTATGCGCGGCGGCTTTGCTGGCGTTCGGCGATGGTGTATCATCTTCGGCATAGGGCGGGTTGGTAATAACATGGGCAAAAGAGCAGGGCGTAAGCTTTGTTTTGAAAATATCATCGTTGATAATCCGTAAAAAATCAAAACCGTTAGCCTGTGCGCTAAGCTCGGCTGCCCTGGCCAAAAGCGGCTGTTTTTCGATTCCGGTAATCCGAATGGCGCAATCGTTAAATCGCCGTGCCAGACAAAGCGCCACCGCGCCGGTGCCGCAACCCACATCCAAAATTGTGTCGCCTTTTTTTACTTTACCGAGGGCGGCCGCCAGCCACACCGCATCGGTCGAGGCACGGTAGCCTTCACGCGGTTGGTAGATTTTAACGCTTTTATTCAGCAGATAATTTTCATCATAAACTTGCATATGAAAATCGCCTTTCCGGCGGTATTTTAAAACTATTTTACCGAAAATCCAGTATTTTCTTGCCAAATACCGCAAAATACGCTACATTAACCGCCACAAAGGAATTATTAACAAATAAATAAAATAAATATATGAAAATCAAAAAAAGAAATCTCCGATGGTTTAATTGCGCCATGCTGGTCGGAGTCCTTGTTTGTTTTTGTATCGGCGCGTTCGTTGAGGGGATGTTAGCTCCGGCCATAATTGCTCTGGTGTTTTGCATTTTGGCAATTATCGGCGGTATCTACGCCCAAAAGGACTACAGAGATTACCTCAATCTGGAGGATTCTCTGGCGCAAATGGACTTGCGGGAAATGCTGCAAACGCTGCAGGATGAAGAAAAGTTTGAAATTTGGGTGACGTATGCACCCCGAAGCGAGATTGATAAATTAATGTCAATCTATGCCCAACTGCCCCGCGAACATCCGTGTTATGCCGATCTGGCATATCTCTTGTTCCGTGTCAGACAAAAAAGACATTAAACAAAAAAAACCGCCCGTCTTATAAAGACCGGCGGTTTTTTGCTATTTCCATTCAATAATCGCCCGCGCCAGTTCGCGTTCGTTGTCGGAATCATAGGTTCGGATACTGTGGTAAGATTTATTGCCGTCCATTTTGGTGGTAACCATAATCTTTTCGCCCATATAGCCTTCTTTGCGAAAATTAATGTCGATTCGTGCCGGATTGTGAGCCAGCCGGAATTCCGGCTCAACCGCTTCCGCTGCCCAGAGAATATAGACCGCGTTGTTAATATGTTTATTAAGGTCAATGTCGTCAAACCGCACGCGGAATTTGAACTGACTGTCGCCGTCAGAAATCTCGGCAATCTTCGGAAAATCGGTATCAAGCGCGCGTTCGTTAAGCGGCAGATGCTGCGGCATATTATCAATCACCGACATCGGCCGCCATTTTTCAAGGTTAATCAACACCCATTGGCTTGAAGCGCGAATAATGGATGAGCCGTCCTCGCCGAAGACCTCGTAATCACGATAAGCCGAAAGCTTGTTTTTGGCCGACGGCCAGGTTTCAATGGCAATATTCTCGTGAATTTTTGGCAACCGGTCAATCTCCAGAGCATAATTGGTCCCGACCCAGGTCATACCGTTCTCAATACAAAATTTAAGCCCGAACCCCAAACGTGCCGCGTCATCGTCGGCCATATCCTGCAAGATGTTCATCAGGGTTAAAATCCGCAGATTGTTGTTGCGATCGCATTCATAGGAGCGGATGTTATATTCTTTGCGGTATTTATCGGTCTGCATTTATTTTCTCCGTTTACACAACATCATTTTAAATTTTTGCACCGTTCGCCGACGGCTGAATGTCCTTTTCAAAAAGCCCATGCCGGCAGTAGCTTTTTGCCAAACTTCGGTTAAAGCGCCATCTTCATTGGCTACCAGCCAGACAGCCGGTTTTTTTGATAATAACTGATATTGGTTACCGCAAAGTTTAAATAAGTAATTATTTTTCGGCACCGGTTTTATCATCGTAAAGTTGCAGCTCTCCGCCAGCGGCCGAAAACTTTCGGCAACAAAGCAGGGACAATGCGTCGGGATAAACACGGCCCGCGGCATAATCCGGCGGATAATTTCCCAATCTCCGAAGAAACCGTGTCCGGCGCCTTGCAATATCGGATAATCCTTTAAGTTGACAAACGGAATATTGCGAACATTGAGCTGTCCTTTAAGCGGATTAAAATAAGTGCGCGCCGTAATCAGGGCAAAACTGTCTTTGGGCGATTCGTCAATATTACCAAGGTCGTTAAATGCACCGATAACCACGAAGTTATTTTCCAATTCCGCAACATCATCAGGCATCCCGTAAAAAACTTTAATTTTTTCCCGAGCCATTTTGGCAAAATCGATTCCGTAATTTTCCAGCATCTTAAGATAGACATAAAAATCATCTTCGCCATAGAAAACAACATTTTTCTTAAGCTTTAACGCCGCTAAAAAGGCTAAAATATACATCTCGACATGTGTCGGGTATACCGGCAAAAAAATTTTTTTCTTGCGCGATTTGCGAATAATCCGCACCAGAGCCTTTAAGACATCGGCTTCCCGCCAGGCGATTCCGTCATTATCGATTCCGCAAAAATCAGCCACCGCAAAGTCAACTTTATCCGCCAGTTGTTGCAGGCGTTTAAGATTCGTCGGCTGACGGAAATAAGTCGTCTGATCGGTTTTCATATCGCCGCTGTGGTAGACGGTGGTTTGCCCGTCGCCGATAATGTAGCCGAAACTGTCAAAACAGGTATGTGAAGCGCTGATAACCTCAATCTTAAGCAGACCACAGGTAAATTTATCACCGCCTTTGATCTCCACAAACTCCGGTTGCTTGGTTTTGCCGATTTGATAACGCAAATACAGATCGTCCAGCACCATTTTGGTATACCGTCCGCCGTACAATGGCGGAAGTTTGTAGCCGGCACGGATATAATGGACAATACCGTTCAGGTGGTCGGGGTGTGAGTGTGTCAACAGCAGGGCTTTTAGATTAAACCCTTTATCCTCCAGCAATTCACGGATATCCGGCACCGCGGCGACGGAATTTTTAATCCCCAAAGCCTGATGGTTATCAAATTTGCCCAAATCAACCACCACGGAAGTACATTTACGCCGGCCTCTTTCTTGTCCGACACAGGTATACCGGTAGCAATGCCCGCTGATCTGGTCTATATTGTTGCCGCCGAGCGGTTGCCAATACAAACCTGTGTCCTGCAAGGATACGTCCATCTAAAGATACCCGAAAATATTAAAGTTGTCTGGCCTTTTTCAAACGATATTCTGCCAGTTTGGCCTCACGCCAGGCATGAGCCGCAGCCGCGGCTTTAGCCTCAAGCTGTTGGGTATTTTCGGCCAAAAATTTACTTTTTTCAAGCTTTTTAATCTTAACGGCCGGCTGGGGATTATTTTGGCGTTCCAGACTGGCCTGCACAATACCCTTATAAGCCTTTGACAACCGCTGAGCATATTTTTTTGCCTTGCGCGGCAGGCTGGAATGGTAGGCCGTTGCTGCTTTGTTCCAGTCATAGCCTTTCTTTGCATAAAGCTTTTTCAAAAACTTGGCGCCATATTCCACGTTTTTATAGGGGTTAAAGGCTTCATCCAGATTATCAAAAGCCTCCGGATGATAGGCCAGATTGATTTGCATACACCCGACATCAATACTCTTAACACCTTTGGCCTGCAGCTTTTTAACCGCGGCAATGGCCTCCTGCTTGGTGTCAAAATAACGTCCCTTGCCTTGGGCATTAACCGTCCACGGCCAGGCCGTATTCCGTTGGCGCTCTTGATTCCAACGGCCGGATTCAACATTGGTAATGGTAGAAAGCAGGTGTTTTTTGATTTGGTATTTTTTCTCAAGCTGCCGTGCTGCAACTGTACAAACCTCTGCATCATCAACATATTGCGGGTATTCCGAGGCTTCTGCCGGTTGCACCAGCATTAGCAAAAATAACAAAAACATCAAAAATTTTGATACGAAAAGTCGCATCCCTCTGCTCCCTTAAGTTCGCCACAAACATCCCTTATGCAACAAACGTGCCAATTTCAATTTGCTTAACGGCTTTATCTTTCCTTGTAAAATACATCAAAAACTTAAGGTTAAATTAGCCACATTTCTCGGCATACACCAGCCGAAAAAAACAACAACTCGTTCATTCATATATTAACGAATTGTTAACACACAAGAGGGCTATATAGCATAATTATTTTTTAAAATCCAGCAAAAAATGACCCAATTCGACGATTGCGCGACTAAGGTTGTGGCTAACATCTTGAAAATTTGCTTTTTTTTGGTAAGATTGTTCATCCATATAAAGTCCGCGATTGACTTCAATTTGCAGGGTATAGATATTTTTGCGGGGTTGGCAGTAATTAAAAGTTATGAACGCGCCGGCATACGGACGGTTGAATTCGCCGCGCCAGCCGACAGCATCCAACGCATCAAACAGCTTTTGTGACATTTCATGCGGGCAACTTTCGTCAAACAGGTTGCAAACGCAAAAATCAAGCGGTCTGGCCTCGTTCATAATATGGCAAATGACGGACGGCATAGAATGGCAGTCAATCAACAGACAAAAGCCGAATTTACGTTTGCATTTGTCCACCAGCTGTTTAAGCCGTCTGTGGTAGGGATCATAGGCATTTCTGAGGCGTTCGGCGGCCTCGTCGTAATTTAAAAGACCGTCATAAATATTTTTGTTTTGATAAACCACACGATGCAACACACCGAGCCCGACCCGGCAACGTCTTGAGTTAATGTCACCGGTTTTCGGTGCATTAAAAAACATAGTGTCGTCAAGCTCGATTTTATCGCGGTTAACATCAACAAAAGTGCGCGGCAGATTAAGGCTCAAAAGAGGAATTCCGTCATCGGAAGCCGGTTTAACCAGCTCGGTTACAAAACAGTCCTCGGAAACACGAAGCTCGTGAGGTGTTAACACGCTGTTTTGCAAAAATTCTTCGGGAAAAGTGTTGCCGGCGTGCGGTGATGACAAAACAATCGGAAATTGAGGCTCTTTGACATTAAACTCGTCAAAGATTTTAAGCTTTGTATAATCGACCGTAAAATCCAATATTTTGTCGTTCATTAAAATCGGCTCCCTCAATTTTTTGCAGCGTACCTTTGATTATAAGCGGGCAAAACTTAAATATTCACTAATGGCCGAAAAAAAGACTTGCATTTACCGGTAAGATATATTATCAAAGAGCTTGTCATGGCGATGGAGCGGAAGCTCCAAAGCTTATGAGCCAGAGCAGGCTTGCCTGCGACCGGTATAATTATTAAGAATTTTCCTTTATGGGTGTGTAGCTCAGGTAAAACGGCTCCGGTGGAGCGGTTTTCAACGAAAGGCGAGAGTTTGTTAGTTTATGAGCAAGCTTTTAGCGCAGCGAAATAAACGTTACAAACCGAGTGACCGCAGCGAGTTAGCGATGGAGCGGAAGCTCCAAAGCTTATGAGCCAGAGCAGGCTTGCCTGCGACCGGTATAATTATTAAGAATTTTCCTTTATGGGTGTGTAGCTCAGGTAGAGCGTTACGTTGACATCGTAGAGGTCGCAGGTTCGAGTCCTGCCACTCCCACCAATTGACAATCAAAGCCTCCTTTAAGGAGGCCTTTTTTATAAACGATACGGTATGAAAATAGGCGTTTTTGATTCCGGTCTGGGCGGTTTGGTCATCACCAGAGCTTTTAGAGAAACATTGCCTGAATATGACTATGTTTACTACGGCGATACGGCTCGTTTACCCTATGGTGAAAAAACGTCCGGCCAGATATTGTCCTATACCATTGAGGCGATAAAATACCTGATAGAACAAAATTGCGGCCTGATTATTATTGCCTGTAACACGGCGACATCGATTACGCTGCGTTATCTGCAACAGCGGTTTATTCCGACATTTGCACCCGACATTAAAGTTTTGGGCGTGGTTATTCCGACGGTAGAAGAAGCTGCCATCGGTAAGACTTCCCGTGTTGGCGTTTTAGCCACCAACGCCACGGTGCGTTCGCACATATATCAAGCCGAGCTGCAAAAGATTAATCCTGCGCTGGAGGTCTTTGAGGTTGCGGCGCCGGAGCTGGTTCCGGATATTGAATCCGACAATTTTGCCGCGGCCGAGGCGGCAGCCGGCGAATATATCCATGCTTTTGACAATATCGATTCGCTTATTCTGGGTTGTACACATTACCCCTTGCTCAAAACAACATTTCGTCGTCTGGTTTCGGAAAGAGTACGTGTCATATCGCAAGACGAGCTGATGGGTGCCAAGCTGCACGACTATCTGCGGCGGCATATAGAAATTGATATTACCTTAAGTCGCGGCGGCAGTTTAAGGGTTTTGGTCAGCCGACTGAATGACCGCTATCGTCAGGTCGCCGGCCGTCTGTTTCCGGGGATAGATATAGAAGAGAAGCCGTAAATGCGCAAAGATTTTTACCTTTTTCGCCATGGCGAAACCGCTTACAACGCTGCCGGTCGCTGGCAGGGACGCAGTGTTGATCTGCCGTTGGATTCCTTAGGACTTGAACAGGCTGCATCTTTAGCCGCAAAGCTGCAAGACAGGGGGCTTGAAGTAATCTATTCATCACCGTTGCGGCGTGCTTTGCAAACCGCCAAAATTGTTGCCGCGCCGCAGAATTTGGCAATTCGGATTCTTCCGGAGTTGACCGAAGGAGCTTTCGGTGTTTGTGAAGGAATGCTAACAGGCGATATCGCCGCGCAATATCCGGCGCTTTGGCAGCGGTGGTACAAAGAAACGACGGCTTCGGATACGCGCTGGCCGGGCGGCGAGAGCAAGTTTGAGATGCAGCAGCGGATGTTCAAAGGTTTTGAAAAGATGCTGACCGCGCCGGAAAATATCATCGGCGTTGCTTCGCATAGCGGCTCCATGCGTTATTTTTTGCTGGCATTTGGTTATGGTCCGCACAAGATTCCGAATACCTCGGTATTTCATTTGTTTTACAACGGCTCTTGGCATCTGGACGACTCAGCCGTCGGTTAGCCCGCTATTGTCCTTTTGAATATCAATCTTTTCCGTTTTTTAAAGCAGCCCGAAAAAATTTGCCTCCGGCCGGCGCAAAACATGATAAAGCTCAACGTTTGGATCTGCCGGCATAAGGATTATCGGTTTTACGCACGGTTATGCGCAGGGGAATACCGCCGAGATCAAAGGTTTCGCGCAGATTGTTAACCAAATAGCGCAAATAAGAATCCGGCAATCCCTCGGGATTACTCGAAAAAACATAAAAGGCCGGCGGCCGGGTTTTGGCTTGTGTAATATAACGCAACTTAATCCGGCGTTTGTTTTTACCCAAAGGCGGCGGATTATTGCTCAAAATATCAGCAAACCACTTATTTAACGGCGCCGTCGGGATTCGTGTTTGCCAGCGGTCATAAACCTTAAAGACGGCACGCATAAGCTTATCAAGATTTTCTTTTTTGAGTGCCGATATGGTGACGGTGGGTATCCCCTCGGCCTGAGTCAGTGATGTTTGCAGCTTATAATTAAGTTTATCAAGGGCTTCTTTACGATCGGCAATATCCCACTTATTCAGGGCAATGACCAAAGCGCGCCCCTCATCCAGAACCTGCCGGGCAATGGTAAGATCCTGTTTATCCAAAACACTGCCGGCATCCAAGACCAAAACCACGACCTGTGCTGTAAAAGCAGCGTGTTTGGTCGCAGAGGCAGCCATCTTTTCCAAACTGTCTTCTATTTTGGCCTGCCGGCGCAGGCCTGCCGTATCCACCAGATTTATCCGTCGCCCCTCATATTCCCATTCATTGCTGACGGCATCACGGGTAACGCCGGCTTCGGGGCCTGTCAACATCCGCTCGTCATTCAAAAGCGCATTAACCAGAGTTGATTTACCCACATTGGGTCGCCCGACAATAGCCAATTGAACAGGACGTTTACAATCATCTCGTTTTGTTTCGGAAAGCTCCGTCAACCTTTGAGCCTCGGCAATTTCTTTTAAGGCATCATACAAATCATTTAGGCCGAGCCCGTGTTCTGCCGAAAAAGCAATCGGTTGCCCAAAACCAAGCCGATAAGCTTCATGAATACCGTCTTCTTGCAGTTTACCCTCACATTTGTTGGCCAGCAAAACAACCGGCTTAGCAGCCGGGCGTATAAGCTTGGCCAGTTCAACATCATAAGGATGTAAACCATCGCGGGCATCAAACATAAAAACAACGGCATCCGCATCATCAACCGCTTTTTGCGTCTGCAGCCACATTCTTTTCTCGATATCATCTTCATGCGAGGCTTCATAACCGGCCGTATCAATAATTTTTAACGGCAGATCTTGCAATTTGGCCGTGGCAATTTTGCGATCGCGCGTCACACCGGGGCGGTCATGAACAATAGCCATTTTACGCCCGGCCAGCCGGTTAAATAAAGTCGATTTACCGACATTGGGCCGTCCGATAATTGCAATTTTAAGAACCATTCTGCCGACCCTATCTGTAAGCAACTATTTCGGCATCTTTAGTGGTCAAAAGCAGCGTTTCGCCGGCAACAATCGGCGTTGATTCAATACCTTCTTCCACATCGGCAACGCCAAGGATTCGCCCGTTATAAGGCGAAACCGAAAAGAGCTTACCGTTGCTTGAGGCAACCAGCAGGGCATCATTGGCCAAAACCGGTCCGGATGTAAAGATTCCGACTTGTTCTTCACCTCCGGCATAAGGTATAATGGTCGACCAGATAATCTTGCCGTTTTGTTTATCAAGAGCAGCCAGATCACCGTCATTGGTCAACACAAATACAAAATTTCCCGCAACCCATGGCAAAGACGATGCTGCAATTTCTTTTTGCCAAAGTTTAACGCCGGTACGAATATCAATGGCCACCAGAGGCGCGTTATAGCCAACG
Organism: uncultured Pseudomonadota bacterium; assembly: GCA_949295085.1. GTDB lineage: Bacteria > Pseudomonadota > Alphaproteobacteria > RF32 > CAG-239 > CAZU01. The sequence goes on from CASFJS010000008.1 coordinate 55,681, forward strand.
GCAAAAACCTTGTCATTATCAATAACCGGACTGGCTTTAACCGAAGTTATGTCGGCAATTGATTCCGTCGTGCTTCCCGGAACAAGCCACTCCGCCCACAACGGCGTTCCGGTAGAGGCTTTATAGGCTTGTATCTGGCCGTTGGAAAAGGCGGCCACCACCAAATCTTTTTCGGGGCTGTAAGCTGGTGCCGCACCCCCGATCATGATGGTGCTTTCGGCCTCAAGTTTATCCTTCCATAACCGGCTTCCGTCGGCAATTTTAAGAGCATAAATACCGTTATCAAGCGTCTGGATAATCACAAGCTCATCATTAACCGTCGGCGCAATACGAATGGGAGCCCCAATGTCCTGCTGCCACAAAAGCTTACCGTCTTTGGCATCAAGAGCAAATACCCAGCCAAACCCGGTCGTAACAAATACCTTACCGTCATAAAAGGCTATACCGCCTCCCGAAATAGAGGCTTCGGCGGCTTCTTCATTTTCCGGTTCAAGCTCTTTTTCCCAAATATTTTCGCCGTCTTGCAGGCTAAAAGCGCTGACCAGTCCTTCGGCATCAACGGTAAACACAAGACCGTCGGCAACAATCGGTGTCGCAACCAAAACATTGCGTTTGGAAGATCCTTCGCCGAACGAGGTATTCCATATTTCATCCAGATTACCGCCGGCACGAATATGGCCGACAAGATGCGCAGAATTACCGCCGGTTTGCGACCATTGCATATTTTCGGAAGCACGCGGTAATTTTACTTTAATTTGTCCGGCAGCATATTCCGGCTGCAGATTTCTGTTTTCGCGTATGACACCGACCCGTTCGCCTTTAATATCCAAAGGCTCATCGGCAAACAAACCGCATCCGCTCAAAATTGTTACTGCCAAACAGCCGTAAAAAATTTTTTTCATATTTTTATCCTGACTCAGTTGGTTTCATCCAAAAGGTTAATCATATCTAAAGCTCTGGTTTTCAGATCATCGGAAGCTGTTTCGGATGAAGCGATTTTCTCATATTCGGCCTTAGCCTGAGAGGGATTGTTTTCCCTGATATAAAGCATTGCCGCCAGTTCTCGGGCAATATCCGATCCGCCCTCGTCTTTGAGCAGAGGGGTCAAAAGACCGATAATTTCTTCGGCCGGAGCATTATCATCCAATTTATACGATGCCAGTTTTAACGAGGCGATATCTTTAATTTGCGGCGATGCGGACTTATCGTCAATAAGAGCCTGCAAGACCACTTCGGCATCATCCTGACGTTGTTGCTCAAGATAAACATTGGCAATCTGTATTTTGGCAATATCGGCATAGATACCGGTTGCTTTTTCGGCCAGCATATTATAAATCTCAAGACTTTCGTCCAGACGCCCCTGACTCTGCAAGGACAGCGCAACCGAATAGGCGTTGGATAATTCTTGCGCCTTGCGGGTCTGCCATCCTTTAAAGCTCTCAAAGCTGACGGCTGCCGTCAAAATAAGGGCTATGCCGATGATAATAAATAAACCGTATTTATCCCAAATCTGTTGCAACTGATCGTTTTTAACATCATCAACAACCTCTCGCAACAAAGCATCATTATCTATTTTGTTTTGTAATTTATTTTTCATTAATATCTCCGTCTTGATGTGGAATAATATTCTTTATAGCCGAAATATTTCGGCTACGCAAAGCATTTTTTTATTAAATGATTTCATGAATTAAAAATTTTTTTATCCATTGCAAATCTTTTATTTTCATCTTGGCGCCGAAAGTAATGGTATTGTCTTCGGATATGATGGATACGAAGAAACGCCCCGTTGCCGGATTTTCGCTGACTTCGATGGCTTCAATGTCTTTTTTCATGATTTCGTTATGTTTGGTAGAAAACAGCATATACTTATGAGTGTTGACGATTTTATGCCTTTTAATAACCAGCTTTTCTTTGCGGAACAAAATCTGAATAGCCACCAGTATGATAAATATGCCGATGGCGGCCATACTGTAGATAGTCGATGCAAAAATTTGTCTGAAAGTATCCAGGTTGGCAACAACCATAACGACGATGGCCCCGACCAGAATAATCGCCAGCCAGGCCAAAAGATTGTAGGCATCCCACAGGATTTTGCGCACTTTAAGCACCATTTTGTCTTTCTTTCGCACAAAATTAATAGCGTCCGGCAAAGGTTCATAAGGATCATACTCGTCTTTAATCAGGCCGAGCTTATGGAGTTGCGCAATTGATTTATTAAGGTTTTTTAGTTCAATTTTTTTAAGTCCGTCATCCGTGTCAATCACGGCCGGTAATTTAAATGCACGGGCATAGTCTTTCCATTTTCTGCGCACACCCTTTGAAGACGTTGACAAATAAAGCGGCACGATTTTTTCCGCATTGGGATGATAAAGTTCGACGACATAGCGGTTTTTTGTCAGGAAGCCCGATTGCAAAAATTCCACCCGGAAACGCACGCCGGTATAGTTCTTCAAACTTTCCTGCAAAATAAGTTTATCGTGCAGGATCGGGCGTTTGATAATGGTAACTTTTTGGCCGATAAATTTATATTTGTTATAGCGGATATAAAGCAAAATATTGGTAACCATAATACCAATTCCGACCAAAGCAAAGCACAAATCAAAAAACCAAACCGCCAACACGGGTTGATAAGTGACAATGTCGTTGGCAGGGACGATTTCGCTGCCCCCCTCAAACGCGTTGCTCCATTCATAGACAGCCAAAAGAAACAACAAAAAACCGAAAACGATTCCCGGCAGCAACAACTTCAAATTTGCTCTGTCGGTTAAAAAAGCGTCTCTCTTCTTGTAGTTAAGTTCCAATTTATTGCTGAAGTGAGTTGGTATATTATAATACATCATTTTTTCCTTGATGTTTGCCAAACCTGAAAACACATATATGCTAAACCAAATATTTTAAATATTCATCAATTTTTTGCTAAATTTTATCATATTTTAAGAATATTTCGCATAAAGTTAAGACAGATAATCATTATCATGAAGGAGTCAAAATGGGAAATTTTGAAATTTTTTCACAAACGGGCGGACTGATGTTTACGTTGTTTGCGCTGGGGTGTTTGCTGATTGCGGGAATCATTGCCGCCAAAGACGATCGCCTGTTTTCGCCGATAAGTTTTTTGTTGTCAGCCTTTGCGTTTGATTTTTTCGGCACCGGTGTTGAAAAGCTGGCTGTTTCGGCGTTCGAACAGGGAAGCCCGGTTGAAACCTATGTGATGTTTGAATTATTGCTGTTTTTGGTATCCATGATTTGTATGTCCTCGGCGGCTTCGCGTTTTATTGCCTCTGCCGACCGTTCCGCATCATCGCTGCCCGTATGGATATTGGGCGGTCTCGGCGGTGTGGCGGTTATTTTATTTACGGTAATTATCCCGGCCGGCGATTTGGTTAATCGGATGCGCCTCATTTTTCCGCTGGTTTCGTTTTTATATCTGACGGTTGGCTTGGCAGCGCGCTTTTCCGACAATCATTCCGACGGCTACGTTCTGGCTTTCGGGATTACGATTCTGCTGGCGATTATGACGGTTCTCAAATTCTTTAACATTTACACCCCGTGGTACATAACGCCGATGTCCTATATTTTATATGCTTTAAGCTTTTTGCTGATGCGGAACAACGCAACAGAAAACAAGCTGGAAAAAGCCGAGCAGGATCTTATCAAATACAACCGGCGGATTGAAGACATCATTAAGTCTTCGCCTTTCCCGATTATTATATCTCGTCTGGGAGATGACAAAATCATTTTGGCCAATACCAATGCCATAAAATTATTTGGCATTAATCCGAAAGCCATTGATCACTACCACTTAAAAGACTTTTTTGCCGATTCGGACAATCGCCGTTTATTACTGGAGCGACTGGAAGAACAAAAAGAAGTTCAGGATTTTGAGGTCTTGATAAAAACGCCGGTTTCCGATACGCCGTTTTGGCTTTTAACATCGGCCAACATCATCGACTATAATTACGAACTGGCTTTATATTCGGCTTTTCAGGATATCACGTCCCGCAAAAACAGAGAAGCTCTGTTGCAAAATCAGGCCACTCGTGATCCGCTGACTTCTTTATATAACCGCCGCTATTTTGAAGAAGAAGTTAACCGGCAGATTCTAAAAGCCAAAGCGGCGGGGTTGCCGTATAGTGTTTTAATGCTGGATGCCGACTTTTTTAAAAAGGTCAACGACACCTACGGTCACAAAACCGGAGACAAGGTTTTGATAGAATTAGCGGCCAAAGCCGAAAGAGCCTTGCGCGACAAAGATATTGTGGCACGCTACGGCGGTGAAGAATTTGTTGTCTTTTTACCCGAGATAAATTCGGCTCAGGCCTACAAAGTTGCCGATCGTCTGCGTCAAAGCATTTCAACAATCGTTGTCTACTCAGATAACAATCAGGAAGTGCGTTTTACGGTTTCCATCGGTGTTTCCTCCTCCGAAATTTCGGACAATGTCGATACTTTGGTCAAAACCGCCGACGAGGCTTTGTATAAAGCCAAACAGGGCGGTCGCAACCGGGTTGAGGTTTTTACCAAAAATGATATGAAAAAATTTATCAATCAGGGAGAGCAAATGGTTAAAGACGAAAAAAAGAATCAACATCCGGTTTACGACAAAGAAAATGCAGCCGAAATCTCACTTTTGGACGGTGTTGATACCAAAGATATCTCAGTCGGCAAGGAATAGCTCTTAATGCTTTGTCCTCAGGCCATAAATTGCGGGGGCTGCCGTTATCGTGACATGGACGACGAGGCCTACCGTTTATTAAAGCAGCGCAATTTTGCCGCCGCGCTCGGGCCGTTGCAAAGCGATTCTTATACCCTGAATCCGCCGGAGTTTATTGCGGACGGCGGCCGCCGGCGGGCGACGCTCAACTTTTTCTGCCGCCGGCAGAGGTTATTGTTGGGTTTTAATACCAGAGCCTCTCACCAAATTGCCGATATCCGGTCTTGTCCGGCGCTAACGCCGAAACTCAATGCTGTATTGCCGTTTCTTCGCAAATTGCTGGAAGCGCTTTGCCGTGAGCCTTGCAAATTCAAAAAAGGCCGCAAAACCGTGTCGCAATACATTACCGGCGGCGATGTTTTTGTGTGCGAGGCTTTTAACGGCGTGGATATCGTGTTGGAATACGATGCGCCGTTAGAGCTCAATCACCGGCTCATAATAGCCGAAATCAGCCAGACCGATAACAATGTTATTCGTCTGTCGCATCGTCGCCGGATTTCGGACGAAGCGGAAACAATTATTGAAAAAAGCCGTCCTTTTATTAAGATCGGCTCCTATGATGTCGCCATACCGGCCGGCACCTTTTTACAACCCTCGGTCGGCGGTCAGGAAGCGTTGGGGCGCCTGGTACTAAAATACATGTCCGGCGTTAAAGGCGAGGTTGCGGACATGTTTTGCGGCCTCGGCACTTTCTCTTATTTATTGGCGACATTGCCGGGGGTCAGTGTTTCGGCGTTCGATTCGTCAAAAGCTCTGCTGCAGGGGTTTAAGGATTCGGTAAACGCCAATCAAATAAAAAACATCCGGATGGAATGCCGCAATTTGTTTAAGTATCCGCTTTTAGCTGATGAGCTCGGGCATTACACGGCTGTTGTATTTGACCCGCCGCGTGCCGGAGCGGCGGCGGTTTGTCGGGCGCTGGCGGCCGCGGCGATAAAGCCGCAGATCATTGTTGCCGTTTCCTGCAACCCGGCGACTTTTGTCAACGATGCCAACACACTGATATCCGGAGGCTATAATCTTAAAGAAATCACCATGGTTGATCAGTTTGTCCGTTCTGATCACAGTGAGTTGGTTGCCTGCTTTACAAAACGATAGATGTCATTTATAGTAACAACATTAATTAAGGGAAACCCAAACGGATGAAAAAAATTTTATTATGTTTGTTGGCCGGTTTGATGGCGGCCTGTTCATCGGCAGACGATACGGCAGATACCTGTCCGCCGATTAATATTCCGCGGGCGACTGCGCGTTTATACCAAAACAACGGCCGCTTTGACGAATTTCAGGTCAGTTTGGTGGGTTTTGAAAGCTATTGTTATACACAATCGTCCAACAATCGCCGTTACGCCAAAATAAGACCGGTATTTAAGGTGCGCCGGCTTGAGGACAGCCCGACCACGTCGTTGGATATTGATTTTTTTGTAAAGACCTCAATAAATGCCGAAGACTACCTCGGTATTCGCCGTTTTAGTCAGGTTTTAAATATTCCGCGTTCCAGCCGCGAAGAAATCATCAAGGGACGGCCGACGGTTACCCGCATCACCGAACGTCCGTACCGTGGTTTTAGTATAGCTCTGGGCTTTGAATTATCCGAGGCAACCAAAGCCAAAGCCGATAAAATGTTTGATATAGACTACCGCTACCTGTCGGCAGAGGAATTGGCTGCTCGGGCCGCCTCCGGAGTTGAGACGATTTATCTGACGGTATCCCCTGACGAAGAAGTTATTTATTCCGAAACAGACCAACGGCCGGTAGTGGTCAAAAAAGACCGCGCTTGTGCTTCATGCCAAAATTAACGGGAGAAACAAATGTTTTTTACCTCATCACACAAACAAGAAAGACAAATGGCCGATGCGATTCGCTTTTTGGCCGCCGAAATGATAGAAAAAGCCAAATCCGGCCACCCCGGCATGCCTTTGGGCATTGCCGATGTGGCAACGGTTTTGTTTGCCAAACATTTAAAAATCAATCCGCAAAATCCGCGTTGGTTTGATCGCGATCGTTTTGTTTTGTCGGCCGGCCACGCCTCAAGTCTTTTGTATGCGTTGTTTTATCTTTTGGGCTACAAGGACATAACGGTTGACGATCTGCGCAATTTTCGCCAACTCGGTGCCAAAACCGCCGGCCATCCGGAATACGGACACCTTGCCGGTATAGACATAACCACCGGTCCTTTGGGGCAGGGGATTTCCTCTGCCGTCGGCATGGCGCTGGCCGAAAAAATTATAGCCGCCAAATACGGTTCGGATGTCTGCGACCATTACACTTATGTTATCATGGGGGATGGCTGCCTGATGGAAGGCGTCTCGGAGGAGGCAATTGCTTTAGCCGGACACTGGCGCCTAAACAAGCTGATTGCTTTGTGGGACAACAACAACGTAACGATTGACGGTTTTGTTGATATTGCGTCATCAACCGATCAGGCGGCGCGTTTTAAGGCCAACGGCTGGAATGTCATTGCCGTTGACGGCCATGATTTTGCCGCGGTAGACAAAGCCATTGAAAAAGCCAAAAAATCCGACCGGCCGACCATGATTGCCTGCAAAACCACCATTGGTTTCGGGGCGCCGACCAAATGCAATTCGCCCCAGTGCCACGGTTCGCCGCTTGGCGCCGGGGAATTGGCCGCCATGCGCAAAAATTTGGGCTGGACGGCCGAACCTTTTGAAGTGCCGCAAGAAATTTTGCACCTCTGGCGTGAGGCCGGCAAACGCTGTGCCGGACAGGATAAAGAATGGGAGGTCCGCGCCAAAGCCAAGGGCAAAGAGTTTTTAGATATTTTGGCCGGACGCCTGCCAAAAGGCTGGAACAAAGAGCTTGAGGCTTTTAAGCGTCAGGCGGTTAAGGAAGGGCTTTCGGTGGCCAGCCGCAAGGCCTCGCAGATGTGTCTTGAAGCCATCGTGCCGCATATTCCGCAGCTTGTGGGCGGTTCGGCGGATTTAGCCGGCCCCAACATGGTTCTGACCAAGAAGAGCAAAACCGTCACCACGGCCGATTACAACGGCAACAATATTGAATACGGCGTGCGCGAACACGCCATGGGCACAATTATGAACGGCATGGCGCTGCACGGCGGTATTTTGCCTTTTGGCGGCACATTTTTTGTCTTTTCGGACTATCTGCGGCCGGCCATGCGTCTGGCGGCCTTAATGGGGCTGCATGTAATTTATGTCATGACCCACGATTCAATCGGTGTCGGCGAGGACGGCCCCACTCATCAGCCGATAGAACATCTGGCCTCTTTTCGCGCCATGCCGGGGATTCAGGTTTTCCGTCCCTGCGACGCGGTGGAAACGGCCGAGGCCTGGTCTTTAGCGCTGGAGACGGACAATATGCCGAGTATCCTGGCTTTAAGTCGCCAGACGTTGCCGTTGCTGCGTCAGGATACCAAACTTAATCTATCGGCGCGCGGCGCCTATATCATCACCGGCGACGATAAAAAACGACAGGCAACACTGATTGCCACCGGCTCAGAGGTCTCCTTGGCGGTTGAGGCTCATCGGCGCCTGAAGGCCGAGGGTATCGAGACAGTTGTTGTGTCAATGCCCTGCGCCGAATTGTTTGACAATCAGGATATCGCTTATCAGGAGCAGATTTTGGGCACCGCGCCGCGCATTGCCGTTGAGGCGGCATCAAAATTCGGCTGGGAAAAATACGTCGGGTTAAGTGGCGACATCATCGGCATGGACGGCTTTGGCGCGTCGGCGCCGGCAGCCGATTTGTACCAATACTTCGGCATCACCGTTGACGAGGTTGTCGACGCGGTAAAAGATGTTTTAAACTAACCAAAAACCGCTTGCAAAGCCGTTGGGTTTATATATATTGGAACAAGAAAAATTTTTTAATGTAAGGAGAAAATTATGCCTTTAGTCACAATGCGTCAGATTTTGGACCACGCCGCCGAAAACAACTACGGCGTTCCGGCTTTTAACATCAACGATATGGAGCAGGTGATTGCCGTTTTGCAGGCGGCGCGCAAAGTTAACGCGCCGGTTATTTTGCAAACCTCGACCGGTGCCCGCAAGTTTGCCGGTGACCCGATGATTCGCCACATGGTTGCCGCCGGTATAGAGATGTTTCCCGAGCTGCCGGTTTGCATTCATCAGGATCACGGCTCGTCGGTGGACGTTTGCCAGTCGGCGATTGTCAACGGCTATTCGTCGGTGATGATGGACGGCTCTTTGGAGGCGGACGGCAAAACGCCGTCGTCTTTTGAATACAATGTCCGTGTCACCAAAGAGGTTGTGGCCCGCGCCCATGCCGTCGGCGCTTCGGTTGAGGGCGAGCTTGGCGTTATCGGCTCGCTGGAAACCGGCAAAGGCGACAAAGAAGACGGCCACGGTGCCGAGGGTGTGATTGACAAGAAAAAACTGGTGACCGACCCGGACGAGGCCGCGCGTTTTGTTGCCGAAACACATCTGGATGCTTTAGCGGTTGCCGTCGGTACGTCGCACGGCGCCTATAAGTTCACCCGCAAGCCGGACGGCGAAATTTTGTCGATTGAGACGATTGAAAAAATTCACCAAAAGCTGCCCAACACCCACATGGTTATGCACGGTTCGTCCTCTGTTCCGCAAGAGCTGCAGGATTTGATTAATGCCTATGGCGGCGCCATTCCGCAGACTTATGGTGTTCCGGTTGAAGAAATTGTCCGCGGTATCAAATCCGGCGTTCGCAAGGTCAATGTCGACACCGACTGCCGCATGGCCATCACCGGCGCCATCCGCAAGATATTTGCCGAAAACCCGAAAGAATTTGACCCGCGCAAATACTTAAAGCCGGCAATTGAAGAAATGCAAAAAGTCTGCGAGGCGCGGTATATTGCCTTTGGTGCGGCCGGTCATGCCGATAAGATTAAGCCGATTCCGATGTCGGAAATGGCCAAGCGTTACGCCGCCGGCGAAATTTAATTTTGCTCTGGCCTTTGCCTCGTTTTAAACCGTCCCCCGCTTGGGGAGGCAATAAAACCTGTCATGCCGCCTTTGGCGGGCATTCTTCCCACCAACCCTGTCACCCCGCCTCGGGAAAAATACTTGCCCAAAGGCTGGGTGACATGGTTTTAAAGGCGGCGGGACACGTCTTGGATCATTCTGAGGAGTTCTTCTTTTTCTGTCATTCTGAGGAGCGCTTCTTTTTCTGTCATTCTGAGGAGTGTTTCTTTTTCTGTCATTCTGAGGAGTGTTTCTTTTCCTGTCATTCTGAGGGACGAATGTCCCGAAGAATCTAAGAGATGTTTCGCTTACGCTCAACATGACGGTAAAAAAGAGATCTTTCGCTTCGCTCAGGATGACAATAAAGGGCGCTCAGGATGACTGTAAAAAAAACGCGCCTCTCAGGATGACGGTAAAGGGCGCTCAGGATGACAGGTTTTATTGCTTAGCCCCAGGCGGGAGGGGGGTGACGGTTTGGGTGTGCCAAAGGCTTCGGAGGAATGGCATTGGATGCGGTGTTTTAAAACAAAAAAACCGGAGCCCGCAAGGGCTCCGGAAAAAAGTTTCATCAAAAAGCGAATCTTAATCCAGCTGTGGCCATGGCATCCATGCCAAAGCCGTTGCTGGATGTTCCGCTGTACGTCGGCTCGCCCTTAAAGGCTGTGCCGAACGTATAGTGGCCTCCAAACTCGCCTCCGAAAACGACCTCAAACCAGTCGAAGTGGAGGGCGAACTGGAGGTATCCGCTCGCTTTCACCCCAAGGGTGTAGCCGGCGGCGCTCATCCGGAAGCTGTTGTCTTCCGTCGCGCCGCATTCGGTTTTGACATATTCACCGAGTCCGGCTTTGGCGCCGAGCTCGATGGTCAAAACCGAATTGCTCCCCCATGGGAGGAATCGGTATCCGCCCTGGCCGTAAAAGGCGTTGGTGGAACTCTTATCAGATCCGAAGACCTGATAAGAACCAATGCCCCAAACGGCGCCGCCGCGAGCCGCACTTCTTTCGAAGTGAAGCAGCTCGGCTCCGGCTATCCAACCCTCGTTGCCGAGGAAAGAGTAGCCGGAGTATATCCCGCCCTGCCAGCAATTATCTCCGGAAACTCTCGTTTCCTTGAAGATATTGAAAGTCAAGGCGAGACCGGCGCTAAATCGGTCCGCGTGGTAGGCGGTGGGCAAAGCCTCCCAACCCTCCGGTACCGTAACGGTACGCTTTTGAGGGTTGTTAAAGGCGTACAGATAACGTCCGTAAACGGAAAGCGTTACCTTATCTCCCAACCGCACGCCCAGCGAGAGCTGGCCGCCGGCCTTAACACGCCACAGACTGTTGAAGTAGTCGTGGGTGTCAGTCTCGCCGTGCCACGAGTGATCGTGGTAGGCAAGCTGGCCGGCGCCGGCAAGCGCGTCGAGGCCGACATAGACTCTGTTGCCAAGCCTAAGCCCGACAACAGCCAACACATCGGAGGTGGCTCCGTAGTGCCGGCCATAGTCTATTGAAGCCATACCACCCCAACGCCAGCCAAAGGCCTTTGTCGGGGTGTAGACGCGGGTCGCCGAGAGGTCAGCCCCATAGGAACTGTAGCCTCCCCAGCTTCCGTGTCCGCCGAGAGTAATCTCAGTGTGGACACGCTCAGCCTGCGTAAAGCGCAGGTTACGGCTCTCGTAGCGGTAGCCGTAAGAGGTTGAGCGAACCTCCTGATTGTTCTGGGCGTTGACCGTCGCTGCGCTCATACAAGCGACGGTTAAAACTGCTAAAATATATATTTTTTTCCCCATATCCTTACGGTTTTAGGGACCCCTGAGTAGAGAACTATGGCTGACGCCACAATGAGAAGAGAAAAAAACAAAAACACGAGCGGGTACTGACCTCACGCAACCTTGGCGCAAAGCGGGGTATTAGCTTTTGCCCCACCATTAAGCCTCCCTCATGCCCAAAGGCACAAGATCATGGGCGGCTCCCGTTTTTGTTCTCTCTCAAGTCCTTTACCTCGAGGCGCCCCCAAACCCAAAAGCATGGGGGCTTATTTTACATAATTGTGCCGACGAAGTAGTTGACAACTCCGTTATAAGAGATTGTCCACATTCCGTTCTCGGCAGAACCGGTGGCTTTCACGGGATCTGCAAAAGGGTTGCCGTTTAAGGCAGCCTCTGCATCACCCATGATATTGGCAGCTGCTCCGTTAGGGAAGTAATAGGTAATGATGTATCCGGTGCTGGTTTTTGAAGCCTCCACTGCGGATACGGTACCAATTCTTCCCGGCTGAGCCCATGCCATGGCGCGACCGGAGGACAGAATGTTCTGCCCGTCGGCGGCTGTAAGGTCGGTTACGGTCCAGTCCGTACCGTTCACATCGCGAGAATAGGCGACATAGGCGCCATTTTTCTCAGCAAGAATGTGAAGGTCGGTGCTGACATAATGACAGTATAAATCATAACTGTCAGTGATCCACATCCCGACAATCTTGCCGCTGATTACCTCCGCCTCGATATAATTCACTGGAATCGAAGCGGATACAATTTCGTTACCGTGTGTAAACACGATAACGGCACCATTTTCCTGAAAGGTAATGGTGCTAACCTCTACGGCACATACCGGAGCCTCTGAGCGGTAGTCTGTTCCGTTGAACATGATGGCGGAAACCTCTCTTGCAGAGAAGTTCACCATCACCTCACGTCCCTCGACAGTAACAGTGTTACTGCCGTTGAACTGGAATGACTGCCCCTTAACGGAAGCCGGCATGGAGGCCAGAGTGTAAACAAAACGGTTTGTAACCGTGTAGTTCACACTCTCGGCAGAGGTTGTTCCGTTTGACCAAGTGGTCGTTCGGGTTGCCTCGTTGTCGCACACGATTGAAATCGTGTTGTTGACAACCGTTGCATTTTCTTCAAATGCAATGTGCCGGAAAGAGTTCTGGGCATTAATAACCGTCACCTCCTTCTTTGTGACGGTTACGTCTACCGATATTTCAGCGTAGTCCTGGCTGTCATTCGCGTAGAATCGAATGAAAGCTTTTTCGGCAGAGGTGAAGCTGATTGTACGGGCTTCGGCAACGCAAGGCTTAATCTCGCCTGCGTAATCCTTGTCCATGTAAACCACTTTACCCTCAACCTCAGCGGACAAACGCTGAGCAGAGATCTCTTCCCCAGCCACGGTGACGGTACCGTTGGTGAAGTCGTAGGTCTTGCCCACAACCTCATTAACATCGTCCACCACAATCTCCGGAATGGAGATGCGGAACGAGTTAACAACGGTATAGTCTACGCTCTCCTCGTTCTGGCGGCTGCCGTCAGACATCACCTCGACGAAATCCGCGATATTGTCGCAGAAAACGTTAACGGTGTTGTTGGACAGCTGCGCCTCGCGCTGGAAAGCGACGTGGCGGTAACTCCACTCCACATCCTCCACCGTTACAGGCTCCTCGTAAGGAACCACGGTGATGATGAGGGTGGCCTCGGCGTAGTCCTTGCTGTCCTCGTTATAAAAACGAATGACAGCCTCAGAAGCCGAGGTAAAGGTAATGGTCTTGGCTTCGGCAACGCAAGGCTTAATTTCGCCTGCGTAATCCTTACCCCTATACATCACCTTACCCTCAACCTCAGCGGATGTACGCTGAGCCTCGAGAGAGGTTCCGGCCACGGTGACCACGCCGTTGGTGAAGTCGTAGGTCTTGCCCACAACCTCATCGTCAGCCGTTGCCTGAATCTCCGGTACGGAGATGGCAAAACGGTTGACCACGGTATAGTCCACTTCCTCGGCGTTGCGGCGGCTGTTGTCGCTCCACACCTCGACGAAATCTGCGACATTGTCGCAGAAAACGCTAACGGTGTTGTCGCTGGACAGCTGCGCCTCGCGCAGGAAGTTCTCGTGGCGGTAGGACCACTCGGTGTAGTTATAAACGGGGTCCTCCATAACCGGAGTTCCGTCTACATTTACCGAGATCTTGGCGTAGTCATCCTCATCCTCGTTATAAAAGAGGATGGTGGCGGATGACTCGCCGAAAGTGATTGTCCGGGCAGCAACCTTGCAAGGCTCAATTTCGCCTGCATAGTCTTTATTGCCGTAGACAACGTCACCCTCGACGTTTGCCTCGATCCAGGTGCAAGAGACCTGGTGGCCGTTGATCTTTGCCACCCCGTCAACAAACTCAACGCTCTTGCCGTTGAGTCCTTTAACCTCGTTCTCGTTCAACTCCGGGAAGTTGAACTTAAACGTGTTGTTAACGAGGTAGGGAACGGTCTCCTCCTCTTTCCGGCTCCCGTCACTCCACACCTCAGCAAACTCTGCAAAGTTGTTGCAGAGAACGCTTATGGTATCATTTTCCAGTCCGGCATTGCGCTGGAACTGGTAGTGACGGGTTGTCCAGTCCACGTGGTCGAACACGGGAGGGGTGTATCCCTCCTCGACCACGAAAGTCTGGATGGCCTCTGCGAGTACCATCTCTCCGTAGGACAGTGTGTACACTGTCTCGGAAAGCTCGTAGAAGCTCGGGTCATCCGAGGCTTCTACGACGGCGTGCTCGCCGCTTACCTGGAGCTCTACACCGCAATGCAGTGTATACTCCTGACCTTCCGTGTCTTTGAAGGTCATGGTGAGGCCGGCCACTTTCACCTTGTTGGTGGTGTCAGCGGCGCCGGAGTAGGCAAAACTGAGCTCGCGCTCAGCTGCCTTTTCCAGCCTTTCGGCGGGGCGGAGCCCCTCGGTTCCGGACACCTTAATGGTGTCCTGTGCCTCGAGCCCGAACGGGCTGTTGGCATAACCGAGGCTGGTGCTGTCGGAGGCAAAAACCTCGACAGACACCTCGCTTGCCGGAATGTAATATTCCGGCACGGGGTTCGGGGTTTCGGGGGTCAGCGAGTGTTCTTCTTTCCAGCTCTCGCTACAGCCGGTCATAGCTACCATGGCTACCACGATAGCTATGAAAAATTTCATCTTTTTCATATTTTTTGATTTTGATTTTTTCATGTTTGAAAGCACTCACGCTAGAGTGCGAAAATAACCCTGCCGCTTACGGTTCGATGCGAAAACGGGTCAGCACTGTAAAAATCCCTAGGACTTGTAAGAATATTATGAGAAAAATCAATATAGAAGCTTATATTTGTAACAGAAACGTTATTCTGTTTAATAGAAACTCTTTTTTTTGAAATTTTTCTAATGATAGTCTTAATGGCCTAAAGATAATATGTGTGCAACTATACTATAGCATAAAAGCGCTTTGGGTGCAAGTTTATTTTTGGAAAAAATGCGCCGGTTAGGTGTTGATTTTTAATGTTTTTTTAACTTTTTACCGATTGCTTGACAAAATTTTTGTCTTTTCTTGTCCCGACTCGGAAAAAGCGGAAGCCCCCTTAGCCTCAAGAGGAATGCCTGCCTTGGCTCAGGATGACGTTTTTCTTTTGTCATGTTGAGGAACGTCAGTGACGAAACATCCCAGAGATCCTTCGCTGCGCTCAGGATGACGCACCTACCTGTCATTCTGAGGAGCGTTTCTTTTTCTGTCATTCTGAGGAGCGTTTCTTTTCCTGTCATTCTGAGGGACGGAAGTCCCGAAGAATCGTAAGAGATGTTTCGCTTACGCTCAACATGACGGTGAAAGGCGCTCAGGATGACGCACCTACCTGTCATTCTGAGGAGCGTTTCTTTTTCTGTCATTCTGAGGGACGAAAGTCCCGAAGAATCTTAAGAGATGTTTCGCTTACGCTCAACATGACAGTGAAAGGCGCTCAGGATGACGCACCTACCGGTCATTCTGAGGAGCGTTTCTTTTTCTGTCATTCTGAGGAGCGAGAGCGACGAAGAATCCCATCCGTCGTCGCCCCCGAGCGAAAACGTTGTTTTCCCATCGTAAAAAAGTTGATAAATATTATCCGGATCAGACGTTCAACAAGGTCGAAAACAACTGGGTGGCTTTGCTTTGCTTGTTTCTGATAGAAGCCAGATTGGTGTAGGCATCCGACATCAGCGTTGCCGTGGCCTCATATTTTTGCGCCTGTATCTGCGCGGCATAGGCCGCCGAGATATATTCCGCCGATGACGTGCTCGATGTTAATGAAATTGTCTCGTTCTGCGAATCCGACGACTTGGTTTCGGTCACCAGATAGTCATTGCGGTATTTGTCGCCCTGACGGATTTGCATCACATAGGGCATGCTGGCCTCCGGTGTCTCTGCCTCGGAGCCGATTTCAATGTAGTAATAGCCCTTTTTGGCCTTGTATTCGCCGGACAAAATCGCTTTCATATTGGCGTATTCTTCGGAGTTTTTGTCCGCTGTCGAATCGCCGATGGTAACCGTACGGTTGCCTTTTTTCATATAAACCTTGATTGTCATACCCTCGGCAAGGTCATCCAGCAGGCCTTTATTGGCTTTTTCGCGCTCCTCTTTCATCTTTTCGACCTCGGCGCGGGCAATCTCCAAAGGTGTTTTCGGCGTGGTGTCAATTTCTTCTTCCTCGGTTTTGATACCCATGGCCTCAAGCTCGGATTTAATTTCGTTCAAGCGGGTTTCATATTTTGACAAATCCAAAACCTTGCCGTCGTCCGTCGAATCGCCGCTGCGCAGGTTGATAAACAGCTTGCCGTTGGACTGAACCTGAACCATGTACATATCTTTATTGTCATACGGATCCAGCGTCGCGATAACCGAAATACGCGAATCGTTCAAGCGCGACCAGCCGAGATCGCGGGCATTGGCAAAACTTTCGTCGACATTGTTAACGTCGGCAACCGTTTTGTCCCAGCCGGCAATATTGCTGTTCTCCGTTGTGCTGCCGTTGACAGAGGAAACGGACATGAAACTTCTCCTTAAAAATTCACCACTCTTTTATGGTAGCATAAAATTACTAAACAAACAATTAAATTGTTGGTTTTATGCCGCGAATAAATCTTTGATTTTGTCAAAAAAGCTTTTGGCCTCCGGTTGGCAGGAATTTTCTTTGCTGATAGCGCGAAATTCCTCCAAAAGCTCTTTTTGGCGTTCGGATAGGTTAACCGGTGTTTCGACCCGCAGTTTGACAAACAAATCGCCGCGGCGCTCCGAGCGCACAATCGTCATCCCCTGACCTTTGACCTTAACCACTTGATCGGTCTGGGCGCCGGGGGCAATCTCAAGCTCTATCTTGTTGCCGTTGATGGCGGGAATCTCAACCTTGCCGCCAAGAGCCGCGCAACACATCGAAATCGGAATACGGGTATAAAGGCTGGCGCCGTCGCGCTCATAAAGCTTGTGTTCCTTAACGGTAACAAAAACATACAAATCACCATTGGCGCCGCCGCGGATTCCGGCCTCGCCGGCACCCTCCAGCCGGATACGCGTGCCATCCTCAATACCTGAGGGAACGCTGACTTTGATTGTCCGCGCTTTATTGATATACCCCTTGCCTTTGCAGTCCGGACAGGCGTTTTTGACCAAACGCCCCGTTCCTTTGCAATGCGGACAACTTTGCTCAACAACAAAAAAGCCCTGCTGCAGACGCACTTTGCCGCTGCCGTTGCAATGCGGACAAACCGGCGCCTCAGCGCCGTCTTTGGTGCCGTGACCGTGACAGGTTGCGCAGGTTTCGGTCGACGGAAAACTGATTTCCTTTTCAACACCGGAAAAAGCCTCCTCCAGCGTTACGGACAAGTTATAGCGGATATCCTGCCCGCGCCGGGCATAGCTTTGTTTGCGACTGCGACCGCCGCCCATAAAATCGGCAAAAACATCGGCAAAAATATCGGCAAAACCACCGGCCGCTCCGCCAAAGTCAAAATTAAAGCCGCCGAACGGATTACCGCCGCCCATACCGCCGTTTTGAAAAGCCGCATGGCCAAAACGGTCATAGGCAGCGCGCTTTTGGTCGTCTTTTAAGATCTCATAAGCCTCATTAATCTCCTTAAACCGCGCCTCGGCCTCTTTGTTGCCGGGGTTGCGGTCGGGGTGATATTGCATTGCCAAACGGCGGAATGCTTTCTTTATCTCATCGCCGGAGGCGGTTTTGGATACCTCCAATATCTCGTAATAATCTCTTTCGGTCATTGTTTGTTTTAAGCCTTTGTTGCGTTTCTTGCTCTTTATTTAGGAATATTTGCGGCAAAATGCAAGCAAATTGCACAAGTTTTTGAAATAAAAGCATAAAGTATATGTTAACGAATTTCTGATATAATCACTTTAATGGAAATTTTGACAAAAAAGTTGTTTTTGTGTCAAAAACATGCTAGGATATAAGTATGTTTTGACAGATACCGTGTTTTGATAAGGATTTATTGCCATGACTGATACATCTAACTGGCCAAGAGAAGTTATTGATATTGAACAATTAAAAACCGTTTTGGATAGTAACAGTATCAATATGGCTGACGAACTGGACATTGTTTTGCGGCAGAAAGCGCACGTTGATATGCCTTACGGAAAACGTTATCAGCATGTCAGGTTTGCCACAATTCTGGGCGCCGTTCATGTTCCAAACAGTCTGTATGATGACGAAGAACGCCAAAAACACTTAAAGAAACTTCGCCGTTATTATGATCAAAGTGCGACAAAGGCCTATATTAAATTGGAAACGGCGGATTTTTATTGCAACTTTCTGGAGCAAATCAAAGACAGCATTGAACAAAGACACCCCGGAGTCAAACTGCCCTTGACCACTGTTGATAAGCCCAAAGAAAAAGAGCAAACTCGCGGCACCGGCGGCAAAAAACGGAGCAAACCCAACACGCAGAACGATCAAATTGTCAAAATAGACCGTTATCGGGTTATTAATCCCTCTTGTCTGTCAAATCTGCCCGCCGAAGAATTAACCAAACTGCTGAATGAAACACTGGCTGAATATGCCAATAATATGACCGCAACCGCCGATAAGGATAAATTAATCAAATTTATCGCCAATCTTGAGTATGCTTTTGCTTATGCACGAAATGACGGCAAAAGTTTAGAACAAAATTCCCATTTAAATCAGGCGCGGCGGCTGTATAACTACCGAGCCGGACAAAATCTTACGCCGCAAACCCAAAAGCTTTATGTCGCTTATATGGAAGCGGTTGAGGAAAAACTGAGAAAAGCGCATCCGGATTATCAGATTGTTTATGATGAAATTCCTCTGCTTTATGACAGTGTCCGAGCGGAACCCCAACCTGAGCCGGAACCCAAACCTGAGCCGGAACCCAAACCTGAGCCGGAACCCCAACCTGAGCCGGAGCCCCAACCGGAACCTGAGCCGGAACCCCAACCTGAGCCGGAGCCGGCGGATACGCAGGAAAAAATTTTGGAAGGCTATACCTCGGATGAATGGATGCAACTTTTGGCCGGCGTCAAAAATGAGGATGCTCTGCCGGTTTTTCTTGAAATGACGGCCGACTCGCTTCATCTGACAGAAGGGATGGAAATCACGGCTTTGCGTGAGGTTTTGGGCGAGCGTTTTCCGAAAAACTTTGAAAAACTGACCCCTGCGGAAAAAGATGCCAAACGGCAAGAACTCAAAAGCAGCCTTAATCCGGCCGAGTTGGCAAAATTCAATATCCGGCTGACCGACAAAGCCCAAATTTTGGCCGAAAGCCTGCCGCCGCACCAACTGGTTGTGATGGCGCAGGATATTGACAAGCAGCTTGAAGATAAAAACCGCACCTCCGATGAGCAAGAGCAACAACTGCAGGAACTGAAAGCGCAAAAAGAAGTGCTGGTTGCCGCCATGGCCGCCAAAACCAAAGGTGTGGCTTTTGGAGACATCATCATTGACCAAACCAACGTTGCCGATGTTTATGACGGCGCAATGGAAATGTTTGATTATCTGCAAAACTCCGGTGTGCAGCTTGAGGGCGAAGGTGAGTTTTCTTTTGCCGATCTGATGGAAAGTGCCAAAAATAAATTAAACAGAGAAATCGCCGCCTATGATGAAGCGAACGGTCTGACAAACATTAACGAAGAAGACGCGGATAAGCTGGAAAAAGCTTTTGATGATGTCTGGGCAACAGCCAAAGAAATTGATATCAACGACAAAACGCAGAACGAAGCCTGGTTTTCCAATATCGGAACGTTTTTCGACGGCCTGAGTTTTGCCGAGCCTGACGCCGATAAGAAAAAGCAAACTTTTATCGAGACCATTAAGCTCGAGGCTGCGCGCAATGCCGCCATACGATCCGTCGGAAAAAGCAAAGAAGAATTAATCGAAGAATTAAAAATCCAATTACAAACAACGGCCGGCCAGCATATCCAAACATTGATTACGACCGATGTCATGGCAAATTTACCGGAAAACGCAACCGATGAACAGCGTCGGCAGGCTGTTGCGGAAGCTTTGGCTCAGCCACGACATCAAATCAGCGACAAAGGCCTGGCAGCTTATCAGGCGGCCACGGTTAACAACCATATCAGCTTTTTGAACCGTTTGGCCGGCAAGGCACACCTCAACAATCGCAGCGCGTCGGTTTTGAGCAAAATATACGGACCTTTGCAAAAAATCGATAAGGCCTGTATCGCCCGTTTTGGTCAAAATTATACCGTGGTGCGCAAATTCGGCCGGATGATGGCCGGTAATATGGGTGCTCAGGCTCTCAATCAGGTTGTGAGAATTGGCTGCAATACCGTCGGACTGGCGCTCGGCACGCCGGGGCTCGGTTCCCAGATTTATGCCGGCGTTTATGCCGCACAGGCTTTGACCCGTCTGGGGATGAGCTTTGCTCAGGAACGTCGCGACGCCAAAGCTCGGGGTGAGAAATACGGTTTCGGCAAATTCCTGTTGCAAAAATCACCGGAAATTTTGATGACTGCCGCGGTCACAACGTCTATTTTCTTCGGTGGCGAAATTGCCAAACGCGGCATGGAAGCCGCCGTACGCTACGGCACCATGGCTGTCGGGTTTGGTATTTCATTGGTTAAAGGTATCAGAGCCCAGCGCAAAGCCGGCAACAAATGGGGCAAAGCCATCGCCAAGGCCTTTGCCAATTCGGCAGCCTCAACCGCGACGGCCGTTGCAACCGGTATGGGCATGGCCTGGGGCGTCAACAATCTGGCGGCCGAAATAACCAATAACACATCGCTTGATTTGTGGGGCGAACACGGCACCCGCCAGCCGACCGCCGATGAATATAATCCTGACGACGCCAGTTACAGCAAAGATACTGTCGGCAGCGATAAATTGGATAATTATAAAAATATGACTCCCGAAGAACTCAACCGGTCCGGAATTATCAAGGAGGGGCTGCCTCGTGACGAAGCGGCCGGTTTGATTAACCAAACCGATGAGCAACTGGCCGACAAAGGCTTGGTTCGCAGTGAAACCAGCGCCAATGATCCGAACGGCGTTAAGATTGTCGACGAACCGGCCGGGGTGGCTTATGCCAAAGGCGCGGTTGAAAACGCCAAAGATATTCTGGAAATGTGGACCAAAGATGCGCCGGGATTGTTGGACGACAATATCAGCAAGCTGCAGCCGATTCTGGAAGAATGGAATGCCCGGTTTCCGGATAAAGCCATGGATGCCCACCGGTTGTTGCTGATTGCCGGCGACTGCGGTGCACAGATGGTTAATGCCGATATTGACACCAATATGCACCACGTCGACCATAGCGATACACCGGCGGAAGTTCACGGAAATCATAAAGTTTTTGGCTCACAATGGTGCGAGGCCAACAACTTTAATCATGATATAATTAAACATATCGCCTCCGTTACCGATGCCAACGGCCATATCATCCCCGAAAAATTATCGCCGGATACTTTGTGGGCCATTGCCGAGCTTGACGCAGCGGTCAGCGCACATAATGAAGTCGGACATATTAACGGTGCGCCGGTTCATACCGACGGGGTATTGGCACGCAACGCCTCGGCAGACGGAACAGGCGTCTTTCACCATGTTGACGATGGTAAAGGCGAGGTCTTTACGACTTATGCCGACGGCGACGGTAAAATCACGATACCGGAAAAAGCGCATTATGAACGGATTGATGAATTCTCCAAGGTTGAACAACACAGCTATATTCCGTTCACGGTTACGTTTGACCGGATTTTCGGCGGCGCGCAAAAATTTACTCAAAGCCTGAAACGGATTATGGGCGCCAACGGTAAGTATAAGGAAAAAACAAACGCCGACGGCACCAAGGATAAGTCGGCAGGTATTAATCCGGTTAAGCTTTCCGGCGGCCGCTCTTAAAAAGAGAAGCTCCGCATTTGCGGAGCTTCTCTTTTTTTTTTGGAGTTTACTTATTTGACCTCTTCAAAATCGGCGTCAACAACCTTTTCGTCTTTAGGCTGTTCGGCCGAAGCACCGGTATCGGCGCCTTGCGTTGCGCCCTGAGCCTGTTGTGCCTGAGCGGCCTGCGCCTTGTACATGGCCTCGCCGAGTTTCATTGAAGCCTGCATCAGACTTTCGGTCTTTTCTTTGATAACCGCCAAATCATCGGCCTCCAGCGCTGTCTTCAAAGCGTTGATTTCTTTTTCAATCGCTTCTTTTTCGGCCGGTGAAACCTTGTCGCCGTTTTCTTTTAAGGTCTTTTCGGTGGTATGAACCAAAGATTCGGCTTGGTTCTTAGCCTCGACAACCTCTTTTTTCTTCTTATCGGCTTCGGCATTAGCCTCGGCGTCTTTGACCATCTTTTCGATATCGGCATCGGACAAACCGCCGCTGGCTTGAATACGAATAGCCTGCTCTTTGTTGGTGGCCTTATCCTTGGCCGAAACGTTAACAATGCCGTTGGCGTCGATATCAAAGGTTACTTCAATCTGCGGCATACCGCGCGGTGCCGGCGGAATACCAACCAGATCAAACTGGCCCAGAAGTTTGTTGTCGGCCGCCATTTCACGCTCGCCCTGAAAGACGCGAATCGTAACAGCCGTTTGGCCGTCTTCGGCGGTTGAGAAGACCTGCGATTTGCGGGTCGGAATGGTGGTGTTGCGGTCAATCAAACGGGTGAAGACACCACCAAGGGTTTCAATACCCAAAGACAGCGGCGTAACATCCAGCAACAAAACATCTTTGACATCGCCCATCAAAACACCGCCCTGAATGGCTGCGCCGACGGCAACGACCTCATCCGGGTTAACACCTTTGTGCGGCTCTTTGCCAAAGATTTCTTTAACCTTTTCCTGAACTTTGGGCATACGGGTCATACCGCCGACCAAAATAACCTCGCTGATATCTGTCGGCGAAATACCGGCATCGGCCATGGCCTTTTTGCAAGGCTCAACCGTGCGCTCAATCAAATCTTCAACCAAAGATTCAAGTTTGGCGCGAGTCAGCTTGATGTTCAAATGTTTCGGCCCTGTGGCATCCGCGGTAATAAAGGGCAAATTAACCTCGGTCTGTGTGGTAGAGGACAGCTCAATCTTGGCTTTTTCGGCCGCTTCTTTCAAACGCTGCAAAGCCAAACGGTCGTTCTTCAAATCAATGCCTGATTCTTTCTTAAATTCCTCGGACAAATAGTTGACCAGACGCTGGTCAAAGTCTTCGCCGCCCAAGAAAGTATCGCCGTTGGTCGACTTAACCTCAAAAACGCCGTCGCCAATCTCCAAAATCGAGATATCAAACGTACCGCCGCCAAGGTCATAAACCGCAATCGTGCCGTTGGTTTTTTTATCCAAGCCGTAAGCCAAAGCAGCCGCCGTCGGCTCGTTGATGATACGCAAGACATCCAGTCCGGCAATTTTACCGGCGTCTTTGGTGGCCTGACGCTGAGAGTCGTTAAAATAGGCCGGAACGGTAATAACGGCTTTTTCAATTTTTTCGCCAAGGTAGCTTTCGGCATATTCTTTAATCTTTTGCAAGACGATAGCCGAGATCTGCGACGGCGCATATTTCTGGCCTTTAACCTCAACCCAGGCATCGCCGTTGTCGCCCTCGATAATCTTAAACGGAACCAAAGCTTTGTCTTTGGCAACTTCCGGCGAATCATACCGACGGCCGATTAAACGTTTAATCGCAAACAACGTGTTTTCCGGGTTGGTTACCGCCTGACGTTTAGCCGGAAAACCGACCAGACGCTCTGTATCGGTAAACGCGACCATCGACGGTGTGGTGCGCGCGCCTTCGGAGTTCTCAAGAACTTTGGCCTCCCCGCCTTCCATAACGGCAAAACAGGAGTTGGTCGTACCCAAGTCAATACCAATAACTTTATTGCTCATAATCTTTTCCTTCTTTCCAGATTTTGATTTTTATTTGTCTAGAAGCTTATATAGGAATCAGATTTTGGCGGTGCAAGGGCGGATATTATTTTTTTATAAGAAAATTATGCTGAGGGCTCCAGAATTATTTCTTCCCAAACACATTCAAAGCTGTCTTCGCCCGGCGAACAAGCATACGCACCGACAGCGGCAATATCCGAGACTTTTGGCAGATGCAGCATGCGAACTTGCCGAAAATTATTGCCGGTCAGCGAATACATAATAACAAAATCTTTGCCGCGGCGGCTCAAACGCAGCCAAAGCGTATGACAATCCAAAGGCAAATCCGTTGCCGACCAGTCGCAAGAACCTTGATTGGCACTGATAATACCCAGCTGCGGTGCGACCAGATTAGGCGACAACAACCCCGCTTTAATCCAGTTTTGGGCATCAGAACGGAACATCAGGCCGCATTGCGCCGAATTTTTAATAACCGGAAACGAGCACTTGACCACGAGGATAAAATTACCGGCACAATCTTTGGCAAACAAATGGCCGTTGTCTTTTTGAAAGCCGCCATCGGTATTTTGCCAGAAGTCGGTTTGCGGTCTGGTTTCTATCAGCATGCCCTCCTCAACAAAACGAACGTTTTGCGGATCATTATACCAGATAAAATCTTTGATATTTTCCAAAATCATCAAAAAGTCCTGATTGTTTCGTCCGGCATATTTTGCAAAGCTTTTTCAAGCTCAGAGCTTTTGGTCTTGGGCATAACCACTTTTAGGGTTATAATTTGGTCGCCGCCTTTGACCCCTTTGCCCTTAAGCCGCAGTTTTTCGCCGGTGGTCGCATAGGGCGGAATGTTTACGGCCACTTTGCCGGTAATGGTCGGCACGGTTATTTTGGCTCCTAAAATCGCCTCTTTCAGCGTTATCGGCAACTCCAGCAGAATATTTTTGTCTTCCAGCTCAAAATAGGGATGGCGGTCGACATTCAAGGTAATTAGGACATCACCGGGCGTGCCGCCGTTGAAGCTCGGCTCGCCCAACCCTTTAAGCCGCAAGGTTTGTCCGTTTGAAGTGCCTGCGGGAATTTTGACATTGATGTTTTTGCCGTTGAGATTGACGGTTTTTTCTTCACCGCGCGCCGCCGACAAAAAGTCAATCCGCATGGTGTAGTTAATATCGGCGCCTTTGCGCGGCCGACGCGATGCCCCGCCAAAACCTCCCGCAAAACCGCCGGCGCCGCGTCCCGAAAATTGTGAAAAGATATCGTCGCCGAAAATTGACGAGAAATCAAATGACGCGCCAGATCCGCCAAACGGGTTTCCTCCGGCCGAATATGCCTGATACCCGCCGCCAAAACCGCCGGCGCCAAAACCGGTCGGTTTGCCGTCGGCATCTATTTCGTTGTTGTCATATTTTTGACGTTTTTCTTTATCACCCAGAATATCGTAAGCACTGGAAACTTCTTTGAATTTCTCGGCCGCGTTTTTATCGTCTTTATTTAAATCCGGATGATATTTACGCGCCAGTTTACGGTAAGCCGATTTTATTTCGTTTTCCGTTGCCGTCTTACTGACGCCCAAAACCTGGTATAAATCTTTATTCATTGCCAAACCCGTAAAAACCTTTCTTATCTTTATATAGGCAAACAAAAAAGGCTTTGCAAGTTAAGACGATGGCAATTCATCACAAACAAACGTTGCCCTGCGCCGGTTATCCGGTTGCAACTTAATATCGTACAAAACAGCCTGCCTGTCGCCGCGATTGGCGCAATAAATGGCCGCAACCGGAGCAATCTCGTCAATCCGGATATTTGAATACTCATAAACCACATGCCAGGGACTTTTTTCGATAATAACGACATGATCCGCGATATAATTATAATCAGGGTCATAAATTTCTTCCCTGAAAAACGAGCAGGATGACAAGAAACAGACCATGCCAAAAATAACCAGATATTTTTTCATTCTTTTCCCTCTCTGTCTTTTACCGGGCCGGATTTTGTTTTGCTTTTGCCTTGAGAAACCGGAGTCAACCCCTCAACACTTTCGCCTTTGGCCGCAACAACTTTAGCCCGCATATTTTGCAGACTGTTCTGAAGTTTTTTTATTGTTGCATCATCCATGGTTTTGCCCTCTGGTCTTATTTTTAGCAGACAGGCGTTAAATAATGCTTAATTAAGCTCTTTGTAAACATCTTTACCGGCCTGAAGCAGAATTTTATAGACTCTGTTATTGGTTGCGTTTTTGGTACGCCGGTTCGACAACTTGGCAATCATTTTCATAAGCTCGGCATTAAACCGTTTGTTTTGCCGCAAAGATTCGATATCGCCGTAATTTTCCTCATCATTAATTTTGTAATCAACCACGGCTTTGAGCGTTGCCATATATTTGGCTTCGTTTTGGGCCGAATACTGTGCTCCGGCCGAAGAAACCGACAAAAACACCCCCAAAAACACAAAATAAAATATTTTCATGGCTCTGCCTGCTTTCATTAATGATTTATTTTGTTTTTATGTTTTATTATGATACCGTTCGGATTGATTAGCTACGATTTTTTGAAAGTTATCAGATATGAAAAAAACTTTGTGGATTTTGCTTGATGATCGCCGCGGCAGCGTTGGCCAGGCCAAAGGTGTTGCCATGGCGCTGGGCAGCGCGCTTAACATTATTGAAAAGCAGATTGTTTACACTCCCCTGGGCAGTTTGCCAAACTGGTTGCGCGGCAGGACCCTGCTCGGAACGGATTCACAAAAGTCGGATAACCTGCAGGCGCCTTTTCCGGATATGGTGATGTCCACATCAAGGCGAACCGTCCCGGTAGCGCGTTATATCCGCAAAAAATCGGGCAACCGGACCAAAATCATCCAACTCATGTATCCCGGCGGCGGAACCGGTATTAAAGAGATGTCTTTAGTCGTGGTTCCCGCTCATGATAAACCTAAAAAACAACAGGGAAAAAACATTTTTGTCATTACCGGAGCCCCCACACGCATTTTCGACAACACTTTGCAACAGGAACGCCAAAAATGGCTGCCTGTATTTGCCGATTTACCAAAGCCGCTGACGGCCGTTATTATCGGCGGCGGCATCAAAAACAAACCCTGGCCGCTTGAAAATGCGTATGACCTGGCAGATAGTCTTAAAAAAATGCACGACAAAATCGGCGGCAGTTTTTTAATAACCTCATCGCGGCGTACGGGATCGGCGGCGGAAAAAATCATTATGGATAAGCTTAAAAATATTCCGATGTATACCTATATGTGGGGCGAAAAGAAAGAAAATCCCATCATGGGTTTTTATGCCTGTTCCGATAAAATTGTCGTTACGGCCGATTCGGTTTCCATGTGTTCGGAAGCCTGCGGTTGCCATGTTCCGGTGCTGTTATTTTTGGGGCGTAACTGGCTTTCGGACAAGCACAAACGGTTTGCGGCATCGCTGATTGAAAAAGGTTTTGCTGCGGACATTACGTCGCCGCAGGCTCTTGAATTTAAGGCTGCCGCAGCATTTAATCCGGCCGCACGAATTGCCGAACAAATACTAAAAATCGGCTAGGCCGAAACTGCTGTCCGCCAAAGGGGTGTGGTCGCTTGTTTTGTCAGTTGCCGGATTTTCTTTTCTTTCGGCAACCGTTTTTTGAAACATACGCCCGAAATAAGTGCTTTTCCGCCAGACATACGCCGGTAGAAGCGCCGGATCGGCAAAGGTGCTGATATCCCGGTCCCAAAGCCGCTCCGCAAACGGATGATACAGCCGGTTATACATGCGTACGATATAGCGCAACGGATGATAATACAACGGCTGGTGCCAATCGATAAATATGGCTTTGCCGCCGGGTTTAACGGATTTGAGGGCATTATTGACAATCTTGACTTTGGTGGCGGACGGAACTTCGGACAACAACATAAAGCATAAAACGGCATCATATTGTCCTTTGGGCTTTAACTTGGTTGCGTCCTGACAAAACACTTTCATTCCGGGATAAATTTTCCAATATTTTTCATTAATCCGCTCAACCTGCAGCGGGTTGATATCAACAATGTCATATTGCCCGTAAGCACCGATAGCCATGGCTGTTTCGTCAATTTCATTGCCAAAAACAACACCGATTTGAAGAACGCTTTGATTCATCTGCAGCTCACGAACCGCGGCATTAACCAGCTTTTTATACTGAAAAAAAGTCCGCAATCCGCAACGGAAATTGCTATCCAGCGCGCTGCAGCGATCTTTGTCGTTATAAATATCGCCGTAAATAAAATCCAGATAGGCCGGCAGTTTGGGCTTTGCAGCTTTAGTTATAATCATTTTCCCTCTCTTGCAGAATTTCAATGACTTTCAAAACGCTTTTTTGGTAACAATCCTGGCTTTCCGAGATAAGAGAAGACAATTTGGCCAGTCTGTTATTAAGCATGTCATCTTCAATTTTGGTGCAAATGCGCGAAAAATCTTCCATCCCGAATACCAGACTGCTGGACCGCCAGCAATGAAAAACCCGGCATTTTTCCTTGTCGGATATCTTATCCAGATTTTCCCACGACTTGGACGATTCCGCCAAATAGTCTTTCAAAAGCCCCTGCATTTTGCTTTTGCCGAAAATATCCAAATATTCATCAAGCTGTTTTTTATTAATATTAGTCATTTTTTCCCAATAACCCCAATTGAGTTGCCGCGGCAACCGCTCCGGTACGATTATAAACATTAAGTAATTTTAAAATTGCCGTCACATGGAGCTTAACCGTACCCTCACTAAGCCCGAGTTCATACGCAATTTGTTTGTTTGAAGCACCTTTGGCAATCAGCCGCAAAACGTCGATTTGCCGCGGCGTCAGAATTTTGGCTTTTTCGGACGGATCCTGATTTTCTGGAACATTTTCAAGCTGTTTAAGCATGTCAAATTCATTCTGCGATGTTCCCTGCAACAACTCCGGAGGAATATAGACACCTCCGGACAAGACCAAATTAACCGCTGACAGAATCACGGCATTGCTTGAAGTCTTCGGAACATATCCGGCAGCACCGAGTTCCAGAGTTTTCTGCACGATTTCCCGGTCAAAGACCGCCGATAAAATAATAATCGGCGTATCCGGTATTTGCTCGTGTATTCTTTTAAGGGCGTCCAGCCAGCGGGCTCCCGGCATAGCCAAATCCGTCAACAACAAATTAAAATCTTTCTGTTTTTCAAGGGCGGCAAAAATATCATCATAATTTCGGGCCTTAACCAGTTCTGCCTGCGGAAAGAAATCGGACAGAACCATTTCCAGTCCTTTCAAAAACAATTCATGATCATCGGCTATCAATATTTTCATCGGCACTCTCCGTTATCACGCCAATCCCCGGCCAAAGCCTGCCAAACGGCCAATGCCGCAACGGCCGCTGTTTCCGCCCGCAAAACCAAAGGTCCCAGGCGAATGTCCGAAACAAAAGGTTTGGCTGTCAGGGACAAAACCTCCGTCAGGCTGAAACCGCCTTCCGGCCCGATGAGCAAAGCCGCCTTTTTTCCGGCGCAACCGGAAAAAGCGTCGGCCGCATCTTTGCCCGAACGACGTTCGTTCATGAAAAACAATTGCCTTGTCGGATCCCAGCTTTGCAAAAGACTGTTCATATCAACCGGCACATCAATCACCGGCACGCTCAACCTGCCGCATTGTTCCGCGGCCTCAACGGCCTGTGCCGCCAAACGCTCAATCCTGACTTTGTCCGTATTGGTGTGCTCGGTTATCACCGGAATTATTCTGGACACGCCGAGCTCAACCGCTTTTTCGATAACAAAATCCGTTTTGTCCTTTTTTAGCGGTGCAAACAAAAGCCACAAATCCTGTTCTTTTACCGGAAGACGCGTCTGTTCATCAACCGAAACAACCGTTTTTTTCTTATCGGCTTTCCGTATCCGGCACAAAAACTCGCCATCCTCGGCATTAAAGCAACCGATGACATCTTCCGCCTGGCAGCGCATAACATTGCACAGATAATGCGAAACCTTTTCCGAAAGCTCCAGCAATCCTCCGGAAAAAAGTTTTTGCCGCATAAATAGTCTGATACGGTATTTATTTTTCATTCTTCTTCAAGTCGAGTCTGAGTTCTTTATTCTGCTCGTTCTTCCCGTCGGCATACATGTCAAAATAAACGTAGCCGGAACCTCCGAGAAACAGCAGTTCTACATTAAAAGACGAGCCGGCGTTTTCCGTTCCGACCAAATGGACTCGGCTCGAGTTATATCTTACATCCCAATAGCTGCCGGGCTGCGTGTCCAGTTTTACGATGATTGTATCTTGCGGATTAGGGGCAAGAGAGGCTGTCGAAGACGATATCAAATTAACGGTATGCGTCTGAGCCGGCTCCGTATCTTCGTCTTCGGGTATAAGAATTTCCGGTTCCTCGGTGCGGCCGCTGGTTGCAGCCTCATTGTCTTTATTAAAAACATTGCGATACGACAAAGCTTCCGAGGCAGATTGCTGCACCAGCGCCTGTGCGTTAAAGCAGATTCCCACACCAAGCATAACAGCCAGTATTCCGTATTTAGTCATTATTCTTCTCCCAGAAATATGCACATTAATGATATTTATTCTTCATTATATCTTTTATCTTATCTATAATAAAGTGAATATTTCGTTACAAACAATAAAAATTTTAGGATTTTTTATGATTATCACCATCGATGGTCCGGCCGCCGCCGGTAAGGGAACTCTGGCACGGCAGTTGGCAAAAAAATATGGCCTGGCGTATTTTGATACGGGAATGGTCTACCGTGCGGTCGGGTTGGAACTCCTCAACAACGGCCTGTCTCCGGATGATACGGCGGCGGCATCAAAAGTTGCCGCGGGTCTTACTTTTGCCCGAATGATTGCCCTGTCGGCGCAGCCCGGTTTTCGTTCGGCAGCCGGCGGTCAGGCGGCGTCAAAAGTTGCCGCCATGCCAAAAGTTCGCGAATATTTATTAAAAATGCAGCAGGATTTTGCGCGTACCCCGAAACTGCCGACGGGGGAAAAAACCGCCGGCGTGGTTTATGACGGTCGCGATACCGGCACGGTCATTTGTCCGCAGGCCGATGTCAAATTTTTTATTACCGCGTCTCCGGAGGTTCGTGCCATGCGGCGACACAAAGAATATTTGCAAAAAGAGATGCCCTCTGTTTATGAGGACGTTTTGGCCCAAACCAAAGAACGCGATTTAAGAGATTCTTCACGGACATCGGCACCGCTGAGGCCGGCAGAAGACGCCGTTATTATCGATACTTCCGATATGGATATCACCGAGGTATTTGCCGAGGCCTGTCGGATTATTGATGACAAATTTTTGAAATAAATAAAAATCTTCCGGTTGCCGTCAAGCGCATCCAAACGCTGGTATTTAGGCAAAGATGA
Source organism: uncultured Pseudomonadota bacterium (assembly GCA_949295085.1). Lineage (GTDB taxonomy): Bacteria > Pseudomonadota > Alphaproteobacteria > RF32 > CAG-239 > CAZU01. The sequence goes on from CASFJS010000008.1 coordinate 86,755, forward strand.
ATTTTTACCCGGCCAAAAAGCTTTTAATCTCTGTCAGGCGTGCCAGAGCATCCCGTCTTCCGAGCTCATACATCTGTCTCACGATTCCAAGGTCGGACTCCATCTTGCCGATTTTGATTAATTTTGACGGTTGCAAAACCAAAGCTTGTCCGATTCTTTGTTGCGCAAAAACATCATCAAGCTCGCGGTTATACATAAGGTATCGTTGGTCGATGGCTTTGGCAAATTCCGGATATCGCCGGTAAACCAGCTTTGCCAGCCAACCGTTATGGGCGGGTTTTTTGCGGTAACCTTCCGGTCGTGTCAGGATAACAACATTGCGTCCATATCCCAAATCCTGTGCCGCCCTGAGAGGAATACTGTCGCAAATACCGCCGTCCAACAGTTTTTTGCCGTTAATCTCAACGATTTTTGATAAAAACGGCAGCGAGGCCGAGGCGCGCAAATAATCAATCTTTTCGCCGCGCAAACTTTGGCACAAGATATATTCGGCTTTGCCTGTTTCCAGATTGGAGCAGACGGCATAAAATTTTGCCGCACTTTTTTCAAAAGCGTCATGGTCAAAAGGATCCAATTTGTCCGGTAATTCATGGTAGCAAAAATCGGTATCGACCACATTGCCGGTTTTTAGCCAGTTTCTAAGGCTCATAAAGCGCGGGTCGTTACCATATTTGAGATTATAGCGGATAGAGCGTTCTTTTTGTCCGGCCACGTACGAACAGCCGTGAATGGCGCCGGCCGAAACACCGAATACGGCGTCCGGCATGATGGAGTTTTCCAAAAAAACATCCAAAACGCCGGCGGTGTAAATACCGCGTTTGGCGCCGCCTTCAAGAATAAATGCCGTAGCCATCGAAGTTTCCCTTTCATAACAAGATCAACAAAACAACAGATATTTTGTAGCAATTCGTTTGTTGCAATGCAACCGTAAAATCAAATTATATAAAAACAAAAGTCGCCCGATCCTTAACGATCGTTCGGCGGCACAACAGAGGGATGAATATGCTCAAGGCGCGGCACAAATAAAAAAATCAAAAAACTGTAACACTTTTTAAGTAATTTATATGTTATACTCATCCTATAATGTTTACGTAAACAAAATTAACCGCGGCGCACGACAATGTTTAAGCGTATGAAAAACATATCTTTTTTGTTTGTTCTGGCTTTGAGCCTGAGCTTTGGCGCGCCCGCAGCACGGGCCCAGCAGCTCTGGGACGCGAGCGAAAGCGGTATGAGCGCCGCCGACTTTGCCCAAAATTATGGCGGCGAGGCCTATGCCGATGTTCTGAAACAGGCGACAGACCAGAAAAAAATTATTTGCGGAAACAAAGATACCGTTTGCGACGCAGAAACCGAAATTTGTTTGCGCTGCGTGGGGAAGAGAAGATCAGAGCGCCTATGGATCTTTGATAGAAAAGCAGTATATGATATGGGGCGTTGCGTTGCCAAAGCATCGGCAGATATGACAAATATACAAAAAAGTTGGCCGGAATGCCGACTCGATGTAGATTTAAACTGGGGGCTTCTGGAAGAAGAACTCTCATACACGCTTACGCTGGAGCCATCCGGCTTTTTGTCCGAAAGTTCAATCAGGACGCTATTTATAACCTGGGCTAAAAGCAAGCATGAATTTACGGATGCCAAAGGCAATAAATATGCGCTATACATGCAGGATGGCAGCTCAACCATTAACTACGCCAACCGTGGCAGCGCCACCAAAGGCTGCGAGGTTCTGCCGGTCAAAATTTTTAACCTTAAGGGCTGTTTTTTCTGTCCTCTGGCCGATATTATTTTCAACGCCGCCAATAATGTAACGGCGCAGGCCGACAGCGTTTTTTCCAAAGCTTTTTTATCCGTAACGGCGGTGATGTTTGCGCTTTGGCTGGCCATAGCCGCGTTGCAACAGGTCTTTCCGCTGACCAAGCAGGACGCTCCGAAGTTTTTATCTTCCATAATCAAGCAGGGCTTCAAATTCCTGATAGTGTTTTTTCTGCTGACCAACATACAGTATTTATTTAAAATGTTTATCAACCCTGTGCTAAACAGCGGGCTTGAAATGGGGATAGCCATATCTTCACCCTCCGCAAAAGTCGAAATAACGGAGTGTACCCCCGGCAATGCTTCTTATTACAACAATGCGATAGGTTCCGCGCGGTCTTTGCAATGCAAAATCAAAGACTACCTGACCGCATTGCAATCAAAAATTTCTTATATGCAGGCGATTGGCACCTCGCTGTTTTGTATCGGCAGCCACGAAATCATCACGATTGAGCCGGAAAAGTTTAAAGGGGGCTTTGCCTTAATGTTTCTGGGCGGAATGCTGGCGGTTTTCGGCTTTCTGTTGACCATTGCTTTCGGCTTCTACTTTCTTGATGCGTTGTTGCAACTGGCAATTATCGGCGCCATGCTGCCGTTTATGATTGCCGGCTGGCCGTTTAAGCCGACGACGCAATATGCTTCCACCGGTTTTAAGATGCTGCTGAACACCTTTTTTGTGATGTTTTTTACCGGTTTTGTCATCAGCGTCAATTTTGAGCTGGTTGAAAACGCCATTGATTTGGCTCCGGAAAGCTCGGAAAACGCTCAATATATGGAGGAAAGGAGTGGGGGAATGGCCGCCATAGCTCTGGCCATCAACGAACAAAATGTTGAAAAAGTTCATCAGAAAACCGACTTAGGCAGTACGGGTTTTCTGCTGCTTACGTTTGCCTGTCTCTTTGGTTTCAAATTCGTTGCTCAGGTAACGCCTTTGGCCGGCAAGCTATCCGCCGGCGGCTTTAAGCCGATTGCCGGCCGTATCGGCACCATGGCGGCCTCGGCGGTTAAGGGTGCGGCCCAAAAAGCGACTTCTCCGGTGCGGGAGGCCGTGGCGGAAAAATATCATGAAGCCGGCGGTGTCGTCGGTATTGTCGGCAAACCGGTTGAAAAACTCGGCGGCCTTGCCGGACGGGCCATTGCCGGCGAGGATCAGGAAGGCAAAAGCTGGAAAGAAAAATCATTCAGAGGCAAAGTCGGCGCGGCCGTCAGCGGCATAGCCGCCGCGCCGCGAAAAGCCGCCAAAGCCGTTCATCGCAGCGTGCCGCGCAAATAATATCCTAGCTTTGGCGTCGCGCCAGGGGGTGCCTTTTTTGCACGTCATCCCGCAGTTCATCAGATAAAATATGAGTATAAATCTCGGTTGTGCTGATATTTTCATGCCCCAGCATTTTTTGCAGCGAGCGCAAATCAACTTCGCGGTTGATAAGGTGTGTGGCAAACGAATGCCGAAAAACGTGCGGTGAAACTTTTTGGACATCTATGCCGGCCAGCACCGCCAGATTTTTAAGATTTTTAAAAAATCCGTCACGCGTAATATGTCCGCTCCGCGCCGTGGCCGAGGGAAACAAAAACGGCGTTTCTCTGTCCTTGAGCAGTTTGCGCCGCTCCGGCAGATAGGCCAGCACGTCATCAATCGCCGCTTTGGCGATCGGCACGATTCTTTCTTTGGCGCCTTTGCCTTTGATTAATATTTGCTGCCGGTCATAGTTAATACAATTCAGCGGCAGCCCGACAAGTTCCGAAACGCGAAGCCCGCAGGCATACATAAGCTTGAGCATGGCGGCGGTGCGCTTGTGGCGGATATCGGGATTATGTTCCGCGGCCGCAAGCATCAGGTTAACTTCGTCGCGGGTCAAAAACTTCGGCAAACGCCGGCCTTTTTTCGGCGCAGATATATTAACCATCGGGTTGTCGGTAATTTCTTTTTCCGACAATAAGAATTTAAAAAAATCATTAAGCGCGGATATTCTGCGGGAGATTGATGTCGGCGCGGCACCTTTTTCGCTTAAGGCTTGAACAAACTTTTGCACGTCGCGCTCACCAACCAATGTCAAATCTTTGCCAACAAAAGCAGACAGCAGTTCTAAATCCCGCCGGTAAGCGTCAATCGTATTTTGCGCCGCTCCATGCTCGGCCGCCTGCATATCCAAAAAGTCGTCAATCAGTCCGTCAGTCATTTATCTGGATAACTTCTTCAACATGCTCCGACTGCACGGGAATTTCGTGCAGAACGGCAAATCCGACGGCCAAAATAATCACAAGCCCGATGATATAATACAAAAATTTGGGTTTTTCGCGGCGCATTCCTCAAAATCCTTTTTAATAAAAAAGAGTTGCTAAAAACAGATGTTATTTATATAGTTAGCACAATTAATTTGAAAGATAAAACCGAAAATGAACATACAAACAGATAAAATAATTTTGCTTGTCGGCCTGATGGGCAGCGGCAAAACATCGGTTGGCAAACGTTTGGCGCAAAAGCTCAATCTGCCTTTTATCGATGGCGACCGCGAAATTGAAAAAGCCGCCGGCCTGAGCCTGATTGACGTACTCAAATGCTTTGGCACCGAAGAATATCGCGCCGGCGAGGCGCGGGTAATGAAACGCCTGTTGTCATCCGGACCCTGCGTTTTAGCCTCCGGCGGCGGGTCGTTTGTCTGCGAGCAAACCAGAAAACTGGCCAAAGAAAAAGCCGTAACCGTATGGCTTAAAGCCGATGTCGATATTTTATGCCGCCGCACCGCCGGCCGTTATCACCGTCCGTTCCTAAAAGGTGATGATCAGGGCTTGCGCAGCAAGATTGAAAACTATATCCGGGAAGAATACCCGTATTATTCCGAAGCCGATATCGCGGTTGAAACCAGAGAAGAACAGGTTTCGGATACGGTGGCGCGGGTTGTTGCAGCGCTGGACGATTTTTTTGCGGCCAAGACCTCAGGCCAAAAGCTGCCGGATAAGGCCTAAAGATTTTTCCGGCGCCAGTTTCCAAAAGTCCTGATACTGTTGACAATGGTTGTCAACACCGGGGGTGTCGCTGATAATCCGCAGAGCCAAAAACGGCACGCGGTATAAGTGGCAAACCTGGGCGATGGCGGCGGATTCCATATCCACGGCCAGCGCCTGCGGAAAACGGGTCTTAATTTTTTCCAGTTCCTGCCGGTCGGTAATAAACTGATCGCCGCTTACAATCAAACCGCGGTGCAGATTTCCGGCGTTTTGCGCCGTAAACTTATCCAACAAAGCGCCATCGCCGGCAAACCTGACCGGCAGCCCCTGCACCTGTCCGTACTCATTGCCGTCTCCGCACCAAACATCATGATACGCCGTATATTCGCCGGCCACCACATCCAAAACCTTTAGTTGAGCGTCTATGCCGCCGGCAACACCGCTGCTGATAATGTTATCCAGAGCAAAATTATTAATCATTTCAACCGTCGCGGCGGCCGCATTCACCTTGCCGATGCCGGCGCGTGCCAACACAATCTGCCGGTTTCCCAATATTCCTTCAACAAATTCCAAATGGCGCAGCTTGGCAACTTTGGGCTGCCGCAAAAGCTGCCGGACAAGCTCAAATTCTTTGTTCATCGCCACGATAAGACCGGTTTTCATAAGTAATTGTCCCTGTTAATATTGCAACAAAGAGATTGTCTTGCCATAAGGCCGCAGCTTTTTGCTGCCGTTCAAGTCGGACAGCTCTATCAAAAAAGCCGTCGCCGCAATACGGCCTTTTAGCCGCAAAACGAGCTTGCAGGCCGCCTCGGCCGTTCCGCCGGTAGCTAAAAGATCATCAATAATCAGCACTCTTTCGTCTGGGGCAATAGCGTCCTGATGTACTTCAAGCGCCGCCGAACCATATTCCAGATCATAATATTCTTTGAGTGTGGCTGCCGGCAGTTTTCCCGGTTTGCGCAGCACCACCAAACCGCAGCCGAGCTTGTAGGCCAAAGGCGCGCCGATAAGATAACCGCGCGATTCGATGGCGGCAATCTTATCAATCGGTTCGTTTTTCAACACATCATACAGGGCGTCGATAATCAGCCTAAAGCAGCGTTTATCCTTAAGCGCGGTGGTAATATCTTTAAATAAAATCCCCGGTTTGGGAAAATCCGGCACATCGCGGATGGCTTGTTTTATCTCTTCATACATGCGTAATCATCCTTTCATTCCAAAAGTATAACCGGCAGATTTTTTTTGACAATAAATTAAAGAGAATAATACCAAATTTTAATATTTGCATTATATTAATAGAGCAAAATATCGGCAGGGAGATTTGGGCTATGAAAAAAGTTTTGTCATTTGATATCGGCGGTACCAAAATCGCTTATGCGGTGGTGGATGGAGAGGGACGCTTTTCCAACGAGGTGATTAAGGTTTCAACCCCAAAAACCGCCGCCGGCATAGCCGAGTTGCTGAAAACCACGGCCAAAGGACTTGAAGCCGAAATTGACGGCGTGGCCGTCTCAACCGCCGGCGCGGTTAATCATGAGGGAACCCGCATTACCTCACACACCGGCAACCTGCCCGAAGGCTACAATCAGACGGATTTCACTGCTTTAAGCACCAGGCCGGTTTTGGTTGAAAACGATGCCAACTCGGCCGGCTGGGCGGAGTTTTCGCTCGGTGCGGCCAAAGGTTGCCGCAATGCCGTTATTTTGACTCTCGGCACCGGTGTCGGAGCCGGCATTATTGTCGACGGCCGTTTGCTTAAAGGCAAATCGGGCGCCGCCGGTGAAATGCATTTTCCGATAGATTCCGGCCGCAAAAGAATTTGCAACGGCTGCGGTATGTACGATTGCTTTGAATCTTTTGCCTCCGGCACGGGGCTGAATACCAACGCCCGCGAGTATATGGGGCCGGAATCGACCAGCTATGACGTTATCCGCGGCCTCAAAGAGGGCGATCATCAGGCGCGCGCCGCTTTTGACAAATGGCAGGATTATCTGGTTAAAGGATTGATTATGCTGGCTAATATTTTTGACCCTGAGGTAATTGTTCTTTCCGGCTCAATGGCCAAATTTGTTGAATATGACAAGGTCAACGCCGCCGCCAACGCCAAAATATTAACTCAGCCCTTTGCCTTAAAAGAGGCGGTTTTTGAAAACAACGCCGGCATTATCGGCGCCGCATTGCTGCTGATTGACAAGCTGCAGAATAAAAAATAAAGCGGCCGGCCGCCGTAATACACTCACTCGGCCAAGGCGGGAACCCCTTTTTACTCAAAATTCTGCCCGGCTCCCGTCCGAATATTCTCAGACGGGTGACATTCCCCCGCTTTTTATACTAACATCTCCGGCCGCCGTGAAAATATCATCTTACGACAGTAACGGGATGAAAATCAAAAAGGCAAAAAATCCACAGATTTGTGTATATTTTTTCGTGGCGCTTGCCAAGAGTCGCATTTTGATTTATCTAGTGTTTAGAGGGGTTTCATTTATGCCAAAAACAGGTCTGAAGGCATTTATATGCAGTTTTTCGGTATCGCTGTTTGCCGTTATGGCGGTAAACAGGGTTTTCTGGCATGAAGAAACCCTTGATGATACCCCTCCGGAAATTAGCGGGCAAAACATTGTTTTGTTCTTGAAAAACAATGCTATATCAAAAAGCCCGGTCAAAAAAATAGCGCTTAATACCCTGCCGAAAATAGATTTACCCGTTCCGCAGCCTCCGCAGCCGGAAATTATTATGGCCGCCGAGCCGGAACAATGGAGCTTTCCGCTGGAGTTTGAAACTGTTGATGAGCCGGCGGAGCTGGGCGCGTCTCCGGCTGCGGAGGCCGAGCCTGTTGTGGTGGCCGATATCGTTTATTCTGAAGACAAACCTCTCGAAACCCCCGATATTAAGGCTGCGCCGGTTTATGCTCCGGAGCAAAATGAAATCAAACTTGCGGCTGCACCTGTTTATCGGCCGGAAGATGTCGCCCCGTTGATACCTCTTACGGAAAACGGTCCGTCGGCGCCGCCGGCAACCGGGCAGGCCGCTCCAACAACGGGCAAAGCCCCCGGCGGTGATTCCAAAGCCCTGAAATTGGCCCGTGCGGCAAAAGTGGCTCCCATTCCGTTACAGAAATCAGCCTCTGAGCCGGTGTCTGACAAAAAAATATCTATCGGAGATCCGGGAGACTTGAACCATATTGCCATGGGTGATACCGGCATTCCGATCGAAAGTATGAGAAACAAGCTGGCGCCGTCGCCGCAGGAAGAACCTCCCGCAAAGGACTGGAAGCCCATGAGTGATAGTCCGTGGGTGGTTGCCAAGACCGGCGCCGGCGGCAAAAACCGTCTGGCGGCAAACTTTTCCGAAAAAGCAGACGGAGAAATCGTCCGGGCTCTTGAAATTGCCCCGGAGCGCAAAGGTGTGCAAGTTGCGTCCGAAACGGTTAAAAATCTCATTATCCCGATACCGCGGGATATTATGCAGGACAAAGACCTGACCCCGAAACTTGCCTATCCGAGTTCATCGGAAGACGCGGCGAAAGAAAAGATTATTGACGCAAAAATTAAACAGCAGGAAAAAATCCTGGAAGCGGGCAAAGGCGATAAGGAAACACCCTTGCTTTCGCCTGTTGAAGAAGATATCGTTCTGGATGCGCCGAATACGGGAAAGAGCGGGGATGTGCTTGCGGCAGAATCCCGGTCGGCGGCCGAGATTGCGCAGCCGGCAAAAAATACTGCCCCCGAAGAAAAAGAGGCGGCGCTTTCAAAAAAAACCGGTATTATCGGGGCGTTGAATTCTATTTTTAATCGTTCGGCCAAAACCGTTGATGGCGCAAAGGAAAGAGCGGTAGCCAAGGCTAAAGCCAAACGCTCTTTAAAACGAAAACAGGCTAAAGAGAAACCTGTCTCGATCATGCCCAAAGAAATCCGGTTATCGTTCCAGCCCAACCGGGCAGAGATATCGGGGCAGACATTGCGTTGGGTACAGGCCTTTGCCGCCAAAGCGGCGGAAACACCCGAGATGGCTCTGGAAATCAGGATTGACGGCACCAGCTCCATGGCTTTACAGCAAAAGCGCCTCAATCTGTTGCACAATATTTTGACCAATAAAGGGGTTGAATACTCCAAAATCAATACGGTTTTTACAACCAGAGAGCCAAACAGCTTTATTTTACGGACAATTAGTCCGGACAACGACAAGAAAGGAACAACAAAAGGAAAAAACAATGGTGCCGGATATCGCTACATACAATGGTAATAACTGTTTGACGGCGCTTGATTATTTATTTTTCAATAGTATGATAAGGAAAATATGATGAATAAATCTATTCAAAGGATCGCGAATATGAGCTTAAAGAGATTATACGGGCCGGTTTTTTTATCGCTGCTGCTGGTAACGGGGTGCAGCAGATATACTTTATGGGGTTCGGCCGATGAGCCTGAGATAATCAGTGAGCAGGAAGTTGCCTATGTTCAAAGTGCGCCGGTCGTTCCGGTTGTCGTCCCGCCGGAGGAGCCGGCAGATCCTTTTGTTGATTATCGCCGGACCGCGGCCAATTATCGTGAGTTTGGTGAAAGAACGCCGCAAGATCAGTATATTGTGAGCGGCGGTCTTGGCAGTAATATGTCTGCCGCCGTTCCGCCGACAATCGAAGAAGAAGTTATGAATTATGAAGAAGCTGTCAACGAGGCTTTTGACGAGGCTGCCGGGGATAGCAATTACGGTGCCGCAAGTTCCGGCGACGATGCCGTTGAAGACTGGCTGGCCGAAGAAGGCGATACTCTGAAAGGCCTGCTGTCCGATTGGTGCGAAAGAGCCGGTTGGCGTTTAGTGTGGAACTCAAACCGCAATTATACTTTAGGGGCCGGAGCCATGTTTCGGGGTCGGTTTGCCGATGTATCTTCGGCCTTGATTCGCACTTTTGCGCGCGCGCAGCCGGCGCCTTTGGCCACTTTTTATAAAGGAAACCGCGTTTTAGTTGTTGAGACCAGGGAGGATGAGAATGCGTATAACTAATTGGAAGAAATTCGGGCTTGGCATTTGCGTGGTCGCTTTTGCTGCTTCCTGTTCTATTTCAACAACGATGGACACCGCGGTTGAAAAAGAAATCAGTTCGGCCTCTCGTTTGCGGGAGGACGCCAAGGTTCCGACGGGGGTATCCAATCAGGATTTGGTTAAAGTAAAAGAGGATATCTGGCTTGGCGACAGCAGCAAAATTGAATATGAGGGCGAGCCGCTTCCGTCGTATTTGGAGGGCAAAGACGGCATTACGCTTGTTTCCAACCGGCCGATTACCTTGTATGAAATCGGCGACATGATCAACCGCACCACAAGTCTGGGCGTTCGCTATGCCGCGGAGCTGGAGGAGGAAGTCCGCTCCAAAGGCGAGCAGAACAAGCCTCTTGAAGAAACGGTAACGTCTGGCGGCTGGGTTTCTCCCGACACGATGATGGTTTCCTATCAGGGGCCGTTGAGCGGTTTTCTGGATGAGGTTTCCTCGCGTTTTGGTGTGTGGTGGAAATATGAGAACAAAGACATTTATTTTTACCGTTTTATTACCAAAACTTTTGTCATCTACTCTCTGCCGACAAAGCCGAGTATGAGTGTTCAGATCGGCGGGCAGGCTTCCGGTGGCGGTGCATCGTCATCCATCAGTTTGTCTTCGTCGATTGATGTTGAGATGTGGGCGCAATTTGAAAAGAGCATTACCTCCATGATAAGTTCGGGAGCCAAGTTGACGGTATCTCCGGCGGATGGCACGATTACCCTGACGGCCACACCGAACGACATCAAGTTGGTTGCCAAATACATTAACGAGCAAAATGCCCGTTTGTCGCGTCAGGTGGCCATTTCGGTCAAGATTATGCAGGTCACGGTAAATGACACTGACAACTACGGGCTGGATCTGCGCGCCACTTTTGAAGACGGCGTTACCTCAATCGGTATCACGGGGGCGCAGTCCATCAGCGGTGATGACATGAGCAACTCGCTGTCTTGGGGTGTTATCAAAAACAACTGGACGGCGGACGCCATTATGCAGGCCATCTCGCAGAAGAACCGCACTTCTTTGATTACCAGCGGCACGGTGACGACACTTAACAATAAGCCGGCGCCGATTCAGGTAACGCAGAAACAAAACTATATTTCGGAGATGACCAAAACCAACAACGGCACCGACGGCAACAACTATGACATTTCGGTGACAACCGAGGAAATCGAAACCGGGTTTACGCTGGATGTTCTGCCGCGCATTTTGGAGCATGGCCGCATGCTGGTTATGTTCAACATGACACTTTCCGATCTGCTATCGCTTGAGAGAGTTCAATTCGGTAACGAAGATGAGAACCAGTACATTCAAAACCCGATTGTTGAAAGCCGCGCTTTCACGCAGGAGGTTGCCATGACTTCCGGAGAATCTCTGATTTTGACGGGTTACGAGCGCGTTTCGAGTGAGACCTCCAAGTCCGGCATGGGCTCGGCCGAAAATTCTCTGTTGGGCGGCAGCGCTTCGGCGGAGAGGGATCGCAATATTTTGGTTATCATCCTGACGCCGGTTTTGCTTGAAACCCCGCTATCACCCGAAACCAGAATGAGCATGAATTAAAAAGCCAGACAGGAGAAGCCATCAGTGCTGGAAGATGCAAAACTTTTAGATGAAGATTATGACGACGCCGGCGGCAAGCGCACCTGGGGAACGGCTCTCAACATTGACGGTGTAAACTACGCAACGAGCCTGTTCTGGCAGCCGCTACAAAACTCCGGTGACTATTTACAGGAGGTTGAAGAAGCCTCCAACAGTATTTTGGAGGGCGCCGATCTTTTTTGTATCAAAGGCGGCAAAGCGCCGCAGTTTGGTATTTGTGTTTCGCATGAGGGCTACAAGACCGGTGAATCGGTTGCGGCGGTTTCTCTGGTAACGGCTCTGTCGAATGTTTCGTCTTTTGTGGCCGTATTCAAGACCAAAGAGGGCTGGTGGTACACCTGTGTTCGTAACGACATCATATTGTCTGACGGCGACATGCTGTTCCTAAACGAAGAAGAAGCCAAAAACCAGTTTATGTCCATGTTGGCGGTTCCGGACTGGGGGCGCAAGATTGCGCCTCAGGAATGGGGTCTGGAGGACACCGAGGAACTTGATCTTGGGGAGACCATTGCGCGCGGTGCCAAGGTCAAGCTGCAAAAAATAAAAGGGCTTCGCGGTTCAAAATTGATTATGGTCATTGCCATTTCGGCGGTTGTCGGCCTGTGGTTGGTGTCAAGCCTGATTGACAAATTGTTTTTAACGCCGGCCAAAAGACCCGTTGTGGTTCCGGTTCGGCCAAAAGTCGTCCAGCAGGTTGAGGTCAAAGAAGTTCCCAAACCGTGGGAAAGCATCAAAAGCCCGACGCGTTTCATGCAAAACTGCCGTGAGGGCGTCATGCGTCTGGCCGGAATTATGCCGCCGGGGTGGGAAATCGGCGTCATCAACTGTACGGGAACATCGGCTGCAACATCCTGGACAAGGCAGCTCGGCACGATGGAGTGGATAGAAACCGCCTTAAAGAACTCGGGTGTCGAGCTTTCGGGCTATTCGTTTGACCCGTCGGGAAATTCGCTGTCGGCGACTCTTAATTTGAGTGCTTTAGAGCCTTTATTGTCCCCGCCGGATAAGACCCAAACGGATTTACGAAACGAGCTAAACAATTTATTTCAATCTCTGGGGCTGCAAATTTCGCTCACGGACGAGCGCATAACGCTCCAGTCCGCCAGACCGGCTGGCGGCAAAGGGCCCCAGGCGGCACAAGCCGTTGCCCCGGTGATTGTCAATTTAATAAAATTTTCGTTTAATTCGCCGCATGATCCTTTAATTTGGCTGGATTTGTTAACAAAATATTCAGGTCTTGAAATTAGGATGATTACATACACCCCAAGCAGCAATACTTGGCATTATGAGGGAGCTATCTATGTTTTATAACGCAAGAAATTTTTTGTTGGTGATGTTCATCGTTGTTTTGGCAGCGGTGTCCGGGTCGGTTCGGGCGCAGGGGCTTGTTTCGTTATCGGAAGACGCCATGTTTGACGACGGCCTTGATACCGGGGACGAGCTTCCCGATCCTGCGGCGCGCAAGACACCTCAGGCGGAAGACGACAAAGCCGCTCCCAAAGATGCCGAAATTCCGTTAATTCAGCCGCAACCGGAGGCCAAAGCGCCTGCCGCTGCGCCTAAAGCTCCCGCAAAGCCGGCTGCCGATACCGGCGCCCGACCCAAAATTTCTCTGCCCAAAATTGAGGAGGAAGAGAGCATAGACTTGTTTGGCGACAAAGACAATGCCGGCGCCATCAGTCAGGATTTATTTTCGCAGATGTCCGAGCTGGAAAAAAGAACGGCATTGTTGAATTTGGAACTCCGCCGCGAAAAGCTGCAAAACGAGATTGAAGCGGTCAAAAACCAGCGGCGTCAGGCTCTGCAGCAGGAAGAAGACAAAAAAGAGCAGCAGCGGCTCAAAAACCTTGAGTTTGAAAAGCAGCAGGAGCAAAAAGTTTTGGTCGAGCAACAAAAACTGCGTGATCTGGACATTCAATTTGAGACCCTGCGTCAGGAAAAACTTTTAGGTTCGTACAAAAACTATATGCTGGAAGAAAATCAAAAGTGGATTGCCCACAATGCCAATTTTTACAAACAGATTGCGGATCTCCGGCAGTCAAAAAAACACCTCACGGAAGCTCTCAAAGAAAAATTGCTTGCCCTCAAGGCCGAGGCTCAGACGGTGCGGCAGCAATATGAGGAGGCAACCAGAGAGTATGAAAAAACAATTGCCAACCGCGATACGCAGCTTAATATTTTGCGCAATCGCATAGCCATCATGGAGCGCGAGCAGGAAGCCATGGCTCAGAATCCTTTTGCCGGAGCAGCGTCGGCAGATACCGCTGCGTCGGATGAAGAAAAAGGCGAGGGGGATGAGAAGTCGCCTGATGAAGATACCGCCACCGAGCCGGTTGAAACAAAATTATCGCTCCTGTACGCCATTACCGAGATTCGCGGCCAGGGTGGCGAGCTGGTAGCCAAGTTGCTTAACAAAAACGGCATGTCTTTCTATGTCAAGAAAGGCACCAAGTTGCAAACCGGCCACACCATCAGCAACATCACGTCGTCTTACGTATCTGCCGAAAAAGACGGTGCAAAAGAATATCTGTATTTTGCCTCCGGTGGCATTACGCCGGTAGAAACCGCGGAATTCAAACTTGATATCTCCGAAGAAGACGGTGTCACGTCGGCGGCAACAAGGAGCAGCGGCGGAACCCGCAGAAGATCCGGCGGGCCGGTTGCCACCAGGCTCTAAAAATCTGACGGGCTGACAATTGATGGCCGAAGAAACAACAGAAAAACCCGATGAGCCCGCCGCTGAGGCTGCCGCGCCGGATACGGCTCCAAAGACCGAAACGCAGGCAGCGGCCTCCGATGGCGGCAAGGGGACGATTAACGATATTTACTTTTCCAACGGCAACAAGTTGCTGACTTTGCCGGGGTCGACCTTAGCGGTCAATGACGACACCCGGCGTTTGCTGGCTTTGTTTTCCGACGGGCGTTTTCTGGTTGTTGAGACCCACAAGTTTGACGGCCGCGTTCTGAGCTTTGAGGTTTTGGCCCGCAAAAAAAAGCTTGCAATATCCAAGCCGACCTATGTTTCGCAAAACGAAATCAATGCCATTTATTCCATTGGCGAGCGTGCGCAGGCGGCTGAGGAGGTTTCGGCCGACGCCGAGCTTGACCAGCTGCAAATGCAAAAAGACTTTGTCAACGTGGTGGCCAGAGCCGCCGCCCGCAAAGTTTCGGATATTCACGTTGTGGTGGCCGACAGCACGCAGATTATGTTCCGCGTCAACGGCATGATGCAGGTCGAGATGGAATACAACAAAGAATGGGGCGAATCATTTGTGCGCGCGGCGTTTGCCTCGGCGGATATTTCGGATTCAAACTATGCCCAAAACGAGTTTCAGGGCGCGCAAAAGTTGGGCTCCACACCTTTGCGCGGCTCCAAGGGCAAATTAATGCTGCCGCACAACGTTTTGGCCATTCGTTTGCAATTTAACCCGATAGCTTTCGGTTCGCAATATTTGGTCATGCGCTTATTATACGCCGATGACAATCCGGACGGCTCCGGCGATTTGGCAAGTCTTGGCTTTGGCCAGTTTGAAGAAGATTTGTTTTATCGTTTGCGGGCGGTTCCGGTGGGTCTGAGCATTATTGCCGGCCCGACGGGCTCCGGCAAATCGACCACCCTGCAGCGCAACATGATTAAGCTGCTGCAGGAAAAAAATTACGAGCTCAATCTGCTGACGGTGGAAGACCCGCCGGAGTATCCGATTCCCGGTGCGCGGCAAATGCCGGTGACCAACGCCAACACCGAGGAAGAAAAAGCCGAAGAATTTACCAAAGCCCTGTCGGCGGCGTTGCGTTCCGACCCGGACGTGATTATGGTGGGCGAGATTCGCGCTTTAGCTGCGGCGCAGCTGACATTTCAGGGCGCGTTGTCCGGCCACGGCATGTGGTCAACGCTGCACGCCAACTCGGCGCCGGCTATTCTCAACCGTTTTCGCGATATGGGCGTTGAAACCTTTAAGCTTCTGGATCCGGAACTCGTCAAGGGTCTGATTTCGCAACGTTTGTTCCGCAAGCTTTGCCCGCACTGCCGGATTTCTGTCAAAGAAAGACAGAATGACCCCTCATTTCAAAGGCTGCGCACGGCGCTGGGCGATTTTGGCGTTGAAAACACCTTTGTGCGCGGTCCGGGCTGCAAGTTTTGCAACAACACCGGCATCAAAGGCCGCATGTGCGTGCCGGAAATTATTTTGCCCGATGCCACCTTTTTGGAGTTAATGATCAAAGGCGAAACCCGCAAGGCCATTGACTACTGGACATCGGACCTAAACGGACGTACCTTGAAAGAAGCCGCCATGGAGCGTATGCTCAAAGGGTTTATCGACTTGGACGAGGTTGAGCGCTGGTGCGGTTTGCTGGACCAGCGTCCGGCATATTAATAAAGAGGATTAAAAGATGGCCGAAGAAGAAAGCACACCCAAAAAACGCTCGTCGAAATCGCTGCAGTCGGCGATGCGCAAGCTAAACAAGGTGGAAGAATATTATGCCCGCCTGATTATTCAGTTTTCCAACAAAACGAGGCTCAAAGTTTATCGCAAAATTGCCTCGTTGATGCGCAACCGCTTTTCGTTGATGGACGCGCTGGACATGTTGCACGACGGCGCCTCAAACGGCGGCAAAAACCCCGGCGAACCCTTGGCAATTGCCATTGCCGCCTGGGGGCGTTCGCTCAACAACGGTAAAACTTTTTCCGAGGCCTTAAAGGGCTGGGCGCCGGACCGCGAACGCCTGATGCTTTCGGTGGGCGACGTATCAGACCTTGAGGGCGCGTTAATGAACCTGATCAAGGTAACCGAGGGCACCACCAAAATGATTCGCCCGATTATCGGCGCCATATCATACCCGAGCTTTCTGATGATGATGGCGGTGTTGATTATTTATGCCATCGGCGTATACATGGTGCCGCCGATGATTGACGCGGCGCCAAACGTTGTTTGGCGCGGGCTGGCCAAAGATCTGGTTGATCTCTCGGCCTGGATTAAAGACAACTGGCTCATTGCCTTTAGCGCCCTGCCGATTATCATGCTGACGATTTATTTTACCATCAGTGTCTGGACCGGACCGATAAGAGCCGTATTTGACAATATTCCGCCATGGTCGTTGTACAAAAGCTTTGTCGGCATCAGCTGGTTGTTGGCAATGGCGGCGTTGGTCAAAGGCGGCACGCCGGTTTCAACCGCCATGCGGGCGCTGCGGCGCGATGCCACGCGTTACCTGCGCGAGCGCATTGACAAAACACTGGTCTTTGTCAACAACGGCGACAACTTGGGTCAGGCTTTGGGCAAAACCAAGCTCGACTTTCCCGACAAAGAGCTGATCGACGATTTGAAAATTTATTCCGAGCTGGATAATTTTGAAGAGGCGCTGGACAACCTGGCCAACGAATGGCTGGAAGAATCGGTCTACTCCATTGAGGAAAAAGCCGGCCTGCTGAACATGGTGGCGCTGTTGTCAATCGGCGCGGTGATTGCCTGGGCGGTTATGGGCACTTTCGATATGCAGGATCAGATTACCAGCAGCATGGGAACTTAGGCAATGACAGACAAAATAAAATATCATTTACGGCGTATCATCAACATAATCGGAGCCTTTCTGCCGCGGCTGTCGCGGCGGGGCAGGATTATGGCCGCGACGGTTTGCGGGCTGGCGGTGTTGCTTTTGGCGGGGCTGTTTTTCATCCGCGGCCAGGAGGCCGCCGGCGCCAAAGAGGCCGGCGAGCAGATTGCCCGACTGGCGCAAAACATCCGCAACCGCTATCAAACCAGACCGGACTATTGGGGGCTGAGCACGGCGGAAGTCATCCGTCAAAAAATAAATCCCTTAAGCATGGCGGTTGCGGACGGCCGGCTTAAAGGCTGCTTCGGCAACGATGTTCAGGTCGGCGCCGACGCCGAGGGCACAGCCGTTATGCCGACGGGACGCACGTTTGTCATTGCCTGCAACGGGCTCAACCGCCGGCAGTGTGTGGCGCTGGCCGCCAACAAGGCCGACCCCGCCTTTTGGCTCGGGGTTGAGGGCATGCGCATTAAAAATGCCCAAACCGACCGGCTGTTTGACTGGAGCACCAAAGAGCTGGTCTTGCCCGCAAGTGCAGAACAGGCAAAAAAATATTGCCAAACGGATAATAATTATGTTATTTTTTACTTCAAATAGCAAAATATTTACCATTAATTAAGGGCTTTGTACTACACTACGGGCAGTATATGACCAAAGATATAGGTCAAAACAACCTTTATATGACTAATGGCAGAATTGCCCAAAAGAGGAGTTTTTGTTAAGATGAAACTATACAGACGGCAATTTATGTTGGGGAGAAAGACAATGACGATTTTATCAAGAACTGAGCAGACAGGCCGTTCGATGGTGGAAATGCTGGGCGTTCTGGCGATTATCGGCGTGTTATCCGTCGGCGGTATTTCGGGTTATTCAAAAGCCATGGCCAAATACAAACTGACCAGAGCGCAGGATCAGATCACAATGCTGCTGATGAACATTCGTACCGCTTTTGCATCCAGCCCGAGTTATGCTGGGTTGACGACGACCGCCGCGCGCGATTTTAATATTGCGCCATCAGAAATGTTTGGCGCCGCAAGCGGTCAATTAGTTAATGCTTTTGGTGGTGGTACTTATGTGTTTGCCTGCAATACTACCGAAGGTGGTGTTGGGTGCTCCACAGCTAATAGCAGTGTTACTGCAGACAATGGTGTTCAATATTTTGGTATTACCATGACAGGTCTTGGCCGTGAAGTGTGTACTAATTTAGCCACGTCTGACTGGGGTACAGACGGTTTAATGGGCATTTACGTAAGCGGTGGAACAGCACGGAAGTGGGATGCGACACAGCTTCCTATCCCGTTTAGCGAAATTGGTAATGCGTGTGCACCTTCTGGTGAGTATTCATCTATTACCTGGGTTTACTACTAAAGTTGTTTTTCGATTAAACATCCTTGGCCTCGCCGCTCCCCGGCGGGGCTTTTTGTTATCCCACCCAAACATCCCCAACAATGCCACCGCCCCAATAATTTCCCTCACCACCACCCAGCGCTATATTGACCCAAACATCCCCAACAATGCCCAAACATCTCCAACAATGCCACCGCCCCAATAATTTCCCTCACCACCACCCAGCGCTATATTGACCCAAACATCTCCAACAATGCCACCGCCCCAATAATATCATGCCGCCTTTACCCCCCCCCGCCTTGCCAGGCAATAAAAATGTCATTCTGAGGGACGTTTCTTTTTCTGTCATTCTGAGGGACGTTTCTTTTCTTGTCATTCTGAGGGACGAGTGTCCCGAAGAATCTCCCATGTCATGTTGATCGTTCCCCTATTGTCATGTTGAGCGTAAGCGAAACATCTCTTTAAGAATAAGATCCTTCGCAGCGCTCAGGATGACTGTAAAGAACCTGTCACCCCGCCTTTAGCCAAGCAATAAAACCTGTCATTCTGAGGGACGTTTCTTTTCTTGTCATTCTGAGGAGCAGCGCGACGAAGAATCTCCAAGATGTTTCGTCACTGACGTTCCCCAACATGACAAAAGGAAAACGTCGTGTTGAGCACTCTCCACCCGGTCATCCTGAGCACCCTTTATTGTCATCCTGAGCGCAGCGAAGGATCTCCCTTACAGTCACCCTCGAGGCGCATTTTTTTACCGTCATCCTGAGCGAAGCGAAGGATCTCTTTCTTACCGTCATGTTGAGCGTAAGCGAAACATCTCTTTAGGTATGGATTCTTCGGGACTTTCGTCCCTCAGAATGACAGGAAAAGAAACGCTCCTCAGAATGACTCAAGGCGAGTCTTTTCACCTTTTTTCCAAAAAAAACAGCCGTTTACACTTCTTTAAGCACTGTGAATTTTTTGTTACAGCAACTTTTTTCAAGCATAAACAATATGTTAACCAATTTGTGCTAAGGTCTTTTTTGCTGGCAAAATATGCCAAAATTCGGTATTCTATAAGAGTACATTAAGTTTTGCAAAATTTAAAAAGGAGAACGATGATGCAATTTCTTAAAAACAACATTTGGACACTGTGCCTGATTGCCTTGTTCGGCTTGTTTGCTTTCACCGGCGACGCCGCCGCGCAGGAGTCGGTTATGAGTCTTGGTCAAACCAAAGCGAGAAACGTGTTTAACTCCGTCAATGATATCATCTTTATCGTCGGCGGCTTCGGCTTGGTCGGTATTGCTTTTGCCGCTATTTTCGGCAAAGTCAACTGGAAATGGTTTGCCTCTTTGGCCGTTGGTTTGGCCATTTTGGCAGCCGCCAACTCGATTATTAACTACGCAACGGGCGAAGATGTCGGCTTGGAAAGCAGCTTTAGTCAAGCCGCAGCCTCTTAATTAGAGTAAACCACAGTCCCGAGGGCTTGTCTCTCGGGACTGCGGTGCAAAAAAATTGGGTTTATTTTTACATCATTTTCCGCGGGTGCAAAAACAAATTCAATAAACAAACGCTGGGGAGGGCGCCATGCTAAACATTAAGAACATAGTCAGAGTACTGTTGGCCGCGGTGTTTGTTTGCGCCCTGAGCGCGGCGGCTCCGGCTGCGGCGGCAGAGCAGCCGGCGGCTCCGGATACCAGCTCTGTTAACAATATTTACACCGACGCCAGCTTTTGCAATGTTGGCAGTGGCGCATTTAGCGGCCTGCTCAAAACCGGTGTCCAGATTTTTAACCGCCTGCGCGATTTGATATATGTTGTTGCCGGTTTTGGTATTATTGCCGTAGCGGTGGGCGGTTTTTTTGGCAACCTCAACTGGAAGTGGCTTGGCGCGATAGTGATTTCGCTGGTGGTTATAGCTTCCGCCGGCGAGCTGATCGTTTTGTTGACCGGTTGCGAAAATTATGACAGCGATTTGATAACCAATACCATAACAAATCCCACAAGCCAAAGCACCGCGCAGCCTGAAGCGAGCGGCGGTCAGACAGAATAACGGCGGCCAATAACCATGTGGGACTAAATAATTAAAGGGAGGAAGCCATGTTAAAATTATCGCAAATAAGCAAGGTAATCCTGACAGCCGGACTAATCTTGGCTTTCTCCGCCGTTTTGCCGGCCAATACGGTCTGGGCGGATGATTGTAGTAAAGCGCGCACGGCCCTGCGCAATACTCAAAGTGAACGCGATAAAGCCGTAAAAGACGCCCAAAAACAGGTCGATCAAGCCAAAAAAGAATTAGAAAAAGCAAACAAGGCTTTACCCGAAGCGCAAAGCGAATGTACGGTGGAGCTGGAATATTGCCAAGGGTATCAGGCGGCCAAGTCTGCGGTGGCAACAGCCCAAAAAAAGGTAAACGATGCAGAAAGCAATGTTCAAAAAGTGCAATCGGAACAGGACAAAAAAGTTCAGGAAGCTCAAGACAAGCTGACGACGGCTTGTGCAGATAAAGCCAAAGAAAATCAAGACAAAATGGGAGTGGCCGAGCCGGAAAAAGGCTCAGATAAGGAGTCCGGTGCAGCCAAAAATGCAAATAGACAACAAGATAAAGCCGATGAGGCATCCAAAAATTTGGAAGATCAAAATACCAAGGTTGACAGCGCTCAAGATAATTTAGATGCTGCAAAAAATGCAAAAGAAGAGGCCAAGCAAAAAGCCGAAGACGCTAAAAACAAAATGTTGGAGCTCTGTGGAGATGGAAACCAAGACTCTCAAGCGTGTAAAGACGCAATAGAAGAAAGCAACAAAAGCAATCAGGCCTATGAAAATGCTGTGCAGGATGAAAAAGATAAAGAAGCAGCGTTAAAGGCAGAAGAAGAAAAACAGAAAGAACTGCAAAATAAGTATGATGAAGAGCAGGGAAAGGCCGACAAAAAACAAGACAAAGCCGAAGAAAAAGCCCAAAAAAATGTTGATAAAGCTCAAGAAAAAGTCGATAAATATTGTACTCGGGGCAGTCCTAATTATAACCCTAATCAGTGTGAAAAATCCCAGCAGGAGCTCGCTAATGCCAAGAACGACCCGACTTATAGGGAAATGGAAGAAGAAAGGGCAGTAAAAGAGGCAGATGAAGAGTTTGCGCGAGAAACAGAACAGCAATGGCTAGAAGAACAACAACAAAAAGAAGAGAAAGAGCGTAGGGAACAGGAGCTGAGTGAAAAAGGAGGAGAATATGCAGAAGATCCGACCAAGGCGTCGGATGATTATGATAGCTTAAAGAGTCAGGCGGACGCTTCTGCCGCCAGAGAAGCGGAAACAAAAGATAACTTAGATGCCGCAAACGAGAGACAACAAACGGCTGAGGCCAATCTTAAATCTGCGCAAGAAGCCTATGATGCCGCGTGCGTTAAGTCAAACAGCAAAGAATGTAAAGCCGCCGCTGCAAAATTAAAAGAAGCAGAAGAAGAAAAAGCCTCTGCGGACAAAGCCCAAGAAGAGGCTCAAAAAGATTACAACGAAGCTGAAGCTGATAACAAAAAGAAGCAAGAAGATCTCAGCTTAGCAAGCGATGCCATTAACAATTGCGACGCGTCGGATCCGGCCTGTGCAGCGGCTCAGGCAAATAAAGCCCAAACCGATTCCGCCAATGATTTGGCTGCAAAAGAAGATGCTTATGCGCAAGCGCAAGAAAATACCGAACAAGCTGAACGAGATCTTGCGGCAGCCGAACAAGAATATGAGGACGCCGCAACAGAAATGGCTGCCGTTTGCGGCAGTTCTCCTGATTCGCCCGAATGTGAGGCCGCAAAGCAACGTGTTGCCGAAGCATCAGAAGATGTTATCGCTAAAAAAGATGCTTTGGCGGCTGCAGAAGGTGAAGAAGAAGCAGCAAAACAAGACAAGGAAGAAGCCGAGGCAAAAAATGAGGAGGCTAGCAGTGGTTCTTTAGATGCAGCGGCAAATAATGCCAAAGACAAAATGGGCGAGGCGTGTGCCGAAGATACCAACTCAGATGCATGCAGAGCGGCTACCCGCGCATATAATCAGGCAGAAATAGATAAAGCCGCCTATGAAAAAGAAAGAGCTTGTGCTCAAGATCCCGAGTCGGAAGCTTGTAAAACAGCCACGGCTAATCTTGAAGCCGCGCAAAAAAATGCTTCGGATTACGAACAACAGCTGGCCGAAGCAGATAAAAATGCAGCGGAAGAAGCCCATGATGCGGAGACAGAAACAGCTTGCGAAGAAGATCCAAACTCCGAAAAATGCCTTAAAGGGCGTCAAAGTATAATAGAGCGGGAATGTGGCGAGCCATCAGATCCGGGCTACCAAAAATGTAGAGACGACCTTCAATACCAATGGAGCGGTATCAAAGGGTTTAGCGAAATCAGAGAAATGGGGCCGTCGGCGGACTTTGTCTATAATGCCAGCGAAGACAAAGATGTCCTTGAGCAGGTTACGCGTCGTGCGGCGCTGGTTATCGTCAGCTTGAAACCGATTGTCTATATCTTTGCCGGTTTTGGCCTGATAGCCTTTGCCTGGATGGCTATTTTCAACAAGCTGAGCTGGAAGTGGTTTGCCAATATTGCCATTGGTTTGTTCCTGGTGGCCAATATGGGCCGCTTGATAGAGTATTTTGTTCTGGATGGCGATAGAGGTTATTATATCGGCTATTGGACCGATGCCGCCAAAGATACCGGTGAGCCATCAGGAAGCCGTTTGGCTGATGCGTTTAATGATGCCTATTATGTCTACGGCGATGTGTCGTATGATGTACCGGGATTGAAGACGTACACGCCAAGCAGCGATGGATTGATTGACCATAGTGATGCTATAGCAGCTTTGAAACAAGCAGAAGCGGATAGAATTGCCCGCGAAAAAGCCAGACTTGCCGGAAATACACCGGAAGAAAAAGAGGCTCGTAAGTTCTGTCAGAGTACGGAAGGTGCCTCCGGTTGGAACAATTTTGCCAGCTGTATCAAAGATATTGTAGCGACAACTAAAAAAGTGGCAGATGTGGTCAAGACCGGTGCCGCTACGGTAGAAAATATGAAAACGCGCTACGAGAATGTTGTCAGAAATTATAACAACGTGGCGCAGGCCATTAAAAATATGGAAGGTGCCACCATTACGGAAATTTTTGCCAACACCGGCGTCATCCTGGATAATGTGACTTCGGCAGTTTCAAACACCACGGGGGCATTTGGTTCTTTAGGCGATTCTATATCCGATATATCCAACGATATTCAAGATATAGGCAAGAGTACCGAACAACAACAAGAATTACAAAATCGTCGCGGTCAGGGCGAAGCCACCAATGCTTTGGATGCCGCTTTACAGGGGCAGGAATGGGATAAAGAAAACAAAGGTGTGGTCAAAGATGAAAACGGCAACATTGTAGAAGACGGCAGCCTGTGGAGCAATACGGTTGATCTGGCCGGCGACATCAATCGAGGAACCAATGAACTTATGAATGATTTGGGTGAAGCGGCTTGGGCCGGCGGAGAAGTTGCCAATATTGTCGAAAATATTCCGCTGGGCGATGGCAAGAGCTTAAATGATCGCCATAAAGAAAAAGAAGAACAGAAAAAAGCCGAGCAAAAAGCTCAAGAACAAGCCGCAAGGGAAGATGAATACCGGCAAGAACAAGAAAGAATACAACAACAGCGGGAAGATGAAGAAGCGGCCTATCGCGAAACCAACGCCGGCAAAAACCAAACCTATCGGGAGCAGTCAAGTCAGACGAACCAGCTCTATGACAGTATGAAACAGCAGGAAAGGGATGTCGAGAACCTTAAAGGCCAGCAACAACAGGCTCAGGAAATGGTTGACTCAAACTGTAAAGGTTCAAACGATACCTCGACTCTGTGTCAGGCCGCCCGCAATACTCTGGACGCCGCCAATTCGGCGCTCAAAGACAAGGAAAAACAGCTCTCTGAAACCGAGAAACAGTATAATCAGGCCAAAGAAGATCTGGAGGAATCGTATAACGAGATGCTGGACAGCAATATTGCCGCCGCCGAAGATGCCTATAACGAGGCCTCAAAACAGGCAGACGATATCTGCGCCAAAAACCCAAGCAGTAGCGAGTGCGCCAATGCGCGTCAAAAAGCTCTGGATGCCGCGCAGGATCTGATGAATTATACCAACGAAAAAGAAAACCAAACCGGCGACAGCCGCAACACCATGAACGAAGATATTGACAATATGTTGCAAGAACAAAAAGAACGGGATAAGCAAAAGCAGGAAGAAGATAGGCAAAAGGCTGAAGAATTAGCCAGACAGCGAGAGCTTGACAAGCTGGAAGAACAGTTCAACAAAGAGATGGCGCAGCAACAAGACTATCTGGATAACGAGGGAGGCTATGCGGATTTTGATTACCAAAAAGCCGTCAATGAGGCCAACTCGCTCAACAACCAGATTAACAATCTGGAAAGAGAGATAGGCAACCTTGAAGATGAAGTCGAGGAAAAAGCCGCCAAGGCCAGAGAAGCTTGCGCGTCAGATCCGGTCGGTTCGGTTTGTACCACGGCACAAATGGCTGCCGAGGCCGCCGAAGAAGCCTTAAACAACAGGCGCAATCAGCTTGATTCGGCCAAAGAGGATTATGAGGACGCTAAAAATAAAGCCGAAGAAGCCTATCAAAATTCTCTGACAGCCAACCAAAATCAGGCACAGCGTGATTATGACAACGCCCGTAAACAGGCGGAAGAAGCCCAAAATCAGCTAAAAGATATCAACAGCCGGATTGACGGCGCGGCCGATGAAGCTTCTCAAGCCAAAGATGCCTATGATAAAGCCGTGGCAGATGCTCAGGCGGCACGGGATGCATACAATCAAGCCGCAGAATCCGGTGCGGATCCTGAAGAACTTGAAAAACTGAAAAACGCATATAACGATGCCTTAACCGTGATGGGCGATAAAGACAAAGATTATAAAAACAAAAATCAAGAATATCAGGATTTGGCAAAACAACAACAAGAAGCCGAAAACGCCTATAATAAGGCTCAGAATCAAACCAACGAGGCGGTCGACCGTCTGGCCTCGTATACAGATGAAGAAGTCAACCAGACCGGTGAAAACAAAGTGGAACTGAATAAGGATCAGGCCGAAAAGCTGGAACAAGAGGCTTTGTTGAAACAATATGAATCCGAAACCAACCCGAACGCTCTGGCTCAGGCTGCCAAAAACAGTTATGTTGAGCGCAAAAATCAAGCCGATGTGGCCGAATACACATTGAAAGAAAAAGAAAATATCGCCCGGCAGGCTTATGATGACTATCAGGCGGCAGAGCAAAAATGTCGGGAAAGCGGCGCAACGGAAGATTGTCGATTGTCTAATCGGCTGAAAAACAACTATGAGCTGGCGTCAAATGAGGTTGCTGCGGCCAAACAGGAATACGATGCGCTCAACAAAGAATTGAGCGGCTATGAGAATGATTATCTGCAAAAATCTCTGGATTCCGAAAAATATAAGCAGCAGCAATACCAGGCGGCAATGAAACAAGCCGCTCAGGATATGAATAAGTACGAGGTAGAAGTATCCAGACAACGTCAGGTTGTTGAAGCGGCTGCTCTGGCTTACACACAGGCTAAGAATAATCTGCAAGAAGGCGATGAGGCAGGTTTGTTGCGGACAGCCAAATTGTACGATGAATATAAACAGGCCAAAGAAGTTTATGAAGACAGCCAAAGTCTGTTAAATCAGGCCAAAAATGCCTATGCTTCGGCCGAAAGCAATTATCAAAAATCCGTGGCCGAAGCCGAAAGACTGGAAAAACAATTGGGCGGTCGTTAAAATTAACCTGTTATTCATAAAACGGAGGTATACTTAAGGTATGAGGGTATACCTCTGTTTTTTTCGCCAAAAAAGCAAATAACGGTAGGATAAAATTATTTGCCCGGTTGCGAAATAAAAACGGATGTTTTATCATCTCTGAGAGTACGAATCAAAAGGGGTTGATATGCGTGAAGTTATCTTAAAAGCCGTCGCCAATCCGCCCAAAATATTGTGGGGGCCGTTTTTGCCGGTCATGATTAATATGGGCATACAATTTCCGATGATGTTTATGTTTATAGGTACCGCCCGCGTAAATCCGTTGTGGTTTATGTGCTCTTTGGTTCTGGGGCATGTCTTTTGTGTCTTTATGGGCGTTAAGGAGCCTCACATTTCAACCATGATTCAGGCTTATGGTCAAACGGCCAAAAAAACAAATAACCTGTATAAAGTAAAGGGGAATAAATTTGCGCCCTGATTATGATTTCTTTTCGATCTTTGTTGAGGGATTGTCCAATTTTGAAGTCATTGTGGCAATAGTTGGCTTTATTTCCGCGGCGGCTTTTGCCGGTTTTTGGGCAACCAAATTCGGTCATCTGGTTTTGCCGCATCCGCGAGAATCCCGGGTTTCGGACTTTATGCCTTTTGAAAAGCTTTTGTCCGACGGTATGACAATCCGTTGCTATAACGGTTCGTTGGCGCGCGTTTTCCGGGTGACGGGTGTCGATTTGGCTTTTGCCACCGGTGAAAAAGTTGCCTCAATGTTGGAAGCGCGTAAATCCTGGATCGACGGGATGTCTGATTTACAGGTAACCTGTCGGGTTATTACCTTAAGGGAAAAAGTCCCTTTGGAAGATAACGTCGGCGATTTTAACAATCCGCTGCTGCAAAAAATATCCGAAATTTGGGAGGAAAACGTTAATCGTGTTTTCTTCAATACCCACTATATTGTTTTATCCGTTGCCGACCGTGACGAAAACTTAAAAGACTTAAACTATGCCTCGCAATCTTTGGTCGCGACCTTAAATGATTACGGTGTAAAACCGTTGATTGAAGAAGAAGGCAGCGACCCGCAGGATAGTCCCTTTATTGTTTATTCAAAACTTTGTTCGCCGGTCTCCCGTCCGGCTCCTAAAGTCCACAACGCCACCGGCGCCCAGCTCAATGAGCTCTTGACGGCAGATCATATTCATTTTACCGGCGAGGAAGGTGTCATCAAGTTTTTCTCCGGCGAAAAAGAACTTTATGAGATTGTTATGGGGATCCGCTCCTCCGGAGATTACATGGATGAGGCCATGGTTAACTCACTGCTGGCTATTGATTGCGAGCTTGTTTTACTGCACAATGTGCGCCCGATTTTTAAGCCTCAGGCACGTGCGCTTTTAATGCAGCAACAACGTATGGCTGCCATGACCAGTTTTTCCGGCGATGTTATTGAGCAATACGGCGAGGTTTTGGCCGCAATTGAAGAAAGCGACAGTGACCATCAAGCCTTGACCGAATACGCCATGGCCATTATTTTACGGGGCGAAAACAAAGAAGAACTCGATTATGCCGAAGGCGAAGTTCAGCGTATTTGCCGGTTGTTCAGCGTTACGCCGGTGCGTGAGGGTTGGGTGGCGCAGGCAACTTTCTTTAACCAGTTTCCGACTTATGAAACATTGCCGCGGACGTATCGTTATTTGTCGCGGGTGGTGGCCACGGCCATTTCGTTTGATAAGCCTTCTGAGGGTTTTTCAAAATCGGACTGGGGGCCGGGAGCTATTTCCGTATTTCGCACGACTTCCGGTTCGGCTTACCGTTTTCAATTTCACGTGTCGTCTGAGGATTCGGCCGTGGCACACTGTTGTATTATCGGTCCGACGGGACAAGGTAAAACAACCCTGCTGACTTTCTTGGCCGGTCAGGCGATGCGCCATGCGGACCTGAAAGTGTTTTTCTTTGACCGCCACCGCGGTGCCGAAATTTTTACCCGCGCCATTCATGGCGCCTATGTTGGGTTTGAGGGCGATGAAAAAAATGTTTCCTTAAATCCGTTCGACTGTGCCAACACACCAAACAACCGCGCTTTTTTGCGCCGTTGGATGCGTGCCATTACCATGGTGGATGATGCCGTTTCCGAAAAAGAAATTGCCCGTGCGGTCACCACGGCTTTTGATTATCTGCGGCCGGAAGAACGTATGATGACAAATTTATACAAAAGCTGTTTTTCGCCGACGGGAAATATGCGGCGCGAATTATTCAAATGGGTTAATCCCGACCAATACGGCAATATTTTTAATGCCCAGAATGACAGTCTGGATCTAAAAGCCAAACGTTTTATGGCTTTTGACTTTACCCATATTTTTGAAGATGAGATTTTGGCACCGGCCGTCATCAGCTACATTATGCACCGTATTCAATCAGAAACTGGTGAAACCGGAGTGCCGTCGCTGATTATGATTGATGAGACCGCGCCGATGTTAAAACACCCGATGTTCCGTGACTATTTTGTTATTGGTCTGCAGGAAGGGCGTAAAAAACGCCAGGCCTATCTTTGTGCTTTCCAACAGCCGAATATTATTGATAAATTGGGGGTTGGTGAGGTTATTCGCGGTCAATGTCAGACGGTTATCTTTTTCCGTAATCCGCAGGCCATGCCGGAAGATTATGTTAACTGGAACCTGACCGAAGCCGAGACAGATTTTATTTTCGGTAAATCATATCGCGATTTCCCGTATGCCATTTTGTTATCGCGGCCGGCAACGGGTGAGTCTGTTATTTTGGATGTCGATTTGAGCGGATTAGGCCCATACCTGAAGTTGTATAACTCCGGTCGTAAAAATGTGTTGCTGGTTGAAGAACTTATTAAAGAATACGGCGAGGATAACTTTGTTACAAAATATTTAAATATTTAAGATAAGCGCGTTAAAACGTTTATCTGCAAAGGAAAGTATGCTACTATAGAAATAGGGCGGAGACGTTTGGGAGAAAGGCCATGAAATCACGTTTTTTAATACTCCTGCTGGGGATGTTGTTGGTACCGGCCGTTAGCCGGGCACAAATACCGACATTAGATATTCCGGGCACGATTCAGGCCGCAACGGAAGTTGGCAACACCTTAAACAATGTCAAGGAAAGCGTCACTCAGGTTACCCAGTATCAAAAAACCATGGCGGCAATTGGTACCGCCAAAAAAAACGTATCCGAGTTTATTACCAAACAGAAAGAACGGCTTGAAAAAATTAAGGAAAAAGCCGAAAAATATAAGCAACGTGTAGAGGAATATGTCGCCAAAGCTCAGGCATATAAAGCCGAAGTTGAGGGGCGTATTAATCAAGTCCGCGATGCGGTGCAACAGGCCAAAGACAAAGTTGATGAAGTAAAAGATAAGATTGACGAGGTAAAAGATAAAGTCGACGAAGCAAAAGATAAAGTTAACGAAATCAAAAATAAAATTGGCGAAGCCAAAGAAAAGCTGGACGAACTTAAAAGCAAAATGGAAGAAGCCTGTATTAATCCTGATTCGGATGCCTGCAAAGAGGCAAGCGAGGCATATAATGATGCCGAAGAAGAATTAACCGAACTTAATAATGAAATGGAAAATACCTGCGGCGATCCTAATTCCGATGCTTGTAAAGAAATAACCGCGGCTTATGAACAAAGCAATGCAACGGCAAAAATAACAAATGAGGTTGCCGCAAGAGAAGTCTTGTCGACCAAAGAAGTCTCGTCGGTTAAAGAAGTCTCGTCGGTTAAAGAAGTCTCGTCGGCCGATTTGGTTGATATGCCGGCTATAAAATCATCGCGGCAGCCGATAATGACCACGGCGGCGGAAACGGCTGTAGAGAGTATGTCCGCCGTTAAAGCGGTGGCAAAAGAGGCCGCAACGACCGCGGCGCCGAAGCGGGCCGCCGTTAAAGCGGTGGCAAAAGAGGCTGTAACGACCGCGGCGCCGAAGCAGGCCGCCGTTAAAGCAGTGGCAAAAGAGGCCGCAACGACCGCGGCGCCGAAGCAGGCCGCCGTTAAAGCGGTGGCAAAAGAGGCCGCAACGGCTGCCGCCAAACCGGCTGCAGCGAGCGGTACGACAAAAAGCATAAGGAAAACCGCTCCGGCTGTCTCAAATCAGCCGGTTCGTCAGTCGGTTCCGGCCGTCCAAAAACCGACGAGAGCCAGTTTTAAGACATCATCGGGGTATGGATTTATTCACAAACGCTATCCTTTGGCATTTGCCAGTTTATCATTAGACATTGGCGGCAATGAAGGCGGCGAAACCGAGGATGGTATTTTAGTCGTTCCTGATGGTTTATCTCTGCGTTGTGATATAAATTTTGAAGACGCCGCAAAAGAAGGTGTTTATGACACGTGTATCCGACAGACCAATAATATTATTTTTAGTGAAATTACCGATGAAATCAGCTCAAAAGACAATCAGGACGCCAGGAGAGATTTGGATAACGCCAGGGTTGAATATATGGCGGCGGCTTATTTTGAAGCTTTGAGTGTTTATAATGAAAGCATGACATTCAAGAATAATGTTGTTGATCCGATTTTAAATTCCGAGGTGGCCGATGTTCAAAATGCCTGGGTTTATACCAAAGAAATCAATCAGGCATTGGGCACGCGTATTAACAACCTGAATCGTTTATGGGCAAGAGCGCTGAATCTTAAAACTTTCTCGCTCTATGTGATGGATGGATTACAAACACCGGAGGACTAAAATATGAAAAATGTCAAAACATATTTTTTTCCGATAATCTTGCAAATTTTGTTGGCATTTGCGGCAATATATCCGGTCGCAGCCGAGGATGACGGCACGGATACAAACGGAACTTTTCTGTTGTCACCGGTGCTGACATTGCGTTGTGGTTTGGATTCCAAAAGTCCGGAAATTACAGAAGATTGTATTCGGCGTCTGGCCTACGACTACCAAACAAACGCGCCGGTAGGTTATGCCAATTATACGCAGGAAAGACAAGCGATTATAGGGGATTATGCAAAGGCCTATTTGGTGACGTCGATTAACGGGATGATTGCCGCCGGAAATTACGAAACACGGATTGATCAACTAGTCGGTAAAGATCCGACCATAGATATCAGTCTGGATGGTGACGCCCGCGAAGATATTGAATTTAATAACAAATTATCATCCGATAATTCAACATCATTGCTAAATGCTATCGGGTACAGTGCGGCAGTTACCAATATGGAAAATATCCGCAATATTTTAGATACATTGGTCCCGGCAACGGAAATAGACGTCAACGAGAATACGGATTTAGCTGGTCCGCCGAGCGGAGGCGCCCAATGAATAAAAAGGTTACGGCATATGGTTTGATCTTTGGTTTGCTGCTTATTGCGGCAGGCAACGCATTTGCCGGAACCGACATATTGTCAAACGTATTAACTCAAAGCAACAGTTTTTTAAAAGAAGCCGGATTGGTGCAAAAAAAATATTCCGGGATAGCTCGTAAATTGGTTACGACCAAAGTCAGTATAGATCTGGATAAGTTAGGGGGCGAAAAGATCCAAAAACTGCGGCAAAAAGCCGAAAGTATCAAAGAAAAAGCGGCTCAGTTGCAAGATCGCATCGAAACAGCCAAAGAGCGCGCAGACGAACTTAAAGCCAAATATGAAGAATTAAACGCCAAAGCAATGGAATACAAAGCCAAGGCAGACGAATATATTGCCGCCGGTCAGGAAATAAAAGCATACTACCAAAATTTCAAAGAAGAAGCTGTGAATACCCTGGAAGACATTAAAGAAGCTAAAAATACGGTTGAAGATAAAATCAACCGGGCCAAAGATGTGTTGGATAAAGAAGATTCGGAGGTCTTGGAAACCGTAACGGCCGATGTTGCCGAGGGTGAATATATGGTAAGCGAAACAACGACCTCCTCCGGAATGGAAAACAATCAGAGAGTGGTAAACGAGGCAGAAGCGATGGTATCCAACCGGGCCGAGGCCATTCGTTCGGCTGCCATCTTGGCAGAGGATGTTGTTGCGGATAATATAACGGCCATTCCTCAGACGAGTATCTTGTCAAAAACAATGCCGCAGGTTTCCGCCTCATCGGTTATAACGGCGGTTCAAACATCTTCCGAAAATGTATCAAGAATCGAAACACCCCTGCCTTCCAGCCGGTTTGATTTACAAGAGCAGCTTTTGCAGGCCAGTACAAGCAGCGACAAAGAGGGCGACAAAAATATTTCGGCAAAAGCAAAATTGGTTGATGGTGTTTCGGCAACAGCGGAGCGTCAAAAATTTACGGCCGGAGAGGCAGTCGCAAAAACTGAGGCAAGGGCGGCAACAACCGCTCCGGCAGCTCGCGCAACAGTCGCAAAAACTGAGGCAAGGGCGGCAACAACCGCCTCAACGCAAAGAACGATGAGGGAGAAAGCCCATGCTCAAGATTTATAAAATACTTTTTATGATGCTGGGAGGCGTTTGTATTTGTTTTTCGTCGTCTGCGGCCGAAATCAAGGTCAAAGGGGATCCGGAGCTTTTGTGGCTATCGCCTTTGGGCAAGGAAGATATTGAAAATAATGCGTATAATCGTTGTCGACTGATTAAATTGATCAAACCCGGAGCCGGACAAACAACGCGAACCGATAAAAATAATTTTGATATTTTTTCAAGTTACATATCTAATCTTTATGCGCAGTCGATCAAGATATCCGCCTATATTGCCGAAGAAGACAAAAATGAAAGTGACACTTCTTCTTCGCAAACATCATTGGATAATGAAAAAGCGATTATCGAACAAGAAATAATCCAGCGCTTGGCCGATATTTCCCGGCGAATAAATATCATTAATTCGTTTGAGGCGGGGATTGCGATGCTGGATTCGTTATGGTACATAAGAAATCTTGGACCGACGACATATGAGGAATTCAGAGCTTTGCAGAATGGTAAATATGAGTATGTTACCGATTGTGAGGTATTGAAGAAATAACGGGGAAAGATCATGAAACTTTGGGCTATAACAAAATATTTTTTAATAATTTTAGCGGTGGTGATACTCAACGCTCAAACCGCCTGTGCCCAAAACCCGTTTAAACTGGATATAAGCAAAACGGCCGGAAAAATTTCCGACGGCATACAAAAAATACAAGAAAATTTTCAAACCACGATGGAGCAAATCAGTGAATCGCAGTTTGCGACATTTATCGGTAACGGTATTAAAGCAGCCAAAGACGGCATTAATTACGCCAAAGAAACCTACCAAAAAGTGGTAGAAACCTACCAGGGTGTCAAAGATGCCGTTGTTAATTCCAAGGAATATGAGATCGCCATGCTGTCCAAAAAGATTGCCGAAGAGAGCAAAGTTCTGAGCGATTTGCAAAAAGAAAAAGCAAGCAGACTGGCCGAATTGGAGGAATCAAAAGAGCTGGAGCGCATCACTTTGGAGGAAAAAGTAATCCAGGCTCAGGATAATTTTCAAGTCAGGGTAGATATATACCAAGGCGAAATGCAAAAAGCCGAAACGGATACCGAAAAAGCGGCAATTCAAGAAGAAATGATATCTTTTCAGTCTGCCAATGATGCCGAAATGGCCAGCCTTAATCAGGAAATAGCGGCGCTTGAAAGCACGCTGGAAGAAGAAAATCAGTTGATAGAAGACGAATTTTCCGTCAAGCTTTATGAACAAGGCGAAAAAATTGCTGAGCTGACATTGGAGCTTCAAGAACTGGTCAGTGAAAGCAGTGCCGATTCCGGAGGCTCGTCATCATTTGATCCGCTGCAGGAAACAACCAAAGCCATGGATGAGCTGTCATTTAAAGAGGGGGCGGTGGTTTCCTTAAAGGACCGCAAAGAAAAAGAACGGGTGCGTAAATCTCGTAAAAAGAGCGTCGTTTTGGATTCGTCTTCCAGCACGGTAACGCAAATTGCCTCCATTCAAAACACGCAAAATGAGCAGGAAAATACTTCTGATACGTCCGAAACGGTTAACGGCAAATCGGAAGCCGTGCAGACTGCCGTTCAAAACACGGTTTTTCAAATGGAAGCCTTGCACAGATATTTGGTTATGGAAGTAGAAAATTTGAAAGCGCAAACATTGTTGATTTTGGCCAACAGCGAGATTCGTACGGGCGAGCCAAAAACCGTGATAGATATCTGCGACTATGAGGATAAAGGCGGAAGCACAAATCTGGCCGATTTGGTGCAAAAAGGCAAAGACACCTTATCGGATGTCCAAGACAAGGTTGAAGACGTTAAAGATGTCGGTGAAGATATCGGTGATACGGCAGATGCCATAAAAGGAGCCGGCGAAGATGTCAACGGTGCGTTGGGTATGATGGGTATAATGTAGGAGAAAAGCAATGAAACGGTTGGTTATGGCAAGTTTGGTGTTTTTTCTCTTAAGGGTGTCATCCGCGGAAGCGCAAACACCGTTTGATTTGATTTATCATGCCTTGCCGACGGTGCCGACATTTGATATTCCGGAAGAAGTTGCTCAGGTTACCGGTAATTTGCAAAGTTCTTTTAATCAGGCCAAGCAAATCGTTTTACAGGCCAAATCGGATGTAACCAGTCTGCAATCAGCCGTTACGGCAACGTTTGAAAACATAAAAAACGGGACTTTTATTGATATTAACGGCGCTTCCGGTCAGGGTAAAGAAACTTTTTGCGGCAAACCGTTGAAAGATGTTAAAGTTAAAAAAATCGCCAAAAAAATGCGGCAGGTTTTTCTAACCTATAGATCATACAAAGGAGACGATGTTTTAGCCAAAGAAGAACAGCGTGAGCAATTTTATATTGAAAATGTTTATGCCATTTATGTCGCCGCCATTGAATTACAAAACAAATTAAACGGAGACATTAAGACCAAAATATCCACGGCTCGGAGCTGTGCCGAGGGGGATGGCGCGGCTTGCGGTTATCCGTCGACGGATGAGGGCGGTAATAACGAAGTTTTGTTTGCATACGGTAAAGCATTGGAAACTTTGGACAGTGTGGTTCGTCTTTGGGAAAATGTGACAGCCCTGAAAGCCCGCCTGAAAGCCGTTGAGGCCATGCAAGGGCTTACGCCGATGGTCGAAACGGAAGCCGACAAAACCGATAATGACGAAACGGCTTTCCTCCATCATAACAACACGCCGCTTTCCGCCGTTGCAATGCTGCATAACTCATCACCGTTGGCTTTTGCCCAGGTTGGTTATAAAGGCGTAACACCATCGCTGGCTAATATTGAAGCCGGAATCTCCGGAAGTCGCAGCGAGGCAACGCAACTTATTGGCCAAGCGGTTGCCGGCAGCGCGGAAATGGAATTAAAAACCGTTCCGAGACGGGCAAAATTTGTCTCGCAAGAAGAAACGACGGCTCGGTCCGCGGCGGTGAGGTCTGAAGCCGTATCCGCGGTAAAAGCGGAGGCTCCTGCCGCCGCGGCGTCACAAGCGGCAACATCGGCCAGAGCGACCAGAGCAGAAATATCCAAAGCAGAAACGGCGGATCGCGTAAAGTCTGTTGCCGTTGATGAGAGGGCAAGTGCCGTCAAGGCAGATGTCGCGGCCGTCTCGCAAGAAGAAACGACGGCTCGGTCCGCGGCGGTGAGGTCTGAGGCCGTATCCGCGGTAAAAGCGGAGGCTCCTGCCGCCATGGTGTCACAAGCGGCAATATCGGCCAGAGCGACCAGAGCCGAAACGGCCAAGGTGAGCATGTCCAGAGCAGAAACGCTCAGAGCGAAAACGGCTGATGAAGCCGAGCGCGTGAGTATTGTCCGGATGGGGGTTGAGTTTGCCTCTCCAAAGGAGGCCGATAATGAACATCCGCTGGTAGATGCCGAAGAACAGATGGAAGAATTATCAAATCTTACGCCGGTTGAAGTCAAGGTCAACGAGGCGATGAGTGTTCATAATATGTTGAAACAGCTTAAAGAATATCGTAAAGTGGCGGAACAAGTCGTGACGGCGAGAAAAGATCATCAGCGCAGCTTGGAAAAGTTACAAAAAGCGGAGCAATGTGCCATAAATTTTATGGGGCATTATTTTAGCGATCCGGTAAAGCCGTGGTCTGATGTGTCGTTGGAAAAATATGTTAACAATCATGAAGTACGGGGAGGTATTTCTCGGTGGGCGGTTGATGCTTATGAAACAGCCAAAGCGGCAGAAACATCAACAATATCGACGGATGATGTTGCGCAAATGTCGTTTGATGCCGACACTCAGGCAGATCTGCAGGATGATCCCGATATGAAAAAAGCCGAAAAATTATCGCAAAATACGACCATATCCGTCAACACCAGCAAACAAGAGGCTTCGGCGGAAGAAAGCCGGCGGTCTGCGATACTCCCGTGGCAGATTGGCGCAGAGGCCGTAAAATTATTGTGGGCCGATGCCGGAGATTGGGGAAGACCGACAAATGTTGAGGTATGGGAAGACGCCAAAACGTTTTACAACCAGTATCTGCGTCGCAAATACGACAATATCAGATCATACCTAAAGAGTTTTACCCGGGATGATGTGTTGGCGCTAATTATCAGTCGGCTGCGCGGACAAGAAACGGATATATCCGAAACAAAATATCAGCAACAGCTTAA
This sequence comes from uncultured Pseudomonadota bacterium, assembly GCA_949295085.1. Classification (GTDB taxonomy): domain Bacteria; phylum Pseudomonadota; class Alphaproteobacteria; order RF32; family CAG-239; genus CAZU01. Next base: position 123,317 of record CASFJS010000008.1, read on the forward strand.
AAAATCCAGAGCAGAGGCCGCATCTCAAATGGTATCGACAACAAATTCCCGGGTACAGTACAATGCTGCCAGCCGGAAAAAACTCGAATCTTTGCAACAACAGCGGGAGACACTGGTGTCCAGACTGGATAAAGCCAATGACAACGTCAATGAAAAACGCAATACGATAGCCGATATTCGTTCCGTTGCCGAAGATTCGGCAACTCAGGCGATTGACGGTATTGTTAATGCCGAAGTTGTTTTTCCGGCGGTTGGCCAAACAACGGTCAGCGAAGTTAAAATAGAAGATAAAATCATCGGTGCCGATAATTTGACGGCAGCCGTATCGGCAAAAACAAAAAACAACACCGATGAAGAAAAAATCGCCTCATTGGAAGAAGAAGCCAAAACGGGCGAGATTGAGAGGGACAGACTAAAAGAGGATTTGGAAGCGTTGGACAACAGCATTGCCGAAGCGATTCACGAGGCTCAGGAGACGGCAGCCGTGGAAAGAATGCAGGGGTCGCAAACATTGTCGGCGATCCAAACGCAACTAACGGCAGCGGTGCAGGAAAATGCTTCACAATATGCCGAAGATGTGCGCAAAAACTTAGAAGATGTCTTAGAACCCTTGGTTGATGAAGAATCGGCCCTGACACTCCCGATATTGGTTGCGCAGGCGGTTCGGGCGGCCGATTCGTCGCTGCAGGCGTTCTACACGCAGGTTGACAGCATCATTGAGCTTCATTACAATCAACTGATGAATATGCGAGATTTATTATATCGTCCGGCGGGGCATGAAAGAGTTGTCCAAATCCATCAACAAATGATTGATGAATTAAAAGCACTTACTCTTGTTTATAATGTTGCCGGGTTGATAGAAATTAATGATATTGCCTTATATGCCAAACTGCTGAGTATGGATACATCGGCCGAAACAGAGGGCTTTTTCGTCGGCGCAGCCCCCAAAGAGCGGGATCTTAAAGCGCCGTACGCCATCCCGAATTTTAGTCTGCCGCCGGTACGGGAGGTTTTTCACTTTGATGTTGATGACTACGCCAATATCAAACCCTACGTCAAAGGAAAAGAAGATGACAGGGCGGTCACGGCCGAAGAATTTTTAAATTATGGCGGAGATATTCCGTTGATATGGCAATACATGTTAAAGGATAATGCTTTTATCGAAAGCCAGTTCGATTTAAAAGAGGCCTTGACGTCAAGTTGCGGAGCGTATGTTTTCAGACGCGGCGGCTTTATGCCGTGTGTTGTTGACGGATCGGATATCATCATCGATGTTAACGATGGCGGAGAATTTATTCGTCGTGGTGATGAAAAAGTAAGCCTCTCCGCCGTGCCGACATGTTATCTCATGTATATGAAAAACGGCAAGCCGTACCATCGGCTTGTGGATGCCGAAATTGATATCAAAATGACAACAAGAGATTCTTCGGAAAGAGACAAAATTTTAAATAACCCGCTTCCGCTGGACGATTATTTGGCGTTTGTACCGCCGGAAAGCAATTGCCAGGGCAGTGAACTCGGTATCTTTTTACGAGCCGGAGAAAACAATACCCTGTACTTTAACGATCCGGTTGCCGATGCTTATAATTTGCTGCAACGAGACGATGATACGGAAGATATGACGCGCAAAGAAAAAAATCGTTTGGCCGGCGCAAAATATGCGGAATTTTCCAGAAACCAGATCGGCGATTTTCTTAAGTTTGTTGAAAACGAGAAGGTACAACGTGAGAATATGGAAGAATACGAGCAAAAATACGAGGCTCAGCTGGAAGAAGTCAAACAGCAGCTCGAGGCATACGGTTTTGCCCCGTCGGAAAGTTTTGATTTAATCAATGATGAAGATTATGAGCTCGCCGCCGAAAAACTTAATGAGATCAAATCCGGAGTGTCATCGGAGGTCAAAATATCCCTGGCTCAGGTTGATCAAAGCGACAATGCACCGGTTCAGGAAAAAGTAGGAAATTTTGAAAAACTTATATCGGTCATGCAACAGGATAAGAATGCGGTTATGAGTGTTTCGATAACCACGGCCGATAACAACAATATCGACGCGGATTTGAAAAAAGCCGAAGCCGATGCCGAGCTTGTAGATAAGTATAAAAACAGTTTAAATGACCAGGCTGATGATTATACTGATATTGAAGAGCCATATTGCGCTAATTACTGGTAACCCGGACAACACAGATGGATTCTAAACAAATTACAGGCGGAACACAGACACTGGCCCTGGCGGGCAGCGAAAAAGAACCGCATTATCTGGAGCAGCTGGAAGAAACACATAGTTCCTTGCGTCAGACATATTATCTGTGGGTTTCCCGCTTTTTTATTTTAACGGCAATCATCTCCATGGGGTTTATGATTCTGGCTTCATTGTCGTTGTTCCGGTTGGCCCCGCTGGTAACGATAGAGCCTTTTTTGCTGATTAATCAAAGCGAGTCGGAGAATATTGTCCGCAATGAGGCAATTGCTCAGGATATGGCTTCCAGAGACAAACTTCTGGAAATGTTTATCCGTCAATATGTTATTCTGCGCAATACGGTGATCAATGATCCGGTAGAAATGCGCACGCGCTGGATGTCCGGCGGAATGCTCAACTATCTTTCCTCACCGGAGGTTTATAACGAATTTGGCCAAACCACAAAAACACTGTGGGAAACCATGTTCAAGCAGGTTTTGGTTCGCGAGGTTGAAATTATATCGGTTACGCGCCAGGGCGGGAGCCGTTCATCGGTATGGAAAGTCGATTTTAAAACTTATGATCTGTATAACGAGCAGGGAAAAACGCAGCAGCAACAGGAAACAACTTTAAGAGTTCGTTATTGGACGGCATCGGTCACGGCATATTTTATTCCGGAGCGTTCGTTTATTGTTACACGCCTGATCAATCCGCTTGGTTTTACGGTAACGCGCTATTCACAAACCGAAGTTGAGATATTCTAATTGTTGATAAGTATATCTAAGCTGTTAGACATTTAAAATAAAACAGTATACTTTCATAATATCCGTAGTTTTAAGCAAAACCCGTAAAGAAAGGTTGTTTTGATGAAAATGAAATTTAAATTATTGGCATTATGTCTGCTGGTGGCTTTATCCGGATGTTACGGATCATATTATGAACCGGAGCCGGTTGGTATCGGTACCGGCAGTGATGAGCTTAAGTTGTCGCCGTGTGCCTGCATGGAAATTGAGCTGCCCAAAACATTGCCGGATTGGTTTGTTGCAACAATCTGAATAATGAAAGGGTGATATGGTGGAAGAAATCGGGCAAAATCGTCCCCAGTCAAGGCTTTTGGAGGGCAGAAATTCCGCAAGGCGTCGTCCGGCGGCCAAAAGCAGACAAGAGGATGTTTTCGTCGCCAATATTGCGGAGAAGCGTTATTTGTGGACGGCAAGGGCTTTTGCCGTTATCACGGCTTTTAGTCTGTGCTGCAATATTGTTTTGGTGTTGGCCATTTTGCAGGTTGTTCCGCTTTATCGCGTAGAGCCTTTTTTGCTGACTTTTCAAAACCGTTCGGAGCAGGTTTACAACATTCAGCCGATTACGACCGAGCTGCGCAACCGCAAAGCCATAACGGAAGTATTTGTCCGCGAATATGTGCTGTTGAGAAGTTCGTTTAGCTCGGATGTCGCGGAGGCCGAGGCCCGTTGGATGCCGGGCGGCCCCATTCAGGAAATGTCAGACAATCGGGTTTATCAGGATTTTTTGGATAATGTTGCCAAAAGAGCCATCAGTATTATCAAAAACAACGGCATGGAGCGGGAGGTTAAAATCCTTTCGGTCAATGAGCTGACAAACGGCATCTGGCAGGTAGAATACGAAACCCGCGACATGTACCCCGATTCCGCCCAGCCGGAAATAAGCTATTGGACGGCATCGCTTAACGTCGGATATCGCCGGAAAACGGTTAAATACGGGGACAGATTAAAAAATCCGGTTGGTTTTACGGTATACAGATACGCTTTAAGCCGCAACAGAGTGGAGTAGTTGTAACGTGAGAAATATAATAAAAAATTTTTTCGTAAAAGGGCTTGGGCTTTTCTTGCTGGCTTGTCCGCAGGTGGCCGCTGCGCAAGTTGATCAGCAGATGATGGACGCCAGTGCCGAACAGGCCCAGGGCAACTACACGCCAATGAATTTGGGTTATGCCGGTTTCAATTCGCTGGGGATGACGCAGGCGGCGTGGTTGGATCCTCTGCAAAATCTTGGTGAAGGACAAAGCAAGCCGGCCTATTCAAAATATTATTGGACGCCGGATTTGGTCTTGCCGATACGCGTTCGCGAAGGCATGATCACAATGGTCAATTTTCCCTCTTGGGAACTTATTGAGGATATTTTTATCGGCGACAGCGCAACGTTCGACGGCCAAATAGCCGGACCGAGCACACTTTTGTTGTATCCCAAGCGGGGATCGAATATCGGCGTTGATACCAATATTATCGTCTTTGGTCGATCGGGAAATCGGTACGTTTTTTACGTAAAATCGGAAGCCGTTAATACCGAGCGCCTGACCAATGCAATCATTGATATTGAAGTGGTTGATGATTACATTCCTAATACGGTCGGCGGAAATTCGCAGGCTTATGCCGGAGGTGCGGCGGGGATGAGCGGCAACAAGTCCGTTGATTCGACATATACCAGACGTTTCCAAAAATCAGATTGGTTGAAAAGCATTCCGGTGGATCCGAGTGAATTTAAATTTGATTTGGAGGTCTATGTGCCCAACCCCGACGATGTTGTCATTGCGCCGGAAAGAGTTTGGCGGGATAACATCTTTACATACATTGATTTGGGCAAAAAAGCCTTAAATATGACGCAGCGTCCGGTTGTCAGCATGATTGTCGAGCGGGTTGAGGTTCCCGTCGGGTTCCGAACCAAAGGGCCGGACAATCGGTTAATTATTGTTGAGGGCATTGGGGATATGGTTTTACGCAACGGCAAAAGATTGATTTGCATCAAGATGCGTCGTTCGGACGAAAGCGGGTTGGAATTTGCCATCGATTCGCGAGATTATCTGCCGCCCTCATGGGAAGTCGGCCCGGCAATTCCATCCGGCCAGCCTCTCTCCGGGGGTGCGGCTGCCGCAACGGGGCAGGGCGGAATGCCGATGTCCAACATGGCGCCGATTCCGGGGCAAATTGATATTCGGGCGGGGCAAGGCCAGGTTATTATTCCGGAATATGCCGGCGGCAGAGCTCCGGGAGCGTATCCGCAAGGCAATATAGCAGACAGCTTTGATTATTCAAAAATGCAAAGAATAACCAATTCCGGGCAAAATCTCGGTGTCGGCTCCATGATGCCGCAATATGCCTACGGTGCCGGGTTCCAAAACACGGATTCCTCCAACATATCCATAGAGCTTGGTGCGGATGCCGATGTGGTTAACCTTGAAGAATTATGGGACAGGCTATCGTCAAAATACAGCGACGAATTGGAAGGAATGGCGCCGTTCTTTTCGGTTGATGCTCCGGCAGACGGACAGGGCAAAGAATTATTCCATCTGCGGGTCGGTCCGATAGAAAACCTTGAGGCAGGAGACCATATTTGCGGAGAACTTGGCCGTAACGGCGTATTTTGCAGCGTGGTGAGGACGCAATAAACAGGCAAAATGAGCAAAGAACCTTTAACGCATTCCGAAAAATATGTCAAAAAGACCAATACCATCATTTTGATGATTGGTCTTTCCTCTTTATTGATTTTTATATTTGGTTTGATATTGCTGATAAAGAGCGGTGACGAGGTTACGGAATACGAAGAGCCTGTTTTTACGGATAATGCCGATGTCTTTGGAGATATTCCGACGGTGGAAACGTCGCAAAGCATAGAATTTTCAACGATGGAAGGCGAAATACCTTTAACCACGACGCCGGATCCGGTGCCGATGGGGGAGGTTGTGTTGGGGACGGAGGCCAAAAATGTTCTGACTCTCGGAACCAACGGCAAAGCCTCCGTCAAAATTGTTTCGGTAGAATTGGCCGAACCGCCGGCCGCCGGTTTTGAGTTTAACGACCACTGCACCAGTCTGACGTTAACAGGAGATGAAACCTGTCACATCACCATGAGCTGGGCTCCGGTTGTGGCCGGTAATGTGCAAAATAATTTTATCATTTCCTGGCACGAGCTTAATTTGGGAAAAGACAGTGTCAAAGCAGCCAAAGTGCCTGTTACGGGAACAGCGGTAACCAAAGAAGAATGCAATTATTGTGAGCCCCTTCCGGGTGAAGCTGCCGCACAAAATGCCAAGGGCGTTCGCTATGCAATCGGACCGGATGGTAAAATTATTGGTATAATCGATGAGGACGGTTACGTTAGAGACGCCAACGGCAATATCATTGGCCGGGTAGGTCCGGACGGCCTGATTGTGGATGAAAACGGCAATGTTTTGGGTGTTGCCGAAAACCGCCGCGCTGTGTATGATGAATTTGGCAACTTGATTGGCTATGTCAATCCGGACGGTACGGTCGTTGATCTTGAGGGCAATGTTATCGGCCGGGTCTTGCCTGACGGTACGGTGGTAGATATGAACGGCAATGTCATTGGCCGGGCTGTTGATACCGGATTCGTCTATGATGAAAACGGCAATGTCATCGGGAGGGTCTTACCCGACGGTACGGTGGTGGACATGAACGGCAACGTTATCGGCCGGGTCTTGCCCGACGGTACGGTGGTGGATTTGAACGGCAACGTCATAGGCTCCGTTACCAAACCGGGCAGGGTAGCTGTTGATGAAAACGGCAATGTCATTGGTGTTGTTTTGCCGGATGGCAGTGTTGTTGACGTCAACGGCAATACCGTAGGTATCGTCGATGAAAACGGCAATGTCATAGCCAAAGATTCGCCATTGGCCGGCAAAAAATTACGCGTGGCGTATGACGCCAACGGCAATGTTATCGGCTATATTGATGAAAACGGCAATTTGTTGGATGCCAACGGCAATATCATCGGTAAGATGATGCCCGACGGCACGGTGGTTGATCTGAACGGCAATGTTATCGGCTATGCCGGAGAAGAAATCGTTTTTGATGCCGACGGCAATATTGTGGGACGACTGGTAGCTTTTGACAAAATTGCCATCACGCCTCAGGGGACACTTTTGGGTGAGCTGCAAAATGACGGTTCGATAGAAAATGAAAAACAGCAAATCGTCGGCAGAGCGTTGCCGAATGGTTTGGTTAAGGATGTTAATGGCTCAAAAGTCATTGCCAAGATGGTGCGAGCCGGTCGCATTATCGGTTATGGCTGCAATCAAATCGGCTATCTGGATAAAGATGGCAAAATAAAAAGAGGCAATGAGGAGACAAATTATAAAATAACCCCCGAAGGTATTGTCCTGAATGCCGAAGGCAATTATATCGGCGAAACCCTGAAGACAGGTCGGGTATTTGACGGTCAATGCAACTTTTTAGGGACAGTCGACAACGAGGGAATAGTCAAGGATATGAATAATCGCTACATCGGTTGCGTTAACCCCGACGGCAGCGTTTTGAACGAAAAAGGCGAATTTATCGGCGCTGTTGGCCGTAGCGGGGCGGCTGTGGATCTAAACGGCAAATACCTCGGTGAAGTCAATATGAACAACATTGTTGTAAACGAGGCGAAGCTGCCTGTCGGGTGTGTCGGGTTATTAGGCGATGTTTTTAACAGCAAAGGTGTTTATATCGGCAGAGTTTTGGGCGAAAGGTATGCCTACTCGTCTGCGGGAGAATATATAAACCGGGTGGATAACAAAGCCAGAGTACGTATTTACGGCAAGCCGTCGGCCGGGTTATCGGCAAATAATTTGGTGTTGGATGAAAACAACCGGATTCTGGGAATTGCGGTTCCGGCTCAAACAGCCGTTGTCAACTCGGAAGGAAAGCTGATCGGCAGGTTGTTCCCGGATGGACAAATATATGACAACAAGGGCGTGGCACAAGGGACGTTGCGCAACGGCGGGTTGAGTGTTTATAATAACGTTTACGGAGCCGTATTATCCGGCGGCGAGGTTTTGGATTTGGAAGGAAACGTCATAGGTGTCGTTGTGGATGACGGGGTGGTATTTAGCCGCTACGGAGATACTTTGGGGCGGGTTAATGCCAAAGGCGAATATTTTAACCAGCGCGGAGAATATCAAGGGGCAGTCGCGACCAGAGGCGCGGCAATAGGTTATGACGGCGCTTACATAGGATATGCCGTGACCGACGGCAAAGTGATTAATCTTGAGGGTGAGAGAGTCGCCTCGGTCACGCACGATCAAAAGGTCTTAAACGATAAAGGCGAGGTTATCGGAGAGGTTATTCCCGAAGGCATAATGGTTGATGCCATGGGAAATTACAAGGGCTTGCTAAATTCATTGGGTGATGTAACGGATCCGACGGGGCAAATCGTTACGGCGGTTTTGCCGGGCGGCAGCAGCGATAAGGGAATGAATCTGCTTACACCCGGATTTGTCATTGATTTTGGCGGAAACATTATCGGCGCCGTTACACCGGACGGTTCTGTCGCGTCTCCGGAGGGAACAGCTCTCGGCAAGGTTTTGTCAGACGGTAATGTTATCAGTATTTCGGGTAAATTAATCGGAGAATTGGTCTCCGGCGATATGATCATCTCAAATGATGATAAAGTTGTGGGTTACGTAAATTTTGATGGCAAAATTATCGGTAAAGATGCTACTATAATCGGCAGAATATTGTCGGGCGGATTAGCCATAGACCTTAGCGACCGTATTTTGGGAAGAGTTTATCCGATCGGGGCAACGATTTTGGGCAATGACGGCCAGTATGTCGGCAGATTAACGCACGAAGGAAGCGTAATTGATACAAAGGGAAATAATATCGGTTATGTTAAAAATAACGGTTCGTTTATTGATCTGGATAAAAAGGTTTCGGGCTATGTTTTGGGCGAAGTTGCCAAAAACCGAAGGAATTAGTAAATGAACAAGGCTCAAACAACGCTAAAACATCTGAAATTAATTGCCGGCAGATATTTGTCGGCAGTGGCGTTGTTGTGTTTTTGTGCCAATGCTTATGCGCAGGAAATTACCGCAATTAATTTTAACGGCGAACCGCTGGGAAAAGTTATTCCGGACGGCAAAGTCGTTAGTTTTGATAATCGATTGTTGGGCAATGTAACGGCAGACAGTTTGATTATGGGCGATGATGGTGAGCTTATCGGCGGCGTTGTGCCGCAGGGTGTTGCCATCGGCAACGATGCAAAGCTTCTCGGTAAAGTCGGCAGCGACGGTATCGTGCGCAGTGCTTCGGGACAATTGTTGGGACGAACACTTCCGAACGGCTTGGTTGTTAATGAGTATTTTGATGTTTTGGGGCAGGTTATTTTTCCCGGTTTGGTCTATAACGACGAGGGCAAAATATCCGGACGCATTACCGGCGATGGTTTGTATACGGGGCTTGGTGGCCAGCAAATAGGTATTGTCACGCCGGATGGCTACGCCTATCGCAAAATCGGAAATGATTATATTTTGGACGGCAGGCTTATCTCCTCAAAGATGGTTGTGTCCCTGAATGGAGAATTTATCGGGAGTGTTGTTCCCGGCGGTGATGTAACGGATTTTAATTCTGAGCTTATCGGACATCTGAAAGCAAACGGTTTTGTCTATGACAGCGCCGGTGTTATTATTGGCAAAATAGTTTCATCGGGCTATGCTTTTGATGATAATGGTTTTTATATGGGGTTTGTCAGTTATAACGGTGAGGTTATCCGCGATAATAAAGTCGTCGGCCGGATTCGGGCGGACGGGCGCGTTTCGGATATCGGCGGTGGTATCATCGGCCGAGCTGTGGATTTTGCCGCAACGGCAACGGATCTGAAGGGACGTTATCTCGGCCGTTTGTTGCCGGACGGAAATTTAGCCAAAGGAACATCATCAAATGGTTTGGTTGCGGCTCGCGGTCAAATCACCGATGCCTCGGGTGCGGTAATCGGCAGGCTGATCACAACCGGTCCTGTTTTTGACTACAAGGGAGAGTTAAGAGGCCATGCTTTAAGCAACGGCGCCGTTATTTTGCTCAATGGCACGACAATCGGTTATATGATTGGTTCAACGGCATATAATTTATCCGGAGCGGCAATAGGAACAACACTGGCCCCGAATGCCGTTTATACGGCGGACGGAAATTTTTTGGGGATAAGCGGTATCAATTCATCCTTTGACAATTCTGGGGAAAAATTGTCCGTATCTCCGACGGGATATGTCTTTGACCAGTCAGGAACCATGGCCGGTCAGGCGCTGCCCCTGACAAGCTTTTATACCCCGTTTGGCACGGTATCGTCATATCTTGGCCTCAACGGACAGGCTCAAAACGCGTCGGGAACGGCTGTCGGCCGGGTGATGAGCAGCGGTTTTGTCATCAATTCGCAAAATCAACTGACAGCAACGGATATAAAGGCAAATTTAGCGGTTAGTGCTTCGGGCGAACAATTGGGAATTTTAGGCGGTGAAAACGTTATTCTTAACAAATCGTTGAGCCCGACGGCAAAAATTCTGCCCGATGGCAGTGTCAGTGAAATAGGCGCCGGAAGTTTGAATTATATGCCTAAACTCGGCGAAGCTTACGCGACGGGTGCTGCTCTTGATTTTAACGGAACATTACTGGGGTATGTCGATATTACCGGAAATGTCAATAATTCAAGCGGTGCAAAAATCGGCCGTTTGATATCGCGCGGGCTGGTTGAAGACAATAACGGTATTCCGGTGGGGTATCTTTCGTCCGTGCATGGCATAATCGACGATAAGTGCGGCTTGCTTGGAGTGGTGGCGCTCAATGGCGGAGTTTATAACTACCGTGGCGTTTATGTCGGAAAATTACTGGAAAACGGCAATGTCATAAGCGACAGCGGTTCCTTGCTGGGGTATACGGCAGTCAATGCGCCGGTTGTTGATTTTAACGGACGAATTATCGGATTTGGTTCTTATGACGGCAAAGTCTATAATGAACGCGGTGAATATGTCGGATGTTTGGACCGTCATCATCAGTTACGTAATGCGGATAATGCCCTGATAGGCAAAACGGTTGATTATGAATCCGTTCTTGATTTTGAGGGAAACATCATCGGTTACAGCATTATCAATGGCTTAATTGTTGACAAAAACAACGATTTGGTAGGTTACCAACAACCGAACGATAATGTTAACACAAATGCGGGATTACCTTTGGGAACGCTGTTTAAATACAAAGTAGCCTTTAATTTGGATAACAAATTTATCGGATATGTTGCAAAGAACGGACAGGTTTTAAACGGCGAAAAGAAAGTTATCGGCACAGTTGATTTTGACGGCTATGTTGTTGCCGAAGATCAAAAAATCGGCTATGCTTTATATGATTTTTATGTCTACGATACGGACGGCAAAGTTATGGGAATTATCAGCCGCAATGGCGATGTTTCCGGTTTTACCAATCAAAATTTGGGAACATTTGACCGTGGATTTGTGTTAAAAGGCGGAACGGTAATTGCCAGAGGAAACCGGGACTACAATATTCGGGATAACTCAAAACTGGTTGTCGGCCAATTGCAATTAGACGGCAAAGTGCTTGATAATTTGCGCAATGTCGTCGGAACTTTGTCACCTGACGGAAAAATACGCAATGCCAATAACGAAGTCATTGCGCAGGCTTCTCCTTTACAGTATTACAATGCGTCTCAGGATCAAACCTCCGGAAGACGCCCCATTTATGATGAAAACGGTAACTTGATTGGTTATGTTGATGAGAACGGCAATATCGTCGACGCCAACGGCAATATCATCGGCAGAGTAGATGAAAACGGTAATATCATCGATGCCAATGGCAATATTATCGGTAAGGTGGACAAAAACGGTAATATTATCAAACAGGAAGATAAAGTTGACGGAAGACGCCCCGTTTATGACGAAAACGGCAACTTGATCGGCTATGTAAACCCGGATGGTACGGTTGTGGATTTGGACGGCAACGTCATCGGCAAAATGCTTCCCGACGGCACGGTCGTTGATGCCGATGGTAATGTTATCGGCCGGGTCGGCGAAAATGTGTATGATGCCAACGGCAATATTATCGGTAAAGTGGATGAAAACGGCAATGTCATAGATTCCGACGGTAATATCATCGGCCGCTTAAACGAAAACGGCGATGCGGTTGATGCCAACGGCAATATCATCGGTGGAACCGGACGTCAGTGGTTTGATAAGGCGGATATCGTTTCAACACTGACCGACGAACCGAAAGTTAAAGATGATGAGACATCTCCGGCATTGAAATTGCTTGAAGATTCCAAATATTATAAATCTCTGGGAATTGCCCTGACACCGGATGGCGAATATCTGGGCGAGATTTTGGATGACGATACGGTTGTTAATAAAAACGGCAAAGTCATCGGCTACCGTATGCCCGATGGTTTGATTATTGATAAAGACGGCAATCTTATAGGCACGGAAGATTTCGGTACGGATGATTTTGACACGGAAGATTTCGGTACGGATGATTTTGATACAAAAGATTCCGGTTCAAAATCCTCAAAAACTTCGGGCAGAGACAGTCAGGTGTTTGTTCCGGCCGGCAGTTTCGGTCCCGGCGGAGCTTACGGCGTCGGCAACGGTCCCGGCGGCAATTTAGGCCCGGGTGGCGGATTCGGCCCCGGAGAACGTTATGATCCGACGCGGCGCGCCGCCCTAGAAGCGGCTATGCAACAGCGGCGGCAAAATATTAATGTCGGAAAAATAAGTTCCGGCTACCGCAAAGAATCTTTTGACGGCTACCAAAAAGACTGGTCGGAACAAGGAATTCCGAAATCCATTTCATCGTGGCGCGTTGATATGAGTGAGATGATATTCTCCGACAAGCCGATACCGGCCGTTATCGCAAGAGCCATTGATACCAACAATCCGGCGCCGATTACCGCCTATGTTGAACGCAACGTTTATGCCGAAGAAGGCCGCAATATTATTATTCCGGCAGGGTCTCGTCTGATAGGAACCTTTGGCAGCATAACGGCGGCAGCGGAAGCGACTTCGGAATCGGCACGTGTCCAAATCAGTTGGGAGCGTTTGATTCGTCCGGATGGTTCAATATTTGTCTTTACCGGACAAACGGCAGATGCTCAGGGTCGTGCGGGGGCATTGGGCTATGTTGATCAACAGCTGTTCAAAAAATATACCTTACCGGTCATAACAACGGTTTTAAGTTCCGGAGCTTCATACTTTATTGCCTCGGCAGATGATGCCGCCGGCGAGATAGAAACCTCAAGACAACAAGCCGCCAATGACGCGCGTCAGAATTTTTTGGATGATATGGAATCCTTGTTTGATGATATTTTGGCAGATAAAACCGATGTAAAAGCAATGACGTATATTCCGGCCGGCACGCGGATTATTATTTATCCGAATACGGATTTGTGGTTGCGGACGGCTGAACGGGATGCGGAAGAATCTCAAAAATATCAAAAGCCCGAAGTCTTGATTGATGATGTCAAGACAGAGCAGGAAGCCAAAGCGCGTGATCGTGAGGATGTTGCAAAAGCGGCGGCAGCCAGCAGTCAGGTTGTCTATGATCCGGATCAGGTCGATGTCGAGGCGGCCGGAAGCGGAACACCGCCGTTGATTGTTGATACACCGTCTAAAAAAACCGGCAACACGTTGGCTCCGCCACCTCCGCCGGCTGCAGGAACTTTGCCCGCTGGCGGAACACCGGCCGCATCGGCTGCGGGGAGCACCTCCGGGTCGGCCAATGACAGCGTTCCGGCATTGTTTTAAGGAGTTAAAAGTATGAGCTTTACCGTTTTGGAATCTATTTTACGGCCATTGGCATATTGGTATCAGCAAGACGGCATTGAAGAGGTTGCCATCAATCACGCAGGCGAAGTATGGCTCCGTCTCCGCGGCAAAAGAGCCTACCCCTGGACGGTATATAAGGACGAAAAATTAAGCAAAGAATATTTAACGGATTTGCTCTATATTATTGCCAACACATATGAGCTGCCGTTTGACCCCGTCCAGGGAAACCCTGTGGTTTACGCCACAATTCCCGGAGAACATCGTTTTTCGGCCATTTGCGGTAAAAATGTCATGTATGACAACAATGATTTGACCGGCGGTATTGCCCTGACCATACGTGTTCACGCCGATGATGTGGCTTTCGGCTTGGGAGACTATGGTTTAATGCAGGGAGAAAAATTACATAAAATTAATCCGTTGAAAGATATCAAGGAGCCGGAAGACCCGTATGAACGTTTACTTTTAAGCATCAAGCGAGGGGATCACATTTTGGTTTCCGGTGCCACATCAACCGGTAAGACAACTTTTCTAAACAATCTGCTAAAAATTTTGGACATCAATAAACGTATTTTAACCATTGAAGATACACGGGAGTTGATTGTTCCGCACAAAAACCGTGTGCACATCACGCTGTCCCGTACCGAACAAACCAACGCCCTCACTTATGCCAAAGTTATCGATCTGGTTGTGCGTTTTACGCCGGATGCCATCATAGGCGGTGAGATTTCAACCAGCAATGCCGGTGCCATTTGGGAATTGATGGGTTCCGGTCATGATAACTGCCTGGCAACCATTCACGCCGAAAATTCCGAGGCAGCCTATCAGGCTTTTACGGATCGTATTTTGCACACATATCCGACCATCGACCGCAAAAAAACCATTGAAGAAATGCGGCAGAAACTGCGCGTTGTTCAGATCAACAGAGATGGAAACTTACGTGCGGTGACGGAAATTACTTAAAAACGGCGGAGGCTTATTAAAAGCCTCTTTTTTTTGCATTTATTAACCCTAAATTTACAAGATAAAGCGTATCATAGGCTGGTATGGATAGAATTTAAACTGTTGGCGGCAAAATGGCGTTAGAAACGGATAAAGCGACGGAAGCCCGCCGCAAGGCGTTGCGCAACGGCGAGGAAGACCCCGTCGTTGTTGCACAGCGTTTTTTAAATATTTATCGCCAAATGCACATTTTAAGTCCCGAGCGCAAAGAATCTTTCAATAAAATGCTTTTGGAACTTTCGCCGGATATCAGAGGAATTTTTTCATCTCTGCCGGGTGGAGCCATGTTGCAGGATTATGCCGATGAACTGGCGGAAAAATCCGGTGTGCCCAGGTCTGCGCACACGGCAGCGGATATTCATTTGGATGAAGGCGCGCATCAGCAGGCCCAAATTTTGGCTACGGCTCTGGCTCAGGCTCAGAATCAAGCCGCTGCCGCAGCGCCGGCACCTGCGACAATAGCCGGTTCGGCCAAGATCAGTTTGGATAAAGATTTTGCCGGAGAATTTGCTAAAATTCTGGGCGCTTTAATCCAGCAGCAAACAACCGTCCAAAAAGAAAGTCTGGAAAAATTAACATCGGATTTAAGTAAGACCCAGTTGTTCATCGCCAAAAACATGAAAGAAAATAAAGAAGAACAACGTGAAGAACTAAAGGAATTATGCCGGACATTGGAGGCGGGTAATCAACAATCACGTGACGACAGACAAAAAGAGTTCGGTGATTTGTGTCGGATTCTTATGTCGGGTCTCAAAGAGGGGCGCGAAGAACAAACTCGAAGTCTGGGAGAGATTTGTAAAACCGTATCGGAATCATACCAAAATGCAAGGGCGGATCAAACGCGTGACATCGGCGAATTATGTAAAGCCATTATGCAAAGTCAAACAGCTTTGAGCAGCTCATTAAGCAGTCTTAGTCGGGAAATTCCCGCTGCGGCGCCGGTGCAAGCGGTGACGGCAACCGCAGCAACAATTGATGAGGGAACCAGAAAGCTAATAGAAGTTGTTTTAGACGGGCAAAAACAACTAAATATGCGTCTGGATAAATTTGAGGCCTCGGCAACGGAAAAAGCAAATGATAATAAAGAATTATTAACGGTGTTTGAAAAGACGCAAACGGAAATTATCAAAAATTTAAGTCAGATACAAATACAGACCCCGGTTGTCCGTCAAGAGGATAACACCGAAAAATTGGTTCGGCTTATTAACGAATCTCAGGACAAGCTGGTCAAAACGTTGTTGTCGGCCAATATTCAGCAAAATAATACTGCGCAGTCCAATAACAATGCCAATAATATTCAGATTACGGCACCGGATAACAGCGCCGCTCTGATAATGCTGACCGATAAAATTGCCTCGTTGCAAGCCGCTAATGAGCACAACCTTGAAAAAGCCATTTCCAAAACAATAGAAGAACAAGGCCGGTTGTATGATAAAATAAGCCGCCGTCAGACGAAAGAATTAGCCGAAATATTGGCAGAATCCTTAAAGGGGATACAACCGGTTTATTTAAATGGGCCGGCATTCAATCCGACAGTTCCCGAGCCGCAGATTCCGGAGGATATAAACAGCGGTTTAGCACCGATATCCGCCGTCGGACAAGATAACGGGTATGCAACGGAGCAAAATGCGGTGTACGATATCGAACCGTTCCCGCCGACGGACGAAGAAGACACGGTTTATCCAAATGAAGATATGCCCGACCGAAATATTGAAAATATTTCGGAAAATGAAAATATACCGCTCAAAAAGAAGAAAAAGAAAAAACAGAAGAAAAAAAATATCGCCGGCGCGGATGATTCGCCATTTATATCGGAAAATAATGCGGTTACGGAAGATGTGCTGCCGGAAACGGTGCCGCTGCAAGAAGAAACGCCACCGTATGAAAACGATATTACAGACATCCCGCTGCCGGCAGAAATCTCATTTGAAGATCTGCCGTCAGACGACGTGGACACAGATATAGCGGAAGATTTGCCGGAGCCAGGCAATGAGGAAATAATACCGCCATCCGAAAACAATGAAGCGGCAGTATTGGTCGATACGGCGGTTCCGGAGGAAAAACAGGTAATTGACACGGTTTCGGATGATAAAATTTTGGAAAACCCCGTTGCCGAAGAACGAAGCAGTGATTGGGGGTTTGTTGATAGTCCGTCGGCAGAGGATACAGCCATAACGGAAACGGCCGTTAATATAGGAGATTCCGATAGCAACGATTGGGGCTTTGGCAGTTCGGTCGCCGACAATTCAACAGAAGATTCATCAGCGGAATATAATGACAATGAAGAAGGACAAAATTGGGAATGGGTATATGTTGATGAAAATGATGAAAATATTGAACCGGGAATGGAAGCAATAGGTGATAACAGTTATATTTGTACGGGTAATTTGTATGATCAGGAAAAAGATACAGCCGATAATCCGATTCTTTATGCCTCGGTACCGGTCAGCCTTTCGATTCCTCCGGTTATTATTGACAACACGGCCGACAATGATGAGATAGACCCGTATCAAAATAGTATTCTAAAAGATTAAAATAATAATTTACAAAGCCTGTTTGCTAAACTAAATTAAGAAAAAGGCTTTTAGATCAAAGGAGCAAAAAATGGAGCAAAACAAAACATTCAGCTCTGGGAAAGACACTGCCGGCGATACCTGGTATGTCGACAACTATGTGTTGTTAAAAGAATATTATGATATGACCATATCGCGTATTGCGGCTCGTTGTGTCCGCAGTGGTAATATTGCCATAGAGGAATACAAGCATTATGCCTATGTTCTGGATGTTTTGGAAGAAATAAGCGAAACCGGCGAATATATTGTTTCACATCCGGATCTTTATGGCTATGTTGATAAAAAAATTGCCGGCGGTATCAATGCTTTAAAGAAAAATTTACAAGAATTTAAAACCGAATTGGAGCATAATGCTTCGCCGGATATGATTAAGCAGGATAAAGATGAGCTTAATAAGATGAAAGAAGCTCTGGGAGAAGTGGATAAATCCGAAGATCCGACGGTTGGTGCCGGAATGTCTATGGACGAGGTTATCAATAAATTAATGCACCAAAGCAATGTGCCGACCGCCGGAAGCGGACAAAATCCGCAACCGCCACAACCGTCCGGGCAGCCGCGGCCGCAACAGGTTCCGCCGGCCGGTCAGGCGCAACAGACGAGACCGCAACAGGCGCAACAGACGAGACCGCAACAGCCGGCTCAAAACTTCTCACCAAATCAGCAAAAACCGCAGGGATAAACAATGACTGGGCTTAAATTAAAATTTTTCATCTTACCGGTTGTCTTGGGGCTGAGTGCCTGTGGCTACTTGGATGGTTTGCGCACAGAAAAGAATGATAAGAGCAGTCAAATAAAAGTACCGGAAATTCCGGTCTATACGGCAGAAGTAACAAAACCGGAGTATCCGGCCATCCGGACTCCGAAAGGAGCCAACCGGCTTGATTTGGAAACGCCGATGCGTTGTTTTGTCAATTGGAACGCGCAGCAGATGATTTCGACGGTTCCCTACAATCTTAAAGCCTTTAATCTGGTGCGCAACGGCAAAAACGATATGTTGCCGCGATTCGAGGTTAACGGTTTTTCGTTTGAAACCATGCCGGCAGAAAAAGCTTTATTAAAATTAACCAAAGAAGCCGAGCTCAAGCTGGTTGCCAAAGATGCGCCGTATTCGAGTATTTCGGCAGAGAATTTGCGCGGTGATTTTACGGATGTTGTAAACATGATCACCGATGCCGCAGAAATTTATTATACATATAACGCCGCAAACAAAACCTTGCGAATATCCAGGAAAGCTAATTTCAGCCTCTATATTCCGCAGTCGCGGACGATTATGTTGGCCATTCTGGATGTTTTGCGGGGAGCCGGCATAACGGATTTTACGGCGGATTTTGATGACTACAGTATCACCTTCGATGCCGATTTTGAACTGCGCAGCCAAATTTTAAGCCTTATCAACTATTTTGAGGAAAACCCGATATTGTTGGCTTATGATATTATGGTCTTTAATCTGTATCCTTATTCTTCCGCCGGAGTGGAATGGCAACAGATTATGGATGCTTTCGGATTTGGCAGTATCAAAAGCGCCAAAAATGGTGTTTTAGGCAAAATATTGACAACGTCAAACGATATAAACGTTGCGTCTCTGACCTCGTTTTTGAGCCGTCAGGCCAAGGTAGAAAGTGTTGGTGAGGGCAAATTTGTTGTACCGAATTTATGGTTCTCGCGTTTTGATATCGGCAAATGTATCCGGCAGACTTCTTTTTTGGGCGATTTATCGATTCTGACCAAAGCTTCGTTTGAGCAAAACAACAAGATATTTTCCGAAATAACGATTGAAAACGGCATGGGCGAGATTACAAAATACTCTATCCGCAGCAAGTTAGGCGAAAACTTTTTGATTATAGGCCTGCCCGACACGGTATTTGGCCGGCAGTTGCCGCAATCCGAAACAATCATGATGATTGTACCGCGTATTATCAAAACAACAAAAACATCAAAGGTGTTGGAAAATAACTTATAGGAAACAGCAAATATGGACACATCCTCAGGCGGTTCCCGACCGCAGCTAAAAAAAATTAAACGTCCGATTAACAGGACAATGCCGCAGACCTCTGCACATCCGCAGTCGTCAACGCTTTCGCCGGCGGAAAGCGGCAATCCTTTTGTGGCGCAACAGGCTCCGGCGCCATCTGCCAACGGCGTCAATATAGATGCTTATCTGGATGAAACGCCTGTTCCGTCTAAAGAAGTTCGCGATACGACCTTTGACCGCGATAATAATCATACACCGCAATACATTGATGAAAGATCCTATGAAGAAGAAGTTTACGGCCGGTCGGCCGCGGCAGAGCTTCCCGAATGGTTGACAATGAAAATCTTTTTTCTGATTGTCGGGGTATGTTTATTTATCGGTGTTGTTGCCGGCAAATTTATTTTTGCCGAATCAAAAGTTGTACGCAACGGCTTGCAAGGTGTTGTCGTCAATGCCGAGGTTCCGCGCGGACGGGCACGTTGCGGAGTAGCCGAAAGGACGCAGGGGTGCGTGTTGTATATTATGAATCCCCAGCGTCAGGATATGCGTGCCAAGGATTTTTATGATCTGGCCTCACAAATGACCGGTCGCCAGCGTTTTATGATTGAAACCGGCAACATGCGTTATGCCAACAGCAAAATCAGGCCTGGCGATATTGTTCAGCTCAATATTCCGCCATTATGAGCCAAACAAAAAGCCTCGGAAAACCGAGGCTTTTTGCGAAAGCCATGTTTTTACAGACTGATAAACACAACACGATGCAGCCTTTGCAGGTCGTTGTTGTCAAAATCTATTCTCTCATCCGGATTCCAGCGGATTCCGTACAAATTTCCGGCGTCATCCTCACGCACGGCAACAATTTGCGCTTCTTCTTCATTAGCATAATAAATGGCAATATCGCCGACACTGACCGGCTCCTGAGGATCCGCAAACAATATCGAGCGAGACGGCAACAGGTTGCCCAAACGCCGTGTACAAAGATTAACGGCATAAGCATCTTTTTTGTTTTGCAGCGAAACCGGGCAGACAACTTTCTTAACTTCTTCTTCGGGATCAATAAGAACATTGCCGTTTCTCCCGGTTGTCCCGAAAACGGAAATCATGGAAGTTTCCGCCAAATTGCTGCCAAAAGAAGCAATCGCGCCGCGCGGGGTTGACAAAAGTTTATATTTGGCATCATTACGTTGGATAATCTCTTCCAAAAAGCCCTTTTCATCCAGTTCTTTAATTTGCGCTTTCAGATCATCTGCCGTCATCTTCAATGCTTTGGCGATATTTTTCATCTCTTTTTCGGACACCTCGCGTTGCCCCATCTCAATCCGGTGATAAACCGACAAAGTCATATCGGCGCTTTCGGCGACTTCAATCAGGGTCAGGTTTTTTTCGTTGCGGATCTGCCGCAATCCGGCGCCCAAAGTTTTCAAACCGCTTTTTTCATTAATTTTATTGCGGCGCTCCTGCTCGCGTCGCCAGGCCAACACGATTTCCTGTTGCGAATTTTGTTCATTAACAAAAAGGTCTTGCAAGGGGCAGTCCAAAAACTCGGCAACCCTGACCAATTGTTCTTGATCAACCCGGCGGTATCCTTTTTCAATTTTGGAAATTGCCGACAAAGAAACATTGAGATGATCGGCCAGCTCCTGCATAGAGCGCCCGCGCAGGCGGCGATACATTCTGATCTGGTTCGGAAAAATAATTTCTTCCATGATTCTGTTACCCCTTAATAAAGTTAACAATTTCTGCCTCCCATACTAATAATAAGAGCCGGATTAATCAAGAAAATAGTACAAAAAAAGACAATTTGTGTACAAAATTGGCATGAATGCAAAAAATCAAAAAACTGTAACACTTTATAAGTAATTTATGTGTTATGATAAAATAAGATCTTTAAGGAGGATACACAGGCAATGATCAAAGCATGGCTGGCAACAATATGGGCACTGGTTATCTTAGGCGTAGCTTATTGGATTGATTTATTTGATTTTTTTGCCGGAACAGCCATGCAATACATTGCCGTTGGCGGCGTTATTCTGGCCTTTGTTGCGGCGAGAATTATTTTAGGCAGTCCTCTTAAAAGGGATAAAAAAGATGAAAAAAACGGCGACTAAATTTTTGATATTACTTTTTTGCGGACTGTTGTGCCTGACAGTCTCGCCGTCTTATGCCGCCGATGAGACGACTCAGGGAGGCGTCGCCCGCCAGAGCGCCATAGAATTTTTGAAAAAAAATATCGCCGGTTCTGATCTGAGCGAGGCCGAAGATATCATCGGAGACGGCACGGGGAATATTGTTTCCTGCGGCCGAACCCTGTGCAATTTGAAGTTTTCAACATGCTTGCGTCGGGAAAACGTAAAGGTATCCAGAAAAGGCACCAAAGAAAAAATCACTTACGAATATTTGTGTGTGCCGCAGGATGAGGCCGGAAATTACAGCGACTGGGAAGTCGCTCCGGAGGACCAGACAAATATCCGTAAAAAAGTTACCGTAACCCGGGACGGCAAAGAAATAAAAAACAAGGAAAAAGAATTTAAAAACAGTGACAAACGGTGCTTTACCGCGCAAACAACCGCCGACCAGGGCGCGCAACAATATTGTTTAAAACTGACCGGAGGAGAGGTAAGAGTTTACTCCGCCAATGAAAAAGGCCGGCGAAAATGTGAAGTTATTCCGGTCAATTGGCACAACAACAAAAAATGTCGTTTTTGTTCGCTTATCGGCACAATATACAAAGTTGCCGATGATATTACGGTGGTTTCCGCGCAAAAGCAGGCACAAGCTTTTGCAATCATCATCGCTTTGGGATTGGCGTTATGGGTTGCAATAAAAACGCTGATTTTTGTCAGCTCAATGACCAAGCAGGATGCCGCCAAATACATCACGGAAATGGTTAAACAAAGCTATAAATTCATGATAGCCTTTTTCCTGCTGCTATATTATCAAAATGTCTTTACATATATCATTAACCCGTTACTTCAGGCCGGTTTAAATTTTGGCAACCGTTTCGTGACCGTTGAATCATGGGATGATCGTTTTGACGGCAGACTGGGAAGCGCATCCGAAATAGCCTGTATTGATGACGGCCTAAAACAAGAGCTGCCGCCGGATTATCGGCGCAATTGTGACAACCAATATTATAGGGTTGATATCTATCAGCAAATGGAGCATTTTGCCTATAATGTTAACCAGCGCTATTCATTACTGCAAACGATTGGCAGCACTTTGTTGTGTTTGGGCAGAAAATACATAGCTTTCCGGATAAACAACGACGGATATCAGCTGGGTTTGGGCATAAGCTGTGTTGTTTACGGAATTTTCTTCTGGGGCTTTGGTTTTCTGCTATGTCTGGCCTTTGTATTTTACTTGTTGGATGCGGTGGTTCAGCTGGGTGTTGTCGGGGCCTTGTTGCCGTTTTTGATTGCCAGTTGGCCGTTTAAGATAACCGAAAAATATACCTCAACCGGTTTTAAGATGCTGTTAAACAGTATTTTCACCTTTATGATGATGGGCATCATTGTTGATATCAGCATGAAATTAGTCAGCAATTCTCTGGCAATCAATGTTAATGCGACCGATGGTTCAAGCGGACTTTTGGCCTTGGTGGAGGCGCTGGATAAAATAGATACCGAAAGATTAAAAGAAATGGTTAATGTTTTCAGTGCCGGTTTTCTGCTGTTTTTGTTTGCCAATATGTTCGGCTTTTTGTTGTTAGGCCGCGTAACGGATGCCGTTGATAAGTTTGCCAGCGGCGGAATGAAAGCTTCGGCACCGGGAATTGCCACCATGGGAACCTCAGCCGTTAAAGGCGCGGCCATGAAAGTCGCCCAACCGACGATGGAAGCGGCAGGTGACTGGGCCAAGGAGAAAACCAAGCAGGCAACCCGCTGGGGCGTAGACAAAGCAGTTGGTTTGGCAACTTTGCGTCCGGTGCGCAGATGGGCCAATAAAAAAATTGAGGCAAGAAGCAATAAAGCCGCCGATGGCGCAAAAGGAACCACGCAACAATCAAAAGGCGGCGCCCCGGCTCCGCAAAACAATCAAAAACCGCCCGTTATCGGCGGTGGTGCAAGAGGAACCGCGCAACAATCAAAAGGCGGCACTCAGGCTCCGCAAAACAACCAGAAACCGCCCGTTATCGGCGGTGGTGTCGGCGGAACAATGCGCCAAACCGGTGGCGGCAATCCGGCACCGCAGGGAAGTGCAAAACCGGCCAATGCGGGTGGCCACGAATCCCCGGAGCGCGCCGAACAAACCGGTGGCGGTAATCCGGCGCCGCAGGGAAGTGCAAAACCGGCCAATGCGGGTGGCCACGAATCCCCGGAGCGCGCCGAACAAACCGGTGGCGGTAATCCGGCGCCGCAGGGAAATACAAGACCGGCCAACGACGAAAAATTTATTCGGAAAAAGCCGACAACCAAGAGCAACGGTCGGCGTCCGACTAAAAGAACACTAAAAGATATGGATTGAGAACAAAGGATATTGTCATGAAAAATAAGTCTAACATATCCGCATTCCTTAAAAAACTGCTGTCCGTGGTCGCGGTGGTTTTGTTGCTGAGCGCCTGTAGTGAAAATGATCCGGCCGTCGTCGGAGAGGTTGATGTTTCGGATAAGGCCTGTTTAAGTTGTGAAATATTGGAATTAATGTATAATGCCGTCAGTAAAAATGTCATGGATCTGCATGCGGTATTTACCGGTGCGGCCATGCCGATAATGATGGTTGGTTTTTCGATTTGGCTGGCGCTGCGGCTGCTTAAATTTGTCAGTTCCGTAACCGAGACCAATGCCGGAGAGGTTTGGAACGAAATTGTCCGCAAAGCTTTTCTTTGTTTGCTCTGTGGTATGCTGGCCTCATCGTCCGGCGCTCTGCTGATGCTGCTTAATATGATTATCTTTCCCATATACCATGCGTTTATGGAATTAGGTATTGATCTTTTGAACAATTCTATTCAGGCCTCCAAGGAGCAACCGCAAAACATCACGGTATTCGGAACACAGCTTCTTATTGAGGGGGTCAAATTCAATTGTGAGATTGATGGCGAGCTCAAAGCGACCGAAGCCGGTTTTCCGGATTCTTTGCGCGATGCCATGAGTTGCATGATCAGGGCTTTGTCGGCCTACCTGAGTATCGGCGGCGAAATTGCAACAAAAGTCATGGGGCACAAGGGCTTTATGGGCAAAGTTCTGGGTGCGGTTTTATTTGTCTTTTTCTGGGTTGTCAAGTTGGGTTTCAGTTTTTATCTGGTGGATATGATTTTCCAGATGGGCATTATCATTTTGTTGTTGCCGTTTTATGTCTTATCCTATGCTTTCGGGCCGACACAAAAATGGGCCAAAAAGGGCTTTAGTCATATTCTGGCGTCCTCGGCGTTTTTGATGTGTTTTTCGGTTATTGTGGCTTTGGTTTTGATGGCGATGATCAGTTTGGTCAAAGAAAATCCGAGCATTTTCCATCCGGATGATACGGAAGCAAACATGAAAGACGTTAGCATCGGTTTTATGTGTTTGTTGTTGATAGGCTTTTTGGTTTACGGTTCCATGGGGGTTTCGCAGCAGTTAACCTCCGCCCTTATCGGCGCCAAAGTCAGTGCCGACTTCCAAAAGAAACTCAAAGCGGCGGTTCAGGGTGTCGGCGGTGCCATCCTAAACGGTATCGGCTCGCTGATTACCTGGGGCATGTCTTTGGCGCCGTACTCCAGTAGCAGGATTATCAGAACAATTGGCAAGGCAAACGATAAGGTTAAGGCCTATCGGGCCACGATGCATCGTCTGGCCGGACGCAAGAGTAAGGAGTAAAAGCCATGTTGAAGCGGGTTGACATAAAACAAAAAACGCTGGCTTGTTTAAGCTTGTTCCTGCTTTTTGCCGGTTTAATATTTTTCTGTCCGCCGGTGGCCGTTGCGCAGACCATGGATGGCGCCACAACCATCAGCAACGAAAAAAGCCCCGAAGAATTATTCGCCGATATTACAAGTATCACCCAAAAGCTAGAGGGGAAAATGAAAAACGATGCAGAGCGATCTAGTCTATGGATGCTCGAAGTAGCAGGCCACGATTTAAAAGGCTCGGCAACAGGCGGTTATGAAATACTTAGCGATCATCGTCGTAAAAAAGGAAAAGGTATTAGAGAAGCTCTTGAAAATGCCGGAGAATCCATAGATGATCTCTATAAGAAGAAATACATCACGGATGATGAGCGTATTCAGTTGCAGCGTTCGTTAGAGTCTTTGGGCACACAGGCACAAAAAAAACAAGAAGAACTTTTGCAAGAAAAAATGGATAAAAAAAGAGATCGTCTGGACAACAAATCGGACGATTTGGATGCGGAGATTGCAGAACTGGAGCGCAAATTAGCCGCACAAGAAATTACGCAAGAGGAATTTGATGCAGAATTGTCTAAAATCAGGAAAAAGCAAGAAAAGCTGGATAAAAGGCAAGGTAGTATAAACAGGAAACAAGAACGCAAAGAGGAAAAAATTGAAAAAAGAGTCTCCCAAGGAATGCAAAGCCTCAACGGCTGCCCGACAACGGCGCAATACAAGGCGCGTTATTCGGCGGGCTGCTGGTCTTGTTTAGTGATCGAGCACCTGACATCGGCGTTTTTGAATGCCGCCAACCAGGGCTTATTCATCACCCAAAATGCCGGCAGAGTATTGCTGCTTATCGGTTCTGTTTTATGGCTGGCTTTTTGGGCTTTCAAAAATGTCTCTTCCTTTACGCAGCTGCAGCTGGGCAATTTAATGAACGACCTGCTCAAATTCGGCTTTAAGGTTATGTTGGCATACTGGTTTATCAATTACAGCACCACGGCCATCGGCCAATATTTTATCACGCCGATTATGAGTGTCGGTACAACCATCGGCCAACAGTTTTGGGATGCCGAAACCGAAACCTATACCCAAACGGCAGAAGATATAGAAAGCACGGATTCGCTGGTAGCCGAGATTCCGGATGATATTGAATACACCGGTCCGACCAATATTATGTCGGCTTCGGTTATGGATTCGCTTTTAGGGGCTGTTCGCGCCATCACCAACAAAACATCGGAGGTAATGGTTTTGGGCAACATCATTATGTGCTATGCCTCGGACGGTGGCGCCTGGGATATTAAAGTTTTTGATATGACAATCATGACAATGACCAACATATTCACCTGGGTTGAGGGGGCGGTTGTCTGGTGTCTGGGCTTTTTTCTGGTTTTGGCGCTGAGCTATTACTTTATTGATATTTCGTTCAAAATCGGCTTTGCGGTTTTGGCTTTTCCGGTTGTGATGGGGCTTTGGCCGTTTGACATGACCAAAGGCAGGCTTTATGTCATTATTTCGGTTATCGGCAAATCGGCGGCGTTGTTTGCTTTCATGGCCATTATGGTTCATTTCGGGGTAATGCTTGTAGGCGAGGCGATAGCCGTCGGCGGGCTCGATTCGTTGTACGAAAAGCTGGACACTTTGGCGCTAGGCACCGCAACGGAAGATCAGGAAGATGAGCTCCGCGAAGAAATCAACGACACATTTTCATTGTTTTCGACAACTTTTGTCGTCACATTGTTTGCGCTGCTTTATTTTTACAAGATGGTACAAAAAACCAGCTCGGATTTGGTCAACAAATTTTTCCCGGACGGTGCTTTCGGCGATTCGTCACCGATGCACTCCGCCGCCACGATGATGACATCATGGGCACAAAAGTTTACCGCAAAAGCCACGGGCCTTAATCTGGCCAAAGACATTGTTGCCAACCAAGTCGGCGTGGTAGCCAAAAAAGGTTTGCGGGCGGCCGGCGGTGCGGTCGGCGGCGCGGCCAGAAAAGGCTATCAGGGAGCCAAAAGAGCCATCGGCAAAGCCGGTCAAAACATTGGTAACAGGCTGCGCGGAAAGTAGAGGTGTGAGATGAGAGGTCTGTTTGACATCAAAAAGATTATCGGCAAAGGAGTTATTCTGGGGTTGTTGCTCCTGTTGTCAAATACGGCTTATGTCCTGTCTGCCGAAGCCAAAGACGAACCTTATCTGCCAAAGTGTTCGCTGGTTGAGGCCGGCACACAAAAGTGTATATGCGAAGAAGGAGGATGGCTGTCGAATGATCTTATCTGCGATGTCGGACAGGCTTGTGTAGTAACAACAGACACAGCAAGCCAAGCATCTGGCGGGCTCAGCTTTACCTCCTACTCCTGTGTCGCAGTGGATGTCGCGATGGATAAGGTCGCAGGAACAAAAGAATTTTCCGGAGATTTTTGGAACTACTCAACAGAGGACATTGTCGCCGTAAACGACGATACTTTTTGCACGGATCGCAAAACCAAATGCAGCCCGTATTGCAAATACAAAGATCAAGTCAAAAACTCCTGCACACTTTGCCCGCTGTTTATTTTGGTTTTTAACACGGTTAGCCAAATCGGCGATATCGCAATCAGCACTTTTTCGCCGACGGTGGCCAAGCTGGTGGTGGTGGGGTTTGGTATCTGGCTGGCGCTGCAGGTGCTGGCGTTTGTTTCCGCGTTTGAAACCCGCGACCTCAAGGATCTGGTATCCGCGATTGTCAATCAGGGGTTTGTCGTCATGCTGGTGTTTTTGATTTTGCAGTCCGGCGCCGGCAATTTTTATGCCACCTTTATCAATCCGGTTTACAACAGCGGCCAGCTCGTCGCCCAGGCAATGTTTGACTCCACGCCGGCCGAAACAAAGAATTTTAGTGTTGATGAGGGGAATGATGAGGCAGAAGACTCTGATTCAACATCCGAACTCAAACCCGGCAGTTTGCCGGTCGAAATGGGCCAAAGCATTGTAACCACCATGACAATGATGGAAAACCATGTCCGCAAGTTTAAGGCTCTGGGCAGCGCCATGATGTGCCAGTCGTGGCTGGACAAAACAATTCTGGTGCCCAAGTTTATCTACCTCTTTACCGGGCTCATCCTCTGGGCGTTGACCATGGTGCTGATTATCGGTATTCCGTTTTTGATGGTCGACGCGGTGTTTCAGCTCGGGGTGGCAATGGCGCTGCTGCCGGTGGCCATCGGCGGTTTTGCCTTTAAGATGACTCGCCAATACACCAAAAAGGTTTGGGAAACATTTCTTAACTCGATGTTTGCGTTTGTGTTTATCTCGATTGTGGTTTTGCTGGTATTGGCCACCTTACAAGAGGCGGTTATGGCCGGAGTTGATGCCATCGACCTGCCCGATGGCGCCACTTTTGACGGTATGTTTGAACGCGCCGGCGCCGAAGCCGCCGTCTATTTTGACGTAATCTTGCAAAGTTTTCAGTGGGCATCGCTGCATTTTATCCGTCTGGCCTGTGTTTTGCTGCTGGCCTGGTCGGTCATGAACATGGCCAAAGAGTTTGCCGATGAGTTTGCCTCCTCCATCAGCGATACCGCCATCGGCTCGTCCATCGGTACCATGGCGGCCTCAACCGCCAAGGGTATGGCGCTTAAGGCCGCCGCGCCCACCCGCCACTTTATCAAAAACAAAACCAAAGAGGGCATTGAAAATATTCCGGGAGCCTTTCGTCGCGCCAAAGGCCACCACAACTACAACAAATCAATCAAAAAGTTTAATGACGTGGCCGCTCAGGATGGCAAAAAATCTTTCACCGACAAAAAAGGTGTTGTTCACACATTGGAAAACAACGTTGTCAGTGAAAAGAAAGGCAATGTAACCACCTATCGCAGCAAGGATATGACCATCGTCCGCACCGAAAGAGTGGTCAACGGCAAAACGGTGTATGAAGACAAGGTCAGTTTCAACAACAAAAGTCTGCAGGAGCTGGTTGCCAAAGACGGTAAGTTTAATCAACAAAAGCTTAATGATATGCTCAAAGGCATGAACAACGAGCAAAAAGAGATTTTCCGCGCCGCCGCTTTTCAGGAGATCGAAAAAGAACGCTTTGCCCCGGAGGCTTATAATCTCGGCAAAGCGGGACACACGGCGCAGACGGAGGTTATCTCCGCCTCAGACAGCGAGAGAATAACCAAAACCACCGCGGCCAACGGCGAAACAATTTTGCGCAAGACCAAAGTTTTGGCCAACGGCTATCTGGAAACCACCATCACCCGTATTGATAACAAAGGCGTGGCCAAGATAATGTCTTCGGATGGTATTCATAACAAAATGACGGAATTTAAGTTGTCCGCGGATGTTAATGTTGCGTCGTTGCACAGTGCGGAAGATGTTTTCCGGGCGCGGGAAAAAGACTCCAAAGGCAACTACAAAGCAACCCGGACACTTTATGGTTATACCAAAGAATACCGCAAAGCCATTGATCGCGGCCTGCGCTGGGAGGATATTGACCGCGGTATGTTGAGCGAAGAAGAAGCCAAGGCTTGTCATAGTTTTCACAACAGCCCGGGGCATGAGTTCCAAAAAGCAAAGATGCACATTCATTTCAAATAGAGGCGTGTTTTTTACGGTCATCCATGGCGCCTTTCACAGTCATCCTGAGCGCAGCGAAGGATCTCCTTATGGATTCTTCGTCGCTCCCGCTCCTCAGAATGACAAAAGGAAAACGTCATCCTGAGCACCTTTCACTGTCATCCTGAGCGTAGCGAAGGATCCTCTTATGGATTCTTCGTCGCTCCCGCTCCTCAGAATGACCGGAAAAGAAGTACTCCTCAGAATGACAGAAAAAGAAACGCTCCTCAGAATGACCGATAGGTGCGTCATCCATGGCGCCCTTTACAAGTCATCCTAAGCGCCTTTCACAGTCATCCTGAGCGCAGCGAAGGATCTCCTTATGGATTCTTCGTCGCTCCCGCTCCTCAGAATGACAAAAGGAAAACGTCATCCTGGGCGCCCTTTATTGTCATCCTGAGCGCAAGCGAAGGATCTCCTCCTTTTTCCAACAAACACAACAAAAAACCGCTGCGCCCCCAAAAAGGCACAACGGTTTCTGGTTGCATCTACTCATTCTGAGCCCGTTCAGCACGAAGCCTTATTATATCCGCTCTTTCAATATCCATGCTACGAGGAATCTTTAACCGTCCTTTCACCTTATTATACACATCATCAGGCAGACTGGATGGTTTAGATAAAAACGAATAAGGTGAATAAACAACATCGGCACATTCTTGTATTGCCTTTATTTCAGCCTCTGTCATGGTCGCCCGCAGATTAATCAAATTATCCGCACCATATTTGTATAAATCATAGCGGCCGTTATGCCCCAAGGCATAATAGGCTCCGTAGCAGATAAAGGCATATACCTGATCATATTTCGGTTCAACCGTAACGCCTTTAACAGTAATCAGCCCCCATTTATCGCCGTCGCGATAAATCATAGCCCGAGTACCGGGATAAACCGCATCATGCCGGCCGGTTTTAACATCCTTGTAGAAGCGGCAATAGCCTTCCTGTTTGCCGTCGGCAAACGTGCCGATATAGATATATTCATTACCCATGACAGGATATATCCGGCAAGGCTCAATCTTCGGCGCGCTGTAGAGCTGCCTGACAAATCCCGCCGTATAGAAATAAACCTCTGCCACATCGTCGTTGCGGGCAACAAAATACGCACTTCCGACATTATCATCGGTGAGAATAATGTCTTTATACACCAGCGGCAAAAGCTCCTTATTACGCGCATAGAGGCCTTTGTTGTCATGTCTGTCCGTTCCAACGAGAAAATGTCGTCCAAGCTGCTCATAGGTTACCCTGTTGCAGGATGCCAGCATCAGAATAGATGCAAAAATTAATAAAAATTTTTTCATAATAAATTTATTTAAAAGGTTTGACATAATTATATTTTTACATAACACGTTTTTAGTCTGATTTTGCCAAAAAAGCAAGTTTTTTTATAAATAATTTGAAACGACCTGATTTCTAAAACCCTGTCCCCCCCCCTGAGTGCCCTTTACAGTCATCCTGAGCGCAGCGAAGGATCTCCTTTGGATTCTTCGTCGCATCCGCTCCTCAGAATGACCGGAAAAAAAGTACTCCTCAGAATGACAGGAAAAGAGACACTCCTCAAGAGAAATGCCTCTTGAGACTCAGGCATTTTCCGCTTCTCTCAAACCTTTTTTGCTAAAACCGGCTTAAAATTTACCGTCTTTCAAAAAACGAATAACCGCTTCGCAAATTTCCGGATTCTTAAAAATATTCCAATGATGATCCTTAATGGCAACAATATCTTTGGCGCCGCTGTATTGCTTAATATCCTCCGCATAGCGCCGCGGCATCCGGCTGCCGGTCAAAACTTCGGCCAAACTTTCCAGCCAGCTTTTGTTGCTTAAAATAATGCCAAGATCCAATTTTATCTGCGGCAACTCGCGGATTCGATTCGGCGCCATATCTTTGCTCATCGGCCCGACAACAAACCCCGTCAGCCGGTTGTCGCCCAAAGTATCCCAAAGTTCACTGCCGTAGGTATAGGGCATAACCTCAACCACCCGTGCTTGTTTAAGCCGCTTTTGCCAGGGCGCTTTGTCGGCAAACAAATTTTGCAAAATGGCGCTTCCGGCCCCGAAAGTGACAAACGAAACCGTATCCACATCCTCCAGATGATCCAAAAAGAAATGAAACTGCTTCGTATGCGCCGCAAGGTCTTTTTGGGTGGAGGGATAATTAACCGCTGCCGCCATAAAGTCATTCTGCAAAGCCTTGCGCCACAAAGGCTTAAAAATATTTTTCGACTGCCCGATCGAATGAATCATCACAATCATGTGCCCTTTTTGGCGCGCAATCTCATAGGCTTCAATATACTTAACAAACGCCCGCCGGCATTCTTCAAAACTACCCTCATGGCGGCGAATGTCCCAGTTATCCAGCAGGCGGCATTTTTTGGTGACATAGTTGCGCTGAATACGCCATTTTTGGTAAAAAAACACATCCTCCCAAAAATGGCCGCCGCCCATGGTATAAAAATCATCTTTCATTGGTTTGTTCCTTCAGGTCTTCACACGACGACTCCCGCACGGACGAGTCGCCACAACAAATATTTACCACAATTATAAAGAGCTTTCGGTTAAATAAAAGCAAATAAATCTGACGGTACACAAATTTGCCCGCAAAATAAAAGTGCGTTTTTTCAAAGTGTTAAAAAAAACGCGCGAAAAAATCAAAAAAAAAGCAATTTTTTTGTTGACAAAGCAAAGCGATTATCCTATACACGTCGTTACCGGCGCGGAGGCGTTTAGGTAGTTATAGAAGACAGTAGATATTGATGATAAAAGGATACGCAGACAGTATTGTATGGGAATATGATATGAAGTCTGGAGTATGAATAAAGGACCTTAAGGAAATTCTTTATG
>CASFJS010000009.1 GCA_949295085.1 uncultured Pseudomonadota bacterium
AAAACATGGAAAAATCGACTTTGATTGGTTTTATCGGCGGCATTGCCGCGGTTGGCGTTGGTATGGCCCTTAAAGGGGCAGACCCTCATGCTCTGATTAACCCGGCCGCCTTTTTGATTATTTTTGCCGGCACGGCTGCGGCAATTTTCAATGCTTTTCCGATGCATGATCTTAAAAAATTTCCGAAATTACTCAAGCTTCTTTTTACCGGACAACATCTGACATCCAAGCAGGAAGTGCTTGAATTATTTGTTGCAACGGCCAAGGCAGCCAAACAAGAGGGGGTTATGGCCATTGAAAAAAAAGCCAATGACGTAGCCGATCCTTTTATCCGCTCAACCATGACGATGGTTGCAGACGGGTTTAACGCCGATTTCATCTACAATGTTGTTGATGCTGAGATTAAACAAATGGAGGAGCGGCACCGTTCCGGAGCTCAAATATTTGCCCAGTGCGGTATGTACGCCCCGACCTTAGGCGTTTTAGGCGCGGTTATCGGTTTGATTGCGGCTTTGGGCAACTTGAGCGATATTGACCAGCTTGGTCACTCCATTGCCGCGGCTTTCGTTGCCACATTACTTGGTATTTTCACCGGTTATGTCTGCTGGCACCCTTTTGCCAACAAGCTCAAACAACTCAACGCCGAAGAAGTCGAACTCAAACGCATGGTTCTTGAAGGCGCTTTAGCCTTACAGGAGGGAGCTTCATCCATTGCGATTGAATCACGCCTTCAGGCCTTTATTCCTTTGTCAGAGCGCAAATCCATGCGCGATGCCTAAAATGAAACAAGGATTAGAATAATGGTAAAAAAGAAACCCTCGCCTCCGCACCATGAGGAACACGCCGACGAAACCTGGCTTATTCCGTACTCGGATCTTTTAACCCTGCTCTTGGCGCTGTTCATTGTTTTGTTCGCTTCTTCGAATCTGGACAAAGACAAGGCTGCCCAAATCCAATATGCTTTGGCGGCGGCTTTCGGCAGCGGTGGTATGGAAGATGAAAACGGTACAATCACCAGCTTTTTAAATGATGTCAAGGATCTCAATCTGGAACAAGACGGTATTATCATATCTTCCGACGCCAATGGTGCAACTTTGGAAATGGCGTCAATCAACCTGTTTGATAAAGGCTCCGTCAACCTGAAGCCGGAGGCTCTCCCCGTCTTGAAAAAAATATCTTTGCTGCTCAACTCAAGCAAATACAAAAAATATCGCATCTCGGTTGAAGGACACACGGACGACACCAACGAGTCTGATACGCTTCCCTCCAACTGGGAGCTTTCCGGTGCACGTGCCGGAGCAGTTGTCCGCACCATGATCGGCAACGATATGGAAGTCAATCGCTTCAAGGCTGTCGGTCTGGCCGAAATATCACCGGCCTACCCCAACAAGAATCCCTACGGCGAACCGATTCCGGAAAACAGGCTTAAAAATCGCCGTGTTATTGTCCGTATCGAATTTTAATCAAAGGAACAAAAGATGAAGACAGCCATTTGTTTGCATAACGCGACCGTTCTGACCGGATTTTCAATCATGCACAATTGCGCCGTTTACATCAAAAACGACAAAATTGCGGATGTTTACAACGAGCAACGTTTTCGCCAGAAAGTTTTTTCGCCGAAAGTAAAGATTATTGATGTCAACGGTGCCTATGTCATGCCCGGAATGATTGATACTCATATCCACGGCATTGGCGGAACCGGCGCTGATGATGCCGACGTCAAATCCATATTGCACATGTCGGATACCCTGCCCGAATACGGTGTCACTTCATTTATCCCGACCTGTTGCACGGCCAAAGAAGACGAACTGCTAAAAAAAATAAAAGCCATAACACAAGCCATGGGCAAAGAAAAAGGCGCCAATATTTTGGGAATTCATCTTGAAGGCCCTTTTCTGTCGCCGGAGCGTATCGGAGCGCAAATCGCCTCGGGTATCTACCCTGTGGATCTGGCGCTAATGCGGCGCTTATACAAGGCGTGCAAAGGACATTTAATCAACATGACCGTTGCTCCCGAGCTCAAAGGAATGCGCGAGCTGGCTCTGTATTGTGTTGAAAAAGGCATCGTTCTTCAGGCCGGCCATACCGACGCTACTTATGATCAAATGATGGAGGGATTGCAGGCCGGTATCATGCATGTCACGCACCTGTTCAATGCCATGCGGCCGATGCATCATCGCGAACCCGGCGTTGTTGGCG
This sequence comes from uncultured Pseudomonadota bacterium, assembly GCA_949295085.1. GTDB lineage: Bacteria > Pseudomonadota > Alphaproteobacteria > RF32 > CAG-239 > CAZU01. The sequence continues at coordinate 2,200 of CASFJS010000009.1, forward strand.
CCGCATTGATTCATCCGGAAATATCCTGTGAGATTATCGGCGACGGCGTTCATGTAAACCCGAACCTGATTGATTTGCTTATGAAAAGCAAACCTTTGAGCCAAATTGTCCTGATAACGGATGCCCTTTATCCGGCAAAAACCGATTTATCAAAAACGCCGGATCTTTACCTGGACAAATGTTTTTACCGCAAAGAAGATCACGTCATCAACGGTTCGGCCATTTCCATGCTCGACGGTTTTCGCAATCTGGTATCTTGGGGAATCCCGATTGAAAAGGCCGTCCGCATGGCCTCAACCAATCCGGCCCAGATTTTGCGACAAAGAAACAAAGGATTACTCGTTCCCGGATATGACGCCGATGTCATCGTACTGGACAAGGACTTAAATTTGCTTTATACCATAATAAAAGGTCAATTTGTTAAAGGAAAAAAATAATGCGTGTTATCATTAAAGATTCCGCCGCCGACTGCGCTTCCTGGGTCGCCGGATATATTGTTTATCGTATCAAAAAAGCTGCCCCGACGGCCAAAAAGCCCTTTGTTTTAGGGCTTCCTACAGGCTCAACGCCTCTCGGAGTCTACAAAGAGTTGATCAGACTTTACCAAAACAACCGTGTCTCTTTTGAACATGTCGTAACTTTCAATATGGATGAATATGTCGGTTTACCCCCTGACGACAAAAACAGTTATCACTATTTTATGCAGGAAAATTTCTTCAAACACGTCAATATTCACCCCAAAAACATTCATATTCTGAACGGCATGACCAAAGACTATGCCGCCGAATGCGAGAATTATGAAAACAACATCAAAGCCTATGGCGGCATCGATTTGATGATTGGTGGTGTCGGCTCGGACGGGCATATTGCCTTTAACGAACCTTTTTCATCCCTGAGCTCACGTACCAGAATCAAAACGCTGGCTCCGTCGACCATCAAAGATAATTCCCGTTTTTTTGACAACGACATTTCCAAAGTGCCGACTCAAGCCTTGACCATCGGCATCGGCACCATTATGGAAGCCCGGGAAGTTATCATTATGGCAAACGGAAACAACAAGGCCGAGGCAATCCGCCAGGGAATTGAGGGCAATATTAACCACATGTGGACCATTACGGCATTACAACAACACCAACATGGAATCATCGTATGCGATGCCGACGCCGCGTCAAAATTGTCCCAACCGACGATTGAATACTTCAAAAGCATTGAAAACCGCGTCGCCTAGCCGGCTACCCCCCCCCCCGACTTGCGGGGGATAGCCGCGGAAACGACCAACCGGATAAAAGGTTAAATGGTCGACGGTGCGGATGGGCTAGTCGTACAAGCCGGACACTTGCGTGCGGGCAGTGTTCGGGAGATCTCACTGCATCAACGGACATGTAACCCCTGCCCGGTTGGTCGCTTTCCTACAAAAAGCCTCGGTTTTCGCAACCGAGGCTTTTTGATTATCCGGCATCACGCAGCTGCGCCGACGGAATTTTCTTTTTGATATCCACTTCAACCTTATTCATCAGGGTTTCAATATCCTGCTCACTGAATGTAGCACCTTGCGGTCGAAAAGTCAGTGTCAAAGCAACTGATTTTTTACCTTCTGGCAAATTCTCTCCCTCATAGACGTCAAAAACCCTCACTTCACTGATATAGTGCCTGTCGGCGTTTTTGGCCGCCGCCATCACATCATCAGCCCGCACATCGGCGTTAACAATAAAAGCCATATCTTTATCCACCGACTGCAAAGCCGACAATTCGAGTTTCTTTTTGGCTTTATCTTTACTGTTGCGCGGCAGCGGAATATTGTCCAAAAACACTTCAAAAGCTTCAACCCGCTGTTTAAGGCCAAACTTTTTCAACACCTGCGGATGCAACTCTCCAAAATAGGCAATAACATTATTGCCCAACCGCAAAGCCCCGCTTCTGCCCGGATGATAATACGCCGGCGCATCGGTTGTTATCCGCGCGCTGTCAAATGGCCCGTTGGCGGCGGCAATCGCCGCCAAAGCATCAGCTTTGACATCAAACACATCAAATGGTCTTTCTTCTTTAAGCCAATGTTTCTTGCCGGTCATGCCGCTGCGAATTCCGCCGGCCACGGCTCTTTGTTCACCCGGCTTGCGCCCGTAAAACTCCGGCCCGCATTCAAACAGGCTGACATTGGCATAACCTCTGGCAATATTGCTCTTAAGTCCCAGCAGCAAATTAACCAATACCGACGGCCGCATTTCATCAAGCTCGGCCGTAATCGGATTACACAACAAAACAGCTTCCGTCCCGCGGCGAAAATCCTTAGCCAGTTTTGAATCGGTAAAGCTCCAGGTTACCGTTTCCAAAAGCCCGCGCGCCGCCAATTCGTGTTTGACCGTTACCGTCCGACGCTGTGCCGGCGTCAAAACCTGCGTCGGAAAATACGCCCGCGACATTGATTCCGCCGGTACACTGTCCAGCCCGATCATACGCACAATTTCCTCAATCAAATCATGCTCGCCTTCAATATCGCCACGCCAGGTCGGCGCCGTTGCCCAGATCTTGTCCCCGTCTTCCCGCGTGGTAAAACCAAGCCGATTCAGTATCTCGACAATTTTTTCGGCCGCAACCTCCATACCGATAAAAGTTTTAAGACGTGCCGGCCGGACAAATGTTGTAACCGGCTGATAATTTTCTTCACCGGCCATTTCAATATCCGATGCCTCGCCGCCGCAAATCTGCAAAATAAGCTGTGTGGCGTAATCCGAACCCAGAACGTTGGAGTTCGGGTCAACCCAGCGCTCATAACGATAGCGGGAATCCGAGTCAATTTGGAACTTGCGTCCGGTTCGTGCGATACAGGCCGGCGCAAACAAAGCGCTTTCCAACAATACGTTGACCGTATCCGCCGAGCACCCTTTGGCCAAACCGCCCATCACGCCGCCGAGGCATTGAATACCCTCGTCGTCGCAAATACCGAGCGATTGGTTATCGAGCCAATATTCTTTCTCGTCCAGAGCCACAAATTTTTCGCCGTCTTTGGCCATCCGCACGCAGATATTGCCTTTGAGTTTATCGGCATCAAACACGTGCAGCGGCCGGGCCATATCATAATTGATATAGTTGGTGATATCCACCAGCGGCGATATTGAACGCAAACCGATGGCCGTTAACCGGTCTTTCATCCATTTCGGCGTTTCGGCTTTATTGTTGACCCCGCGAATATAACGCGCCGTATACACCGGACAAGCGTTAAAATCTTCAAGCGTTACTTTAATCGGTGATTTGAAACGGCTGTTTGGCTTGCTTATTTTTAAGGGTTTCAATGTTCCGAGACCGGCTGCGGCCAAATCACGCGCCACCCCGCGCACTCCCAAACATTCGGCACGATTCGGCGTAATTGAGATATCAAAAACCGGATCTGCCTGATAAACTTCGGCCAGGCTCAAACCTATCGGTGCGGCGGCCGGCAATTCAATAATGCCGTTATGATCCGTTCCGACGCCGATTTCATCTTCGGCACACATCATACCAAAGCTTTCAACCCCGCGTATTTTGCCGACCTTAATTTCTTCCTTAAACAACGGAATATACGCTCCGACATGCGCCAGAATACCCATCATGCCCTCTTTGACGTTCGGCGCCCCGCAAACAACTTGCAAAATATCTTTACCGTCATTAACCTTCAAAACATGCAAATGATCCGAATCCGGATGCGCTTTCACTTCTTCCACCCGCGCCGTCACAAAACCTTCCATATTTTCAAAAGGATTAATGACTTCTTCAACCTCCAGACCGATTTTAGTCAGCGTTTCGGCAATCTGCCCGGTACTTGCTTGCGTGTCCAAATGCTCTTTCAACCACGATAACGTAAATTTCATCTTATCTCTCCTACCTTGCCAAACCGCCGTTATTGCTCAAACCGCCGGTCATCGACGATTCATCCAAAGGCATAAAGCCGTAATGCTTCAGCCAACGCACATCCGCTTCAAAAAACGTCCGCAAATCCGGAATACCGTATTTCAGCATCGCCAGTCGATCCAGCCCCATACCAAAGGCAAAACCCTGATATTCTTCCGGATCAATACCACAGGCTTTCAACACATTCGGATGCACCATTCCACAGCCCAAAATCTCCAGCCAGTCATTGCCGGCACCGATTTTAAGTTCGGTTTTGCTCTTTTTACAGCCGATATCCATCTCTGCCGAAGGCTCGGTAAACGGAAAATACGACGGACGATAACGCACCGGAATATCATCCAACTCAAAAAAAGCCTTAACAAAATCATACAAACAACCTTTGAGATTGGCAAAAGTCGTTACTTTGTCAACAACCAACCCCTCAACCTGATGAAACATCGGCGTATGTGTTGCGTCATAATCCGAGCGATAAGTCCGCCCTGGCGCAATAATGCGTATCGGCGGCTGTTTTTTCTCCATTGTACGGATTTGCACGGCCGAAGTCTGGGTTCTGACAACATAGCTGTCGTCAAAATTATCGCTTTCCGGATTCGGAATATAAAACGTATCCTGCATCTGCCGCGCCGGATGATTGGCCGGCGTGTTCAACGCGTTAAAGTTGTGAAACTGATCCTCGATATCCGGCCCGTCGGCAACCTCAAACCCCATCTCGCCGAAAATAGCCACCACTTCTTCATAAATTTTTGAAACCGGATGAATGCGGCCGATATTCTCTTCTCTTATCGGCAGCGTCACATCTATCTTTTCGGTCTTTAATTTTTCTTCCAGCTCTTTAGCCGTCAGAGCCTGCTTTTTACTGTTCAACGCCTGCTCAATTTCACCCTTGACCAGGTTCAACTGTTGTCCAAGCTGTTTTTTGGCCTCAACATCCAGCCCGGCCAGACCTTTCATCTGCTCGGTCAAGCTGCCTTTTTTGCCCAACGCGGCCACACGTATAGCCTCCAGAGCTTTGATATCCTGTGCTTGATTAATCTGTTCCAAAGTCTGTATTTTTAAAGTTTCAAGATTTTCCATCGTTTCACCATTGTTTTAAAATCAAAAAAGAGTCGGTCTTGTTTTCACAAGCTGACTCTTTTTTACATTTTCTTTTTTCCCAAAAATTATTTGCTTAAAGAAGCCTTAACCTGTTCAACAAGTTTGGTAAAAGTTTCGGGCTCCTTAACGGCGATATCGGCCAACACTTTACGATCGAGCTCAATACCGGCTTTGGTGAGCCCGTTCATAAATCGGGAATAGGTCATATCGTGCAACCGTGCGGCAGCGTTGATACGCTGAATCCACAAGCTGCGGAAATTTCTCTTTTTGGCACGTCTGTCGCGATAAGCATATTGCAGAGCCTTTTCAACTTTTTCTATGGCAACGCGAAAGACGTTATTATTGCGGCCGCGATAGCCTTTGGCCATCGACAACACTTTTTTATGGCGGGCATGTGCCGTAACACCTCTTTTTACACGAGACATCTTCTATCAACTCCTACAAATAAGGTAAAAACTGTTTAACAATCTTAACGTCGGAAGCCTCGACCAAAGTCGTTCCGCGAGCTTGTCTTTTCATTTTCTGGGTTTTGCAGAAGAGGCAATGTCTCTTGTACGCAAAATTTCTTTTCAATTTGCCGGTGCCGGTAACGCCGAAACGTTTTTTGACCGCACTCTTGGTTTTTAATTTTGGCATTTTAATCCCTTTCGTTATTAATTTTACGGATTTTTTAAGAGTCGACAGGCATACCAAACCGCCCGCCCACTCGATTCAAGCGTGATATGTACACCATATTCTCCGCAAAATCAAGCATTTTTTTCTTGCTAATTCTGATAACATATATTAAATCTGACCATAGCAAAAAAATTATTAACAAATAAAAACAAAAAAACATGCAGCGAGAAGATGCTTCTACAGCAGTAATAACACTGCTTATCATTATTATTTTTGCTCTGATTATGATGATGGCTTTATTATTAAACCGAGGAGATAAAATGATTGAGCAAAACGAACGGATAATAGAGCTTCAACAACAGATGTTGGATTTGCAAAAACAACACACCATGCAACTCGACACGCTCTTGTCAGATTAAAAAACCAAACAACCGTTCCCCGACTTGCGGGCAACGGTTGTTCGTTTTCTAAGGCTCATCTATTTGTTTAAGCTTTTTTTGCTGACATAAACTTTGCCTTTGGCTTAGCCGGAGCTTTCTTTACTGTCTCGGCTTTTGCCTTGGCCGCAGGTTTAATTTCTTTTTTTATCACTGCCTTTTTGGCCTTAGATTTAGAAGCCGCCTTTTTGGCCTTGGGTTTAGAAGTTGTTTTTTTCACACTGGTCTTAACCGCCTTTTTGACTTCCGGTCTAGCAGTCTCAACTTTCTTCTCAACCTCAGCAGCTTTTGTCTGCTCAACCCCGGCCTTAAGTGTTGCCGCTACAATCTTATTTTCAATCAGTTTAAAGTGCTTGTCCAGACAGCCGGCAATTGATTTATGCCGTACCAAAATCATAAAGACCGCGGACAGAAGTGTCACCGCCGTTATCACATAACGAATGTTTGTGACCGTAACAATACCTTGAAACAACCTCAGCAACTGATACTCATAATTATCCGCATACATAACAATCACAAAAGCCGCCGCCACATTAACCAAAAAGATAATCGCCACTGCATACGGCACCCAGCCGACCGAAACCAGCAAAGTTGATATAACCGGATTCCGTTTTATAAAAGCATCAATCTTTTTAATCGGCTGAATCCATTTCATCGGAATCAAAAACACCAACAACAAAACCGACAACACCGTATCTGTCAGATTGCTGCTCAATGTCCCCGCATAAGCAAAACACTGCGAAATAATCCAATATATCCCGCCAATCCACAAACTTTGTTTCCAATAACTGCTCATTTTTTCCTCCTTAATAAAAATTTTTGCTGCTGACAAACCTTTCCGCCCGCATATCAATAAGCTTTCCGCCGTCGAGTTTCACTTTGCGATCCATCCGGTCGGCCAAATCAAAATTATGCGTTGCGATTAACGCGCTCAGCCCCGTTTCTTTAACCACCGCCAGCAGCGCCGAAAATACCGTTTCGGCCGTTTTCGGATCAAGATTTCCGGTTGGCTCATCCGCCAACAGCAACTTCGGCATATTGGCCAAGGCCCGTGCAATGGCAACACGCTGCTGCTCACCGCCGGACATCTCCGCCGGCCGATGCCTGAAGCGTTTTTCCAACCCCATCTTTTTTAACAACCATTTGGCGCGTTCTTCCGCCTCTTTGGACGTCGCTCCGGCAATCAATTGCGGGATCATCACATTTTCCATTGCATCAAAATCCGCCAGCAGATTATGATATTGATACACAAACCCGAGATAATCGCGCCGCAATTCCGTACGCAGCCTATCGCCCAGTTTTGAACAATTCTGCCCGTCCAGATAAATATCACCTTTGGTTGGCTTTTCCAGAAGCCCGGCTATTTGCAACAGCGTCGATTTTCCGGCGCCGGACGGCCCGATAAGCGCGACGACTTCGCCTTTTTCAATATCAAGGTCAACACCGCGCAAGACCTGCAGGTTCTGACTGCCCTGCTTAAACGAACGATATAAATTTTTTAGTTCCAAAACCGGTGCCTGATTACTCATAACGCAACGCCTCCACCGGATCAAATCTGGCGGCCCGCCACGACGGATACAATGTCGCCGCAAACGACAACAACAGCGAAATACCGACCACGCTCAAAACCTCGGTCATATCAACCCTGGCCGGAAGTTTTGACAAGAAATATACCTCGGCCGAAAACAAATCCCTACCCAGCAAAGTCTGCAAGCCTTGCCGTATTTCCTCAATATTTTCGCAAAATAACAACCCGAGCACCAGTCCCAACGCCGTACCGACCACACCGATAAACGCGCCATCCATAAAAAAGATGCGCATAATCATCCCTTTAGTCGCTCCCATCGTTCGCAACACGGCAATATCACGCCCTTTATCTTTAACCAACATAATCAGTCCGGTAATAATGTTAAACGCCGCCACCAGAATAATCAGTGTCAGGATAATAAACATAACGTTGCGCTCAACCTCTATGGCATTAAAAAACGCAGCATTACTCTGCTTCCAGTCATAGATATAGGCGCCGCCGCCCAAACTTCTTTCCAAAGCTTCCCTGACCGGCTCAAGATACTTGTCATCATCTATGGTAACATCAATATTGGTCACCGCCCCGGGCAGCCCGAAATAAACCTGTGCCGCCGCCAGTGGCATAAAAATAAAATTGGCGTCATATTCATACATTCCGGAATCAAAAAAGCCGATAACCTGATAAGACTTCATCCGCGGTACTGTACCAAAGGCCGTCACTTTACCGTTGGGCGACAACAACGTGATTTTATCTCCCTCAACCACTCCCATTTTGTGCGCCAGACGTATTCCCATAATAACTTTATCATCGGCAAAATAATCCATATCAACTTTCTCAACAGCTTGAGCCAATGCCGGCTTGCGCAACATATCTTCGGCCGATATTCCCCTGACCATGGCACCCTCGGCCGATTTTCCGGCCGTCACCAAAAGTTGATTTTCTATCATCGGCACCGCAAGGGTAATATGCTCAATCTGCTCAATATCTTCAACCGCACGTTGATAATTATTAAACGGATACCCGCTCGGCGCCATAATACCGATATGCCCGTTAATCCCCAAAATCCGGCCGAGCAGTTCATGCCTGAAACCGTTCATCACGCTCATAACAATAATCAGCGTTGCCACACCAAGCGCAATACCGGTAAAGGCAAATCCGGTAATAACCGAGATAAACCCTTCCCTACGCCGCGCCCGCAAATAACGTCCGGCCATTTTGCGTTCAAATTTTGAAAAAAACATATTCTTCCCGAATTATATCTGTAATATCGTTTATTTTTATAGTCTTTTTATCCTCATTTGACAACCGGCAACCACAACTTATACAAAGAAAAGCTCTGCTTTTTTCGGCAGAGCTTCCGTTTTTAAGTTTAACAAATCTACCGGTGTCCCAAAAGTCCTTCGGCAATCTGCCGGTTGATATTGATAAAACTGCCGAGCATTTTTTGATCAATATTATCCAGACATTGCCCGAGTTTGATGGTATTCTTGGCTACATAATCGGCCAATTTAGTCAAATTGTCTTTTGTCTCTTGCGGCAATCGGCTTTTTTGTCCCTGCATTAACGTCTTAATCAAGACCCACAAACGCTGGTTACTATCCAACGCCTGAACCAGCTGCGTTTTGTCGCCCGTTTTGCTTGCCTCGGACAAATCCAGTCCGCACCTTGCCAAATGATAAGCTTCCTGCTGCGCCAGATTGGCATTGACCGATTCCATCAGACCTTCCGAAATCTGGCGGTTAATATCTGCCAGCGACTTGTAATAATTATCCGTCATATCCACACCCTTAGATATTGTCACCTGCTCAACATATTTTGACAATTTGGTCAGATTATTCTTAATCTCCTGCGGCAACATATTTTTTGAATTCTTCATCGATGCCTCAATGGACACCCACATTTTTAGATTTTCGTCCAACACCAACAACTTATACCGACTGTCTTCGGACTTTGCCGCACTATCCAAAAAGTCGGCATACTCGCGCAATAATTCCGCCTCTTGACGGGCATTATCAATTTCATCTTGAATTTCACTCAACATTGTTATTTTTCCGTTTTTGCATGATTATTGTCAAAAAACTTTCTAAACCTCACTCCTTGTCAAAAACCGGAAGGGCTTGCCCAAAAACGCTGGGGAATAAAAAAACGTTTATTCTGGCACAAACCCTCCTGTTTTTAACTTCGATACAACCTGACTACTCCCGGTTGCATCATTTTTTTAAGAAAAAATTGGGGAGATTTTTCCTTAAAAACACATATCACATAATAATAGGGGAAACTTTATTTCGAAGCTAGAAAGGCGCCACGATATCCAATATCTGCCGTCCGTAACGCGGCTGCTGAACATCGGTAATCACGCCCTGCCCGCCGTAAGAAACCCGAAGCTCGGCAATCTTGCTCGATTCGATTGTATTATCCGACGATATATCGGCCCGCCGGATAATACCCCGCATTGTCAATTGCCGCACTTCGTAACTGACCCTTATTTCCTGCGTACCCTCAATAACCAGATTACCGTTCGGCAAAACCTGCGTCACAATTGCCGCAAACGTAACGTCAATATCTTCTTTGCGGTCAATCTTACCGTCACCGGAAATCTCACGGTTTGAACTGATATCTATCAAATTGTCTTTGTTAACGGCCCCCGGAAAAACTTTGCCCAAATACGATTCGTAGCCGAACAAAGAGGCCATTCCCAAAGAATCCGTATTATCATCGCGGTTTTGTTCCATTTCGTTTTCCATCAAAGCATTGTCCTGTGCCGTAATCCGTACCGTAATAATATCACCGACTTTAGCCGCTCTCTGGTCTTTAAAGAAACCGTCCGCCCCCTGATGCCACAATGAATTGGCAGCCTGTTTTTTTTCTTCCGGCGCCGGCATCGGCATACTGACCGGCTCATACCCTCTGGCCTCAACCGGATTGGTAATCGGCGTCAGCGGCGGCTCCTGACCGACACGCGACAAACGTGACCACATTCCGCACCCCGATAATGACGTCGCCATCATCAAAACGGCTGCTCCTTTTACAATATTTTTACTCATCAACTTCATTTCAATAGCTCCTTTGGCTATTCGGCCGCAATTTCGACCGTGTTTTTATTCATAACTTTACCAAAAACCTCTTTACCGCTTCTGGTATTCAACAGCTTAATTCTTTGCCCTTTGGCACCGTTCTCCTGCGCTTCCATTTTGGTGGTAATCTGCAATCCCTTGTGTTCATACACCGCCATAACCGTCTGACCTTTGTAAACAACGATTTCTTCTCTTATATCTCTTGTCGAGACCGGCTTACCTTCCTTAATCTGCCGGACAGCCTGTTTGCCGATAAGCTCGTCATAAGCCGTAACATTATCTTCTCGCAACCGGTTGGCTCTGACATCTGCCGTCTGCAAATCATCCGCCGTAATAACCTTGCCTCGTTCAATATCTTTCGCCGGAACCCATATTTTCACCATCACAAAATAGCGGCCCGAAAGCCTGGTCTTTCCGACCGGCGTACCATCGGCAAAAATTTCCGCATCAACCGTAAATTTGCTGTCTTCCGCATTCAAACCGCTAAGCAAAATCTTAACTTGTCCGGCCGGTGCAAATTCAAATTTTGTTTGTCCGCCAAAAAATTCTACTTCAACATTATCTCCAAACCCCTGTTCGGCAAATTCCTGTCTGACCGCCTCGGTCATTCCGGCTGCATCAACAGTCGTTTCCTCGGCCGAAGCAGCCGTTATCGTCAAAAACATCAAAGCAATTACCGGCAACAAACGCATAACGATCTTTCCTACCTCATCTGATTAATCGTGTTGAGCATTGAATCGGCCGTGGTAATGATTTTTGAGTTCATCTCATAAGCACGCTGGGCCGAAACCAACTCGGTAATTTCCGTTACCGGACTAACATTTGATGTGTTCAAATATCCCTGCAAAATAGAGCCGAAACCTTCCGCATCCGGATTATCAACAATCGGCGCACCGGAAGCTTCCGTTTCCAAGAACAAATTATCACCCAAAGCCTCCAAACCGGCTTCATTGACAAAAGTGGCCAACTCCAATTGCCCGACGTTGACTTCATCTGTTTCACCGTCCTGCTTAATCCACACCTCGCCCGAGCTGTTGACATAAACTTCCGTGGCATCTTCCGGAATGGTAATTTCCGGCTGCACGACATAGCCCTCATGCGTCACGATCGTTCCGTCGCCGTTACGCTGAAAAGCACCGTCGCGGGTATAGGCCGTTCCTTTTCCTTCCGGCAGTTCAATCGTAAAATAGCCCCTACCTCTGATGGCCAAATCCAAATCATTACCGGTAGAGGTCAGCGACCCGCCCTCGGTAATCCGGTAAATCGCCGCGGTTCTGACTCCGAGCCCCATCTGAATACCGGCCGGAACAATCGTGTTGTCAGCCGTTGACGCCGCTCCCGGACGCACGATATTCTGGTATAGCAAATCACTAAACTCAGCTCTCCTTTTGGTATAAGCCGTTGTGTTCATATTGGCTATATTGTTGGCTATCGTATCAACATTGGTTTGTTGTGCCAACATTCCGCTTGCGCCTATTTGTAATGATCTCATGATTTTACTCCCCTAAAAACTAAGCCAGCTCGGCAAAAGTTGAAATTGTATTTGACAAACGCTCGTGCTCTTCGTCAATCATCTGCTGCACATAATCATAGCTGCGTTGTATCTTGACCAGATTGGTCATCTCGGCAATGGCATTAACATTAGATGCTTCCACCATCCCCTGCGCAATACGAACATTATCTGCCCCGAACACCACCGTATTGCCGGGCGTGTTTTCAAACAACACACCGGCCGCCTTTTGCAATTTTTGATTATCGGCAAACCGTGCGATTTTCAGCCGGCCGATAAAACCGTTTTCCGTCATCACATCACCGCTCTCGGAAACGGTTATCTCGGTCTCCCCCGGAGCAAAAAACAGCGGCGTATCATTTTCGCTCATAACAAACTCGCCGTCGGTTGTCGTCAAAGCGCCGTCTTCATTCAAGGTAAATTGCCCCTTGCGGGTATATTTTTCACCGTCTTTGGTTTCAATACAAAAAAAGCCGTCACCCTTAATTGCCAGATCAAACACATTGCCGGTAGTTTTGAACGCCCCCTCGCCGAAATCCTGAAACTCACCGAAATCCACCGCAAAAAACTGCGGCGCTGCCCCGATACCCGCAGCATCTTTTGTCTGATTGATATAAGACGTAAACACCGCATTATCTTGCTTATAACCGGCGGTATTCATATTGGCCACATTGTTGGAAACAATATTCATCTGTTTCCACAAAGCCATCTGCCGCGATAACGCAATATAAGAAGTATTATCCATAAAATTATTCCCCTAAATTGACAACCACTCCCCTGTGGTTGATGATAATTTTTCCCTGTTGTCCATCCATATGCAAAACGCGTGCCATTTTTTAAAACACCGCAAAAAAAACCGCGGATAATCCGCGGCTCTGCAAAAGAAATAACCATCAGGCCTTTTGTTGCCAACGTCCCGCTTCGTCTTGTTGCCAATAAAAACATTCACCGCCGGAGGTTTTAATCTGCTTCCAAAAATCTCTGGCCTGTACAAGACTTTCGTCACTACCGCCGTCAAACAAATTAAACACCCGCGAAAAATCTTGCAACTTCTCAATATCAACCCTGGCTCCGTCAACCAAAAACAACATTGTTGCTCCGTTCGGGTTGTCCTCGCCCGCCGTCAGCCATATCGGCTGCAACTCGGCATTACCGTCTCTGCCTGAGCCATGCGGCAAAAAAGACTTATCCTCATAGGTCCACAATGCCGTATTAAGAAATTCCACCCGCGCCTCATTACCGATTTTCACCAAAACTTTATTGCCCGAAACATAAGCTTTTTCCAGCAATTTTGGCAAGACCTGCTCAACCGAATTTTTTTGCAAATGGTAAAAATCTATTCGCGTCATAGACTTATTTCTCCAACAACAGCTTTTGCGGAATACCGTCACTGATAACCGTTAATTCCATTGTGCCGTCGTTTGCCTCGGCATAAGCCGCATAGGAGCGTAAATCCCCCGCCGAACTGACCGAACGCCCGTCCGCTTCGGTAATAATATCTCCGGGCTTAATTCCCTTTGCCTCTGCATCGGAACCGGCCGTAACGCCGTCCACGACAACGGCATTATCGCGCACATCCGTCATCAACCCCAATTGTTCAATATACCCGCCGGGCTGTTCGCTGTGAACCGGCGCGGACTTTTTTTCCTCCGGCATCAGGACAATATCCAAACTGATGTCTTTAATCTGTCCGTTGCGCCACAAACGCAAAATAATCGTCGTTCCGACGGGCGTTTCGGCAATTCGGCGCGAAAAATCTTTGGCATTTCGAATATCCGTACCGTTCAAAGCCATAATGATATCGCCGGCCTCAATACCGGCCGCAACCGCCGGCGAGTTTTCACTCAGGGAATTAACCGTTACACCCCCCGTAAAAGTTTTCATCGCACTGATATCCAGCGCCACATCATTTGAAACAACTTTTACCCCGATCCATCCGCGTTCGACTTTGCCTTTGGCCATTAACTGCTCGATAACAAACTTGCTCAAATTAACCGGTGTCGCAAAACCAATTCCCATACTGGCGCCGCTGGACGAAAATATGGCCGTATTAATACCGACAACCTTTCCCTGCATATTAAACAACGGCCCGCCGGAAGAACCCTGATTGATTGCGGCATCGGTCTGAATAAAACTGTCATATGAACCGGCATCAATATCCCGCGATTTGGCGCTGACAATACCGGCGCTGACACTGCCGCCGAGCCCGAACGGATTACCGATGGCCAAGATCCAATCACCAACCCGCACTTTGTCTGAATCCCCGAATTCCACATAGGAAAAAGGCTCTGCGGCCTCAATTTTTAACAAGGCCAGATCCGTCATCCTGTCACGCCCGACAACCACGGCATTAAACTGCCGGTCATCGGCCAAACGCACAACAATCTCATCAGCCTTGTCAATAACATGATTATTGGTAACGATATAGCCTTTGCTGTCAATCAAAAAACCGGATCCGAGAGATGTCCGGCCGCCCTCATCCTGCAAAAAATAGTCCCGCAGATATTCATTACCGCTCACGACATCAATTTTCTCAACCTCCGACGGTTGTTCCCTGACGGTTGAAATATTCACCACTCCCGGCAATAATTTTTCAACCAGATCGGCAAACGACACCCCTGTCTGTACTGCGCTCTGATTCTGCGCCGCTGCCGGAAAAGCCGTCATCAGTGCCGCAATCGCAATCATCAATATCTTAACCATATCACACCGCCTTACCGGGTCTGTTTAAAATACCGGAAAAACTCACTGTCCGGTGACAAAACCAAAGATGTGCTGTCTTTATTGGTCAACGAATTCTTATAGGCCTCCAACGAGCGGTAAAATGCAAAAAATTTAGGATCGACACCGGCCGCCTTATTCCAGATTTCCGTTGACTGCCTGTCTCCCTCGCCGCGGATAATCTGCGCTTGTTTTTCGGCTTCGGCAATGATAACCGCCCGTTCTTTTTCGGCTTCGGCTCTGATTTTTTGCGCTTCTTGCTGGCCGGTTGCTCTGAATTCTTTGGCTTCTCTCTCGCGCTCTGTTTTCATCCGGGCATTAATGGCCTGCAAAACCTCAACCGGCAAATCGGCCCGGCGAATACGTACATCGGCCACACTCACGCCGATTTGTTCGGCGTCTACCTTAACCGCATTGGAAATATCGGCCATAATCTGTGTCCGTCGGCTGGATAACAACTCTTGCAGCGTAATCCGTCCCAAGACCTTACGTACCGACGAATTAACAATTTCTTCCAACTTGGAGCGGGCCTGTATTTCGGTGCGAACCGTTTGATAAAACCTTAACGGATCAACAATCCGGTAGCGCGTAAAATTATCAACATCCAGACGCTTTTTATCATTCAACACGACCTCTTGTGCCGGTGGTTCCAAATTCAACAACCGGTTATCATAAAAAACAACTTTCTGAATAAACGGAACTTTAACCTGAAGCCCCGGAGATTTAATTTCGCGCACCGGTTCACCAAATTGCAGGACAATGGCCTGCTCCGTTTGCTTAACCACAAACAACGAATCGGCTGCTATAATCAAAACAGCGGCCACAATAATTCCGAACGCTATTTTAACTTTATCCTGCATCAGTTGCCTCCTTTCTGATTAAGTTTATCCAGTGGCAAATACGGCACCACGCCGTTTTGGGCCGCGTCATCAATAATTATTTTATCCGAACCGGCCAAAACCTGCTCCATCGCCTCCAGATACAAACGTTTAATCGTCACGGCCCGTCCGTTTTTGTACGCCTCATAAACCGACATAAACCGGTCCGCTTCGCCTTGCGCCTTGTTAACAACGGTCTGCCGGTAAGCCTCGGCATTTTGCAACCGCTGCGCTGCTTCACCGTGCGCTCTGGGAACAATCTCGTTGCGATAAGCCTCCGCCTCGTTTTTAAACCGCTCCATATCGGCCTTGGCGCGCTGCACCTCATTAAAGGCATCAACAACCTGTTTCGGCGGATCGGCTTTTTGCAGCTTAACACGTACGATACGTATACCGGCACCGTACTCATTCAAAACTTTTTGCAATTCTTCTTTTGTTTCATCCTCAACCTTTCCACGGTCACCGGAAATAATCGGCATCATTTGCGATTGGCCGACAATCTCACGCAAAACCGACTGTGCCGCCACTCGGACGGTTTGGTCCGGATTTTGCATATTAAAGACGTAATCTTTGACATCATCAATCCGCCAAACAATCGTCAAATTGATATCAACAATATTTTCATCGCCTGTCAGCATATGACTTTCGGTAAAAGTATTGGCCGCAACACTTTGAACTTCCTGTACTCCGAGATTAATACTGCGTTCCTGCGTGATATTGACTTTACGCACGGCCTCAATCGGGTACGGCAAATGATAGTGCAGTCCGGGGGTTGTCGTTTCATGATAGGCGCCAAATCTCAACACCACGGCTTCCTCATTCGGCTGCACCTGATAAAACCCGGATGCCAGCCAAAGCAAAACCGCCGCGACAACGGCCCACCACCACTTAAAATGAACTTCAACCGTTTTTTTAGACCTTATCGGTTTTAGATTCCGCGGCGGTACGTCATTATCGGCCCACGGATTATCAAAATCATCGTTTTCGTCCCACGGACTCTTATTTTTTGCCATTATTGTCCTTCCTGTCATTTTTTGGTTGCAACAATCGGATTATATAATATAAATACCTCAAGAAAACAACAATTGCCAATCTATCAACAGGAGAAAGCAACCATGGAAAATAACGTGCGACAGATCGTTTTACAATATTTCCCTCCCGAAAACATCGCCTCCGTCATCATCAAAGACGAACGGGTGGTCGTCACATTGCAAAACATCGCCGAAGACACCAAAACAACCAACGCTCTCAAAGAAGAACTCTTAAAACTTGACAATGTTTCAAGGGTCAATATTATTTTCACCGCCGCCAAAGCCGCACCGGCTTTGCAACAACAACCGGAAATGTGGCGGGTCAGAGGTGTCAAAAAAATCTATGCCGTAGCTTCCGGCAAGGGCGGTGTCGGCAAATCGACCACAGCGGTTAATCTGGCGCTGGCTTTATCTGCTCTGGGACAAAGGGTTGCTTTATTCGATGCCGATATCTACGGTCCCTCAATCCCGACCATGCTCGGCTACGAAAAGCAGCCGGCCGTTTCTCTCGATGGCAAAACTTTTGAACCTTTTTCTGCTCTCGGACTCAAATCAATGTCCATCGGCTCGCTCATCGACCGCGACACACCGATTATCTGGCGCGGCCCGAAAGCCTGCGGTGCCATTGAGCAACTTTTGACCGACGTCAACTGGGGCGAAACCGATATCATGGTGATTGATATGCCTCCCGGCACCGGCGATATCCAGATAAGCATTTCGCAACGCCTGAAACTCGACGGTGCCGTTATCGTATCAACACCTCAGGATATTGCTTTGATTGATGCCGTCAAAGGTGTCAATATGTTCCATCAGGTTAATGTACCGATTTTAGGCATTGTCGAAAATATGAGCTACTATATTTGTCCCGAATGTGGCAACCGTGACGAAATTTTCGGCCATGCCGGTGCAGCCGAAACAGCCGACCGTCTGGGGGTCAGATTCTTGGGCGAAATTCCGCTGCACTACGCCATCCGCGCCCATTCTGATGACGGCAAACCCATCGTCATCGCCGAACCGGACAGCCCCCATGCCAAAGCTTATATGGATATTGCGCGCAAATTGCTTTAGCCTGCGGCAAACGTCTTAACATCATTGGGAAAATTAACGTCAAAAAGTTTTTTCTTATCTTTGACGTCAACGGTTTTTGTATAATCGGCATGTTCGGCAAACACCACGCGTGTAGAGGCATTTTCCGGCACAATATCCGCCTGATCATAGAGCGAACGGCTCCATAATACGGGATTAGCCTTAACCCCTTTATGAGCCAGCAGACAGAGTTGTTTCTCAGCTGTTTTGTCAAACTTATCTATAAGCTTATTCAAATCCGCCGCCGTAATATTCGGCATATCCGCCGGCAACAAAATGGCACCGTCACAACTTAACGGCACTGATTTTAACCCCATATCGATAGATGTTCTTATGCCGGAAGCAAAAGCCGGATTATACAAGATATTGACATCAAGCTTATCAAGCCATTCTTCCGTTTCTTCATGTCTGAATCCCGTTACCACGAACACCGGTTTGGCATTTGAGGCCACCGCGGCATTAACCGCTTTCATAAACAGCGGCACACCTTTGGTATCCTCAACCATCAATTTATTCGCTCCGGAACGCCGGCCCTGTCCCGCCGCCAAAACAACAATGCCGACGTCAGCCGTGTTGGCCGCGGCTTTTTTATTGCCGGAAGTTATCAAGCGTCCCATGTGTTCGACGGGCAGCGGATCAATCTCATTCAACCGCACCGATCTTTTGTGCATAAACGAAGCCTCGCTCAAATGCGGTGTAAATACAGCATGCTTAATCAATCCGTCAATTGCTTTTGTATCCGCCATATCATAAGCATGCGGCACGACAATA
This sequence comes from uncultured Pseudomonadota bacterium, assembly GCA_949295085.1. Lineage (GTDB taxonomy): Bacteria > Pseudomonadota > Alphaproteobacteria > RF32 > CAG-239 > CAZU01. The sequence continues at coordinate 20,831 of CASFJS010000009.1, forward strand.
ATTTTAGTCTTTCCCTTTTGCGCCACCATCAGATCCGACGCGCCTATCTGCGGCTGCCCGTAATTAACAATATCATCAGTCGCCGCCGCCAAAGCCGATGCCACAACACCATTTCTGCCGCAACAACGCAGCGGACTCAACACAAAAACTACGTCTGCTTTCTGCTTAAAAGCATCAAACAACGAATCAGCCAAATCACCGGCATGATACCGGCTGTTAATCTCTTGCTTAAAATTAAGCCCCAACCCCTCCAAATTAGTCACGAGTTTCATGACCACCGCGGTAAAATGCCGGTTTTCATCTTCGTCATTTAACAGGTGCGGATAAACCAGCAACGCTTTCTTTTCATCAATCGGACTCAATGTCAGCAGACTGTCGTTTCCCGATAACCGGAAAATCATATCGTTAACCTCGGCCTCCGTCACCAACGGCGGCGTAATTTCAAGTGCCGCGATAATATCGCCGGCCTTGACCGAGCTGTGCGGCGCAATGGTATTTAAAATAAAATGCTCATTAAAACCGTTAAATTTATCCAACCGGCTCTCATCAGCCACAAAAACACCATCCGTCGTCGCGGCAATCCGACACACCCCGTCACCTTCGGTCAAATACCCTAGTCCCGTGCCGCAAATATGCGCAGCCGTCTGGTGCAAAGCTATTTTATAATTAACGTCACCCTCTTCAAATTCGGCGGCAAACAAAGAACGAATACCGCAGCTTTTAAATACGACAATATCTTCCTGCCTAAGCACATGGCCCTTGGCATAAAAATTCTCACCCAACACGATATCGCCGCATAAAACAGTTCCAACGGCCTGATTAATATTAAAACTGCCGTATTTCATCGGCTCTTGCTGCCTCCGTTACTTCAAATAATTCAGCAATGACAAATTCATCACATTGTTCAAAACTTCATAGGACGCCGAAAGCGAATTCATCGTTTCCAAGAGCTTAACCGTTGCTTCGGTCTGATCAACGTTTTTAATCGAATAGACGTTGTCTTCCAAAGTCTTTTTGGTTAAATCAAGCGTCTGCTGAACATTATCCAACGTCACATAGTTTGCCGAAATCTTGGCAATCACCAACGACATTGTCTCATTGGCGCCGCTGGTTGCTTTGCCGTTGTTGTCAATTGCCGATTGCAGCAAATTCATCGCATCGTTTACCAGCTGGTTAACTTCATCGGCATTGGTAACATTACCGTCTTCGTCGGTTTGAATCAAATTGCCCTGTGCAATCTGCCCAAAAGCGCGAAACAATTTGTCAAACACGCTGTCATTGGCATTCACATCAAGTGTAATACTTTGGTTTTCCGACACCCGAAAAGTTTCAGTCGCCGATCCGCCGATATAATAACTGTTTGAAGCAAGGCTCCATTTATCATCCGCCGATACCGTGACCGGCAAATTTCCGAAGTAGCTTTCATCGGCTCGTACCACCAAATCGCCATTGTCTCTAATACCGACAACCTGCATCACCGGCGCCACATCATCGCTGCCGGAAAAATCCAGCACCGTACCCACGGCAAACGATGTATTAAGCGAAACCGCCTGCCCGTTGGCCCCGGCCCCGTCGGTATAAGTTGCATCTGCCGCCACCGGTGTATCTTCGGAAAAAGTGATGGTTTTACCGTCGGTCGATACCGATTCGACAATATAAGCCTTATTCTGCCCGTTTTCGTCGGTAAAAATCAACGTATCGCCGGCACCGATAGTATTAAAAGCACCGCGCTGCCCGGCCTTAAGCGTATTATCCACCGCCGAAAAGGTCAAATCGCCGGTTGTGGCCTCGCCGCCGGTTACCGCCACCGAAGTAAAACCGCCGGTTGCCGACAACACAAATTCATTATCCGCGGCCGCCGCATCATGGCTGATTGTCAAATCACCGCCGTTTGCGGCATTAACGACACGACTGGATAAATTGGCGTTTGCCGTCGACGGATATTTAATATTGATACCGTCATAATAGCTTTGAAATTCTTCCAGCGTTGTAAATCCGAATTGCGTCGGCGCCGATGATGACCCTGCCCCGAAAATATATTTACCGGCCACCGATGTATTCAAAGCATCAGACAACAACGACATTCCCGAATAAGCCACCATCTGCAAATCCGTTACCGAGGTTGAAACATCGCTGGTCACCGGCTCGCCGTTTTTCAAATCCGACAATGCCGATAACGCGCTGTTCAGCTGGCTTTTAAACGAGCTGACCGCATCTTCGACACTTTGCATCACCGTGCTCATGGATTCAATCGTCGTATTCAAAATAACATTGTTATCCGAAAAACTTTGCACAATGGACAACGATGCTTCCATATTAACAATATTTGAAGCACTCATACCGTAGCCGCCGTAATTGGAATACTTAATTCCCGTCGTCGCCTGATAGCTGTATATATCCATCAGGGCTTTGGTTGACATTGTCTGGCTGAGCAAATTCATATAGCTCGCATAAGTCGGAACTCTAACCATGGTTCAACTCCTTTCCCTATACTAACCCAAGCAAAATATCCAACACCTCTCTTGAGGCGGTAAACACCTGTGCACAAGCGGCATAAGATTGCTGGAAAATAATCATTTGCGACAATTCTTCATCCAAATCAACCCCGCTGGTCTGGGCTTCTTTATAAGAAATTGCCTCGGTCAGCGCGGTCTGATATTCAAAAGACGATTGCGCCGTATTGGTCAGGCTGGCCACATTGCCGACAAAAGTCGAAGCATAATTTGAGATTGTGGTCGTTGTCTGTGCCATATCGCCGGATTGTTTAAATGCCTGTGTTGACGTAAACGCACCGGCCATCTGGTTGGCAATGTTATTAGAAGCACCATTAATTACGTAAGCACCCTTGTTGGCATCAAAGTCCGGTGTACCGGCGGCAATCAGATTGGCATTTTCGCAAATATCGTCCCTAACACCGATAACCGCCGCATAACCGCAGTTTGATGTTTGCATATCAAGTTTTTCCAAAACCCCGCCGCCGGCCGTTTCGGCAATTTCCAACTGAGCCCCCTCCAAGCTTTCAATCCGCAACATATAGCCGTCGCCGTTGGAAACCAACGATGCCTTAAGATGCGTGTTCAAATCCGGATTATTGTTAATCTGGTCGGCAATATCTTGCATCGTCATTGATCGGGTAATGGTTATTGAGCCATAATTCAAACCATTAACGGAATCCGAAAAACTCCAGGTCGTCGGTGCGTTAACCCCGACGGAAGCCGTCGCGCCGATAACCTTTGAGTCATAGATATAATCCGTCTTACTGGTCGTAAAAAAGTCATTCAACCCGAAGAAATCGGCAAAACCTTTTTCCGTCGTGTCATAAATACCGTCGCCGTTCACGTCAAAACTGATGGTTGCATTTTCCTGCCCCGACCCCGGCGTTGACGAAACTTCGTCCATAATCGAGATCGTATAATCGCTGTCGCCGGTGCTAATTACCAGATGCCCGTTGCCGTTCATATATACCTCGGCATTAGCCAGATTGCCGCCGTCCGGCGACTGCATCCAGTTTTGCAAGCTGGTCATCATGTCGCTCAACGTCCCCTCCGTAAAACCGATTTCTCCGGCCAAAGAGGCCGTCGCAACCTGATTGCCGTCGGCGTCAAAAACAATAAACCGCACATCGCCGCTGTCAAGGCGTATCTGTTGGTTATATTCGCCGGTTGCACTGTTGCCGATAAAGGTTGCCGAACCGGTCAGCTCTGAGGGCATACTCGGATAAGCCGTACCCTGATTATGCACCGTATTAATTTGGTTGTACAAAACATAGGCCAGTTCATCCAATTGGCTCTGCAACGACGGCAACGTCTCATCACGGATTTCAATCAACCCGCCGATGGAACCTCCGCGCAACTCTTTGGTTACGTCTTTGCCGTCAACGTAAATACCCTGAATGTTGCCGCTGTCATAGCTGTTATCGGCGCCGACCTGTGCCAGAGCCGAATGCGATAACTCATGCACTTCGTTATCCAAAAGCATCACGCCGGAAGTTGTCTGAATAACCACCTCCCCGCTGTCGCGCGTGTAATAGGTAATATCCAGATATGTGCTCAGTTCCCGCAACGCCGTGTCGCGTTGATCTTGCAAATTAGCCACACCGTCGCGGTTTAAGACCGTATATTTGACAATATCGGTATTCAACTCTTTGATACTGTTAAGCAGCGAATTGATATTGCCCACGCTGTCATTGATTTCCATATCGGCATCGCCGCGCAAAGTCTGAATATTGCTCGACAAATAGTTTAGCTTGCTGGTCAGGTTTTGCGCCTCGCTCAGCAAACTGTAACGCGCCGCAGCCGATGTCACGTTGGTCGAAAAAGTCTCAAACGCGCTTTGCAGCATACTGACATTGGCCGCCACCGAATTACCGGCTTCGGTTGAACCCATCAGATTATCCAGCCGGCTCATGTATTCATATTGGGTCGACAACGACGACGTCAAAGCGTTGGACGACAAAAAGCTTTTGAGCAGTCCTTCGTCAACCGTGCGTTGCGTATTGCCGAGCTTAACCCCCATCGTACTGCCGGCCGCCACCAAAGCCGACTGACTGGCCGTTTTGCGGGTATAGCCTTCGGTATCCACATTGGCGATATTGTTGCTGACAATCTCCAGCTGCGCCTGCGCAACTTTCATCCCGCTTAAGGAACTTGAAATACTGCCGAGTAATGCCATGGTTTTTCTCCTTTACAACGTCCGGTTAAAGGCCAAAGCATTATAGTTATTGTCAAGCGGCATATAATTCCCGTGCGCGCCGTACGATGTCGCGCTGGTCTTGGTCGCCTTTTTGGCAATACTGATAATGGTATCCATAACCTTTTTTCCGGCTTCCATTCTGGTTTTCAAAAGCAATTCATTGGTTTTAAGCGCCTTATCAAGTTCGGCGGACAACTCTTTCAACTCCTCTTTTTCCTCTCCGGCAAAAGCCGCCACCGCCTCTCGATTTTTAATAAAAAAAGCACTCAGCGAACGATAGGCCGCCACCGTTTTGATTTTTTGCTCATACAAAGCCTTGACCCCGTCAACATCTCCCGTCTTCAAGGCTTCGTTTTCTTTGGCAATGACACCTGTAAAACTAACGACAATTTGCTTCATCAAGCCGATTTTTTCGGCAATTTCTTTCGCCTGCAATTCTTCCATTTTTTCTCTCCCGTTTATCCTTGAACGTTTTGACTTTCCGCAGCGCTCTCCTGCAACTGCAAAATAGCATTCATCACATAATCCTTAACGCCTATTCCGCCGACTTTGGCCATTTCTTTACCGTACTCGTCCAACAACAGCGAACGATAGATTTTCTCCGCCTGTCCGCCGCCGAACATTCCCTCGGTTGAAATGCCGTCAAACATACTCTCCATCATCCGACTCAGGAAGAACGCCTCAAAACTCTCTGCCGCCTCTTCGGCTCTGACTCTGTCCGCCACGGATGTATGCTTTCCGGCCGCCGGATTTAATCCGACCGGAGCGGTATTTAAGGTAACATCTGTTTCCATTTTTCCGCCCTCCTAAATAACTTCGATTTCTGCCTGCAAAGCACCGCTGGCCTTAATCGCCTGCAAAATACTGATTAAATCGCGCGGCGTAACCCCCAAGGCATTCAACCCGTTAACCAGCTCCTGCAGATTAATACCGGTATCCAAAACTTTCATTTTGGCCTCGGTATCTTCCTGAATATCGATCAGCGAGGTATTCACTACCACCGGCTCGCCCATCGTAAACGGCTCCGGCTGCGACACAAACGGAATATCGGTAATTTTAATGGCCAGATTACCCTGCGCAATCGCCAACCGGTTAATCTTGACATCTTTGCCGATAACCACAATCCCCGTGCTCTCGTCAACCACAACTTTAGCTGTTTGATCAGGCTGCACCTGCAATTGCTCGACTTTGGTCATCAAATCGACAATTCTGTCCTGATAATTACTCGGCACCACCAATTCAACCGTCCCCGGATCAAGCGAGCGCGCCGCCGTTGTCCCGAGCATGGCGTTAATCGCATCAGCCACCCGCCGCGAGGTTGTAAAATCCGGATTCCTCAGCGCGATATTCATGGTGTTGAGGCTGTTAAGCGCAAACGGAATCTCTTTTTCAATAATCGCACCGCTGGCAATCCGTCCGGACGTCGGTACCCCTTTAACAATCGAAGCGCCGTCGTTTCTGTTGCCGGCAGCCAACGCACCGGTCGCAACCGTACCTTGCGCCACGGCATACACATTACCGTCCGCACCCTTGAGCGGCGTGGCAATCAACGTACCGCCCTGCAAATCTTTGGCATCACCCAGAGCCGAAACCGTTACGTCTATCCGCGATCCCTGACGGGAAAAAGCCGGCAAATTAGCCGTTACCAACACAGCCGCGATATTTTTGGCCTTAATCTGACCGTCGCGGGCATTAACCCCGACCATATCCAGCATTGAGATTAAACTCTCTTTGGCAAAATCAACCGATTTGATATTATCGCCGGTACCGTTCAGACCAACCACCAAACCGTAACCGACCAACTGGTTGTCGCGCACCCCCTCAAAATCGGCAATATCTTTAATCCGCGACACGCCGAAAGCCGGATTTGCCGATACCGCAAAACTCAATGCGATAACAACAAAGCTCATATTTTTCAACGATTTCAGCCAATTCATTTTCTATATTCCTCAAAATTAAAGCCTTTTGCTTACCGGAATATATGCAATTTACGTGCCAAATTTTTGCAAAATAAAATTTTATTTAAAAAGGCAAAAGCCTGAGGCTTTATTCAAGCGTCAGGCTTTTCTTCATTATCTTCAGGAAGATTGTCCGCACTATCTTCCGGAAGAGTGTCCGCGGGGCAAAGATTTTCCACACTCTTTTTAACCCTCTGCACATCATAATAGATGTCATTGATCGTCCTCTCCACCTTTTCGGTGAGTGCCGCAGCGGCTCCCACGGTTTCAACGAGAGCCCCGCAACTGCTCAGCGATATCATCCCGATTATCACGAGCAAAAAAATCTTGATCCTTTTCATAATTTATAATTTATATTTTTATGCTCCAAGGTAACATTTTTTACAAATTAAAGCAACAAAAAACCGCTCTCAAAATTAAGAGCGGCTTTTTCCAAACAAAACCAAATGCCCTAGAAATATCTCTTGAGTAAGGCTTCCAAAGCTTTGCCGTGGCGGGCTTCGTCACGCGCCATCTCATGAACCGAATCATGAATGGCGTCCAGATTAAGCTCTTTGGCCTTTTTGGCAATCGCCGTCTTGCCATGACAGGCACCGTTCTCACCGGCCAGCATTTTTTCGAGATTTTGTTTAGTCGAAGCACTGACCAATTCGCCCAACATCTCGCCGAACCGTGCGGCGTGCTCGGCTTCCTCATGTGCAATCTGCTCCAAAACCGTGGCAATTTCCGGATATCCCTCGCGCATAGCCTGCCGTGCCATTGCCAGATACATCCCCACCTCGGAGCATTCGCCGTTAAAATGGTTGCGCAAACCTTCCAAAATCTCGACATCAACCCCTTTGGCTATGCCGATAACGTGCTCGGCCGCCCATGACATTTCTTCTTCCTTGTACGGCACAACCTTATCGCCGGTCGCTTTGCACACCGGACAAACCGGCGTTTCACCTTCGGCCGCCTCAAAAACCTGACCACAGATTAAACATTTGTATTTCATTGTTTTTTGTCCTTTATCTGATTAAAACCATCACCGTTGGTTATAACAAAACGGCAACCGTATTTAAACCGGCTTTTAATACTCTTGCACAAGATTTAAAACCTGATATCATTTTTATTTCCAAAAAAACGGAGAAAAGCCATGACCGATTATCTGCAACAGGCGGCAGACGCCGAAAAACAGGCCCGTGAAATCATTGCCGCGTCAAACATCATCAACATCTGGGAAGCGGCCGGCGCCAGAGTTAATATTGTCGGCTCGCTCAAAATCGGCGTTTTGGCCAAACACCGCGACATTGATTTTCATATTTATACACCGGAACTCGACATTGACCAGAGTTTTAAGATCATGGCAGCAATCTGCCGCCGGCCGCAAATAAAACAATGCAACTTTATCAACCTTGCCGACACAAAAGAACGTTGCTTTGAATGGCATTTGCAATGGCAGACGGCAAAGGATCAATGTTGGCAGCTTGACCTCATCCAGATTGAGGCCGGATCTTTGTATGACGGCTATTTTGAAAAGACCGCCGAACAAATTAAACAGGCCATGACCGAGGAAATGCGGCAGACCATACTCAAACTCAAATTTGCAACACCCGACGATATGAAAATCAGCGGCATTGAATATTACAAGGCCGTTATTCAGGACGGCGTCCACGATTTTGAAAGTTTTTTGCGCTGGCGGCAGAAACAGAATTTTTCCGGTATCATTCCATGGTAAAATCAAAACCCCGCTTCAAAGACTTTGATTAAACCGCCTGTTTCTTTTTATCCTGCAGCAACGGTCGGCCTTTCTGCTGCGCACATTTGCGAATTTTAAGCTCTTTGAAACCACACGCCCGACATCTCCTTTTCAGAAGACGAAAAATGGGCCGCAATTTCTTGCAACCCATTGAAAATATTTGATATTTTCCTGATGCCAATTAACGTTTGGAGAACTGGTAAGAACGGCGAGCCTTGGCGCGGCCGTATTTTTTACGTTCTACCGTTCTGTCATCACGAGTCAGCAAACCGGCCTTTTTCAAGCACTCGCGCAATTCCGGCTCATAAGCGTTCAGCGCTTTGGAAATACCGTGCTTGATGGCACCGGCCTGACCGGACAAACCGCCGCCCTTAACCGTGCAAACAACGTCAAATTCATTAACGCGGTTAGCGACTTCAAACGGCTGGTTGATAAGCATCTTCAACACCGGACGGGCAAAATACTGATCAATCGACTTCTCATTGATGGTAATATTACCTTTGCCGGCCTTAATCCAGACACGAGCAACGGCGTCTTTTCTTTTGCCGGTGGCATAAGCACGCCCCAGTTTGTCTTTTTTGGGCTTGCGAACAACCGTCTCGGCGGCAGCTTCAACCTTGGCCGCTTTTTTAATATCCTGCAATGATTCAATCTTTTCAGCCATGATTATCTGCTCCTTTTATTCTTAACATTTTTCGAGGCAATATCCAGCACCTGCGGATTCTGTGCGGTATGCGGATGCTCGCTGCCGGCATAAACCTTGAGTTTGGTCATCTGCTGACGTCCCATCGGGTTACGCGAGATCATACGCTCCACCGCTTTGATAATGACTCTTTCCGGAAAACGTCCGTTCAAAACCTTCTCGGCGGTTGTTTCTTTAATTCCGCCCGGAAAACCGGTGTGTTTAAAATATTTTTTGGCAAACAGTTTATTGCCGGTCAGTTTAACCTTGTCGGCATTGATAACGACGACATAATCGCCGCAGTCGATATTCGGCACATAGTTTGGTTTGTGCTTACCGCGCAAAATCTTGGCAATCTCGGCGGACAGACGCCCCAAAACAACGCCTTCGGCATCGACAACATACCATTTTCTCTCAATATCTGAGGGTTTTGTTGCATAAGTGTTCATCTGTTTTCTCTCTTTGATTAACAATTTAACTTCGGCGCTACTATACAGGATTAAACCATCTTGTCAATAACTTTTTTTCTTTGTTTTTCAATATATTGCTAAATGGTATTATTATACCGTTTGCTAATGAGCTGATTTTTATTGACAAATACACAATAAAAAACACCTGCGCAACCGCAAGGGCGACAACAGGTGCTTTTTATCTTTTTTAACAGAATCTTATTTGCCGTCCAAATCCAGTTTGATATGCAACTCTTTCAACTGTTCTTCGGTCGGCGTATTCGGCGCCTGCATCAACAAATCCTGCGCCTTACCGTTAAGCGGAAAAGCAATCACGTCGCGGATAATTTCCTCATCCAACAACAACATCACCAATCTGTCCATACCATAGGCCGAACCGGCGTGCGGCGGCGCCCCGAACTTAAAGGCGTTGATCATACCGCCGAATTTAGCGTCAACCACACTGTTATCATAACCGGCAATTTCAAAGGCCTTGTACATAATCTCCGGCTGGTGATTTCTGACCGCGCCCGACAATAATTCAACCCCGTTGCACACAAAGTCATACTGATAGGCCAAAATCTCCAACGGATTTTTATTAAGCAGGTCGTCCAACCCGCCCTGCGGCATCGAAAACGGATTGTGCGAAAACTCAACCGCACCGGTTTCTTCGTTTTCTTCATAAAACGGAAAGTCAACAATCCAGCACATCTTAAAGCTGTTGGTATCAACAAGCCCGAGCTCACCTCCGACTTTATTGCGCAACCGGCCGCTAAACTTATCAAACTTCATTCCTTTGCCGGCCATAAAGATAATCGCATCACTTTCCGCCGCTCCGAGCCTTTCCTTAAGCTCATCCAACTTTGCTTCGCTCAGGAGCTTGGCGATTCCCTTGGCACCGGCCGCCGCAAACGCCACGTAGGCAATACCGCCCATACCCTCCTCTTTGGCATAAGCATCCAACTTATCAAAAAACGAGCGCGGCTTTTCGGCAATCCCTTTAACCACCATGGCTTTAATGGTTCTGCCCTCTTTGGCAAACCCGTCATAAACACCAAATCCGCTGTCACCGAAGAGAGCCGTCGCATCTTGCAGAATCAGCGGATTACGCAAATCCGGCTTGTCCGAGCCGTATTTGGCCATCGCCTCGCGAAACGGAATATGCACAAACGGCGCCTGATCAACCGTCTTGCCGTTGGCAAACTCATTAAATATCGTTCCCAGCGTATGCTCAATCACGGCAAATACATCTTCCTGCGTGGCAAAGCTCATCTCCATATCCAGTTGATAGAACTCTCCGGGACTGCGGTCGGCTCGGGGATCTTCGTCGCGAAAACACGGTGCAATTTGAAAATACTTGTCAAAACCGGAAACCATCAACAGTTGCTTAAACTGCTGCGGTGCCTGCGGCAGGGCATAAAACTTTCCCGGGTTCAACCGTGACGGCACCAAAAAGTCACGCGCGCCCTCAGGTGACGAAGCCGTCAAAATCGGTGTCTGATATTCGGTAAACCCTTGCTCACGCATCAGCTCGCGCGTACGCTGTATAACCGCCGAACGCAGCATAATGTTTTTGTGAATCCGCTCTTTGCGCAAATCCAAAAACCGGTATTTAAGGCGGATTTCTTCCGGCGCATCGTCCTCCACCGCGATTTGAAACGGCAACACTTCCGCCGCCGAATGTAAGACCAGATTTGCGACCTTGATTTCAATATCGCCGGTCGGCATATTTTTGTTGATGCTTTCGCGCAGCACGACATCACCGTCAATACCGATAACCGATTCCGGACGAATGGTCTCGATTTTTGCAAACAAATCAGAACCGCTGTCAAACACACATTGCGTAATACCGTAATGATCGCGCAAATCCACAAAACACAAATTGCCGAGATTGCGTTTGCGCTGCACCCAGCCGGCCAGCTTAACTTTTTTGCCGATATCTTCCTTCCTGAGTTCCCCACAGGTATGGGTCCGATAAGTTTGCATAACTAAAACCTCTGTCTATAACTATTAAAACCTCTTAGTTGTAGCCTCAAAAAAGCCAAAAATCAACTCAAAAAAACACATTTTCGACGCATAAGATAAGGCTGATTCTCCTTTCAGGGAATCAGCCTCTTAAATTTCACATCCTGACTTGCCTACAGGTTGGTATACCGCACGGACATTTTTGTCACCTCCGACGGCCCGGCCCAACGGATAATACCTTCCATGGTATCATTCCACTCCGGAACCCCCAGTTCTGTCCCGCGATACTTCGGCGACCTTTCGGAATTAAACGACATCACATGAACCGTTCCGCTCTTGCCCAAATATACAAAGGACTTCACGAAAACGGAATCATCCCTGTAAATCTCTTTCAGCCGCTGCCGATAAGTTGCCTTCCAAGCCTCAAGCTTTTCGGCATCCATATCCGGAATCTCGAACTTAACCTCGTCTACCATATACCAGATATTTTTGGCATACTTTGGCAGATGATCCTTGTTCTCCTGAATAACATAAGCCGGATACAAACCGTATTTTCCGGCCAGCGACGAAAGAATCTCAACAATCGGACATTCCTTCTTTTTCACCTCGAAGAAAATGACATTGTCTTCACCATGCGGCGTCACAACAAAACCGTTGCGGATTCTCCTGCCATAAGTGGCAATCACTTTCTTCACCGTTTCAAGCACCTCAGGTGCGGCAGACGCATCAATCAACGCATACATCTGCAAATCATTGATTTTTTGTTCCATAAATAATAATTTTAAATAAATACTACAGGCCCTAAAAGAACCTCTTTTATCTTTTTCCGTAAAGGAAATATGTTCAAATTCTATATAAATTATAATTAATGTGCTTTTCTTTATAATCCGCTGTCCGACAAAAGCAAGTGTTTTTTTGGACAAATTAAAAAAATTTTAATTGACTGCCGCTAAAATAGATCGGATAGAGTGAACTAAACAACGGAAAAAAAATAATGCAATTGATTGAAAAAACCGAAGATTTGGAAAAATTCTGTCAAGCGCTGACATTGCGGGAATTTGTCTGCGTCGATTTGGAATTTTTGCGCGAGCATACCTATTTTGCCAAATTATGTTTAATTCAGCTTGCCTCGCCGCAAGAATCCGCCGTGGTTGATCCTCTGGCTGCGGATATTGACTTGACATCTTTTTTCAATCTAATGCAAAATAAGTCCGTTATCAAGGTTTTTCATTCCGGCCGCCAGGATATTGAAATCATTTACAACCTAAGCGGCAAAATTCCGGCTCCCCTGTTTGATACCCAGATTGCCGCCCAGGTTCTTGGATTCGGCGAAGCCGTCAGCTACGAGTCGTTGGTCAATGCCTTTCTGCACCTTGAACTTGACAAATCTTCCCGCCTTTCCGATTGGAGCAAACGCCCGCTTAACCAAAAACAACTTGCCTATGCTTTATCCGATGTAACGCACCTTGCCGAAATTTATCCGCGGCAGATACAAAAATTGCAGCAGCAAAATCGTCTTGGCTGGATAGCTGATGAACTGGCGGCCCTTTCTGATCCCAAAATTTACCACACCGAACCGACCGAAGCATGGATGCGGATTCGCCACCGTTCTCACAATGCTTTATTTTTAACCCTGTTGCGCGAGCTGGCAGCCTGGCGTGAACGCCGCGCTATTACCAAAAACACCCCGCGCCAATCTTTAATAAAGGATGATCTTTTGCTCAACATCTGTGCCGCCAGACCGGAAACCAAAGAAGATCTGGCCGCTGTCCGCGGTATGCGTCGTGATATGGCTTTGGGCAAAATCGGCGATGAAATTATCGCCGTGCTGCAAAAAGTCAAACAACTTGATAAAACGGATTATGTAACACCGCCGGCTCTGCCATTGCCCGTTGCCGATACTTCGCTGTACGAATTATTAAAACTTCTGCTCAAAATAACATCTCAACAACAACGCGTTGTTCCGCATATTCTGGCCCCCGAAGAAGATCTTAAAAGTTTCTGCACCTCTCCGACCGGCAATGAGACTTTTTTGCACGGCTGGCGGTACGATATCTTTGGCCACCGGGCGGAAAAATTAAGCCGCGGCGAGATCGCCCTTGTTTACAATCCCGAACAACACCGTTTCGGTTTCATTGATATTTCAAAACAACCGGCATAACAAATCCAGAATCTGTTTTGTCTTTTCATCTTTAAGGCTGTAAAAAATCGTCTGTGCTCGTCGCCGGGTCTTAACGACTCGCAATGCCCTTAAAACGGCCAAATGCTGTGATAATGCCGATTGACTTAATCCGACAACCTTTTCTATTTCGCCGACACAGGCTTCTTGTTCGGCAATATAGTACAAAACTTTCAATCTCTTGGCATTGGCCAGAGCCTTTAATAACCGCGTTGCCTTGTTTATGGTCTGATCATTCATGGTCTGTTTTCCTTCCGTACTTCTAATTTAGCAACGGATTATGCCGCAACAACGGATATAATGCTATTGAATAGATAGACTTAGGTATTGCTAAACCGAATTTAATTCGTTACTATTCTGCTTTGTTAAAATTTATTTTTCAAGGAACCGTTTTAATGGAAAATGACCCGATAAAAGAGCTCAGCTTTGAAGAAGCCCTGACCCGGCTGGAAAACATTGTCCGCGAACTTGAAAGCGGCCGCACCAAATTAGATGATGCCGTTGCCGCCTACGAACAGGCGATGTCCCTGAAACAATTATGTGAATCCAAACTAAAGGCCGCACAGCTTAAAATCGAAAAGCTGGAAATTTCCGCGGATGACAAAGTATCTGCCGAAGAATTTACCGTTCCGGAGGCATAAAAGCCATGACCGATTTTGCTGCCACGCTTAAAAGCTTTAGCGCCGAATTTAATGCTAAGTTACCTGCCTTGTTTAACTTTCCGCACGGCTCCGAACAACAGGCCGCGCGTGCCATGTTTTACTCTTTAAGCAATGGCGGCAAAAGGCTGCGGCCTTTTCTGCTCTGCCGTACGGCCGCTCTGTTTGGCGTCGCGCCGGAAATATCTTTTCCCGTTGCGGCCTCATTGGAAATGCTGCATACCTACTCCCTGATTCATGACGATCTTCCGGCCATGGATAACGATGATTTTCGCCGCGGCAAACCAACCTGCCACAAACAATTTGATGAAGCAACGGCCATTCTGGCCGGCGATGGACTGCTGACCTATGCCTTTGAAATATTGGCTAAAGCTCCCGGCATCAACGACCCCCTTAAAGCCCGTCTCTGTGGCCTGTTGGCCGAGCGCGCCGGCGCGTTTACCGGTATGATTGCCGGCCAGATGCTGGATCTGCAAACCGAACGTTCACCCGAATTATCATCGGAAGAAATCATTAAACATATTGAAGAAATGAAAACCGGCTGTTTAATTGCCTATGCCGTTCAAGCCGGCGCCATTCTGGGCAACGCCTCTGCCGACCAATACGCCGCGTTAACTACTTATGCGCGCAAAATCGGCATTGCCTTTCAAATATCGGATGACATCCTCGATGTTACCGGCGATTCGGCTCTGATGGGCAAAACTTTGGGCAAAGATGCCCGACAAGACAAGTTAACATTTGTTTCACTCTACGGTCTGGAAAAAGCGCGTCATATCGCCAATACCTTAATCAGCGAGGCAAAAACGTCACTCGGCCGATTCGCCTCCGCTGCCGACGACCTCAAACACCTGGCCGATTTTATCATCAGTCGCAATTACTAATTTTCGTCAATAAAAGTAAGATAAACATACTTAGCCGTCGGCGCCGGACTGTCAATGGCCAGATTGAGCGGTATTTTTTCTTGCGGGCCGGCGGAAGTTTCTTCAATTTTTCTGTTTTGACTCTGCAGTAAAACCGTATCTTTATCCAAAATCTCTACATGCACCGTCGGTATATCGATATCCTTATCGGTTTGATTATAAACAAAGCCCTTAATCTCCAGCCGTGAATCTTTGCCTTCCTCCAAAAATTCCCAATTGATGTTTTGAAATTCCAACCCTTCGCCGGGGATCTTAGCCTTAATACCGAAAGCCCTGTACACCGCATTCAAAAACGGCAATTCCCGCACAATCTGATAACGATTGTTAAACAACGATAACGACACAAAAACCAACACAAATATCGTCACATAGATCCATTTGATTTTAAAATGAAAGCCCAAAATATTTTTGATTTGCAACCAAATTTTTTCATAAAAAGGCAGCTTTTTTTCCTCTGCCAACAACCGCGACGTGTGCTCAGACAATCTTTCAAATATTTTTTCCAGATCAACACTCTCTTCCTCATCGGCACCGGCGGCATCTTCGTCTTTCTCGTCCGCAGGCCCGACATCTTGTGCTGTTTCTCCGGCAATATTTTTTTCATCAGATTCCGCATCGGACATTTCCGGTACGGTTTCCTCAACAATCGTATCAAAAGATTTTTCATCCGTTGTTTCTGCCGCTTCCGCTATCGGCCCGTCTTCATCCGTTTGCTTCGTTGCGACGACATTTTCTTCCGTTACCATAGCCTCGTGCAACTGCTCAAACGCAAACTGTTCGTCTTCCGTCTTGCCGGCAAAACCGATATCAAACAACAATTCGTCGGCAACAAAAACCTCGCCGCAATTACTGCAGGCCACCTTGCGTGACTTATCGGCAATCAACCGCTCATTTATTTCATAACCGGCATGACATTTCGGACAATATATGCGCATACACTTTCTCCATCTAAAACCGAATATAAAATGAAAAAGATTTTAATCAAAGCAAAAAAACACTTTATTAAATAAATAATTGACGATATCTTATCATATAACTGCAAAGGGAGATTCATAAGTGCCGAACGACAATACCAACATTATTGAAATGAGCAATGTCGGCATCCGCTATGATCAGGGGCCGGAGATTTTGAGCGACATCAAACTGGCGCTGCCGCGCGGGTCTTTTCACTTTTTAACCGGACAAAGCGGCGCCGGAAAGACCTCTCTTTTGAGCCTGATGTATCTGGCACAAAAACCGAGCCGCGGCCAAATCAGCGTTTTTAACCACAATGTCAGCTTTGCCGACCGCGACCGGTTGGCTTCGCTAAGACGCCGTATCGGCGTCGTTTTTCAGGATTTTCGTTTAATTGAACACCTGTCGGCTTACGACAACGTCGCTTTGCCGCTGCGGGTCAGCGGCATGGATGAACGTGAAATCCGCAACCGCGTAACCGAGCTTTTGACCTGGGTAGAGCTGGATGCTCATATGCACGACAAGACTTCGACTCTCTCCGGTGGCGAAAAACAACGTGTCGCCATTGCGCGCGCCGTTATCAATCGTCCGGACTTGCTTTTGGCGGACGAACCGACCGGCAATGTTGACAATATTATCGCCGGCAAATTAATGAAATTGTTTGTTGAACTTAACAAACTCGGAACCACCGTTGTTATCGCCACCCATTCCGACAAAATTATCAACGACTTTGCTTACCCGCGTTTGCATTTGCAAAATCGCGGTTTGCACATTTACTATCCGTCGGACACATCCACACTGGGGGGTATCCATGTCTAGAGCCCCTCTTATTGCCCGCAAACAGGAACTTCCCCTGAAAAACGAAAACACCTCTCTGTTTTTACAGGTTATTATATCCATCGCCGTTTTTATTTTTGCCCTGACGCTGTCCGGTGTTTTATCCGTCAACTCCGTTGTCAACAATTGGAACAAAAGTATTTTGGGCTCGCTTACCGTCCAAATTATCCCCGTTAACGACAGCAACAAAGAAAAAGCACGCGCCGAAACGCTGGCCTATGAAGAAAAAGCGGTTGATTTTTTAAAATCCGTCAACGGTATCACCAAAGTAACGCCTTTATCGGACAATCAGTTAAACGATTTATTGCGCCCCTGGCTGGGCGACGGCATCAACATCGGCGAACTTCCGGCTCCGCGGATTATTGATGTCCGTATTGACCCGGATGCCGAAATTGACTTTATTCAACTGGCTCAGGATCTGGCAAATGCCTCTCCC
The DNA here is from genome assembly GCA_949295085.1 of uncultured Pseudomonadota bacterium. Classification (GTDB taxonomy): domain Bacteria; phylum Pseudomonadota; class Alphaproteobacteria; order RF32; family CAG-239; genus CAZU01. Next base: position 38,300 of record CASFJS010000009.1, read on the forward strand.
CAAGCCTCTCTGGACAGCCATAAACTGTGGCTCAACAAACTCATCGCTTTTGCCGATGGTCTTAATCTTATTGCAACGACCATCTTGGTTTTAATATCCGCCATCACTTCCGGAGCCATATTTTATACCACGCAAATGAGCCTCGGATTGCATCACAATATTATTGAGATTTTGCACATTATCGGTGCCAAAGATACCTACATTGCCCAGCAATATGCCAAACGCATGGCTTTCCTCGGGTTTATTGGCGGGGTTATCGGTCTGCTCTTTGCGATTCCGGCCATTTTCTTTATCGGGAATCTGGCTTTATCCGTCGAGGGCGGTATCATCAGCGAAGCCGGCATGAATATCAGCGATTGGATAACCGTTATGGCCCTGCCTTTGTTCTCTATGCTGATATCCATGTTGACAGCCTATTACACGGTAAAAAAGACCTTAAAGAAAATGCCATGATCAAAAAAAGCATTTTAACGATAAGCCTGATCATTGTGTTGTCATGGGCGGCCGGAATATTGATTTTTGCTTGGAAAATAAACCATCTTCCGGTCAGTTCCGATCGTAAAACGGATGCAATTATTGCCCTGACGGGCGGCCGCAATCGCATTGCCGAGGCGGTCAGCCTGCTTAAACAGGGTTTGGCCGAACGTCTTTTTATATCCGGAGTCGATAAAGATATTTCCTTACAAAACATCAACAACACCCAAAAACTCGATATTGCCGATTATCTTCACATTGACATCGGCCACAATGCTTCCAATACCTTTGAAAACGCCGAAGAAACCAGACAGTGGGTCATTAATCATCAGATTCGCTCCATCCGTTTGGTCACGTCAAATTACCATGTTTTCCGCTCATTAATTGAGTTTGAGGACCAAAACCCGGAGCTTGAAATCATCCCGCATCCGGTATATTCCGAAAATATTGAAAAAAAATGGTGGACGAGTTGGCAAACTTTCTCGCTTATTTTTAAAGAATATAATAAATTCTTATATGCCTATCTGCGAAGTATTTTTTAACCCAACATAAGGATATTTCATGCTGTTTATTCGTTCTTTATGTCTCAACATTGCCTGTTACGGTATTATTGCCGCCGGCTGTGTTCTCAACTCAATCCTTGGCCTGTTTTCACGTGAATTTATCATCTGGTTTTGGAATCACACTTTTATTCCGGCAGTCGTTTGGTCGTTAAAATACATCGGCGGATTGACCATCGAAATCCGCGGAGCGCAATATCTCAACCAAACATCGGGAATTTATGCCGGCAAACATGAATCGGCTGTTGAAACTTATGTTTTAAGCAACTATCTCAAACGCGCCACGTTTGTCATGAAAAAAGAACTGACTTACATTCCGGTTTTTGGTTGGGCTCAGGCGCTCTACGGCATGATACCGATTAACCGCTCTGCCGGCGCCGCCGCCATGAAAGATATGCTGCGTCATGCCGCCAGAATGAATAGCGAACACCGTCCCATCATCATTTTTCCGGAAGGGACGCGTCGCCGTCCCGGCCAGCCGCCATCATACAAGCCCGGTGTTGCTCTTTTATACCAGCACTTAAATTTACCGGTTATTCCGGTAGCGTCCAACACCGGTTTTTTCTGGGCAAAAAATTCCTTTTTGCGCTACCCCGGCAAAATCATTTTTGAATTTATGCCGCCGATAGCCCCCGGATTGGATAAAAAATCTTTTATGGAAACCCTGCAAAACACCATTGAGCAAAAATGCCGCGAACTTAATGACGAAACCATAAAAAACTTTCCTCATTTGCAAAAGATGCTTTATACGGAGTAAAAAATGCAACGTTTTTTCATCAAAATATCATCTTTATTCTCGCCGGTTTTATCTTACGTACGCTCCCATGCGGCGGCTGTTTTGGCTTGTTTTTTTTCATTTTGTTTAGTTTTCGGAACCGTTTATCTTTTGGCTTCCCGCAACATTGCCATCAAACATATCCGTGCACAACTGGAGCAAACCATATCCTGGATGAACGAACTCGGTTTGGACATGGCTTATGACCACATTGAATTCAATTCTCTGTTTTTTTCCCCTCTTGTCACCATCGATAATCTGCAAATATACAACACCCGCGGTCTAAACAGCTGGTCTCTTAATTTCAACAAAATCAAAGGCTATCCGAATATTTTCGGCGCGCCACGTCTGCGCTTTGAAACATCAGGCAGCGGACAATTCATATTTAATGACTTTGCTTCGGATATGAGCAGCCGCAAAACTTTTTTGGACATCACCACACAAAACCGTCATTTTGACTCTTTAATATTCCACGCCGAAGATATCAATATCGACAGTTTTGCCAAAATCAAAAAAATTGCCTATCTCTTACAGAGCATTCCCCAACATCGCCTGAACAATTCAACCTATATGCCGAGTTTTGAAAGCCTCTTTGAGATTAATGACATTGATATCAACGGACTTTTGGACTATCCGTTATCTTCACATCTGACGTTGTTCTATGCCAAAGCCGATATCATCGGCCGTATCACCCCGGATGAATACTTATTAACCTCATTGGACACCTGGCTTAAAGAAGGCGGTTTTATTGATGTACCCAACTTAATATTGCAATGGAAGCCTTTGACTTTAGTCGGCCGGGGCAACATTAATTTTAGCGAAAAATTCTCACCGCGTATTAATTTCAATACTTCATCAAAGGGCATTTTACGTCTGATTAATGATTTACATGAAAACGGCTTTCTAGACAGCAAAAATGTTTTTGTTGCCAAAATTCTGTTGTCAAACAAAGCTTACAAACTTAATCCGGAAGACGAGGAACTAACAATTTCAACACCGGTAAGTTATTCCGACGGCAAAATAGCCATTGAAAATTTAACGCTCAAAGATTTCAAGAAATAAATTCGGCAATCAATATCTTTGCCGCCCCATATCGCCGTTCCTCTATCAAACGATATGCCGGCGGCAGGTTGCAGCTTTCGTTTTTTTCAATCTCAATCAGACACAAGGCGCCGGGACGCAAAAGCTTTTCCGCCGCTCTCAGGGCCGGCTCCGTTAATCCTTGATGATAGGGCGCATCCATAAACAAAACATCAAATTTTTCCGCAAACACCGGCATATTTGTCGCATCAACTTTAACAACGGTGATTTTATCATTTTCCGCCGGAAACAACTTAACATTTTTAAGCAAATCCGTTGTGTTGACATCAATCATCGTAACCGCGGCAAACCCTTGTGACACCGCCTCCAAGGCAAAGGCGCCGCTGCCGGCAAAAACATCAATCAACCGCAAACCGGCAAAATCACCTTTCAACCGATATCGCAAAACATTAAACAACGCCTCGCGAGCCATATCCGATGTCGGCCGTACCGTTTTTGCCGCCGGAGAGATTAATTTTTTACCACGATACCGACCACCGATAATCCTCATAACTCAAACTTGCTCCCAAGCTGTTCTTTCAATACCTTTTGCGGAACTTCTTTGACCTCGCCTTTTTTCAAACGGCCCAACTGAAACGGTCCGTAAGATAACCGAATAAGCCGCGACACCTCCAAACCGGTAAATTTCATCAACTTACGAATTTCGCGGTTTTTACCCTCGGTGAGCGTCACGGACAACCAGCTGTTGGCTCCCTGCCGGCTCTCGATTTCCGCTTTAACCGGCCCGTAGGATACGCCATCCACCACAACACCTTTTTGCAAATCAGCCAACTTATCCGACCGTACATTTCCGTAAACCCGCACTTTATAGCGCCGGCTCCAGCCGTTTTCCGGCAATTCCAATTTACGCGACAAAGCGCCGTTATTGGTCAAAAGCAGCAAACCCTCCGAATTCAAATCCAACCGCCCGACCGAGATAACCCGCGGCAACGAGGCCGGCAAATGATCAAATACCGTCGCGCGCCCTTTTTCATCTTTATGCGAGGTAACCAAACCGGCCGGTTTATGATACAGCCATAACCTTGTTTGCTCAACTCGTGATAATCTTTCGCCATCTATGGTAATTTTTTCGTCGCCCTCGACATTAAATGCCGGACTGACAACAACCTCACCATTAACAATAACACGCCCCTGTTTAATGAGTTTTTCGGCCTCACGCCGCGAACAGGCTCCGGAACGAGCCATCAATTTTGCAATCCGCATTGTCATTTTTTACTTTCCTTTTTTCTTTTCTTCTAGCATAATTCTGTTAAATTACAACAAAAAAGGTCACCCGATGAATCCCGAAGACTATATGCGTCAAGCGCTCAATCTTGCCAAACAGGCCGAAACGGCCGATGAAATCCCCATAGGCTGCCTAATTGTTAATCCCGCCGACGATACCATCATCGCCGCAACACATAACTTAAGCCAGCATTCCGAGGATGCCACGGCTCATGCCGAGATTCTGGCCATCCGTGAAGCCTGCCGCAAACTCGGACAAAACCGGCTGCGCGACATGGATATCTACGTCACCTTAGAACCCTGCACCATGTGTGCCGCAGCCATATCTTTTGCCCGTTGTCATCATCTGTATTTCGGCGCCTATGATACAAAAGGCGGTGCCGTGGTAAACGGGGTTCGTTTTTACGAGCAGCCGACATGTCATCATCGTCCGCAAATAACCGGCGGTATTTTAGAAAACGAATGTGCCGAATTGCTGCAAAACTTCTTTAAAGCCAAACGTCGATCCGGCAAAAAAAACAATTAAAATCAAAACCGTTATTTTTGCATTTTCAACAAAGCTTCAAGAAGCTGCTCTGGTTCGTCAACAATACTCGGTGCTCCGATAGCTTGTAAAGATTGTCTGTCCCGAAACCCCCATGATACACAAATACAATCAAGGCCGGAATTTTTTGCCGTTGCCAAATCAACCTCAGAATCTCCGACATAAACAGCCTCCTCTTTGGTGGCCTTAAGTCTCTTTAAAGCCGTCAAAACCATATCGGGACATGGCTTGCGTTTCAATCCTTCCTGCTCACCCAGCGCCAAATCAACAAACGGATAATACGCCGCGGTAAGCTCCTGTACCGCATTGTCAATCTTATTGGAAACAATGGCTTGTTTCCAGCCCTTTTGGCGCAATTGAGCCATAACTTTTTCAATACCGTCATACGGCTTGGTCTTATCATTCATATGCTGCTGATAATATTCTTTAAATGTTTCAAAACAATCATCAAACCGCGGATTATTGAGACCGTCCGGAACCGCCAGCTCCATCAAAACTTTAATCCCGTTACCGAGCATCGCCTTGATTTCCTGCGGCTTATACGGCTTAAATCCATAACTGACCAGGGCATAATTAACGCTATTTTGCAAATCCTCCAACGTGTTTAAAACCGTACCGTCCATATCCCAAATAACCGTGTTTTTCATCTCTGTTTCCTATCTTGCTTCAATCAACAACCTAAAAGTTTTGTCTTTTTGCATATCGCATTTTTCCCATGGGCGAAAATAACACCCCTCAACTTTCAACTTGCCGGGATTAGGCAAACGAACCTCAAACACCTTTTTTCCTCCGACACCGACCATATTCTTATTTTTCTTATCCGGAATATATTTTCCTTCTTTCCATTCAAACTCAGTTGCACCCATAGGTTGGGGTTCAATCGCCCAAGAATATCCGGTTGACGGATTCTCCGAAAGTTTTATCTCAACTTTATGCCCCGCATCAACAACAATGGTTTTGCCGTTGTCATCATCAGTTACCACTGTTTTTGAGCAAGCCGCCAGCAAAACGATTAAACAAGCTGTTACTTTCCGCTTCAATTCAATTTCTCCTTACTCAACAAAGCGACGATAGCACAATCAAACCGGCGTGTAAATCAACAAAATAAATTTTTCTGATGACAAATAAGCCTCCGTATTTTATATTCAGGATAATAAATTATCTCAGGTTAAAAACAATGAAAATCTACCAGGTCGGAGGCTCCGTCCGCGACAAAATAATGAATATCCCGCCTCATGACATTGATTATGTCGTCGTCGGTTCGACAATTAAAGAGATGCGGTCTTTAGGTTTTAGGCAGGTCGGCAAAGATTTTCCGGTTTTTATCAATCCTCACAACGGCTCGGAATATGCCCTTGCCCGCAAGGAGCAAAAATCAGGCAATAAACACGGCGATTTCAGGTTCGATTTTTCGCCCTCCGTCAGCCTCCAAGAGGATTTAACCCGACGCGATTTCACCTGCAACGCTCTTGCATTAGACAGCAGCACCAACCAAATAATCGACTATTTCAACGGCCAAAAAGATATTAAAGAGGGCATACTCCGTCACATCAGCCCGCATTTTGCAGAGGATCCGCTTAGGGTTTTGCGCATGTGCCGTTTTGCCGCCCAGCTCAATTTTAAGATCGCGCCAGAGACCATGTTCCTTGCCCGCCGAATGGTTAAGGATGGTGCGCTGGCTCATCTTTCGGCAGAACGCGTTTGGCAGGAGATATACCGCGCTCTGGCAACAAAAAATTTTGATATTTTCATCACCACCATGCAAGACTGCGGCGCTTTAGATAAAATTATGCCTGAGGTTTCAGCTCTTTTTACAACGCCCGAGCGCCCGGATTACCACCCCGAGGGCAACTCCGGCGCACATACTCTGCTTTGCCTCAAAAACGTGGCTTTGCAAAGCCCAAAGATAAAGTTTGCCACTCTGCTGCACGATATCGGCAAAACCCTCACTCCAAAAGATGCTTTGCCCCATCACCCGGGTCATGACGCAACGGGACCCGAGCTCATCAAAAGCATATGCTCGCGTCTTAAAGTACCGCATGAATATAAAACTTTTGCTCTTTTGTGCTGCCAAAAACACATGAAATTGCACTTGGTTCATCAAATGCGCGCTTCAACCTTGGTCGATTTTGCCACATCGCTTGGCAAAGATATCGACGATTTTATCATCGTTTGCCAGGCCGACTTTTTTGGCCGCAAATATAAACTCAGCCAACATGAGCAAACCGAATTTTATGAAAATGCTTCTCTTTTGCAACAAGCCCACAGTATATTGTCTGCCATCAAAGCAACCGATATGCCAGATTTTGCACTTCTGCCCAAAGACAAAAGCTTTGGCCCGCGCTTCCGCGAGTTCAAAATTAGTGTTTTAAAACAAAAGCTTGAAGCTCAAGACTAAATTTAAACTTAAACCAACAACCATACAGTTATTGCAAATCTTTAATACAAAACTCCAATTCTTTGCCATAGAATTTGAGCAGGCGTTGGTAGTGGCGGGCTGCCAATGGCTTGCCCTGCTCCATAAGCGCAATCATATTCATCGATAGCGGTGTTTGCAAGGCTACATCTTGAAGGCTCAACCCCTTTTCTTTGCGTAAATTTACTAGTTGCGGCGCAATTTGGGTGCGCATAAGTTGTTTTAGGTTCATCAGTTTCAACTCCTTATTTTGTTATAAAACAAAACCGCCTTTGTTAAAAAACAAGGCGGAGGAGCTGAAAAACTGCATAGGAACAGTCAGGCTTATTCGTCATGCAAAGCATGCTTATCTCGCCCACTCCCCCATGGGAGTAATTACCTATGCGATGTTTTTCAGACACCACTCAAGGCAACTCGCCTCAAGCAAAACCAGCCTAAAACAATTTACTTTTTTTAGCAAGTGATTTTTATTTTTAACCGCACCCAACAACCTATGGTGTAGTAAAAATGTTTTATGTAAAATAAAGTTGTGGAAAACTTTGCCAACATCTTTACATTGTCCATATTTTGTTCTACTATACTTTGGTATAGATATAAAGAACACTCAAAGTATTTGAAATATATGATGCACATCTGCAAGAAGAAAAATGGAGTTACCTTTTTATCTGTAATTATTTTTTTATTTGCCAAAAGATATTTCCGGCAAATATGGTTCAATTTATAAATAGAAAGGTATTTCAAATGTCAAACGACTCTCATTCAACATATTTTAAGCAACGCATGGAAGAACTCACTAAAGCTAACGAACAAAAACGCCTGGCGCAGTTGCAACAACAATACATAACCCCGCCTGATTATACCAACATGAGCCTCCGTGATGAGCTAAAAACTCGCCTGGAACTCCAAGAAATGGATGAATTGCAGAAAAAATATGGCCAACAACAAACATCATTAACTACACCTAAACCAGCTTACTGGGAAACTGCTTCTGAAGGCCAAAAAGTTCTAGAAAATGTTTTATCTTCAGAAAACACTAATGAAAATAATTTTTCAAACACCAATATTGGAGATTATATAAAATCAGCCATGATAGGAGGTAGAAATATAGTTAATGATTATTTTGATGTTAATCCATTAAAATTAACAGATAAATATAAACATGCTTATATAAATTGTCATGCCGCACAAAATGGAAAAGGCGGAGCCGATATAGCAAAATTTTTGTCTTCTGCTAAAGAATTTTATGATGTAACCTTTGGTAATAACACACAAGATGCAAGTGATGCTGATAATTATGCCAACAGAATAGGACGTGTTTTAGGTACCAAATATCCAAAAGGAAATTGTAATGAACTGGTGGAAAAATATATCAAAAAACAATGGTAAATACTTAAAAATATTTCTATATATCATAGCTATTGCAATATTGGGGAGCTTTACTTTTGCAACTGCCATATTTGCCGCCATGATTTTTGGAAATTTTCTTGATTAGTATCCGTGCTGGCATTTATGCAAAAATCTATCACCTAAATGCCAGCTCGTTTTAATTAAAATAAGGACACCTCAATGATCGAAAAGCTTAAAAATTTTTTCCAATCTTTATTTAAACTAGCCCTCTTTTATGCCTGGGGTGCGGTTATAGCCATCGCCTTATTTACTCTGTTTTATATTGCTTTAGCTTAACAATTAAAACGAGGAGATTATAAAATGATACAAAAAATATGGCATGGTCTTATCTATTCGGCAAAAGCTTTTATAGGTTTTTGTTTGTTGGTGATTTTGGCAATAAAATATGATGAAATACCCTATATCAATCCTTATTTGTTATTTATATATTTCACCTCTCTCATTGCTTGTGTTGTCTCAATAGGGCTTACTATTTTTCCTAAGCTAAGCAAAATTTCTTATATGGTCTTCTTTTTAAGCCTGATTGTTTTCTTATTGCTAGACAACAGCTCTATAGTTTTAAAATTGTTATAATCAATTATAGAGGTAAAATGGGTAAACGGATGTTATTTATTGCCAAGATGCTGTTGAAGCTGTTGGTGTTGGTTACATTGGTCGTCGGCTTTACTGTAAAATATTGATTAAACTACAACAAACAAAACATCTGTTACCTTTAAGGTAACAGATGTTTTGTTTTGCTTACCTTTACAAATTAATTACCGGCAAAGTAGGCACACAACCATTACCTGCCATAACAACGCCTCTTCCAAAGTTATAATAATGTTGCCTATTATGACTGTTTTGCGGATGTTTAATAGCAAGACACAACCTATCATCATTTCCTAATTCTTGATGCTGCAAATAAAAAGCTATTTTGTCATACTCAACAATATGCTCCTTAAGTACTTCGAGTTGTTCCTTTTCTGGCAAAGAAGCTATAACCCCTCTACCTAAGGAAGCATCTTGACAATACTTTTCTGCATAACCACAACGAGGACCATCAATATAAGCAGGAAGCGCAAAAACAGTATTACCAATAACTATTCCAACAGGGCAACGACCCAAACCTTTTTTATAATACTCAAGATCATCAGACTTTGTTTGGTCATCATAGTAAACTTCCAACGGAAATTTCTTAGTTGCTTCAATACTGTCATCAAAAACCTGCAAATCATTAATGGTAATATTCATAACTTCCATTAATCGTAAAATTGCTTGTACTTTCTCTTTCATACTGAATAATATTTTAATTGTTAAACATAATTGTCTATTTTGGCTAAAATATAACATAAATAAACTCGTTGTCAATTTAATTGTTCACTAGTCGAGCATGGAACATGGGACAACACTCTCAACATCTGCCGGCAAGACTAAAAAAGTAACTTTTTTCCGGACAAAAAATTTAAGCTTATAGCTAAAAAAGAAGCCCTAAGTGTGTGGACTTAGGGCTAAAAAGCATAAACAAACATAAACAAGGAAGTTTAGGACTTGGTAAATGGTGTGTAGTTAGAAGATCTGGCAACGACTTACTCTCCCGCGCCTTAAGGCGAAGTACCATCAGCGCAAAAGGGTTTAACGACCGAGTTCGGGATGGGATCGGGTGG
>CASFJS010000010.1 GCA_949295085.1 uncultured Pseudomonadota bacterium
CATATAATTTATCTGTCGCCATATACAAAGCGACTGTCTATGAAGGGGTTTTCGACGCCCCGGATATGTTGCCATATCCGAGAGCAATGGTATTCAAAAAAGTCCGAATTGTCAAAAAGATTTTTAAGAGAAATGTATGAAGTATGATAAAATAACAAAGAAGCATCGTTGATAGCGATGCTTCTTCTGATGGTAGCAGGTGAGGGATTCGAACCCACGACACAAGGATTATGATTCCTCTGCTCTACCGACTGAGCTAACCTGCCACATAAAGTCGCTGTCTTTAATAATATGTCTCAAAAGGTTTGTCAATAAATATTTTATCGGTATGTTAATTTTGCGAATGTTTTCCTCAAGCGATATTTTTGAATAGACAAGTATCAGACGGTAAAGTAAATTTTGGTTGTAATTTCAATGTAAAAGGACGATTTGATGTTTAATAAAAAACTTTTACTTGGTGTTGCCGGAGTGTTTTTTGCGGTAACGGCACAGGCTCAGGAGGCCAATACAACGGCCGATACCGCGGCAGAGGCGCCCAAAAGCGAATGGCGGGCTAATTTTCGGCGGGTGGCACTGGACATATCTTCGGCCAGCGTCGGTAACGCCGAAGAATATAAAAATTCGCCGAATTCAAAGTTGAGCGCCGACGGCGAAGAGGTTATCAAAGGTGTGTTTGATTGTTGACCAAGGTTTTGCGCGGCAAGACCGGTATTAAGGCGCTTAACGGTACGTTTTTTGATGAGATGTATGTGGCTCTGGTTGAAGACTGGGATATGACTTATGATGAGGATATTCAGAAAACAGCCGGCGAAATCGGCGGCCGCTGGAAGTATAATCTGCGTGAAGGCGTTGATTTTAAGTTGGAAGGCTATTATCGCCATTATTTTGCCTTTAGTCAATATGAGGCGACCGATTTTGACTATGAGTTGAATTTTACCGGCCGGATGGACGTTGAGATGAAAAACTCAATCAAATTGTCGCCGTTTATTCAGTATTTTCAGGCAAAAGCGCGCGGGGCTGACGAAAAAGGCGACAATTTGCTTATCGGCGTGTCGCTCGGTTATTCGCATTTGTTTGATTTGTAATGTGAAAGATAGCTCAAAATATGAGCCGTCCGGATTTCGGGCGGCTCTTTTAGGATTTAGCCGACGATTTTCAGATAAGAGCTCATCAGTTTTTTGATGCCGCCCGTGTCAAAACAGACATGGACGGTGTTGCCGTCCTGAGCAACGATTTTGCCGTAGCCGAAAGTCTGATGATAGACGCGTTTGCCCAGATTGTTGGACGGTTTTTCACGCACATAGCTGTAACGACCGCTGCCGTCGGAAACGCTTTCTTCATAGCTGTCGTTATAATATTTCTTTTGGTTGTAATTCGGGCGGTATGACGAACGGTTGTCACCAAAATAAGAGCATTTGTTAATAAGTTCGATATGCTCAGACGGCAGCTCGTCAATAAAACGTGAGGGCAGGTTGTTTTGCCACTGACCATAGACCCGACGATTGTGCGCCATGGATATAAAAAGCCGGTGTTTGGCGCGGGTGATGGCGACATAGGCCAGCCGGCGTTCTTCCTCAAGGGCGCGTTCGCCTTCATCCAGAGCGCGTTGGTGCGGAAAGAGGTTTTCTTCCCAGCCGGGCAGGAAAACGACATCAAATTCCAATCCTTTGGCCGAGTGCAGCGTAATCAGGCGAATCTTGTTTTCGTTTTGGTCGTTGTCGTTGTCCATCACCAGACTGACATGCTCCATAAACGCCGGTAAATCCGGATAAGCTTCGGTGTCGCTCATAACGTTAATCAATTCTTTTAGGTTGTCGAGCCGTCCCGGAGCCTCGGCGGAGGAATCGTTTTTGAGCATATCAAAATAACCGCTGTCTTCCAGTACCGACGCGGCAATATCGTCCGGCGGTAATGCCGGATAAGCGCGGCGCCATTCGGCAAAGTTGGCCATTAATTGTTCAAGCGATGCTTTAATTTTGCCTTTGAGGGCGCCTTCGGCCAACATTTTTTCAATCGCGGCATAAAGCGAGATATGGTGCGCGCGAGCCTCGGCCTCAAATTTTTCGACCGTTTTGGCGCCGATACCGCGTGCCGGTTTGTTGATAATACGCTCCAGAGCCAAATCGTCGTCCGGTTGCAGAATGACGCGAAAATAGGCCAGAGCATCGCGGATTTCGGCACGCTCATAGAATTTGAGACCGCCGATGACCTGATAAGGAATCGCCTCAGCGATGAATTTGTCTTCAAACGCGCGGGTTTGGGCGGCGGTGCGCACCAGAACCGCCATATCGGCATAAGTATAGCCGTCGCGGCGGGCGTTTTCGACTTCTTCGGCGACAAAGGCGGCTTCTTCTTCGCCGTTATAGGTGCTGACGACCTTGATTTTGGCGTTGTCGACCTGACGAGCCGGCGAGTTTTCGGCGACTTTTAAGGTCTTGCCGAGGCGGCCGGCGTTGTTGGCGATTAAAGCCGAGGCGGCGGCCAGAATATGCCGGGTCGAGCGATAGTTGCGTTCTAAGCGAATGATTTGCGCGTCTTTGAAGTCTTTGTTAAAGCGCAGGATATTTTCAATCTCGGCGCCGCGCCAGGAGTAAATTGATTGATCGTCATCGCCGACGCAGCAAAGGTTGCGGTGCTTTTGACTCAGCAGGCGAATCAGCAGGTACTGGCTGGTGTTGGTGTCCTGATATTCGTCAACCATAATGTATTTGAAACGGCTTTGGTAACGTTCGAGAATGTCTTTGTTGCTCATCAAAATTTGCAGGGTATAGAGGATAATATCGCCGAAATCAACGCAGTTGAGCTCACGCAGGCGCGCCTGATAAAGCTTATAGATTTTGGTCATAATCGTTTCTTTAAAATCTTCACCGATTTTATCAACCGTGAGGCCTTTGTCTTTCCACAGGCTGATTTTTTCCAAGACCGATTGCGGCGGATATTTTTTATCGTCAACACCATTGGCTTCCATAATTTGTTTAAGCAGGCGTTTTTGATCGTCTTCGCCGAGGATGGTAAAGTTGTTATGCAGGCCGACGAGTTCGGCGTGAACGCGCAGAATCTTGACACAGATGCTGTGAAAAGTGCCGAGCCAGACCGAAGAGGCGATGTCGCCGATCATTGCAAAAACGCGTTCTTTCATCTCTTTGGCAGCGCGGTTGGTAAAAGTTACAACCAGACATTCCCACGGCGCGGCCAAATGCCCGGATAAGATATAGGCCAGACGGGTGGTCAGAACCTTGGTTTTGCCGGTGCCGGCGCCGGACAACACCAGAAGCGGGCCTTCGGTGGTTTCAACCGCGCGGCGTTGTTCGGGGTTGAGCACTTCAAGCCAGTCAAAATGCGGCATTAACCGCTCGGAATTTGGTGTTGCGGCCGGTTGTTCGTCGCTCAAAGTAAAAATATCATCCATGGTTAATCTTCTTGTTTTTTTAACTTTTAAGCAATATATATAAATTATGTGATGATGAAAAGAACAAAATCAGACTTTTTAGCAAAAAAAAGGATTAAAAAATGTCGGAAATACGCGAAAAAATTGTCAATCTGCAAAAGGTGATGAATGCCCATATTCTGGGGCAAAAAGATTTGGTGGATAAATTGTTGATTACATTGCTGGCGGACGGCAATGCGCTGGTCGAGGGAGCTCCGGGGCTGGCCAAAACAAAGGCTGTTAAAACGCTGGCTTCGTTGATTAAGGCTGATTATAACCGAATTCAATTTACGCCGGATTTGTTGCCGGCAGATATTACCGGCAGCGAGATTTATCTGGCCTCAGAGGGTAAGTTTGAGTTTCGCAAAGGGCCGGTATTTGCCAATCTGGTCTTGGCCGATGAAATCAACCGTGCGCCGGCCAAGGTGCAGTCGGCGCTTTTGGAAGCCATGGCCGAAAGACAGGTTAGTGTCGGCGGCAAAAGGTATCCGTTACCGAAGCTGTTTATGGTAATGGCGACGCAAAACCCGATTGAACACGAGGGAACCTATAATCTGCCGGAAGCGCAGCTTGATCGTTTTTTGATGTATATTAAAATAGACCAGCCGGATGCTGTCGTTGAAAAGCAGATTCTGCATTTGGTCAGAGGCGAAATCAGCGGTGCGGAATCAGCGCTTAAAGCCGAGGTTTCGGTTGATGATGTTTTAGCGGCGCGTGATGAGGCGCTCAAAGTGCATATGAGCGAGCGGGTGGAAGAATATCTGGTGCAGCTGATTATGGCAACCCGTACTCCGGAAAAATATAATGCGGCGTTGAAGGGCCGGGTGGCCTACGGAGCCAGTCCGCGTGCAACATTGGCTTTGGATCGTTGCGCCAAGGTGCACGCCTGGTTGAACGGCAAAGATTTTGTCACGCCGGAAGATTTGCACGCCGTGGTGTATGATATTTTGCGGCATCGCATTATTTTGAGCTTTGAAGCGCAGGCGGAGGGTTTGACAACCGACGATGTTATCAGTTCGCTTTTGAAGTTGGTGCCGTTGCCGTAATACTCTGCGGGGATTTCAGATGGGTAAACTCAAAAAGATAACCTCAAGGCTATTTAAAACCGGCAGCAAATCCAAAATCGGCAACGGGTTGTATGCGTCGTTGGAGGAACTGATGGATGTGCGGAAGTTTGCCGGATATTTGCAGACAAGCCGCAAGATAAAATCATTTTCGACTCAGGTCGGTGATATTAAATCGGCTTTCAAAGGGCGCGGTATTGAGATGGAGGAAATCCGCGAATATGCCTTTGGCGACGATGTGCGCGATATTGACTGGCGGGTAACCGCACGCAAAGAAAAACCCTATACCAAAATTTATTTGCAGGAGCGCGATCGTGAAATATATGTATGGCTGGATTTGTCGCCGTTGATGCTGTTTGGTTCCAGCCGCGAGCTTAAAGCGGTGACGGCGGCTAAGGTTGCGGCATTGTTGGGCTGGGTTTCGCTTAATAACAAAGATCGTTTCGGCTGTGTGATTTTTGACGGAAAACAATCTTGGATGTTTAAGGCCAAAAACAATCGCGCGTATCTGGCGGCAATTTTGAAAAAAACGGCCGAGATTTCGCGCACGGCCTTAAATAATACGGAAATTTCGGACGAAGAAAAACGACGCTCCGTCAAGTGGTTGCAGGCTAACGCTAAAGGCAGGGCCAGCGTGTTTTTAATCAGCTCTTTTAACGGGTGGGGGAGCGAGTTTGATCGCGATATTGCCGCTTTGGCTCGGAAAAGCCGCTTGTTTTTGGTTAATGTGTTTGACAGATTGGAGGAAAGGGCTCCGGTCGCCGGACAATATATGGCCGAATATAACGGCCAAAAGCTGTTGCTGGATTCGGCAAATAAAACGTATCGCAAAGAATATGCGGCGTATTTTGCACAAAAACACAAGCAACGGGCCGAGTTTTGCCGACATTTTGGGTGTCGGTTGATTGATTTTAGCCCGGAGATGAGTTTTATCGGCGGGTTAAAAATATTTTAGCTGGAATCTTGACAGAAAATTTAGCCCGTGTTAGATTCGGAGCTGTAATTATTTTGAACTTTATAATTGAAAAGAGAGAAAAATGGTCAAATCGAACGATAATACATCATATAAAAGAGGTCAGGAACTTCTTGATCAGGGAATGTACAGAGACGCCATTGTCCAGTTTGATGCGGCGATTGCCGAGCAACCGGATTCTTGGAAGTCGTTGAATTCTAAAGGTTTTGCTTTGCAGAAGCTGAGCAAATATACCGAAGCGGTTGAATGCTTTGATAAAGCGTTGATGATTAATCCGAATTCTGTCGAGGTTTTGAACAACAAAGGGGTAACGCTGAGTATGCGCGGCCTCTATAAAGATGCAATTCAATGCTTTGACGAGGCAATCGCTCTTGATAAGACATCGCTGGAGGCGCTGAACGGCAAAGCCATTGCTTTGCAGCACATGTTTGCTTACAAAGAGGCTCTGGATGTCTTGGAAGAGGCGATGAAAATTGATAACAAGCATGCGCAGACTTTGCTGAGTGTGGCCGTAACCCTGCAAAAGCTTAAACAATATGACCGGGCGATCTCTTTTTTCAAAAAAGTTTTGGCGGCCGACAAAAATAATATTAAGGCATGGAACGGTGTCGGCGTGACTTATCAATTGATGGGGGATAATAATTCCGCCATTAAGTGTTTTACCAAAATTTTGAATATCGACAGTCGTGAAATTCAGGCATGGATTTCGATCGGCTTTGTGTATCAAAAGATGATGAAGTTTGGCGATGCGCTCAAATGCTACAAAAAAGCGCAATCGATTATCGGTAACCGTTATCATCATAAGTTGTATGATGGTTTGGCTTCGTGTTTGACTAAGTTGTCGTTGTTTGACGAGGCCTCCGAAGTGTACCAGCAAATATTCCAGCGAGAGGAAGGCAAAAAGAAATGGGATGCCCAACGGTCGCTTAAATTTGTCAACAAATTAAAACGCAAAAAAGCTGTCGGAACGTTGCAGGCTCTGGTGCCGCAAGATGAAAATGCGCCGAAAATCAAAATTGATTTGCCCAAGCCGGAAGATTAAAAGGCGGCAGGTCTTATGCCCGGCGTTGATGCCGGGTTTTTTTACGTGCAGAGGTTTAAATCGGGCATAAGATATTTATATGAATGTTGTCGTTGGTAATAAGAGGAATGAAAAATGGCAACGTTTTTAAGATATGTGGTTTATGTTTTGATTATTCTTGCCGTGTATTTTGTCGGCAAGGGTGTTTATGACGGTAGCATTACGTCAGATTCGACTGTCGGTGAGGTGGCAAGCCAGGTTAATGCGGATACGAAAACAATGGCTAAGGATGCCGCCCGAGCCGTCGGCAGAGCCGTTGGGCAGGTTGAGCAAAAAAACGGCTGAGTACGGGCAAAGAAGATTTTAGATCAGTTCGTCAATATCTTCGAGGTGTTCGTTCTTTTCGTAGAAGTGTTTAAGGTAATGTCGGCCGGTGCGTTCAACATCTTCATCTTTAATGATGGTCTGATTGTTGCTGTAGACACTTACTCTGTCAGGGGCAGGGCTTTCGGCGGAAGCTGTTTCGTCGAAAACGCCGCTCAGAGCCAAAGCTTCAATGCTGGTTGAAATATTCGGTGAAGCAGAGTTGAAATTCGGCTGGGGCGTTTGTCTTGCTGAGGGTTGTTTTTGTTGTCCGGAGTCGGCGTTTGTTTCATCACGCACCAAAACGTTATTGGTGGTGTCGATGTTTTCCACAAACTGTGAATGATTGTCAGCAATAAAAGCTCTTGGTTCAACTTTTGATGTTGTTGAAGTTGCCGGGCTTATCCGGCGTGTTGACGAAATACTCATGCGAATTCTCCCACAAGATTAAACTGCCTAATTTACTTTAGGCCTCATTTATTTAATTATAACATATAACCAGTTAAAAAGCCATAATAATTTATCAGATATATGTCCGGAAGTGTTCTAGGCTTCCGGGGAAGATGACTTGTTGTCTTGTTTTGTCTGCTCGGCTGCCGCGGCGGTTTCCGGCTCATTTTTAGTTTCTGCCGGTTGGCTGTTTTTAGCCAGAACATTTTTTTTGCTTTCGGCAAAAGCTTTAGCTTCTTTAGCCTTAGCTTCGCTCCAGGTTTTGGCTTTGGAGAATAATTCAATTAATCTCGGTTGCCATTTCTGCCATTGGTCTTTGATGTGGTCGGTTTTTATAACACCGAAAATAAAAGCGATTGCCACAATGATTACAATCCATTCTAACATTATTTTGTTCCTTGTTGCAGTTTGTATAAAACCTCGGTTGCGTCATAGGTTTCGCGATAGGGTGTTGCTTTGCCTTTCAGCTTGGTATATTCAGCAGCATCGGCCTTCAGACTAACCGGTTGAAAAACATTATGCAAAATTTGCATGGCTTTGTCCAGACGTTCTGAGGCGGCGTCGGATAATTTTGGGCAATTATCGGTTAAAAGATTTAATTCATCCGTATTTCCCATGCAGTAACAAACGGCGTCGCATCCGGCGTTAAGCGACAGGGTTGCTCTTTCAACCAGGTTTCCGGACAAGGCTCTCATGTTGATGGCGTCGGATAAGAGAAAGCCGTTAAAACCGATTTGCCCGCGTATTAATTCACGAATGCCCACAGCACTCTGGGTTAAAGGGTTGTGTTTGTCAATTGCCGGGAACAGGATGTGCGCCGTCATTCCCAAGGGAGCGTGACGACAGGTTTTGAATGGCGCCAATTCATTTTGCAATCTGGTGGCCGGTATATCAACGACGGGGAGTTCCATGTGAGGATCCGTGACGGCCAGTCCATGTCCCGGCAGGTGTTTGATACAAGGCAAAATGCCGTTGACCATATATTGATTAACCATAATTTTACCCAAAGAAGCAACAACGGCGGGATCGTCCGAAAAGCAACGGCTGCGCAGAGCTTCGGTGGTTTGCGGGTAGGCAATGTCCAAAACAGGTGCAAAATTGACGTTGAGTCCGACATCTTTGAAATCGGCACTGATTAATCTGGCGTGCAATTTGGCTGTTCGCTCGGCTTCGGCGGTCGGCAGCGAGCCGATGGCGTATTGGGATACATAGGCCCGGAAATTTGGCCCCTTGAGCCGGCGTACGCGGCCGCCTTCCTGGTCAATGGCAATCAAGGTATTTTCACGGCCAATAGCTTGTTTTATTTCGCTGATGAGCGCTTTGAGTTGTTTTTTATTGGCGATGTTGCGTGAAAACAGTGTGACGCCGAGCGGATTGCCGCGCTCAAAAATATATTTTTCTTTATCGCTTAAACTTGTTCCTTTGCAAGATAACAGGGCGGCCAAAACAGGTTTTTCCATCGTGATACCCTTTTAAATTAGCCAGCCGGCCAAAAGAAACGATGTTTGTTTCAAGTAGGCCGCAAACGGATTAAACGATATGCCGAAAGTTTGCATCAATACGGGGAGTACAAACGCCAGAATGATTATGAAAATCAGTCCGGCCTTTTCGGCGTTAAGAAACTTGCAAATATAGGGATTGTCCGACCAGCCAAACAGAATTTTTGAACCATCGAGGGGCGGGATGGGCAAGAGGTTAAAAACAGCCAAGACAATGTTAAACAAAATCATGTTTAGCCAAAACATGGCAAAAATGCCGCTTAATGTCGTTTGCGGCAGCAGCAGCGATAATTTTAACAACAGAGCCGAAACGGCTGCCAGCACAAAATTGGTGATAACGCCGGCGGCCGCAACCAAAACAATATCCCGCCGGCGATGCGTAAAAGCCGTATAATTGACCGGTACGGGTTTGGCCCATCCGAAAATAAAGCCGCTTTTAGATAAAAAGAGCAGTATCGGTAAAATAATCGTGCCAAAGAGGTCTATGTGGCTCAACGGGTTTAAGGACAAGCGGCCGGCATTTTTTGCCGTGTTGTCTCCCAAGCGCCAGGCAACATAACCATGGGCAATTTCATGAGCAATAATGGCTATAAAAATCGCGGCAGCCGATGTCAAAATTTTGATTAACATTATTTTTTCTTTACCAAACAGGAACCACCGGCCGTTTTGATGGCATTACATATTTTATCGGCTTCGCGGCGTTCGGCAAAAGAGCCGGCCATCAAACGATAAAAAACGCCTTTAGCTCCGAGATCCGCTTCTTGAATTTCATGCGGCAGATCTTTCAAAGAAGGATATTTTTTACTCAGGTCTTCCCATGCTTTTGGCATGGCGGCACGGTTCGGTGAAGATATTAACTGAATTTGCCAAGAACCTTCGGTGGCAAGAGGCGGTGTTTTGACTTCGGCGACAACAGATTTTGCCGGTGCCGGCGGTTCTGCAACGGTTGTCTTGGCCGTTTCCGCTTTGTCGACCGGAGGAGCTGGCGGCGTGGTCGCGGCCGGTTGTGCCGACAAGTCTTTAACAACGACTTTTATTTCGGCTTTGGGTTCCGGTTGAGCCGGTGCAGGTTGAGGTGCCGGAGCCTCTTGAGCCGGTTGCGGCTCGGCTGATTGAATGATTTTTTCCGCGTCGGCAATAACGGACGAGTCAGCCGCGACAATTTTTGCTGGCGGCTCGGGTTGTTCCGGCATAGTCGGAAATTTTGGTTCTTCGGGCGGGGGCAGAAGATTTTCAACTTTTACCTCGGAAGTATCTTTCTTTTCGACGATATCATAGACCGTTTTATCCTGATTGAGAATTTCCATGCCGCCGGGGTCTGCCGGTTGCACTTTGACGGCCGTTTGCGGCTTGCGAACAACCGGAATTTCCGCATCTTCAACCTTGGAATAATCCGGCGATAAAATAAACCAGCTGACGACGCCGGCTAAGCCTATGCCTAAAACTGTTCCCAAAAAAATATGCTGCGAACGATTGATGTCGTTTTTGCGTTCTTCAAAACTTTCTATCGGTTGCGAGTTAAGCCGTTGGCGGAATTCGTCCAAAAATTCGCCGTTTTTGTTTAACTCGTCTTCATCACGAAAATCATCCAGCATTGCCGGCCTCCCTTAATTGAACAATCTATTGTTTTGATTGTAGGATGAAAAGCTTTATAATCCCTTAACAAGACGTAATTTATTTGCTAAAAACGGTAAGAAACATTAAAGAGTTTTTGGTGTTCTTCGACCGCAAAAGCGTCGGTCATTGAGGCGATGTAAGTGCAGACGCAATCGGCCCGGTCTTTTTCAGTTTGCGCCCGGTTTATTTTGGGGCGCAACTCCATCGGCAAAAGCTTGTCTTCGCTCATGAAAGCGTTGAATAAATCTTCGACGATTTTTTGAGATTTCATATCCATGCGGGCAATGTTGCTGTGTGTGTAAAAGCGGCGCGTTAAAAAGTCGTGCAGGTCATAGATCTGCTGGTGCATTTCTTTGGAAAAATTGGCGGTAAAAGATGTGTTTTTGCGTATATCTTCCGCCGAAGATATGTTCAACTCGTCAATGTTTTGTCTTGTTGTTTTCAGGAGATCAAACACCATGGCGCTGATAAGCGAACGTGTGACGGCATAAATGCGCAGCTCGTCACCGCAGGAGGGGTTTTCGCTATCAAAACGCGCGATGATTTCTTTGACAAATTTGAGTTCGCAAAGTTCCGCAATATTGAAGAAACCGGCGCGAAAACCATCGTCAATATCGTGGTTGTTATAGGCAATGTCATCGGCAAAGGAAGCGATTTGGGCTTCAAGAGACGGGTAGTGTCCGAGGTCGAGCGGAAATTTTTTGTTGAACTCTTTTAAGTAGGCGTTGTTTGTTCTTTTTATCGGGCCGTTGTGTTTGACAGTTCCTTCAAGGGTTTCCCATGTCAGGTTCAGACCGGTGAATCCGGGGTAGCGGTTTTCGGTTTCGGTCATGATTCTGAGCGAATTGATGTTGTGATCAAAACCACCGTAATTTTTCATGCAGC
The DNA here is from genome assembly GCA_949295085.1 of uncultured Pseudomonadota bacterium. Lineage (GTDB taxonomy): Bacteria > Pseudomonadota > Alphaproteobacteria > RF32 > CAG-239 > CAZU01. The sequence continues at coordinate 11,300 of CASFJS010000010.1, forward strand.
GGTTGAGCCCGCGCTCACCGGCATGGCCGAACGGCGCATGCCCGAGATCATGTGCCAGAGCAATGGCTTCGCCGAGTTCTTCGTTGAGACGCAAATTTTTGCATAAAGTGCGGGTTATCTGCGCAACCTCAATGCTGTGAGTCAGCCGGGTGCGGTAACTGCGGCCTTCATGGTAGGCAAAAACCTGCGTTTTGCCTTCCAGGCGGCGAAAAGCGGCCGAATGAATTAACCGGTCGCGGTCCCGTTGGAAATCGGAGCGAATCAGGTTGGCATAATCCGGATACATACGGCCGCGGGAGTTTTCATTTTTAACAGCATAATTTGCAAGAGACATTTTTTTACTTTCCATCGGATAAAAAATATTATAGTTTTACTTTAGGGCGAGGAATTAAAGAAAGCGTTAACAAATGAAAATTGCAACCTATAATGTCAACTCCGTTAATGCCAGAATTGAAAATCTGGTAAAGTGGCTGAAGGACGAATCTCCGGATATTGCGTTGTTGCAGGAGATTAAAAGCGAGTATAATACTTTTCCGTTTTTTGAGCTGCAGGCTGCCGGATATAGTGCCGAAATTTTGGGTCAGAAGAGTTACAACGGTGTGGCGGTGATCAGCCGGCAGAAAATAAAAACCGTGCAAAAAGGAATTCCTGATTTTACGGATGAAAATGCCCGCTATCTGGAAGCCGATATTACGGTTGACGGGGAAGAATACCGTGTGGCCTCAATTTATCTGCCAAACGGCAATCCGCCGTATAACAAACCCGATGATGACAGCAAGTGGCGCTATAAGCTTGCCTGGATGGGTGCGTTTTATCGGCACGCGGCGGAACTCGCGGATCTCAGAAAGCCGGTGATCCTGGGCGGAGACTTTAATGTCATTATGACCGACGGCGATGTTTATAATCCGGAGGAATTTCGCCAGAATGCGTTGTTCCGGCCGGAGGTTGTTCGTAAATTAAAGGCTTTTTCATATCTGGGGTTTTATGATGCTTTCCGGCAGCTGCATCCGAAAGATACCGGGTATACGTTTTGGGATTATACCGGTGCGGCCCTGCGTCAGGATATGGGCATGCGGATAGATTATTTGTGGCTTAATGCTTATGCGGCGGACAGGTTGGAAAGTTGTCGCGTCGATAAGGCGCCGCGTTTGGACGAAAGGCCGTCGGATCATACGGTTTTGGAGGCGGTATTGCGATAAATGAAAAAAATTGTTTTTTTTCTGATGCTGTTGTTATGCGATGTTGCCGCGGCGGCCGATACCGAAGTCTGGCAGCGCATTTATGCCCAAGTTCCGGAAGCCTATGTTTACGAAACGACGCCGGAAAATTTGGCCGTAGCGGCATTGAAAGCGTTGCACGATGTTGATAAAAATCTGACAGTCGGGGATGATAAAAATCGGATAACTTTGTATTATAAGGGGCTGGTGGCTGCGGTTTTGCGTAAACCGGAAGATAAATCGGATGTCAGGGCCTGGGCGGAATTAACGTCGGCCATGATTGATGCGGCGGCACAAAAATCGCCGGAGGCGGCGCGACGTGATTTTGAATTGGCGGATGTCATGGCTAGGGGGATGGCAGGTATTTTGGACAAAGATTCTAAATTTTACGGAGACGCCGATGAAGTTTATGATATTTTGCCGAGAAACAGAAGAACGTTTGTCGCCCGAAAAGACGGACATAACTTGTATATCAAGATTGCCGCGTTTAATAAGCAGACGGTTAAAGAGTTGCGGCAAGCATTGCAAGATTATGCAGAAATGCCGGAATTAATTTTGGATTTGCGGGGGTGTCCGGGCGGCATGCTCGGAGAAGCAATTAAGGCGGCAGACTTGTTTTTGGACGGCGGTATCGTCGTGTCGACCAAAGGAAAACTGCCGGAGGAAGTTTTTTATACGGCCTATGAAGGAGATATGTGGCACGGAAAGCCGATAACGGTTTTGGTTGACAGGGATACGGCTTCGGCGGCGGAAGTTCTGGCCGCGGCTTTGCAGGAGCAGGGACGGGCCGAAATTGCCGGAGATAAAACCAAAGGCAAAGGGAGTGTCCAAAAATTGGTATTGTTGTCCGGTGGCAGTGTTTTGGCCGTTACCAGCAGCTTTTTTATGACTCCGTCCGGTCGTGAATTGAATGGTAAAGGCGTTGTGCCGGATAAAAAGCTGCCCGAATCTTATGAAAATTAAAAATTAGGGTTGACACCGGGCGAAAAAAATGTATATTACGCTCAAATGTTTTGTATTGTAACCTTAATTTAAGAGTAGAGAAATGGCTAAAGCAGTAAAAGTTAAAGTAAAATTGGAAAGTACGGCCGGTACGGGTACTTTCTATCTGGCCGAGAAAAATCCGAGAACTCATCCGGAAAAGTTGACTTTGAAAAAATATGACAAGAAGTCAAAAAAGCATGAAGAGTTTGTCGAGAAGAAGTTAAAGTAATTCTTTAACGTTTTCAAGGAAAGAAGACCGTACCGAAGAATGGTGCGGTCTTTTTTTTGCGGCTGCAAAAAGTTTGAAATACTTGTAACCAAGAGTTAACCGTCTAACAGGTGGGCTTTTTGATATTCTTTTTTTAAGTGTTCGATCTCAACATTTGTGTAGCGTTGGGTCGTGGATAGGGACGCATGGCCCAATAACTCCTGTATGGAGCGCAAATTGGTCCCCTCCGCCAAAAGGTGAGTGGCAAAAGAATGGCGCAGGGCGTGGGGTGTCAGGGTTTCCGGCAATCCGAGGTATCGTCTGAGCTTTTCAAGATTCCGCTGAATAATTCGCGGAGAAATACGCTCGCCTCTTGCTCCTAAAAACAGAGCATCTCCTTGTTTTTGTTGATAAGGGCAAGCCTTTAGGTAGGCAGCGATTTTTTCTTTAACGACGGGGAGGACAGGAACCAAACGTTCTTTGTTTCCTTTGCCGCGTATTTTGAGGAAATCGTTATGGTTGATATCACCAACGTTGAGTGACAGGGCTTCGGAAATTCGCAAACCACATCCGTAGAGTATTGTTAAAATGGCGACATCTCTAAGACCCTGCCACTCTTCTTTGGCAAAATGAGAGGCGGTATCCAGTACTTCCAGGGTTTGGCTGACATCCAGTGCCTTGGGCAAAATTTTATCTTTTTTGGGAGATGAAACGGCGGTCAGGGTCGTGTTGGTAATGATATGGTTGCGGTTGAGCCATTTAAAAAAGTTTTTGAGTGACGATAATTCGCGCGCTATGGTCGATTTGCCCAGATGACGGTTGTTTTGACAGCTTAAAAAAGCTCTGAAAGTGCGAATGTCAGTTTGCCGGAGATCGTCCTTTTGCGGCAAACGCCCAAGATAGTCCTGCCAAAATTTGAAAAAAGATGCCAAATCACGAGCATAAGCATCCAACGTGTGAGTCGAATAACCTCGTTCTCCGGCAAGCCAGGCCGACCAAGCGTCAATCAGCTCGATCACTTCGGCCGAGGCGGCATATTTGATTTCTTGTTTCATCATCCGGTATGAGAACACAAAATATTTAATAAAACCTTGTCAACAGAAGAGTTTTTTGTGTGTAAATCGGAATGAGGCTTTGAGAGATCCGAATAAAGTTGCTATTTTAACGGCAACAAGGAAAGGAAAAAATTATGCAAATCGTCGGAGTATTGTTGCCGTTGCCGTTTAACGAGCCGTTTGATTATTACGCCGATGACGATGTTGTTTCCGGAATGCTGGTCAGGGTTCCGTTCGGGCGGGAAACAGTGGTTGGCGCCGTTTGGGAAACAGCCAGAAAAAGCCATCTTGACAGTAAAAAAATCAAAAAAATCATTGCTGTTATGCCTTATCCGCCTTTGCGGGCCGATATGTGCCGTTTTATTGAATTTGTGGCCCGGTATAATATGGCATTTTTGGGCTTGGTGTTGAAAATGGCACTAAGCGTCAGGCAGGTTTTTGATGATCCTAAAATGCTCCGGCTTTATGAACTATCCGGCAAAACACTCAGCGAAGCTGGGCTCAAAAATTCGGATGCCCGCTGGCGGGTTATGGATTTTTTGAAAGTTGCTCCGTTTACCCGTCAAGAAATCGTTGCCGGAGCCGGTGTTTCGGCACCGGTTGTCAAAACAATGATCGATGCCGGTGTGCTGCGGGAAGTTTTGACGGAAAAAAAGAAAGAATATCAAAAACCGGTGTGCGGATTCCAAAAAATACGGTTGACCGAAGAACAACAAAAAGCTGCCGATATTTTGTGTCGTAAAATCGGCGGAGGATTTAACGCTACGTTGCTGAACGGCGTGACGGGATCGGGCAAGACGGAAGTTTATTTTGAGGCTGTCGAAAAGGCATTTGCCGTCGGTAAACAAGTGTTGATTCTGGTTCCGGAAATCGGGTTGACGGCTCAGTGGCTCGGGCGCTTTGAAAAAAGGTTTGGCGTGCCGCCGGCCGAGTGGCATTCGGCTTTGGGCACGAGAGAGCGGGCGGATACCTGGAAAGCGGTTGTTTGCGGTGAAGCCAAAATCATTATCGGTGCGCGTTCGGCGTTGTTTTTGCCGTATCCGGATTTGGGCTTGATTGTGATTGATGAAAGTCATGATGCCTCGTTCAAACAGGAAGATGCGGTTAATTATCAGGGGCGTGATATGGCGGTGGTTCGCGCAAAATATGAGAAAATACCCATTATTTTATCAACGGCGACCCCCGATTTGGAAACCGTTTGCAATGTTGATGAGGGTAAATATGAGCAGGTTTGCCTGAAATCAAGATTTGCCCGGGCACAGTTGCCGGAAATTAGGATTATTGATCTTAAAAAAGATAAACCCGTTAAGGGTTCGTGGGGGATGTCGTGGTTGTCGCCGGTGCTTTGCAATAAACTTAAAGCAAATTATGAGCAGGGCGGGCAAAGTATATTGTTTTTAAACAGAAGAGGGTATGCGCCGTTGGTTATCTGTCGCGATTGCGGACACCGAATCCAATGTCCGAATTGTACGGCGTGGCTGACGGAGCATAAAAACGCCGGCAAACTTATTTGTCATCATTGCGGCTATATGACGGATATTCCGCAAGAATGTCCGGTCTGTCACTCTGCCGACGGACTGGCGGCCTGCGGTCCCGGTGTTGAAAGAATCGCCGAAGAGGTTAAATATAGATTTCCGCTGGCCAAAGTTAAGGTTTTGTCCTCTGACTTTATAAGTAATTTCAAAGACATACAAAACATTATTAAAGATATGGAAGATGGCAAAATCGATATCCTTATCGGGACGCAAATATTAGCCAAAGGACATCACTTTCCGGAATTGACTCTGGTGGGAATCGTTGATGCCGATTTGGGTTTGATGGGAAGCGATTTAAGGGCGGCCGAACGCACTTATCAGTTGTTGTCCCAGGTGGCGGGGCGCGCCGGTCGCGGTGTTAAGAAAGGCGAGGTCTATTTGCAGACCTTGTATCCCGATAATGCGGTATTAAATGCTTTGGTCAGTGGTAAAACGGAAGAATTTTATGCATTGGAAAAACAAAGCCGGCGAATCCTCAAAATGCCGCCTTTCGGCAAATTGGCCGCTCTTATTGTTTCCGGCGTGAATAAGGAAAATGTTGAAAGAACGGCGGCTCGGTTGGGGCAAACGGCATTTAACGACGATAAGGTTACAACCTTGGGACCTGCTCCGGCGCCGTTGTTTGTTTTGCGGGGGAAATACCGGTATCGGTTATTGCTAAAGACGGATAAAAATATTAAAATTCAGGATGTCGTGATTCAATGGCTGAAAAAAAACAAAATTCCGTCGTCCGTGCGGGTAGAGATTGATATTGATCCTTATTCGTTTTATTGAAATTTGTTAATAAAAAAGAAACCAATTCGTGTATAGACTGCACAAGTCAGTAAGATGGGAGAGAGCCGCAAAGTGAAAAAGAGTTCAAAAAGCAAAACAGCCAGGGTTTATTCAACGGCTTTGTATGAGGCAGCTAAAAAGAGTAAATGCCTTGAAAAAGTACGGGATGATGTTGTTGAACTTCGGAATCTGTTTACTCAGAACACCGTGTTGCGTGACTATTTGGTCAGTCCGTTGTGGAAAGATGAAGATAAATTTGATGTGTTAAAAAAATCGGCAGCCGTTTTGGGACTCAATAAGGAGACGTTGTCCTGCATGCAAATTGTCGTGGAGAATCGCCGGAGTGCGGATCTGTCGGCGATTTGGGAAGATTTTATTAAGCTGTATTATGAACGAAAAGGTGTCGCCGAGGTTGAGGTTGAGACAGCTCAAAAATTGTCGGTCAGCCAAAACGGCCGGTTGCAAAAGGTGTTGGAAAAAATTTTGGCCGCTCCGGTGGTTGTGAAATATCATGTTAATCCGGCGGTGTTGGGCGGTTTGCGTATCAGATGCGGTTCAAAGATGTTTGATGACACGTTGTCTGCAAAATTAAATTATTTGGAAAAAGTGATGAAAGGTAAATAAAATGTCGGTATCTGCCAGCGAAATATCTTCAATTATCAGGGATAAAATTGCCCAATCGGATGCTAAAATCGATGTTGCTCAGGTGGGCAGAGTTTTGTCCGTCGGTGATGGTGTGGCGCGGGTTTACGGTCTGGATGAAGTACAGGCCGGTGAACTGGTCGAATTTGCCAGCGGCGTTAAAGGTATGGCATTGAATCTGGAAGAAGATAATGTCGGCGTTGTTATTTTCGGCTCGGATCAGGATATTAAGGAGGGGGATATCGTCAAGAGAACCGAATCCATCGTCAGCGTTCCTGTCGGCAAAGAGCTTCTGGGACGTGTGGTTAACGCCTTGGGTGAGCCGATTGACGGTTTGGGAGCCGTTAAAGCCAGAGAATACAGGCGCTCGGATGTCAAGGCTCCCGGTATTATTGCCCGGCGTTCGGTACATGAGCCAGTACAGACCGGAATTAAAATGATTGATTCTTTAATTCCCATCGGCCGCGGTCAGCGTGAATTGATTATCGGTGATCGTCAGACCGGTAAAACCGCGATTATTCTTGATACAATCATTAATCAGAAAAAGGTTAATGATGCGGCTAAGAGCGATAAAGATAAATTGTTTTGTATTTATGTCGCCATCGGGCAGAAACGCTCGACAGTGGCACAAGTCGTTAAGACCTTGAGGGATTATGGTGCATTGGATTATACAATTGTTGTGGCGGCAACAGCCTCTGATGCGGCGCCGATGCAGTATATTGCCCCTTATTCCGGATGTGCGATGGGGGAGTATTTCCGTGACAACAGTATGCACGCCGTTATTTTTTACGATGATTTATCCAAGCAGGCAACGGCTTACCGACAGATGTCTTTGTTGCTGCGTCGTCCGCCAGGGCGTGAGGCTTATCCGGGCGATGTGTTCTATTTGCATTCACGTTTGTTGGAACGTGCGGCAAAGATGAGCGACGCCGAGGGCGCCGGGTCATTGACGGCGTTGCCGGTGATTGAAACGCAAGCGGGAGATGTTTCGGCATATATTCCGACCAATGTAATCTCAATCACCGATGGCCAGATATTTTTGGAAACGTCGCTGTTCTATCAGGGCGTTCGGCCGGCTGTTAATGTCGGTATCTCGGTTTCGCGTGTCGGATCGGCAGCGCAGATCAAAGCCATGAAGCAAGTGTCCGGTTCAATGAAACTGGACTTGGCACAGTTTCGTGAAATGGCTGCGTTTTCGCAATTTGCTTCGGATTTGGATCAGTCAACCAAAAATTTGTTGGCCAGAGGCGCCCGGTTGACCGAAATGTTGAAGCAACCGCAATATCAACCGATGCCTGTCGAGGAAGAAGTTGTTTCCATCTTTGCCGGCGTTAAGGGCTTTTTGGATGGTATTGAAATATCGCAGGTACGCGCGTTTGAACAATCGGCGCTGCAAAATTTGCGCAGCGAGCATGCCGATTTGCTCAAAGAGATTGCCGAGCAAAAAGTTATCTCGGAAGAGACGGAAGCAAAACTGACTGATTTCTACCAGAAATTTCAGAAACGGTTTTGCGAAACGACGGGTAAAGCGGCATAGGGTAACAGACAATGGCCGGTTTGAAAGAACTAAGAACCCGAATTGAAAGCATCAGGTCGACGCAAAAAATTACGTCGGCGATGAAGATGGTTGCGGCCGCCAGATTGCGGCGGTCGCAAGATCTTTTGACAAAAGCCAAAAGTTATAATGATGGCATGCTGACAATTGCCGGGCGTTTGTACAAAGATCTTAAGGAAGAAGCTCAGGCAGGAAAGGATGTCGTTTATCCGTCGATTATGCAGCCGAAAGCTGAGAATAAGAACTATCTTTTGACGGTCTTTTCATCGGATCGCGGTTTGTGCGGCAGTTATAACAGCTATATTTTACGCGAGACTGTTCGCCGCGTTGAGGAATTGCAACGTGAGGGCAAAAATGTCAAAGTATTGTGTGTCGGCAAAAAAATCGGTGATGCGCTGCGTCACAGACACCCGGAGGTTTTGTTTGATGTTTTGAGCGGGGTTAATGCAGACTATAAGGAAATCGAGCGGCTGTTGGAACCGATATTGGGTGCGTATATGCTCGATGAAATTGATGTCTGTGAGGTTATTTATACGCATTTCGGGTCCGCAATCAATCGGGAGGTCCGGCGGCAACAATTTTTGCCGTTTGAGCTTGATATTGATCCGACTGATTCACGTTATGATGCCAAAATTGACAATGCTTTTTTTGAATATGATGCGTTTAAAGATAAAATATTCAACGATGTTATTTTTATGCTGGCGGCGGCAGATATGTTTGCAATGTTTTTGAATGCCCAGGCCAGTGAGCACGGCGCACGGATGACTTCGATGGACAATGCCACCCGTAATGCCAATGATATGGTGGCCAGATTGACTCTGAAGTATAATCGTCTGAGACAGGGGGCAATTACGACGGAGTTGATTGAAATTATCTCGGGTGCCGAGGCGTTGTAATTTTTGTTTGGAAAAAATGTAGGAGAGTTTGTGATGGTTAAAGAAACCGCTAAGAAAACAACAAAAAAGAAAACAGCTTCCAATACGGAGGCTAAAAAGGTTGTCCGGCAATTGAAAGCCGAGGCCGTAAAAGAAGCGGCAAAAACGGAAAAAAATATTGCCAAAGAACGGGGAACAGGCAAACTCGGACATATCAGCCAGATTACCGGAGCGGTTGTTGATGTTAAATTTGACAGCGTTAATGAATTGCCGCCGATTTTGACGGCTTTGACCTGTGATAACAACGGTCGCAATCTGGTTTTGGAAGTGGCTCAGCAATTGGGCGAGGGTGTCGTCCGGTGTATTGCCATGGACGCAACGGATGGGTTGGTGCGCGGACAGGAGGTTTATAATACCCATGCGCCGATTGAAGTTCCGGTCGGGCCGGAAATGCTCGGTCGTATTATCAATGTCATCGGTGAGCCGGTGGACGGACGCGGCGAGGTAAAAGCCAAGCATTACTATCCGATTCACCGTCCGGCACCGGCATTCGTCGATCAATCGACGGAGACGGAGGTTCTGACCACGGGTATTAAAGTTATTGATTTGCTGGAGCCGTATGCCAAAGGCGGTAAGATTGGTTTGTTTGGTGGTGCCGGTGTTGGCAAAACAGTGCTGATTATGGAGCTGATTAACAATATTGCCAAAGGGCACGGCGGTTATTCGGTTTTTGCCGGTGTGGGCGAAAGAACCCGTGAGGGCAATGACCTTTATAACGAAATGATTGAATCCGGCGTTATTGACCTTAAAGGCGATAAATCTAAGACGGTGTTGGTTTACGGGCAGATGAACGAGCCGCCCGGAGCCCGTGCGCGCGTTGCCTTGACCGGGTTAAGTCAGGCTGAGTATTTCCGTGATGAGGCGCATCAGGATGTGTTGTTCTTTGTTGACAACATTTTCCGCTTTACGCAGGCCGGCTCCGAGGTTTCGGCTCTGTTGGGACGTATTCCGTCGGCGGTTGGTTACCAGCCGACTTTGGGAACGGATATGGGTGCGATGCAAGAGCGTATTACCTCGACCAAAAACGGTTCCATTACTTCGGTGCAGGCGGTGTATGTGCCGGCGGATGACTTGACCGATCCGGCGCCGGCAACGACCTTTGCTCATTTGGATGCCACAACCGTTTTGTCGCGTTCGATTGCCGAACTGGGTATTTATCCGGCGGTTGATCCGTTGGATTCGACCAGTCGTATTTTGGATCCGTCGGTTGTCGGGGAAGAACATTATAAAGTGGCACGCGGGGTGCAGGAGGTTTTGCAAAAATATAAATCTCTGCAGGACATTATTGCCATTTTGGGGATGGACGAATTGTCCGATGATGACCGTCTGGTGGTGGCCAGAGCCCGCAAGATTCAGCGCTTTTTGTCGCAACCGTTCCATGTGGCGGAAGTGTTTACCGGCACACCGGGAGTATTTGTTAAACTGGAAGATACAATCAAAGGCTTTAAGGGAATATTGGAGGGAAAATATGATGATATTCCGGAGCAGGCTTTTTATATGGTCGGCACGATAGAAGATGTGTTGAAAAAAGCCGAAACCATGAAAGAAAAGGTTGTGTAGCAGATAAGGAAGCGTCTGATGGGAAATGACATTCATTTGACAATTGCCGTACCGAGCGGAATTTATAAGGAAGGAAACGCGGCGAGTGTTATTTTGCCGGCGGTGAGGGCGGATATCAATATTTTACCGGAAAGGGCTCCGAGTGTTTTTGTGCTTGATTTTGGCGTTATTCAGATCTTGGAAGCCAGCGGTAGCGTTAAAGAGCGTTATTTTATCCGGCCGGGTGTGGCACAGGTTGTTAAAAACCAATGCCAGGTGATGACACAGGATATTATTCCGTTTGAGGATATCAAGCCCTATGACGCTAAGCGGAAAGTTGAGACGGCAGCGGATGAGCAGGAGCGGTTGTTTTATCAGATGATACTTGACTATCAGCGCGGTATTCGCCGTCGCTATTTACGGACCTTGAAATTGTTTTCCGATAAATCCGGATTACCGAAGACGCACGAAGAGGTCGTTGCCGATATCCGGGCGGAAATGGCCGAGCTGGAAAAACGTATATCGGCAGAGAAAGTGTCTGATAAAAAAGAGGAGGCATAAATGTTTTTGGAAGCGGGGCTTTTGACCAGACGATCGGTGCGGCAGTTTGAGGCGGGGCGGAAAATTCCGCACAGTGATATTGAAGATTTGTTAAAGATTGCCATGTATGCGCCGTCGGGGTGCAATAAACAGCCATGGGAATTTGTGGTGGTTGAGGACGCGGTCACAAAAGAAAAAATTACCCAAATTCATCCATATGCATCGTTTTTAAAAGACGCGGCGGCGGCAATTGTTGTTTGCGGTGATGTAAAGCAGCAGTTGGAGGATAATTTTTGGATTGTTGATACTTCGGCAGCGGTTGAAAATCTTTTGCTGGCTATCCATGGCAAAGGGCTTGGCGGATGCTGGTGCGCGATTTATCCGTATGAAGAAAGGATGAAAGAGTTTCAAAAGCTTTTGGGATTGCCGGAAAATGTTAAGCCGAATGCGTTGGTGGTGGTCGGGTATCCGAGCAAAATCCCGCCGCAACCCAAAGACCGGTTTAAGCCGGAAAAAATTCATTACGACAGATGGTAGAAAAAGAGCCTCTTTTCCGGAAGAGGCTCTTTGCAGGCGTGATAAAGCTAAATGCGGATCAGCCCGCGTGTCAGGGCATAAACGGCGGCCAGCGCAATTACAATTAAAATTCCGGCAGCCATCCGTTCTCTGCAAGAAAAGGCTTTTTCATCGGGAGCATTTTCGTGTCTGGCTTTGATATAGACCGGAATACCCAGGGCGATGATAACAGCCGCCAATATCAGGTATTTTAATCCGGCGGCATAAATCAGCCACAAGGCGTACACCGCGCCAATGATGGCGGTGAACAGCGCCTCGGAACGCTTATAAGGCAGGCCGGTCGGAAATTCGCCGTCTTCGCATAATTTCCATAAATAGGCACAAGAGGCAAAATAAGCCGGCAAGACCATGACACTGGTAATGGAAAGCATGGTGTTCCAGGCATTGTTGGAAAAGTAAACCAATAACAAAAATAACTGCATGGCCAGGGATGTAACGATTAACGATACCGATGGTGATTCGTTTTTGTTTTCTTTGGCAAAAACTTTCGGAAAAGTACCGTCTCTGGCGGCTGCCTGCGGAATCTGTGCGGTAACAATGGTCCAGGCCAGCCAACTGGTTAATACCGAAATGACAAGGCCGATATTCATGATCCAGGCACCCCACGAGCCGACAGCTTTTTCCAAAATACCGGCGGTTGACGGATTGGCCACGGCGGCCAATTCGCTTTGTGACATATAACCGAAAGGCAGTAGCGAAAGCAGCAGGTAAATAATGAGGCAGCTGAGGAAGCCCAAAATGGTTGCCGGGCCGATGTATGAGGCCGATTTGGCACGGTTGGACATCACAACGGCACCTTCAATACCGATGAATGCCCAAAGTGTAACCAGCATGGTGCTTTTGATTTGAGTGCTTAAATCGCCGAGTTTTGTCTTTGCGGCAATGGCTTCGCCCCAGAAATCAAGATCGAATTTATCCAGATGAAAAATCAAGGCCATAACGATAATGAACAGCAACAATGGTACGATTTTGATAATAGTGCCGATATTGTTGATGATACTGGCCTGACGAACGCCGCGTAAAACCAAAAAGTTAAAGCCCCAGATAATGACAGAGCCACAGATGATTGAGAGCAGGTTGTTACCGCCGGCAAAGTGGGGCGGAAAAAAGTAGTTGAGGGCATCCATGGTGATGACGGCGTAGCCGACATTACCACATACCTGACACAACCAGTAAGACCAGCCGATGGTAAAGCCGGCATAAGAGCCGAATCCGGCGCGACTGTATGAATAAATGCCGGTTGTGAGGTCGGGTTTGGCCACGGACAGAATCGAAAAAGTACGGGCAATGAAATAAATGCCGATACCGGTAATAATCCAGGCCAACAAAATGGCACCGGCCGAGGCACCGGAGGCCATATTTTGCGGCAGGGAATAGATGCCGCCGCCAAGCATGGAACTGACGACAATGGCCGCCAGTGCCAAAATGCCCAAACCGTTCGGATTGTCTGCCGCAGCGGGTTTAAGGGGTTTTGTTTGTTTCATTTTGCTGTTTCCTTAATTAAACCATATCTCGGAATCAGAAAAAAACTCCGAGATATGTTTTTATAATCGGTTAAATTTCGGCAACCGGAGCATGTTCAAAGTTTAAAAAGCCCATGGCGGTCAGGCTGTAGCCGAATTGCTGTTTGATATTGACATAGTTGTGCCACATCTGGAAATCGGAGTGTTTGTCAACCCCGCGGATATCCAGTTCATGTTTTAGTGATTTGTTAAGCCACATTTCGGCGTGGCCTTTGGCGATTTCGTCATCAATAAAAGTATCAAAATACTCAACGTATTCGGCTGCCCAGCCTCCAATCAGTTCGCCATTTTTATCACGTCCCCAACAGACGCCCAAACCGGTGGCAATGGCTTTGTGGTCGTCACGGTTGGCGCCGTTGCCGGCCATAATAACCTCCAAAACGGCCCCGTGTTTGAACTGTTTGATAATTTTGTCATCCAAAGGGACTATTTTGCCGAAAAGTTCTTTAGGCAGAACGGAGGTATAAGGGACGACATTGAAGTTTTCGATTTTGGCCTGCATTAAAGCCGAATCATAGCAAAAGGTTTCAAAAGGTTGCGGGGGAATGCCGTCATCGGCTTGGCCGGCACCGCCGGTAATAAAAGCAAAAGTCGGATAACGAACGCCTTCGGTCATTTTATTTCTCCTTAAAAAGTTAAATCGGAACAGCTTGTTGTTTAAGCTGCTCTGATACATAAGCGTTGTTGTTTGTGCTTTCAACCGGAAGGTAAAAAGAAAAACCCTGACTTAATGGTCAGGGTCTTTAACAAAATATTCGCCAAAAGATTATATTTCGCCGATATAGATACCCAGATCTTTGGCTGCTTTGACGTATTTGCCTTGTGTATCAACCAGGGTCGTTCCGGATTTGACAACCTCTGGCAGATCAACCGCCGCAACTTCGCCGTTTTTCCAAACAACCATTTTATTGTCTTCACCTTTGGCCAGCAGTTCGACGGCTTTGGCACCGAAAAGAGCGGCAAGCAGGCGATCAAAAGCAACCGGAACACCGGAGCGTTGCAAATGACCGAGCGTGGTGACTCGGAATTGAAATTCATTGTAACGTCGGCTGATTTCGCCACAGAGATATTGACCGATACCGCCGTAAATCATTTCGCCGACCATATTTTTGCTGCTGGTTACCGATGTGCCATTTTCGGTTTTTAAGCCTTCGGATACAATGATAACAGCATGGTTACGACCGCGCGCCTTAACCTCTTTGAGCTTGTTGATAATGCCGTTAAGACTGTAGGGTATTTCCGGAATCAGGCAAACATCGGCATTACCGGCCAAAGCCGAATGCAGGGCCAGGTGACCGGCGTCACGTCCCATGACTTCAACAATCATGGCGCGATTATGTGAACGAGCCGTCAGTTCCAGACTGTCGATAGACGTCGTACAATATTGAACGGCGGTTTGAAAGCCGACGGAAAATTCGGTGATCGGGGTATCGTTATCAATGGTTTTGGGAATGCCGATGATTTTGACCAGAGAACCTTTGCACATGTTGGATACGATGTTCATGCTGCCATCGCCGCCGACAACGACAATGGCATCCAATCCGAGCTCTTTGACCCCGACGGCAAAACGTTTGGAAACTTCTTCGAGGGATTCTATGCGCATGCCTTTGTTTAAAGAGCCGAGATATGAACCGCTGAGGCGCGGCCAAGGAGAATCGGAAAAGTTTTTGACGGTTAAAACCTCGTAACGGTGAGGTTTTTCGGTAATTCCTTCGGTTCCGTCATGGATACCGTAGACTTCCCATCCTTTTTTGCCGGCAGCGGCTACAACGGCGCTGATGACAGCGTTTAATCCGGCACAATCACCACCGGAAGTAAGAATACCAATTCGTTTGATTCCTTCCATTTTACTTAAGACTCCCATAAAATGTTGCAAATTAATTTAATTTGATATATACTAATACAGATTTAAGAGGTATTTTCCAGAAAAAAATGCAATTTAGTCAGATTTATATCGAAAGGACGTTAATTTAATGTTAAATCAAAACCCGAATGCCCGTTTGTTGCAGCAATTGTGCGAGTTGAAACTGGAAGAACGCCGGGTTCGTTCGGATATTCGGCATCTGGTTAAAAACAACCGGACAATTGATTTTTTTAAGGCAAAACAGCTCAGCAGCCTCAAATCCGGCGTTAAACAAAAAATTAAGGCGGTTGAGGCGAGAATTACACCGAACATCATCGCTTAAAAATTCGGAATCGGCGTGTTTGAAAATGTTTTCGGCACGCCGGTCGTGTTTTTAAAATACGGGGCGCAGATAACGCCGGTATCCGGAAAACTCCGTACGGCTTCCGCCATCTTGAAAAACAGTTTTCGGAATCACCATGGCAACCGGCTTGTGTGTGCAGGTTGCGGCTGTTGGCGGCAGATGTTAGTTTTCAAGTCCTAATAACCGATATTTGACCCTGACATCCATATCTTTGGCATAGGCATTGATGAGCTCGGCAGAAACGTCTTGCTCCAGGCTTTTGCGCAGTTGGACATTTAAATTGTCAAGTTGAAGATCGTTTGCCGCGGCAGACGGATTGACGGTTTTAAGCGGCGAAACAATAATGGTCGTGCCGCCGGAAGAAAGCAGCCGATAACCGCCTACCGGAGTTTGAAAAGCCTCCGTCAATTGGACGGAATTTAATTTTGCGAAAGATTCGCCCCGTTTCAGCGGCTTGGTTGTTGTCAGTTTTATGTTAAACCGTGTGGCTATATCGGCAAGGTTTTCACCGCTGTCCAGGTTGGCGACGACGTCATTGACAATTTCCTGGGCGATGGCCGATTTTTCGTTTTCGGTCCAGATCTTAACGATTTCCGGTCGCACTTCGGATAAATCTTTGATGTGGGCGTTTTCGATATGGGTTACGGAAGCCAAAACAAAGCCGTTTTCGGTCTCAATGCTTTGAGTTACTTCGTTTTCATTATACGAAAAAATTGTATCAACAAAATCGGTCGAAGAAACAATTTCGGCATAGTTCTTATTGTTCAACGCGGCATAACTGCCGTCTTCTTTCAGGGATGATACCGTTTGGATCCTGGTGTTGTATTCTTCGGCAATGGATTTTAAGTCGGCTCCGGCACCGATTTTGTCTTCAACCTCGGTTAAAATTTCAAGCGCCCGGTCGTAGGCCTGTTCCTGACGCAACAAGTCGGCAATTTTGGTTTTGACGGCAGCCAGAGAAGTTTCTTTTTTAGGGGTTATTTTAACGATTTTTAAAATATGCCAGCCAAATTCGGATTGCAACG
Organism: uncultured Pseudomonadota bacterium; assembly: GCA_949295085.1. GTDB lineage: Bacteria > Pseudomonadota > Alphaproteobacteria > RF32 > CAG-239 > CAZU01. The sequence continues at coordinate 27,615 of CASFJS010000010.1, forward strand.
GGCCGACAACGTCATTTAATTCGGCCGCAAATACATCGGCGGACAATTCGGGGAGCAGCGAATCGGCCGAGACCTCTCCCAGATCGGTCGTTTCTTTGTCCTGGTTGGCGTGCTCGGCGGCAACTTTATAAAAATCAGAGCCTTTTTGCAGATATTCAAAAGCTTTTTCGGCCGCATCTTTATCGTCAAATACCATTTGCAGGATATCACGTTTTTCGGGTTCGACGTAATCGGCAATATTTTGCTGATAAAAGGCCGAGATATCTTCGTCAGAGGGCGTGAAGCCTTTGGCCAGATCGTTGATTTTGAGTTCGATGAAAGAAACATCGCGGCTTTCGGGTTCTTCAAACTGCGGGGCGAAGTCCTCATAGTATTGCTCGATTTCTTCGGCGGAGATATCGCGATCTATCTTGAGATTTGCCGGGTTAACGGATATGTAGGCAAAAACTTTTTGCTGTCCTTCTATTTGGGCGATGTAGGCATTTATAAACCGGGGAACAATCAGTCCTTCAACCGGGGATGAGACCAGATGGCGACTCAAAATATTCTGCCGCAGGTCTTCAATATATTCTCTTTCGCTCATACCAAAAAAAGACAACTGGCGGCGCAGAATCTCCGGACTGAAACGGCCGGAAGCATCCATAAACTCGGGTTGCGAAGATATAATCTGCCGGATGAGTTCATCGGAAATACTGACATTTTCTTTTTGAGCTTCGCGGGTGATAATCATGTCGGTCAGGTTTTGCTTGACTAAGCCGCTTAAGATGTCTTTACGCATTTCGTCGTCAACAGTTATGGTATCGCCAAACATGTTTTGGGTTTTGCGAATGCTGTCTTGCAGTTTGACGTTCATTTCGTCTTGCAGAATTTCGAGATCGTCAACTTTTATGACGGCGCGGTTTTGGCCGGCAGAGCTGACATAACCCGAAATTCCGAACAAAGACATAAAACTCAGGGCGGTTAAGGCCAGAATGGCTTTGGTCAGCCATGAGTTTTGGTATTTTCTGATCCTGCTTATCATTTTGTTTTTATCCTTATGTATGCAAAGACACCTCTGATTGTTGCTGATTATAACCACTTTATTATTTTATACAACCATTCAAATATTGGTGTTGAAAAGTTTTTTTGACTATGTTAGAAAAAGGATAATTTATATATCGCAATTATCGAAAGGGTTTCAGATGGTTCGAAAGATGATGATCGCCGGCAACTGGAAAATGAACGGTTTGTCGACCGATGGTGTGGCGTTGGCCAAAGAAGTGGCTGCAGCGGTTAAGGCTAAAAAAAGAGTTTGCGAATTTGCGGTTTGTCCGCCGTTTACGATTTTGGCCGCGGTTAAAAAGGCTTTGCGCGGCGCTAAGGTTGCTTTGGGAGCGCAGGATTGCCATTTTGATGAAAAAGGTGCACATACCGGAGATATCAGTCCGTTGATGTTGGCGGATGTTGGTTGTGCTTATGTTATTTTGGGACATTCGGAACGCCGTGCCGATCATGGTGAAAGCAATGAGCTGGTTTGCCGTAAGGCCGAAGCGGCACACAAAGCCGGTTTGAAGACGATTATCTGTATCGGTGAGACTTTGGCTCAGCGTGAAAGAGGCGAAACGATTGATGTTTGTTCCGAGCAAATTCTGGGTTCCGTTCCGGCCACGGCAACGGCGGCCGATACGGTGATTGCTTATGAACCGGTCTGGGCTATCGGCACCGGCAAAACGCCAACGGCGCAGGATGTTGAAGATGTTCATGCCGCGGTGCGCAAAGTTCTGGCGAAAAAAATCGGTAAAGCCCAGGCTGGCAAAATGCGTATTCTTTACGGCGGTTCGGTTAAACCCGCAAATGCCAAAGAACTGTTGAATTTGCCGGATGTTGACGGGGCTTTGGTCGGCGGAGCCAGTCTTAAGGCGGCCGATTTTATGGCTATTGCCGATAATGCCGGTTGTTAAGCTTGTGAGATTTAGGAAAAGGAAGAAATAATGGGAACATTTTTATTGGTTGTGCATTTGTTGGTTTGTATTTTTCTGGTGGCGTGCATTTTAATGCAGCGTTCAACCGGCGGCGCTTTGGACGGATTGGGCGGCGGTTCCGGTGCTTCCAGTTTTCTGAGTGTGCGCGGTACCGGTAATTTGTTGACGCGGACAACGGCCATTTTGGCAACATTGTTGTTTGTTACAAGTATTTCGCTGGCGCTTTATTATCGCGGTCAGGCCAAGCCGAGAGAATCGCTGATTGATCAGGCCGCGGCCGAGCAGACGGTTCCGGCAGCGCCGGCAGCGGAAGTACCGGAAGTTCCGACGGCGGAAAAATAAATATGCAGGAATATGAATGACATAAAGGCATCTTTTCTCAACGGAGAAGGTGCCTTTATCACTTTTGGAAATGGAAGTAAGGGATAAATAAATGTCTGAAAAAACTAAGTTTATATTTATTACCGGCGGGGTTGTTTCATCTCTGGGTAAAGGACTGGCCTCGGCTTCGCTGGCTTCGATTCTGCAAGCGCGCGGTTTTAAGGTCAGAATGCGCAAGCTTGATCCGTATTTGAATGTGGATCCCGGTACGATGAGCCCTTATCAACACGGCGAAGTGTTTGTGACCGACGACGGCGCGGAGACGGATCTTGACCTTGGGCACTACGAACGGTTTTCCGGTGTACCCTGCCATAAGACGGACAGTGTTACGACCGGAAAGATTTATCAACGGGTCATTGACAAAGAACGTCACGGCGATTATCTGGGCGCAACGATACAGGTTATTCCGCATGTGACCAATGAAATTAAGAATTTTATTTTGTCGGATATCAGCGATGAAGATTTTGTGTTGTGCGAAATTGGCGGTACGGTCGGTGATATTGAGGGGCAGCCGTATTTGGAAGCCATTCGTCAGGTGGCTTATGAGCTCGGGCGCGAACGCTCAATGTTTATTCACGTTACGTTGCTGCCGTATATTCCGACGGCCGGTGAGCTCAAGACCAAACCGACGCAACACTCGGTTAAAAAATTGCAGGAATACGGAATTCAGCCGGATATGCTGCTTTGCCGGTCGCAGATGGCTATTCCGCAGAACGAAAAACGCAAAATTGCGCTGTTTTGCAATATCCGTGAGGAAAACGTCATTACCGCGCTGGATGTCAGCAGTATTTATCAGGTGCCGATTGCTTATTCGCATGAGGGTATGGATAAAAGTGTTTGCAGGCATTTCGGTATTGAATGTGAAAAAGATGCCGATTTGAGCAAATGGGAAGATATTTTGGAAAAAATCCGCCATCCGGAAGGCGAGGTCAGAATCGCGGTGGTCGGCAAGTATACCAAGCTTCTGGAGGCCTATAAATCCCTGAACGAGGCTTTGACGCACGGCGGTATTGCCAACAAGTACAAAGTTAAGGTCAAATGGGTCGATTCCGAAATGCTTGAAACAGAATCGGCTGATGAGTATTTGAACGATGTCAGCGGTATTTTGGTACCGGGCGGGTTTGGCCAGCGCGGAACCGAAGGTAAAATCAGGGCTATTCGTTATGCGCGCGAGCACAAGATTCCATTTTTGGGAATTTGTCTCGGAATGCAGATGGCGGTAATTGAAACCATGCGCAATGTGGCGGGGATTAAAAATGCCGGCACGACGGAGTTTGATCCGGATTGTGAACCGGTTATCGGCCTGATGACCGAATGGGATAAAGAGGGCGCCAAGGAAATCCGCCATAAAGACGGTGATTTGGGCGGCACGATGCGGCTGGGCGCTTATGAATGTGTGTTGGCGCCGACATCGCTGACCGCTAAGATTTACGGCAAAGAGAAGATTTCGGAACGTCACCGTCACAGATATGAGCTGAATATCAGATATGAGGATACGTTGCGACGCTCAGGTATGGAAATTGTCGGTAAGTCGCCGGACGGCAAGTTGCCGGAGATTGTCGAAATCAAAGACCATCCATGGTTTATCGGCGTGCAGTTTCATCCCGAGTTGAAATCGCGACCGTTTGATCCGGCGCCGTTGTTTGTTTCTTTTGTTAAGGCTGCTATTGACAAAAGCCGGTTGATTTAATACACATATTGCAACTAATATTTACTTTTTGAAGAAAGAATAAATGAAAAAATTATTTGGATATGTGCTGTTGCTGTGTTTGATGGCTAAGGGCGCTGTTGCCGGCTGGTTTGAAGATTGGAGCGAACAAACTTGGGAAGAGGCCGAATATGTGTGGCGCAACGGCGGTTATGATATGTATGTGCCGCTGTATGCCTGGCATAACCGGTTGGCGTATGATGATGAACATATTGCCAAATATAACGAAAATGCCTTTGGGTTTGGTCTCGGTAAATCGGTATATGATGAAGCGGGTAATTGGTATGGGCTTTATGCGTTTGCTTTCAAAGATTCAAACTACGAGCTGGAGACGGTGGCCGGTTTTGCCTACCAAAAAAACTGGAAACTTGACGCCGGCGGCGACTGGAAGGCGGGAATCGGCTACACAATCGGTATGACACAACGCGAGGAATATGCTTATATCCCGATACCGATGCCGTTGCCGATTGCCGGAATTGAGTATAAAAGACTGGCGGTGCAGACGGCGTATGTTCCGGGGCTTAAAAACTTCGGTAACGTGATGTTGTTTTGGGTCAGGTTTAATCTGGACTAGAAAAAATTTTTTAACACAGATAAAAAAAGCTTGATTATTTTTATTTTGTGCTTTATCTCTAGGGCAAGCTTTAGTGGTTTCATGTTAAGCGGCCATGGCGGAATTGGTAGACGCGCAACCTTGAGGTGGTTGTGGGAGAACTCCCGTGAAGGTTCAAGTCCTTTTGGCCGCACCAGTTAAAGCTTTTTTTGTGCTCAACGGAGTTGCCATTGATTTAATTTGTTTAGGTTTTTCTTGACGTATTAACGAGAGGGAGGTTAGGCTATGTTTAAGGTTTGTAAAACAGATGCTCAGAAAAAACTCATCAAGCTCAAGAAAAACCGACTATATCCCGGGTCTTGGATTAATATGATCAACCCGAGCGGCGAGGAGCTTGAAAAAGTTGCCGGCTGGATTGGCTGGGATGTTGAGACTCTTAAAAGCTCGCTTGATATTGATGAGCGCTCGCGTATTGAGCACGACGGCCAAAATGTGATGGTGATTATCAATTTGCCGCTTTTGGATGATGACGGGCAGTTTGATACGGTACCGTGTTCCATGGTTTTTACGCCCAAAAATTTTGTGACCCTGTGTCCGCGCGAAAACCGAATCATCGGAGCGTTTACGCGGGCCACGGCCAATACGTTTGATACGCGCAACCGCACAGCTTTAATGTTGAATATCCTGTATAAATCGACGCAGTTTTATTTGCGTTATCTCAAGATTATTAACCGTAAAACCGATTCTATCGAATATAATCTGCGCAATACCACGAATAATAAAGAGTTGTTTCAGTTAATGGAAATACAGAAATCGCTGGTTTATTTTACCACCGCGCTCAGGGATAACCAACTCGTTTTGCAGAAGCTGTTGCGGATGATAAGGGTAAAGACGATTGCGCCGACGGTTGCTTTTAGCGAGGATGATATTGATCTTTTGGAAGATATTATGATTGAAAACAAGCAAGCCATCGAGATGGTGGATATGCACCGGACAATTCTTGAAAGTATGATGGACGGGTTTGCCTCGGTTATTAGTAATAATGTCAATCAGGTGATGAAATTTTTGGCGGCAATTACGATTATCTTGTCCATTCCGACGATGTTGGCGAGCTTTTGGGGAATGAATGTCGGGCTGCCGCTCAGCGACAACAAATTCGGCTTTTGGTATGTGATGGCGGTTTCGGCTGTTTTGACCGTATTGACGATTTTGTTTTTCCGCAAGAAAAAAATGTTTTAGGATAAACATACCATTTTTTGTGCGTATCTTTTCGGCAGGCTTGAGCTTGACGGTTTTTTAGCATAATATTGGCTCTGGTTTTATTCGGTAGAAAAAGGTTTGTTGGCAGATGTGGCTTGGTTTACTGATTGCGGCGGCGGTTTTGGTCGTTGACCAAGGCAGTAAGTATACGGTGCTCGACTTTTTGGGGGTGAATACTTATATTGCTTATGGTGATTATTTTAATATTGTACGCGCTTGGAACACCGGGGTCAGTTTTTCGATGTTCAACAATTACGGTAATGCCGGTGCGTGGATATTGTCCGGTGCGGCGGCGGTCATTGTCGTGATGTTGTTTTTTTGGCTCAGAAAAGAACATAACCGGCTTATTCAGGTCGCACTCGGCATGATTATGGGCGGCGCGTTGGGTAATGTGATTGACAGAGTACGGTTTGGCGCGGTGTTTGATTTTTTGGACGTGCATATCGGGGATAGTCATTGGCCGGCCTTTAATGCGGCAGACAGCTTTATTTGTATCGGCGCAGCACTGATTGTACTGGAGGCAGTAACGGCAAAATTAAAAAAGGAGAAAACGAAATGAGAACGTTGTTGGTTTTATGTGTTGTTTTCGGCTTGGCGGCTTGTTCAAACGTGACCAAGGAAACGTTGGGTATTGCCAAAAAAGCGCCCAATGAAAAACTTGTTGAAGAAAGGGCTCCGCTATCTTTGCCGCCGGAGTTTGACAAGCGACCGACGGTGATTAGCCCGACAGGTGAGGAATAGTTTGAGTAAGATGAAATATTTTCCGGTTATTTTGATGCTTGTGAGCCTGTGTCTGTCCGGCAAGACACAGGCCAAAGCTTTTAATATTGACAGTTTTTCGCTGGATAACGGTTTGCAGGTTGTGGTGATTGAAAATCACAAGGCACCGATTGTTCAGCAAATGTTGTTTTATAAAACCGGTGCCGTTGACGAAAGGCCCGGTAAAGGCGGTACGGCTCACCTTTTGGAGCATTTGATGTTTCGCGGGACGGCAAAAGTCAAAGGGCAAAAATTTAACCGCGTCTTGGAAGAAAACGGTGCCGAAAGTAACGCTTTTACCGCACAAGACGTAACAGCGTATCATCAGTTTTTGGATATCAGCCGGTTGGAGCTTGCCATGTTTTTGGAGGCGGATCGGATGCGGGGATTAAAAATCAGCGAGGATGATTTTGCCACCGAGCGCGATATTGTTTTTCAGGAACGCAAACAACGGATTGACAATGATCCGGCGGCGCGGTTTTATGAAATGCTTAACGACGTTTTGTGGCAAGGGCATCCGTACGACAAACCGGTTACCGGTACGGATGATGAAATTATGTCGTTGACGCGTCAGGATGCCGTTGATTTTTATAAAACATATTACGCGCCGAATAATGCTGTTTTGGTGTTATCCGGTGATATTGATGCGGCAACGGCGCGGCAACTGGCGGAAAAATATTACGGTCAGTTGCGGCCTTCGGATATTGAACCGACGCGGTTTTCGGATTTGCCGGAATTTTATAAGGCAAAAGTTGAAATGAGTTTACCAGAGGTACGGTTGGGACGTCTGGTTAAGATATGGGCGGTTCCGTCTTTTGGGAAATATCCGGAAAAAGCTTTTGCCATGGAGGTTTTGGCGGAATATCTGGCCGGTGATAAAAATGCACCGCTGTATCAGGATTTGGTCATCAAGCGCAAACAGGCTTTGTCCGTTCATGTCGGATATGACGGAATAGCGCGCAGTTACGGGAGATTCAGCCTTGGTGCGGTGCCGGTCGGTTTGCCGGATGAGGCTTTTGAAGATGTGCTTGAAAAAGCGTGGAGCCGGGCAGTTGAAGATTTAACAAGCGAAAAGCTTGACCGCGCCAAACAAAAAATATTGGCGGATTTGGTTTATTTGAATGATAATCCGATATCTCTGGCGCAAACAGCCGGGTATTGGGCCGCAACAGGAAATGGTTTGGATATTTTAAGACAGTATGAAGACGGTATCAACGCGGTTTCGCTTGAGGCGGTTAAAGAGGCAGCCGAACAGATTTGGCAAAGGGCACCTCAGGTCAGCGGTGCTTTGTATCCGGAGGATAAGAACGATGAGTAGACGGCCGGCATATTTGAAAAGCAAGAGCGGGTCTTATTGGCTGGTATCGGCACTTTTGGCAGTGTTGGTCTGGCTGATATATGGCTACGGCAATGATTTTCCGCTGCAGTCCCTGGTTGAGCATTCGATATTGAAAGAGCGTCATTTTCAAGGGCAGACAGAAGAACTTTTTGTTCCGGAAGCAGGGCTTAAGACTTATTATATGTACGAGGATTCCAGTCCGTTGGTGGCCATGAGCTTTTTGTTTGATAAAAGCGGTACGGCCTATGATCCCGAAGCCGAACAAGGAACGGCCGTGTTGACGGCAATGACGCTTAAAGACGGTGCCGGAAAATTTGAGGCCGAAGAATTGCGGGAAGAAATGGCCGTCCGCGGTATTCAAATCGGGTTTGGAGCGGATAAAGATATGTTCAGCGGTTATATGATAACGCCTAAGGAGTTTTTGCCGCAAGCAACAGAATATTTGAGGCTTATTCTGACACAGCCGCGTTTTGAAAGAATATATTTTGATAACGCCAAGGAGCGGGTTCTTAAAACGCTGGCGACGGAAAAAGAGGATCCTGATAAGGAATTGTCTTTGGCGTTTAATCGCCGGATTTACGGGAATCATCCCTACGGGCGTAATCCGCTCGGCACGGCTACGACGATTGAAAATATAAAGAGGTCTGATTTGCAGGCTTTTGTGCGGAAAAAACTGGGGCGTGATAATTTATATATCGGTATTGCCGGCGATTTAACCAAGGAAGAAGCCGTTGTCATGGTCAAAGATATTTTTAAGGATTTGCGGGAGGAAAGCGAATCTGTCATTTTGCCGGAACCGCATATTGACTGGCAGCAACCGGTTTTGCATATTTCTCGTAACGGCGGACAAAATATTGCCGCGTTTGCAGCTCAGGGTACCTGCCGGAAATGTGCCGATTTTTATCCGTTGTATATTGCCAATTACCTGTTCGGCGGTGCCGGTCTTAATTCACGGCTTAATCAAAGAATACGCGAAAAAGAGGGTTTGACTTACGGGGGATATTCCGGATTGGTGATTAATGATTTGTCTGATTTGTTGACGGCGGGTTTTTCGGCAACGGCGAAAAAATTTGGTCGGGCCGAAACCTTGTTTGAAAAAGAATGGAAAAAAGTCGGACAAAGGGGTTTTTCATCGGAGGAGTTGGCGTCAGCCCAAAATTATTTGACGGCATCGTATAATCTGCGTTTTGCCTCGGTGGCCGGCATTGCCGAAATGTTAGCGTATATGCAAAAATATGATTTGGGTTTGGATTTTTTACGGAAACGTAACAGCTATGTCAAGGCCGTGACTTTGGAACAATTGAATGCCGCTGCAAAAAAGTATTTTAATGAAAGTTTGTTGCAGGCAGAGATCGGGAATTTTGGAGGAGAGAAAAACTGATGTTTGGATTAAAAAAAGAAATTAATAAAGGCAGGAGTTGGAAAAGGCTGGAAAAGCAGGCTAAAAGAATGCGCAAAATTGAGATGCGCGATATGTTTGACAAGGATCTGAAACGAGCCGAAAAATATAGTATCAAGTTTGATAATATGCTGCTTGATTTTTCAAAAAACCTGATTGATGACAAGAGTTTTTCCGCCTTATTAAAATTGGCCAAGGATGCCAAAGTTGCCGAGAGAATTGAACAAATGTTTGCCGGTAACAAGATAAATACGACCGAAAACCGGGCGGTTTTGCATGTGGCTTTGCGCAACAAGGATAATCACCCGATTTATGTTGATGGCAAAGATGTTATGCCGGAGATTAACCGTGTTTTGGCTAAAATTAAAAATTTTTCCGAGGCCGTGCGCCTGGGTAAATTTGTCGGACATAGCGGGAAAAAACTGACCCATATTGTTAATATCGGTATCGGCGGTTCCGATTTGGGACCGAAGATGGCTTCCGAAGCCCTCAAAAAATATTGGGCTAAAGACATTCAATGCTACTTTATGTCTAATATTGACGGTACGGCCTGTGTTGAAATTTTGAACAAGCTTGATCCGGAAACGACGTTGTTTATTGTTTGTTCCAAAACATTTACAACGATTGAAACGCTAACCAATGCCAAGACTTGTCGTCGGTGGTTGGTTGATGCTTTGGGCGAGCCGGCGGTTGCCAAACATTTTGTTGCGGTTTCCACCAATGTTGAAGAAGTTGCAAAGTTTGGTATTGATACGGAAAACATGTTTGAATTTTGGGATTTTGTCGGCGGACGTTATTCGATGTGGTCGGCTATCGGGTTGGTTATTGCGATTGCCATCGGGTATGAAAATTTTGAAAAAATGCTAAGCGGAGCCTACGCCGTTGATAAACATTTCAAAACTGCCGAACCGGCAAAAAATATTCCGCTGGTTCTGGCGCTTTTGAGTATATGGTACAATAACTTTTTCGGAATTCGCAGTCATGCGGTGATTCCGTATGATCAATATTTGTGCTATTTGCCGGCATATTTGCAGCAATTGGTGATGGAAAGCAACGGCAAATTGGTCGGCAGGGACAATAAGTTTGTAAGGTACCAAACGGCGCCGGTCATCTTCGGCGGCGCCGGTACCGACGTGCAGCATTCGTTTTTTCAGATGATTCATCAGGGGACATCCATGGTGCCGTGCGATTTTATTGTACCGGCTATTTCGCACAATGAAATCGGCGAACATCATGAAATTCTGCTGGCGAATGTTTTGGCGCAAAGCGAAGCCCTGATGAAAGGAAAAACGATGTCCGAAGCGGCCGCGGAACTTAAGGCAGCCGGAAAATCCAAAGAAGAAATCACGCGTTTGAAAAAATACAAAAGTTTTAAGGGAAACAGGCCCTCTAATATAATGGTTTTCAAGAAGATAGATCCGTATACGCTGGGGATGTTGGTGGCTGTTTATGAGCATAAGACTTTTGTCGAGGGGGTTATTTGGAATATTAACTCGTTTGATCAGATGGGCGTTGAACTCGGTAAGCAAATGGCTTTGAAAATATTACCGGAGCTGCAAGGAAGCCGGGATGGATCCAAGCATGATTCTTCGACCAAGGCCTTGATTTCATACATCAGAAGGCTGAGAAGATAATGACAATCCGCGTTCTGCCGTCAAACCTTGTTAATCAGATTGCTGCCGGCGAAGTGGTCGAAAGGCCGGCTTCGGTGGTTAAAGAGCTGGTTGAGAATGCGCTGGATGCCGGGGCCACGGCGGTTGAGGTCTCTTTAAATGAGGGCGGCAAAACGCAAATCAGCGTAACGGACAACGGCAGCGGAATGTCGGCAGAAGAACTCGAGCTGGCGGTGGAAAGGCACGCGACCTCCAAGTTGCCGGATGATAATTTGTTTAATATTTGCTATTTCGGTTTTCGCGGCGAAGCTTTGCCGTCTATCGGTTCGGTATCGCGGATGACGATAACAAGCCGACGGGTAAACGATGATAACGGCTGGAAAATTGAAGTCGACGGCGGAAAAAAATCCGAGGTTGTTCCGGCGGCCTATGCCAAAGGTACAAGGATTGAGGTCAGGGATTTGTTTTATGCGGCGCCGGCACGATTGAAATTCTTGAAAACCGCAGCGTCCGAGGCGGCGCATTGCAGTGAGGTGTTGCAACGAATTGCGCTGGCTCATCCGGAGGCGGGTTTTGCGCTTTATGTCGACGGGCGCAAAAGGTTTGCTTATCCGGCGGCTCAGGGCGACTTGTTTGAAGCCCGGATCGAGCGTCTCGGCGCGGTAATGGGGCGCGAATTTCACGACAACGCAATATTAATTGATACGGCAAGGGAAAATTTGCGTATCAGCGGCTATGTTTCGCTGCCGACACTCAACAAGGCAAATTCACTATCGCAATTTTTGTTTGTCAACAATCGTCCGGTCAGAGATAAATTGTTGCTCGGTGCCATTCGCGGGGCGTATCAGGATGTTTTGGCTGCCGGACGGTATCCGATGTGTGCGTTGTTTTTTGATTTGCCGCCGGAAGATGTTGATGTCAACGTGCATCCGGCTAAGGCAGAAGTGCGGTTTTATGATAATAACCTGGTACGCGGATTGTTGGTATCCTCCATTCGCAATGCTTTGGCACGGGCATCGGGCAAAACATCAAATACATTGGATTTGAGCCGGATTGCCGTGGCGGAACCGGTGGCAGAAGTCGAAACTTTGAATGAACCGGCATTTGCGCCGGCGCCGATTAAACTCGGACATTATCAGAGCGTTAATTTCGGCGGTGGCCGGCGGCAGGCCGATTTGCCGGATTTGGAACGCAAATTCTCCGTCAGGGTTGAGCCGGAACCAACACCGGAAGCCGTTGATGAAGCCGGGCCGCTCGGGCTGGCGCGGGCGCAGTTTAATGATACATACATTATTTCGCAGACACCGGACAGTCTGATTATCGTTGATCAGCATGCGGCGCATGAGCGGATTGTGATGGAAAAGCTCAAAGAGGGGTTGAGCGAACATCGGCCGGCCTCGCAAATGTTGTTGATTCCGGAAATCGTCGAATTGCCGGCGGCGGAAAAAACAAGAATTTTGGAAGCAGCCGAAGATTTGGCCAAATTGGGACTGGATATAGAAGAATTCGGGCCGTCGGCGGTGATTGTACGCGAGATTCCGGCGCTTTTGGGAGAGACGGATGTCTCCGGTCTTATTAATGATTTGGCCGAACAACTGGCCGAATGGGGCAGCGGTTTTGAACTGAGGGAAAAGCTGCATCTGGTTTGCGCGACAATGGCTTGCCACGGATCGGTACGTGCCGGACGCCGGTTGAATATTGACGAGATGAATCGTCTGTTGCGCGATATGGAGCGGACACCGCATTCGGGGCAGTGCAACCACGGAAGGCCGACTTATGTTGAACTGAAGCTGAAAGATATTGCCAAATTGTTTGACAGATAGGATTGACGAATATGATTAATGATGTGTTTTTGCAAGGTTTTTTGGCGGCGCTGATGGCCGGAGCGGTAACCGGTTGCGGCGGATTGTGTATCTTCTTTAAAAAGCGCTACTTGAAAGCGGAAATCAACCAGTTTTTGAATCTGGCGGCCGGTGTGATGTTGGCCGCGTCGTTTTTCTCGCTGTTGGTGCCGTCAATGGAGGATATCATCGGGCAGGGCGGCGATATTTATGAAGAGGCTTTTTCTTATGTGGCGGCGGTGTTTGCCGGCGTTTTGCTGGTCTGGATTTTAAATTTGGTTTTGCCGCATGAACACAATGCCATGGGACATCACGGGCCGCATTTTGATTTGCGCAAGGCCTGGTTGTTTATTATTGCGATTACGCTGCACAAGCTGCCGGAAGGATTGGCCGTCGGGGTGGCGTATGGTGCCGAAAGTCTGGTTAATCCGCTGTCGCTGGTAATCGGGATTGCCGCACATAATATTCCGGAAGGGTTAACGATTGCCATTTCGCTGGTCGGGGCCGGATATACAAGGCTCAAGGCTGCCGGCACGGCGTTTTTAATCGGTCTGGTACAGCCGTTGGGAGCTTTGCTGGGGTTGGTGTTAATGAATATCAGCTTTAATATCGTGCCGTATGGCATGGCATTGGCCGGCGGAACGCTGTTGTTTGTGGTTGTCAATGAAATCTTGCCGGAAACTTATGGTTCAAAAGAGACCGATAAATCAGCGGCGGCAGTGTTTTTGGGCTTTATTTTGATGACATATCTGACAATGGTTTTTCATGAATAAAAGCGAAAAAAATTGTTGACGCCGTCGGAAAGTTACGTTAAATATATGCCCTGAACCACGGAGAGTTGGCAGAGTGGTAATGCAGCGGATTGCTAATCCGTCACCGTGTTAAAGCGGTGCACAGGTTCGAGTCCTGTACTCTCCGCCACTATATTTATAAACATCTGTTTTGTCACAATAAAATAGCACAAAATTTTGTTAAATAATAATGGTGCTATGAGGTGGTACAGCAGATGTCTTTTTTATATCCACGTTTAAAGGCAGTATTTTGAAATCTGTTGATGCGAGTATTGAATTGCGTAGCAAAAAAGACCTTATCGAAAACTTTATTAATTCGCTAACACCAGATAGTAATGTTGATTCTGACTGGAAAAAGTATATTAATGCGCAGAAAATAGCAGAATTGAATAAAATCATTGAAGAAGAAAATCTAAACAAAGAAGAAACATATAAATATGTTAATAATGCGTTTAAAAATGGTTATGTTCAGGAAAATGGTACACAGCTAGACAAAGTCTTGCCACCATTACCAGTTATTGACCCACAAAAAAGGCGCCAGAAGAAAAAAGATAATGTTATCCAGAAAATCATCGCATTTTTTAACAGATTCCGTGATATTTCAAATGGAGGAATATTAAATGGATGAATATTCAGAGATAGAAAAGGCTTGTGAAGATTTGTTTTCTATATTTGTGCGTTTTAAGGATTTTCTAACATTCACCAAAGTTTTATAAAGGCTAATAATTCCAGCCTTTTGCAAACTTTGGACAATGTTTGCCAATCCTTGAGACAACAATGGATGTTTAGGTTAAAAGTTTATTTATCAAAATTTTTCTTGTAACGATAGTAAGTAGGCTTTGTAATGCCATATTTTTTGATAAGTGTACAAACACGAACTTTGTTGGCAATATCTTGTTTTAACTGCTCCATTTGTGATAATGACAACTTTTTGCAGCGTTTTTTAGAATAAACACCTTTTTGCTTGGCAATAGCGATGCCTTCTTTTTGACGCATTCTAATCATATTTCTTTCAAATTCAGCAATAGAGCCGATGATTTGAAGTGTTAATTGATTGAATGGGTTATCGCTATCATCTGTAAAACGTAGTTGTTCTTTAATAAAATATATTTCAGCATGACGTTCTTCTGTAATGATTTTGACGATTTGTAAAAGGTCATTAATATTGCGGGCAAGCCTATCAATGCTGTGGACTTCAACCACATCATCAGTCCTAATCCATTTTAGCATCTCTTGCAGTTTAGGGCGATGGGTTGAACCACCTGATGCATAATCAATGAAAACATCGTCATATTTATCTTTTTCGCAGATTTGACGGTCAATATGTTGACTGCCATCGTTTGAACTAACTCTTGCATATAAAAATTTCATCATAAAGTTCCTTAAAAGGTAATATTAATGTCTTAGTATATGCATTACTTTTATAAAATCAACATAAATATTACCTTAATATTACTTTTTATGATGTTATTTGAAAGGTTACATTAGGGTATGCTTTAATGTTACTATGGAAATATCGTTTTATTTATTAGTAACGATTAATAAGTTTTTCTGAACGATTCACCATATTTTAAATAGATTCCATTATTATAAATTAAAATAGAATTTTAGGAGGCGATTGATGGCTGATGAGCAGGGTGAAATCATTATTTATCAGACTAATGATGGTAAAAATAAGATTGATGTAAAATTGGAGGGAGAAACCGTCTGGCTGACACAAGCCCAGTTAGTTGAACTTTATCAGTCAAGCAAATCAAATGTTAGCGAGCATATTAAGCATATTTATGGGGAAGGTGAGTTAGAAAAAAGTTCAACTGTTCGGAATTTCCGAACAGTTCAAAAGGAAGGAAATAGAGAAGTTTCCCGAGATATTGAGTACTATAATCTAGATATGATTATTTCGTTGGGTTATCGTATTAAATCATCTATTGCTACACAGTTTCGTATTTGGGCAACCGAACGTTTAAAAGAATACATTATTAAAGGCTTTACGTTGGATGATGAACGATTAAAGCAGAACAGCGGCGGCAATTATTGGAAAGAGTTGCTTGACCGCATTAGAGATATTCGGTCTTCTGAAAAAGTTTTATACCGTCAGGTTTTAGATTTATATGCCACCAGCAGGGATTATGATGCCAAAGCTCCAGAAACTATCGAATTTTTCAAAGTTGTTCAAAATAAACTGCATTATGCTGCCCATGGGCATACTGCCTCGGAAATTATTTATGAGCGGGTTGATGCTGATAAGCCCTTTATGGGACTAACAACATTTTCAGGAGATTTGCCAACAAAATCAGAAGCTCGAATTGCCAAAAACTATTTAACTCCAGAAGAACTTAAAGTGTTAAATAATTTGGTGTCAGGATATTTTGATTTTGCTGAAATCTATGCTGCTCGCCACGAACATCTTTATATGAAAGATTATTTGAAGCAATTAGATAAAATCTTGTCTGCTTCAGGGGAAAAGGTTTTGCAAAATGCTGGAAAAATTAAACATAGTGATGCCATGAAGAAAGTTGATGCAGAATATAGAAAATATCAGCAAAAAACGATTACGCCTGTTGAGGCGGCTTATTTAGAAAGTCTGAAAACGATAGAAAAAGACTTATCAAAGAAGAAATAGTTGTATTTACATAGGATATTTTGCGAATATAGAGACACTTAATGAAAAATACTGAAAAAGGAAGAGGTCTGTTTTTTTTAACGATAAAGGATGACAGCAAAAAACGCCAAATTCCTATTTCAATTTTAGCCTTAAATTTAAGATAAGTTTATAGTATGAGGAAATAATGCATAGTAATTTAAGTGCCCTAATTCATATTATGGATACGTTATTTAAAAATATTGAAGAGGAATTGAGACGAGGATACAATAAAAAAATCCTGCTTCAAGGATTTTTATTGAGGGAAATAAAATTAGCTAAAGACATTTTACAATTACTGAAAAATAATTCTTTTTATGATGCAATAATTCTTACAAGTTCTCTTATTGAAAGTGTAATAACATATAAATATTTTACCATTTTCCCTAAAAAATTATTAGATTATAAAGATTTTTCATATATTGAAGATTTATCAACATATAAGTATCCAGAAAAAATGATAAAATGTTTCAATATTGATGAAAATGAAGCAAGCAAAATTTACGAACAATATAGCAATGGGTGGAATAGTGTTCCTGAAAATATTCAAAAATATATATTAAATTTTTGTAAGAGAAATTACAAAAGATTTTGCAAAAGAGGAGCCATCTTCAATACAAATGAAGATTACTTAAATAGAGATAATTACGTCAGATATATTATACCTAATTATGAAACAATATTTAATGATGTAATAAAACATACAGAGCCAAGTTATGAATGGATATGGTTGAAGATGGATTATAGTAAAGCTTGCAAATATAAGCATTTTAATTCTGAAAAAATATCAGCACAATTAGTGTTTGAGAATGATAAATGTATATTTAAAGAATATCAAAAAGATTGTGATTGGTGTATTGGTGTTGTAAGTACAAGCATAATTGAAGCGATGAAGATGTCTTTTGATGAAAAGATTATTTCAAAAGATATTTATTATGGATTTTGTGGCCCTATGATGGGAGTTCTATATCCAGAAGGGTTCTTGTAATGAATTTATATTAATATTTACAGAATCTTTATGCAAGAGATTCTGCTTAAATAACTTATTGATAAATCGATATAAAAATCTTATCATCTCTCAGAATGTTAGAATGGACTAATGTTTTAGAAAGCATTCTAACATTCAGCAAAGTTTTATAAAGGCCAATAATTCAAGTATTTTGCAAACTTTGAGTGATGTTTGCTAATCTTTGAAACAACAATGAAAGCAAAATAAGCATTTTAAAAAATTTAAATATTCTAAAATAGGACAGAAATAGCAGATTATAGTTTATAATCTTGTTCTTATTTGATTTTTTGAGCTTGAAAAGTGGTGCTGAGTGGTGTATTTTTGTAAAGGCTCTATTAAACAATTTTGTTGATAAAAGACTGTTTATTGGTTTTTTAATTGAAGGAGTTATTTATAACCTCATAAAAATCAAGTAAAAATTATTCGATTCACAAATAACAAAAATCTCCTTATAAATATTTGTATAAATTTTTAAGGAGATTTTTGTTATGAAAAATAGAAAATTAAATACTGTAAAATTTATTCCAAAATTGGAAATTCATCAAACTATCAATAACAATACTGATATAATAAAAGAATCAAATATCATAAAAAGATTATTATCTAACTCTCTCTTTAAGAAAAATAGCCAATTCATTATATGTTTGAAATAAATCATCTGGAGTACATATAAATTTTCCTAATGAAGCAGTAAATGTTTTGGAATAATGAATTGTAACAGTAATTGTACATTCATTAAGGTTAATATCCAGATTAAAAGATTCAAATTTTTCAGGAAAATTATCTAAAAATTTTTTGAAATCTTCAAAAGTATTATTTGGCATATAAAAATCCTTTTATAAATTATTAAGTAGAATCACATTATAGATTCTTATCAAATAATTTAGACAAGGATTTTTAGGGGCAATATTTCAACAAAATTGTTTAATAGAGCCTTTGTAAAAAAATGATAGGTGAGGGTGCTTTATTTTATCTTTATAAAACAGATGTTTATAGTGCTTAATGTGCAAAATCCTGTACTCTCCGCCACTTCAAACCGCCTTTGCTTTTTTGAGCAAGGGCGGTTTTTGTAACAAGAAAACTACCGGCTAGGCCGGTAGTTCCAAAGAGCTTAGAGCTATGCACATAAAAACTCCTTTGCTAGAATAGAAGGTGACGGTCTG
>CASFJS010000011.1 GCA_949295085.1 uncultured Pseudomonadota bacterium
CCACCCGATCCCATCCCGAACTCGGTCGTTAAACCCTTTTGCGCTGATGGTACTTCGCCTTAAGGCGCGGGAGAGTAAGTCGTTGCCAGATCTTCTAACCGCTTTACGTTTCTCTTATTCCCCAACCACCTAACGCCCCGCAATAAATTAGGATGTCAGGCTTTTATATTGTTTCCAGCCGCCGGCATAGCTTAAAACCCTGTCAAAGCCGTTTTGCAGCAAAATCCGCGCGGCTACGTAGCTGGTATAGCCTTTAACACAATGCACCATGATGGTTTTGTCTTTCGGCAGTTCATTGAGACGTTCGCGCAGTTGTCCGGCCGGAATATTGACCGCGCCGTCAATATGCGCAGCCTCATACATTTCTTTGGGGCGCACGTCCAAAACCAGCATATCGCCAAATTCGGTACCAAAACAAGGTTGATATAATCCGTCGCGCAGGTTCTCAATCGCCATGCCGATGATATTGATCGGATCTTTGGCACTGGAGTACGGCGGGGCGTAGCAAAGTTCGGCGTCGCGCAGATCTTTGGTCGTGCCGTTGAGCCGCATGATTGTGGCAATAACATCAATGCGTTTGTCGGCGCCCTCAGTCCCGACGGCCTGCGCACCGAGAATTTTGCCTTCGTCATCATACAGTACCTTTAAGGTCAAATCTTTGGCATCGGGATAATAACCGGCATGTCCGGTGCCGTTAATCAGCATTTTATGATACGGAATTTGCGCCCGTTGCAGTTGTTTTTCATTATTGCCGGTAAAAGCCGCGGTCAAGCCGCATACCTTAACCACACCGGAGCCTTGCGTCGCGGTATAAGGATAAGGCTTGCCGGCAATATGGTCGGCAATCAGCCGCCCTTGACGATTGGCCGGTCCGGCCAGGGCTATCATTTGCTTTTGGCCGGAAACAAAATCTTTGACCGCCACATTGTCGCCGCAAGCATAAATATCGGGAATATTGGTGCGCATAAAATCATCGGTGATGATTGAACCGCGCTCGGTGGTGGCAATACCGGCAGCCTGAGCCAGCGCTGTTTCCGGCCTGACCCCGATGGCCAAAATTACCATATCCGCCGCCAGATGTTGTCCCGAATTCAACACCACACCGCGTTCGTCAAAGGCTTGTACCCCGTCGCCGAGATAAAGCAGAATACCGTTGTTTTTAAGCTCGCGTTGCAGTGGCTGCACCATATCCTTGTCTAAGGGCGGCAAAATCTGCGGAGCCATTTCGACCAGAGATACTTTAAGCCCCGGATGGCAAAGATTTTCGGCCGTTTCCACGCCGATAAACCCGCCGCCGACAACCACGGCCGTTTGTGCCTGATGCGCTTTGACAAAGGCTTTTATCTTATCGGCATCGGTCAGATGTTTAAGCGTAAACCACGGCCGTTTGTCAAGTCCGTCAATCGGCGGCACGATGGGCGCCGCACCGGTAGCCAGCACCAGCTTGTCATAAGCATATTCCGTCCCGTCCGCCGCAACGACCTGTTTATTTTCCGGCAGAATAGCGGTAACTTTGCATTTGGTTTTAAGATTGATGCCAAATATTTTGCGCAGATTGTCGGTCGGTGCCACCTGCATTTTATCTCTGTTGGCAATCACACCGCCGATATAATAGGGCAGACCGCAATTGGCAATAGATACCTCGTCAGTCTGTTCTAGAACCGTGATTTCGGCCTTATCGTCGAGTCGGCGCAACCGTGCTGCACAACTCAATCCGCCGGCGCCGCCGCCGATAATAACAATTTTCATCATTCCCATCCTTTATACCGGTTAATATTTTCTGCCGTTCAGTTTAGGTAAATTTGCCTTTTTGTGCAAATAAAAAATATTGACAAAAACGATAAAAAAGTTTTAGGTTGCTCAAAGAAATCGAATTTTTAACGCTTAAAACTATTATGTTATGAAAAGGATTATTTTTGCGCTTGTCTTGACGGCACTGGCGTTTGGTATCAGGGCAAATGCCTCTCGGAAAAATTTTTCTCCTGATGATGACAGGCTTAGGGCTGCTGCGGTAAGCGTCGTTTCGGATAAACCGGGACAGGAAGGCGTACAAATCTTAAAAGATTTTGCGGCCGGTGATAACACGTATCTCTTAAATCGCAATTCTCGTAAGGACTTGCGACGGAAAGCTCTCAAAATGGCAGAGGAGCTTTATTTTAAGGACGAAATCAGCTACAGGCAATACGTAATGTTGGCCGACGATCTGGGGCTTAAAGCCAAACCACAGTTCAAAATGTGGAACAAGCAAATGCGTATGTGGCGCAGCCAAAGCCGAAAATGAGCAAATTAAAAAAAGGCATCTTCTCTCGGCTGTAGGGAAGTTGCCTTTTTTTTGTATTATTTGGGTTGCTGCAAAAAATTGCCGATAGCATTGGATAAATCTTTTTGATTGCGAGCATCTTCAAAATTATGTCCGCTCTGCAAAATTTCCGCCAATTGCTTTTTCCCAGGGAAAGAGGCATACAATTCCCGAATATCCTGAGGTGCGATAATAATATCGTTTTGCGCGCCGACCAGCAAAACGTCGGCCGTAATTTTCGGCGCCAATTTGAGAGCGTCAAAATTTTTGGCATCTTCCAGCGTTTGATAGGAAATGTCTTCGTTTTGATAACGATAAGTTCCGTCTTTTTTCCATTTGCGGCAAAAATCGGACATATAGGTCATACAAGCGTCTTCCCATTTTTGGCCGCTGACCACCGGCGTTATCGGCACCAAAATCCCCACCTGTGCCGGATATTTCGCCGCATATTGCAGCACGGCGGCTCCGCCGAGAGAATGTCCGGCCAAAGCCAATGGTTCGGTATAAAAATCTTGTTTTCGAGCCCAGTCGACGACCGTTTGCAAATCATCAACAAAAGTACCCAGTCGAACGTCAGCCACTCCGCCGCCGCTTTTTCCTAAGGAGTAGCGACTGTCAAAAGTAATGACCAGATAACCGTTATCGATAAAAGCTTGTTTGGCTGCCTGCACGGCCGGATGGGTCATATTGGATGCCAGCCCGTGTTGGATGATTGCCAATTTGCCATCTTTGGCGGTTTGTTGACCGCCGATTTGCAAATAGATTTGTTCATGCCGGGCGTTTTCAATCTGCGTTTCCTTTGGCGGTTGTGATGAGCATGCGGCCAGCAGAAAAACCAGCAACAGAGGATAAAACTTTTGCCTCATCAAATACTCCTTTGGCTGTTATAAAAAATCACAAAATCCACTATGGCACATGCCTGCTTAACAATACGTAAAGTTTTTAAACTTGATTTTAGAGCAGGTTTCGGAATGAATATATTTTGCAAATTGCCTGAAATACCAAGCCAAAAGCAGTTTCCCCTTGCCAATCATAAAGAAGTATGCTATTTGGAATTTATTTTAGTAACAGAACAAAATCATCCGACGTTAAATATGCCGAAGAAAATACTTCGTGTACCCCGGTAGGCGTGATAATAAATAATACGGTTTACGCCCTGCCAGTGTATGTTGACCTGCTGACGACTTGCGGCAAAGCGGAAGAATACTGCAAAACAGTATGGCGGAAGTATTGTTTGAGCGGCGACTTGCCAACGCTGGAGCAGTTGAAATCCTTAAAGAAGAATTTAGTTGCCTATAACAAGATATCGGCTTTTCTGAAAAAGGGAAAGTTAGGAGAAGACCTCCGAACGAGATTTGCGGTTTCTCATTTGCACGAGCTATCCTGCAGACAACATTGTTATGATCTGGGAAGCGGAACAGAAAGTATTGAGCATAAATGTGTTTCAACGCTTCCCGTTATAAATCTCTAATTAAAAAACACCGGCGTCATTTAGATAGCCGGTGTTGTTCTGTTTTAATTACTGGGTGGCGAGCTTTCGGCCAAAACAAAGACGAATATTGCCAGATAAAATTTTTTATTGCCAAACATTCCTCAAAACCAAACAAACCGCGTTATACCTTAGCAGGTTCAAACAATAACGAGGTTAAAATACGTCCGCCTCGGAGTCGAAAATACCGACCCCGAGGCAGCAAAGCCGACTTACGGCACACTGGGACGAGCGTCGACATCTTCACCAATGATATCCGCTGCAATATACTCGTCCGTGCACTGACGGCCGATACAGCGTTTTAGCACGGTGGCCGTGCGTCCCTCGGTCAAACCGCGCAACTTGGTTGACGGAACATAGACATCCTTGATGCTAATCTTAAAAGTAACATAAGCGGTTGTTCCGTTTTCATCCGTCAAATAAGCCTTAAGGGTATAAGAACCGACATTCCCCGGCATGGCCATGCCGATAAACGCGCGTTTTGGTTCATCAAACATCACCCAATCCGGCAAAGGAGAATCATCTATCAAACCGGCCTTGATGGTGACGCGGCCGCTAAAATCCATTTTATCAAAAATTTCATCGGGGATTCTGACTTCAAATTTTTGACCACTTTCCAAAGACAGATCCGGCATCAGGCGTGACGATGACAGGTTCACCGGCGGACGTTTGGTCGGGACATCCAAAAGATACGGCCGGTTATCCGGCAAAAACTCGCCTTTGCGCCATTTCTCGAGCACACCGCGCAGATAAACGGCAATTTTTGAGGGCTTTTCATTGAGCATATAGTAGGGAATTGCATCCATGCCCAGGGTAGCATATAAGTTTCCTAAGGCATCTTGCAAATCAATATAAGCCAGAAGCGCCTTTCCCTCATCTTCAATGGCACGGGCAGCTTCAAGCTGCGAAGATGTTGCAAATGACCCCTTTGTAATCGTGGTATCCTCGGCAATATCTTCCGATGCCCTGGCCAGTTCATCGGCTATACGGTAGTCCTCAACTGCCGACATATAGCGCGCCCAGGCCACATAAACCTGGGTCAACACCAAAGTAGTCATACGTTGACGCCGCAAAGCTTCTGCCTCAAAATACTTAGGATCTTTGACATTTTCAAAAACTTCCAACCCGACTTCTTTGGCCTTACGCGACCACATACGATTGTAGTATGAGGGATCTTTTCTATACTGCGCGTTGCCGGGATCGGAAAAGACTTTAAATGAGGCAATAATTTCATCGGCGTTGGTAACCAAATCACGAACCCGCAATTCGGGACGGTTGGTTAAGGCAACCCACTCCATCTCGCCCAGAGAGCTTTTGATCTCAGGCAAATCAAAATTACCGGATTCCTTTCCGACTAACGTAAACTCCGTTGACGGATGAAACCCCATTAGCGAAGCCAACCGAACCTCGGCGGTTTCAAAATCACGTTTGAGTGCCGACAATTCTTTAACCGATTCCATGTATTCACGCTTGCGCTCAAGTTCTTCAACACTCAGGCTCTTTCCTTCTTTGGCCAAATCAACTGAACGGGCGTTGAGTTCGTCGACATCAAGGGTCATATATTCTATCATGTCATCAATAACCGGCAATAAACGTTGTGCGGCCAAAGCTTTCCAATATAAAACGCGGGTTTCCTGCAAAAGATTGTGGATGACCTTGCGACTTTGCTCATAAGCAACGCTGCTTTGATACCAGTCATCCTTGCTTTGATAATAAACCGTGCTGATATCCAAAATATTCCAGGCCAGCTTGAGTTCGGAATCCATGGCATCGGCATTGCTGGTATTGACATAACCGGCAGAAGAAAATATCTCAGGCAGGCGGTTTTCCGGATTCATGCCGAGCTCCACCATACTTTGCTGATAACTTACCAGACGCCGTGTGTAGTTATATTTGAGAGCCAAAGCAAAAGCCATGTACATATCGATCGGCCGTTCGATCCGCTGCGGCATATTGGCATACATCGACTGCATATCGGCATCAACCCGAATCGCTCTGTCCCAATCCGTATATGCGGCAGGCGCAGGGACACCGTGTTCGACAATCGAATTGCCGGAATCCCGCGAACAAGCCGAAAACATTAAAGCCAGCATCCCGGCCACAACAACTATCTTCTTCATAAGTTTATCCCGATAAAAAACAATACCTGTTGTCTAAGTTATATCAATATTTTGCATATTAACAGTATTTATTTGCTTTTATTCAACTTTGTTGTATAAAATTAATAAAAAAGATATTTTTATCTGCCATAATGAATTTCGGCAAACTACTAAATGTCCTGAGGTCGGATGCTTGATTTATTAAATACCGTATTCAAATACAAAGAAAAAAGAAGTCCGGACAAGCTCGGCTTGTACCCGGAGGCCATTCATACCAATGCCATGCCGGAGAGGCGCTATTTGTGGAGCTCCCGCCTGCTGGTTATTTTGGCGTCCTTGAGCATTTGCCTCAACATTATACTGGTTTGCAGCATTTATATCATGCTGCCGCAACGCAGCGCCTCGCCGCTGTTGTTTCAACATGATCCGATATTCAGCCAGTTCAGCCTGTTGGAAAAACAGGAAAGACCCGTGGCGGCCATTGATTTGTTGACAGAGGCTTTTATTGAAGAATTTATTTTGCTCCGGCAGGTTATTACCGCCGATTACGATGAACTTTTGACCCGTTGGGGGCGCGGATCGCGACTATACTGGATGTCTTCTCGTCAGGTTTATCAGAATTTTGTTTCCAACGATCTGTCCAATAACATTAACCAATTTAAAATGCGCGGGTTGGTTCGTTTGGCTGAGGTTGAGTGGATTAAACCGATGTCCCGCGGGTTTTGGATGGCTCAATTTATTACGATGGACTATTATCCCGGCGAGACCGTACCAATCATCAATATCTGGCGTGCGTATCTTCGGGCTTTAATGGCGCCCATTCCGTATGAAAACCGCTCTTTGCGCGAACAAAATCCGTTTGGCTTTTTGATCACCAATTTCTCAATGTCCTATGTCGGGACACCGGATGACCCGCAAGGTTACCTTAATGCTGCTCAAGATGTCAGACTTGAGCGATATGCCTATTAAAGGGGATAAATATGATTTTATCCGCCCTGTTTCATTATCGCGACAAAAAAAGTCCGGATAAACTCGGGCGTTATCCCGGAGATTTTCACACAAAGGCTTTTCCCGAAAGGCGTTATTTATGGACATCGCGTCTGTTGGTTATTTTTGCGGTTTTGAGTCTTTGTTTTAATATGATGTTGGTGATGGTGCTTTATCTTCTGGTGCCGCAAAAAAACGCCCGGCCGTCTTTCTATGCGGCCGATGCCGGGTTTTACGAGCTCAAACAGGTGCTTCCGGCACAAGTGTTTGTTTCCTACCGGGATTTATTAAGCGAAAAATATATTGCCGACTATATTAAAATGCGCCACGCCATTCCGGTATCAACCGCCGATTTATTCTACCGCTGGGACACCAACTCTTTGTTTTACTGGTATTCGGGACTGAGCGCTTACTATACTTTTGTCAACAATCTTGACGAAAATCAATTGAAATTATTTATCCGCCTCAAGATGAAACGCGAAGTCGAGGTTGATTTTGTCAAAAAACTGGGCGGAAATTTATGGATGGCTCAGTTCCTCACCAAGACTTCAACCAAAGATATGCCGGAACCCGATGTGATTATATGGCGAGCCTATATTCGTATCAGATATCTGGAATTTGACAATTATGAAGATATTGAAAAAGATGACAGGGATAAGCTCAATTACACCTCCAATCCTTTTGGCTTTAAGGTCGTGTCTTACAACGTTACCTATGCCGGAAAACCGGAAAAATCCGACGATTATCTGACAACCGCCCGAAAGATTTTTGAAAACAAGGAAGATGTGGTCAAATAATTTAAGGCCTAATGCCACAGACGAACAATCGTTTGCATAACCGGAATTTTGTAGGCTTCCGCGCTAACCGCCCCGTCAAATTTATCTTCCGCATCCAAAGCCCATATTAAGGCCTGATAATTAACAATGTTTTTGCTCAAGACAAGATTATCGCGATTGGCCAGTAAATAATCACGAAAACGGCCGATATCTTGAATATAATGCTTGATAAGTCCCAAACGTCCGGAATAAACATTGAGTGCGCCGGCGATAATCAGCAATGATATGATCAACAGCAGCGATGCCAACGGATGAATCATCGCCGAAAACACGACAAAACACAAGGCCGTTATATCCAAAGAGATGAGTCGCAAGAAAATTTTGAGCCAGCGGCGCCCGTTGAGCGACCACAACAAAACGGCCGACATACAGACCACAGAGGTCGCCGATAACACACCGAAGACATATAGCGAATCAAGCTTAAATGCTGCAATAAATGCTTCTACCAAAGCGATTAAACCCATCCCCGAAAGTAAATAACCGATATTTAATTTGAAGCGAAAACGCCACAGCTGCCGCAACATGTTTTGTTCCAGATATCCGGCAAACCGCTTAAACGGTAATTTATTATTGGGGTTGACATTAAAAACGGTTTCGTGTTTCGGAAACAACAGGCGCAGAGCTTTTTGCTGCCATTTTGCCAGATTTTTCGGGTTGTCGGTGCGCTTAATTAACAAGACCGTTTCGCCGGCCTGTTGAATATCAATGATATTTTTGCGATATAATTCCAGCAAAAAGCCGCAAACCGATTTTAGATCAAAACGATTAAAAAGCAAAAATCGCGACATGATGGCCGTTCTTTCAAATTTAAATTTCAGCTGTCCTTTATCCTTGACAATATAACGCCAGGACAACAAAAACGAAATCGCGATGACAACCGTCCCCACAAAAGAAAAATAAATATCTCCGTAATTGTAAAACGAGCGAACGATTTTTTGCCACAAGGTCGGAGCATCCAAAGCGGCTTTATCAATATTGACAACCAAATACATGCCTTCACCGACAAACAACGGCCGCGCGGCAATCCAGGCAATTGCTGTTGAACCGTTGGGTCGGATTGAAACGGCATTGGCATCCAGCCGCCGCGTCGATCCCAGTAAAACACTTTGATCCAAAACGGCATTCGGCCGCGGCAAATTTAAACTTGCTCCCAAACGGTCAACCACCAAATTCCAGCCACCGCCCCCGACATCCCAATACAACTGATAATAACTGCCATAATCCCACAAGAGATTGTCGACAAGATATTCAAATTTATAGGTATAGATTCCCGGTGATAGGCGATAATCTTCCTCCGGCACCAACAGGGCATTTTCTCCGTCAGAAGTCAAATGATAGTCAACCGGCATGTCGTTGACTCGTACACCAATGACCGAATAATCGAGTGACTGCGCCGAACCTTCGGAATTATAAACAGTTTGCGGCAAAATTTTGGTTAACCCGCGGGACAGCTTGTTGCCGTCGGCAACCACGACGATTGTCTCCTCAAATTTGACCAAACCGCTCGGCAGGACCTCAATCGAATTCATTAAATACGGGATATGTTCCAATGCCGGAACCGCAGTCGGCTGGTTGTCCGGCGGCAAGTATGCCGTAATCGTCGGCAAAGCCGATGATTGTTGCCAGGTTTGCCGCTGTGCGGAAATATCCGGCGCATCATTTTCCGATACAACATCCTGACGTTGCGATTTATCGGTGGGCACGGCGATTCTATCCAGAGCCTGTTCATACATCTTCTGAAACAAACTTTTGTTCTTTTCCTGCTCGGCCTGTTTCTGTGCCTCGCTCGGCCAATAACCGATATTTTGATTAATGGTTTTCGGATCCGCCTCAACGGCGTTGCTAAATCCGTCGCGGACAAGTTTTTTGAAAGTACCGAAGTCTACGCGATGAACAACCGGTTCGGTATTTTGCTCCGGACTCTGCAATTGCAAATTCGTATAACCGGTAACCGGCGTTACTCTGGCAGACAGTGTGTTTATCAACAGCAAATTGAAACAAACTGCAAGAAAAAGTTTTTTCATAACTTGACACTCGGTATTAACTGTTTCATCATTGCCGTATATCATAGACGAAA
Source organism: uncultured Pseudomonadota bacterium (assembly GCA_949295085.1). GTDB lineage: Bacteria > Pseudomonadota > Alphaproteobacteria > RF32 > CAG-239 > CAZU01. The sequence continues at coordinate 9,788 of CASFJS010000011.1, forward strand.
GTTATTAAAAAGTTATAAAAGGAGAATAAACCAAATGAATAACTATCAGGTAGGAGCCATTATTCTGGGCGCCGGAAAAGGAACCCGTATGAAATCGAATCTGCCCAAGGTTTTAATGCCGGTAGACGGAAAATCGATGATCCGCCATATTATTGACACTCTGGAGGATTTGAAAATAGAAAAAATTGTGACGGTTATAGCTCCGGACGGTGATGCCGTAAAAAAAGAAGTTTCCCCTTATCCGACCTGTGTGCAGGAAAAGCAGCTCGGTACCGGACATGCCGTTTTGTCGGCGCGTGATGAGTTTAGAGGTTTTAAGGGTGATATACTGGTTATTTTCGGTGATCAGCCTTTATACACCAAAGAGAGTATACGCAAATTGCTGCGCAGACGTGCTCAGGGGTATTCGGTGGTGTGCATGGGCTTTAGACCCGAAGATCCGGCTCGCTACGGACGATTGGTCATGGACGGCGATCATTTGAAAAAGATTGTCGAATTTAAAGATGCCACCGATGAAGAAAAAGCCATTACTTTCTGTAATTCCGGCATTATGTGTTTTGACGGTGAAAAACTTTTTGAAATTTTAGGAGCCATCAGTAATGAAAATGCCGCTCATGAGTATTATCTGACCGATGCGGTCGAAATTGCCCTGCGGATGGGATTGAAATGCTCGGCCGTTGAATGTTCGGTTGAAGAGGCTTCGGCAGCCAATACTCTTGAAGAATTGGCTTTATTGGAAGAGCTTATCAGAAAAAGAAAACAAAAAGCTTAATGATCTGGATAAAAAAATACTGGTTTCATGTTGTTGCCGGCCTGTCGGCCGGTATTTTCGGGTTGCTGTTCGTGTTGATTTTGGCAGCGCCCAAACAGGATGCTCAAAATCGCGGCTTTGTGGCATGTTCGCAGCAGCTGTTACAACGCCTCGGTCAGTGTGATCACCGCCTATGGTGCAGCAGCAAAGCCGTTGCAGCCAACAGTCGGTGTGATATTGCCGTTATATGGCACGGTATTTACAGCTGGATTGATGGTAAACAACCGTATCCCTGGAGCAACTATCTCTACGAGCCGGAACTTTCCGGTTGGATCGATGAAGAAGCCCGACAAGAATATCTGAAGCAATATCCTGATACCAAACGGGAAATGGAAAAATTACATCAGTTAAGAAAGGAATTGGAAGATGAACAAAATGCCCGACAAAACACCCAAGACCTCTGGCCAAAAGAATAAATTACCAGGGTGGGATTTATCCGATCTTTATCAGGGAATTGATGATAAGCAGATTGACAAAGATTTGGAGGCCTATCGCAAAGCAGCCATTCAATTTGCCAAAAAGTATAAGGGTAAGTTGGCCGGATTGGATGCCTCAGGGTTCTTAAAAATGGCACGGGAATGCGAAAAGCGTTCGGTTTTGGGAAGTAAACTCGGTATATTTTCTTATCTGACAATGGTGACGCAGATGAAAAATGCGACGGCGATGACCTTTTACCAAAATATTTCCGAAAAGCTTAACGATTACGGCAAACCGACAATCTTTTTATCGCTGGAGCTTAACCGTTTGCCGGAAACAAAAATCAAAGAATGGCTCAAAGACAAAAAAGCGGCTTATTACAAGCCCTGGCTTATGCGCGTGCGGTTATTCAAAGATTATGAGCTCTCGGAAGAAGTTGAGGAAATACTGCACGAAAAATCCGTTACTTCCGGCGAAGGCTGGGAACGTCTGTATGAAGAAACCTCGGCTCGCTTGAAATACACGGTTGACGGCAAAGAATACAACGATGCCGAAATCGCTAAACTGACTTTGGAAAAATCGGACGAAACACGCGCCAAAGCCGGTCGCGAAATAGCCCGTGTCTGCACGGAAAATGCACCGTTATTTGCGCTTAACTACAATATGGTGGTTAAAGATAAGGCCATCGAAGACCTAAAACGCGGTTTTAAAACACCGGTGGCGTCGCAAAATCTGGCCAATCGGGTAGACGACAAAGCGGTTGCGGCGCTGGCGGATACCGTCCGCGCCAATTATGCCGATCTGGCACATCGTTTTTATAAACTCAAAGCCAAATGGCTCAAAGTAAAAAAACTGGAATATTGGGATCGCAATGCCCCGCTCCCCTTTGAATCTGACCGGCAATACTCTTGGGATGAGGCGGTTGAGATTGTTTTGGCGGCATATAAAGCTTTTTCGCCGAAACTTTTTGACCTTGCTAAAGACTTTTTTGACAAGGAGCATTCGTGGATTGATGTTCCGCCGCGCGACGGCAAACGCAGCGGTGCTTTTGCCATGCCTCTGCCGGAAAAATACCACCCGTATTTGTTCTTAAACTTTACCGGCAAACAAAATGATGTTCTGACACTGGCGCACGAGCTTGGACATGGCTGCCATATGCGCCTGAGCTCTAAACAGGGTGATTTGAATGACGCCACGCCGCTGACTTTGGCCGAAGTGGCATCGGTATTTGCCGAAATGCTGACCTTTCAATCGTTGTTAAAAAATGCCCAAGATGATAAAGAGCGTCTGTGCCTGATTGCCGGCAAAGTGAACGATATGATTAACACGTCCATCCGGCAAATTGCTTTTCATTTCTTTGAAACACGCGTTCATGACGAACGGCGTCAGGGCGAGGTTTCACAACAGCGGCTGGCACAAATCTGGCGAGAGGAAATGAGCGCCTCGCTCGGAAAATACGTTAATATCGACCAGGTTACCGAAAATAACTGGACCCAGGTCGGGCATTTCTTCTGGAAGCCGTTTTATGTCTATGCTTATTCGTTTGCCGATTGTCTGGTCAACTCTTTGTATCAGGTTTATCAGGACGGCAAAACGCCTGATTTTGCCGACAAATATCTGAACATGCTGTCTTTGACCGGAGTTAAACGTTATGATGAATTGCTCGAGCCTTTCGGGCTTGATGCCAAAGACGCCCGGTTTTGGAATAAGGGATTGAACCTTATCGGGGCTTATATTGATGAGTTGGAAAGGTTAGATAAACGCCTGCAACTTAAAGATGTATAAAATAATTAATTACCCTGATAGCCGAAAAATATGACAGCAAAACACCGAAAAATAGGGTATATGAAAATCCGTATGATGAGCGTATGATGGTAAGCGTAAGGCAAAACAACGCAACCGTCAGGAGGATTGATGACTATGTTAACGGGAACTGTCAAATGGTTTAACAGCAAAAAGGGCTATGGCTTTATTGAACCAGAGACCGGCAATAAAGACGTCTTTTTTCATGTGACCCAGCTGGAAAAAATCGGTTTGAAGAGATTAAACGACGGGCAAAAAGTCGGCTATGAGCTTTATGATGACCGCGGTCGGATTGCCGCTGGAAATATTAAGGTTTTGTAACTTCGTCAACACCAGCTCCAAACTTCAAAAAACAAGAGGCCTCGCTTCTTGTTTTTTGAAGTTTAAACGATAACTTACCGATAGTCGGCACCAACACTTCCATATTTATAAAATAAACACTTGACAAAACGTTCCGAAAAGCGTAAACAGGCTTTATCTTATCGCGAGGTGGAGCAGCCCGGTAGCTCGTCAGGCTCATAACCTGAAGGTCGGAGGTTCAAATCCTCCCCTCGCAACCAAATAGCAAAAGAGGAAGTTTATATTTCCTCTTTTTTGTTTTTCCAATACCTTGAAAAGTTAAAGAAACTGCGGAATTCATTTTTTATTTTGATGGCCGCGCCCTATTCTCCAGTATCTTTATTTTTTTTCCAAAACCGGTTCAAAACACCCAAAATATATACTTTTTTGAAGGTCTGAACAGCCGAATTGGTATGATATGGACAAAACAACGTATGATATGCTAATAATAAATTTATCCGCTGAAATTGCTTGTAATTTGTCTTGTTAACTTGATTTTTACCGTCTGTTTGGTTATACTTAGCCAGTTATTACCGGAGATATTATGGAATATTTTGAAGAGTATAAAAAGCAGGAAGAACCGGAAAAATCACAAAAGGCTGAAAACTGGGGTGTTGCCATTGGTTTACAGCAGGTTGATAATCTGACCCCGTCCAAATATCTGATTGAAGTTGCAAAAGACAATATTGAGGGAAAGATTTCCATTGATGAGGCCGGCGAGCAGGTCAGTCAGTATTACAAACAAAATCCGGCTAAAACCCTCAAGGAGCATAATGAAAAAGAAGCGGATGAGGTTTCCGCCCGAATTGCAAAACTTTTAAGCACACATACTTTTTCTTTTAGCCCCGCTGAATTAATTTCCATTCATAAGGCTTTATTTAGCGGAATATTTGATGATGAGATTGCCGGTAAAATCAGGACGTATGATATTACCAAAAAAGAACCGGTGTTAAACGGTGATACGGTTATTTATGGTCGGGCTGACAGCATTATGGAAACGCTTGATTATGATTTTGGGCAGGAAAAAAAGTTTAATTATAAGGGGCTGTCTAAACGTGAAAAAGTGGAACGACTGGCTAAATTTACGTCTGGAATCTGGCAAATTCATCCCTTTGGCGAGGGAAACACCCGTGCAACTGCGGTTTTTATCATTAAATATCTTTATACTTTGGGATTTGTAACCAATAACGATCTTTTTGAGCAAAATTCCAAGTATTTTCGTAATGCCCTGGTGCGGGCAAATTATCAAAACCTGAATCAGGATATTTATTATACAATGGAATATCTGAATAAATTTTTCGGGAATCTGTTGTTAGGTGAAAAGAATCTGTTGGATAATCGCGAAATGCAGATAAAAACCATCTCCGAGACAAATGACGTCCTAAAAAGTAAGGAGAAAAGTAAGGAGAAAAGTAAGGAGAAAAGTAAGGAGAAAATTTTGCAGATTATTGCAAATAATCCTCATGTTACCACCAGAGAATTATCTGAAATAACCGGTTTAAGTATTGCCGGTGTGGAAAAAAACATACGCCAGATGAAAGAAAAAGGACTTATTCGCCGTATCGGGCCGGACAAAGGTGGCCACTGGGAAGTCTTTAGGGTCTGAGGTGGCGGATTTGAGGTAAAGGTTTGATATTTTTTAATATTATGCAAAATCAAGGCGCTATTTTGTATATTTTTCTTCACTTTGGCTTGAAAGCACAGCCAAGTATTTACAAGGGGGTAGATTGTTTTCTAACCCTCTTGTTTTAGCTGTAAAAATTCGGGGCAATACTGGGGCAATGATAAAAATTAAAATTCGTTAATTTTAATGAATATTCAGGCTTTGTTTTTGAGTTCGTATCTTTCTGGTGCATTTTTTTATTCTTGCTTTTCATTATTTTATTCGTTAATAATTCCATTATGTTGAACGCCTATGACGATATTGATACCGGCACCAAATTTACTCCCTATATCGGAGCAGGTTTAGGACTTTCTCATCAAAAAGTTACTGCCGGAAACGCCAAGAAGTCTTCAAATGAATTGGCTTGGCAGGTCGGCGGCAGTGTTTCCCATGCCGCAACCGAAAATGTTTCTGTCGACTTTGGATACAGATATGTTGACAACGGATCGTCATTTACTGTTTCACATGATGAAGACAACGATGTTAGCGGTAAAACAGATTTCGAATCTGAATCAAACGAATTTTACCTTGGCGTAATCAGAAACCGTCTGTTTTGGCTCACTTTTTATCATAAAATTTGAAAAACTGATAAATATGCGCAAAATAAGCTCCCTTAAAACAAGCATCTACAAGACTGATAAAAAGCCCTCCGGCCACAAAAACCAAACCGATGATATAGTTATCGCTGCCGATAATGCCGTAAATCGACGACCACATTTTTGCCAGGATCCAACAAGGCAGCATGATAATAAGATGAGCCCAAAAAATAGCGTTACAGTTACCTTTGGCAAGGGCAAAAAGTTTTGACCATTTGAGCATTTCATAATCTTCAACCGCAATTGCCGGAAATACCAGAAGCAAAGGCGCAAAAACAATTGCCGCGGCAAACCACACCAAAACGGATATAAGTGTTAACAAACTGATGGATGTGCTCGGATCAAATACAAAAGCGGCAAGGGTTAAACAAAGCAAAACCGGAACCAAAATCAAAACAGACAGCACCAAAAAAGCCACAACATAAAATCCCATACGCTTCCAAAACTGGATAGATACAAAATCAACGGGAGCCTTATTGATAATAGTGCGACAATAGTTAATAATAATACCGGCAACACACAAGGCTATTGCCAGAGCCGTAACCGGCCAGCGCCAGTCGCTAACACAGGTATCACCGCTGAGCGAACAAAGAAACGGCAAACCGATAAGCGCCTGCAAAACAATCAGTGCCGCTGCCAAAGGTAAAATCCCCTTAATCAAGGCCTTGTTTTTTAAGACATATTTAAAGCTACGTCCGATGGTGTCCAAAAAAGGAAGTTTTTTAATTTCCGGATTTTTCATCTTCGTTCCTTTCAAAAAGATATTTTCTCTGCAAATAACAATAATTGGTAAAACAAGCAATAATCAACAGGTTAAACAAACGCACCAGATATTCACCGCCCAAAATAGCGTAAAATTGGCCGGCGTTTTCCTCATTTACAAAATTATAAAACAATGACGATGAAATGCTAAATCCCAAAAGCATCAGAAAAATCATGCCCGAGAGCAAAGCAAAACCACTGCCGGATGTCTTTTGCCACATAATTTTAGGCGAGGGCAGCGGGTCGTTGTTGCCGGCAAAGGCAAAATAACCGGAAAACTTGATTCCCAAAAACGGCAACAAAAAGCCCAGAGCAACAACTGTAAAATAAAGCATCTCAATTCGCCAGTCAGGATTCGGTTCCCGGGTATAAAGCAGGTAGACCGAAGCGGCCGCCGCAAAAAACGTCGCAAAACACAGAAGCGCCAGCCCCGCAATCTTAAAATCGGCTCTGCAGGGAATAAGATAGGACAGCCATTTTTGCCGGCAACCGGAAATAAGTATTTGCAGCCAGGCGCGGACAAACATACATGATACCCCAAAAAGCATAACCCGAACCACAAAAAAGACATAGATGTTATCGGAGCAAAAAAGCCGGTCCTGCGGTATCGACGGAATACAGAAGATGCTCAAACCGCTGCCGAGTACAATAATCGAGAGCACAACGGCAAACAAGCTGCCCAAAATAAAAAATTCCCTAAACCGGTCAATCAACAAGCCGTAAGTCCCGAAGAAAAACTTAAAAAAAGGCAAAGTGACGGCAGAAGATGAAGCTTGGGGCAACAGAGTCTTTTTCATATCAGATTTCCTTTACTTTAGAAATTCCGGGCAAAGCGCGTATCTGCGACAATATATCGCCATAGAGGGCAAAGCCGCCGTTTAAGGCAATACGGATATCCCAGTTGTCGTTATCCGGTTTAATATATATTTTATTGCGGCCGTTTCTATCTTTATCCAAAATTTGTTTCAAACGACGGACGGTCTCAATATCGTTGATATAAATTTCTAACCCGTCCGTAACTTCGGCAATGGCTTGATCCAGCGTTTCAACGGTGTTAATCATCATGCGCGGGGTAGCATCTTCCTCTTTTTTGTCAATTGTAACGCTAATCAAAAGCGGCACACCGGATTGAATAATCGCCTCATATTTTGACAATCCTTCGGCAAACAATAATCCCTCAAAATTAGAGCTGCCGTCAGACATCTCAACAAAAGCATATTTGTTGCCGTTTTTGGACAGGCGTTTTTGAAACGAATTAACACAGCCGGCCAGTTTGCAGCGCAAACTGTCGCCGACACGCAACCCCTGAACAACCTCAATATATTTTTTTACACCGAGGCGCTCCATACCTTTTTGGTAGCTGTCCAACGGGTGCGCCGACAGATAAAAGCCGATAGCTTCGGCCTCCAGTTGCAGCTTTTCAAGCTCCGGCCAGTCAGGCTTGTCGGCCAGAGCAATTTTAGATTGTAACTCCTCGGTTCCGAACAACGAGTTCTGCGTGCTGTTTTTGAGTTCGGTTGCCGCATTGATATGCGAAATAAGCGTGTCAATATTGGCAAACAATTTGCCGCGTGATTTTTCCAAATGATCAAAAGCTCCGGCCTTAATCAGCTGCTCAATTTGTCGGCGATTAATCTGTTTGGCATCAACCCTGTGTACAAAATCTGATAAATCCCTGAATTCGCCCTTGGTACGGCGCTCCTTGACAATGGCCTCCATATTGGCGGCGCCGACCGACTTGATTGCCGCCAGGGCATAGCGGATATTTTTGCCCTCAACGGCAAATTCGGCCAGCGATTTGTTGATGTCCGGCGGCAAAACGTTAATCCCCATTTTTTTGCATTCTTCTTTGTACATCAACAGTTTGTCAACATTAGTCATATCCAAAGACATCACCGCGCACATAAATTCCACCGGGTAATGAGCTTTTAAATAGGCCGTCTGGTACGAAATCAGCGAATAAGCCGCCGCATGCGACTTGTTAAAACCGTAGGAGGCAAATTTTTCCATCTGGTCAAAAATTTTGGTGGCAATCTCTTCGGAAATACCGTTTTTAACCGCGCCTTCGGTAAACATCGCGCGTTGTTTCGGAATTTCATCGCGCATTTTTTTGCCCATAACTTTGCGCAGTTTATCAGCGCCGCCTAACGTATAGCCGCCAAGAACCTGAGCAATTTTCATAACTTGCTCCTGATAAACCATAATGCCGTAAGTTTCGTCCAAAATCGGTGCCAAATCGGGGTGCAGATAGGTGATTTCTTCTTCACCGTGCTTGCGTTTGATATAGGTCGGAATATTGTCCATCGGTCCCGGGCGATAAAGCGACACAATTGCAATCAGGTCTTCAAAACGGTCGGGCTTAATTTGTTTGTGCACATCACGCATGCCGGCCGATTCAAACTGAAACACCGCCGAGGTATCGCCGCGTTGCAGCATTTCATAAGTTGCTTTATCATCCAGCGGGATTTCATCAATCTTAAGCTCAAGACCCCGGCTGGCTTTAATCCAATCAACGGCTTTTTTTATGACCGTCAAAGTCTTTAGGCCTAAAAAGTCAAATTTAATAAGTCCCGTTTCCTCAACAAATTTCATATCATATTGGGTGACCGGCATATCAGCACGCGGATCTTTGTAAAGAGGCACCAGTTTTTCCAGCGGCCGGTCACCGATAACCACGCCCGCCGCATGCATACCCGAGTTGCGGTATAGCCCCTCAAGCTTCATTGCAATATCAAAAAGCTTGTTGATTTGCGGGTCGTTTTGGCGCATTTCTTCCAGCTCGGGCACTTGGTCAAGCGCTTCTTGTAAAGTCGGGTTTTTACCCTGCACACCGGCGGGGATCATCTTGGATATACGGTCGGCCTGTGAATAGGGCATCTGTAAAACCCGCGCCACATCGCGTATAACCGCCTTAGATTGCAGTTTGCCGTAGGTAATAATCTGCGCGACTTTGTCTTTGCCGTATTTTTGCTGCACATACTCAATCGTTTTGTAGCGGTTTTCCTGACAAAAATCGACGTCAAAATCGGGCATGTTGACACGTTCGGGATTTAAGAACCGCTCAAACAGCAAATCAAGCTTAATCGGATCCAGATCGGTAATATGCAAAGACCAGGCAACAATCGAGCCGGCGCCGGAACCACGCCCCGGCCCGACGGGGACGCCGTGAGTTTTTGACCAGGTAATAAAGTCCGAAACGATGAGAAAATATCCAGGGAAGCCCATTTTTTTAATAACGCTGAGCTCATAATCCAAACGGGCAAAATACTTCTTATCAATTTCTTCTTTTTGCGCTGCCGTCATTCCCTCAAAATAGACATGGCGCTCCAGCCGTTCCTGCAGTCCTTTGCGCGCCTGCTGATCAATATATTCGTCTTGGGTTAACCCGTCCGGACAAATAAATATCGGCAATAACGGTTGCACCTTGGTCGATAAATAGTTGCATCTCTTGGCAATAACGACGGTATTTTGCAGCGCCTCCGGCAAATCGGCAAACAGCTCGATCATTTCCGCTTCACTCTTCAAGCGATTGTTGGGTGAGTATTTGCGTCGGTTTTCGTTGCTGACATATTCCGAGGCGGCAATACAAATCAAAGCGTCGTGAGCTTCATACATCTCGGCATCAAAAAACAGAGCTTCATTGGTTGCCACCAGCGGAATATTGTGCTTATAGGCCAACTCAATAAACTGATCTTCGGTCTTACGTTCGCTTTCAATGCCAATGCGTGAAATTTCCATATAAAAGCGGTTGCCGAAAATTTCTTTAAGCCGTAATGTCGTTTCCTCGGCTTCCTTGCGGCGCCCTTCCAATAACAGCCGGCCGATTTGTCCTTCCGCTCCGGCGCTCAGGGCAATCAGGCCTTCGCTGGCTGTCTTCAAATCGCTCAGGCGCAAATAAGGTTTTTCCGCCGGCGTCGGATTGTCAAGATAGGAAAGTTTCATCAGGTGCATAATATTCATGTAACCGGTTTCGTTCATGACCAAAAGAATAATTTTGTCCGGCTCAATAAGACGACCTTTGGATTTTAGTAAATCATCAGCATCCGGATTGCGCAAATAAAACTGGCAGCCCAAAATCGGCTTGATACCGGCTTCGGCGGCAAATTTTGAAACCGCCTTGCCGCCAAACATATTGGCCGTATCGGTCATGGCAAAAGCCGGCGCATTCATCTCCGTCAGTCGTTTAACCAAAGCCGGAACTTTCATTGCCCCCTCTGACAACGAATAAGCCGTATGCACGCGTAAATGTATAAACTTAGGTTCCACTTTGCAGCTCTTAAAATTCTACCCAACCGACCTTATCATAAACGGAATACTCGCGGCAAACAACGAAAATTTTATTTAGTACGCAGATTATTTTAATTGAGTTCGGCCAATTTTTGAGCCTGATCTTCGGTAATCAGGGCATCAATAATTTCGCCTAAAGCATCACCGGATACAACCTCATCAAGCTTATAAAGCGTCAGATTGATACGGTGATCGGTCACGCGTCCCTGCGGATAGTTATAGGTGCGGATGCGTTCGCTGCGGTCGCCGCTGCCGACTTGTAAGCGTCGTTTTTCGGCATAAGCGCTGTCGGCAGCTTCTTTTTGTGCGTTATAAAGTTTGGCACGCAGTTTGCGCATGGCATTATCGCGGTTTTTAAATTGCGAGCGTTCTTCTTGCGATTCGACAACAATACCGGTCGGAATATGAATCAACCGCACCGCCGAACTGGTTTTGTTAACCTTTTGGCCGCCGGCTCCGGAGGAACGATAAGTCTCCATTTTAACATCGGCCGGATTGATATAAACATCAACTTCCTCGGCCTCCGGCAAAACGGCAACCGTTGCGGCGGATGTATGCACGCGGCCCTGACTCTCGGTAACCGGAACCCGCTGCACGCGGTGGGCGCCGGATTCAAATTTTAATTTGGAAAAAACACCTTTTCCGGTAATGGAGGCTGTTGCCTCTTTATAACCGCCGAGTTCATTTTCGCTGACATCCATCACCTCAAACTTCCATCCCTGCAAAGAGGCGTAGCGTTGGTACATTTCAAACAAAACGGCGGCAAACAATGCGGCTTCATCACCGCCGGTTCCGGCGCGCACTTCCAAAATAGCGTTTTTGTCGTCGTCATCATCTTTGGGCAACAAAAGAATTTTGATTTCTTTTTCTTTTTCCGGCAGTTTTTCCTTTAGTTCATAATATTCGCTTTCGGCCAGATCACGCATATCTTTATCCAGCGAAGCGTCCTCCATCATTTCTTTGGCCTCGCTCATATGATGTTCCAAAGAATTATAATCTTGTATGGCCTCGACAACCGGACTCAAGGCAGCCAGTTCTTTATTCATTTTAATCAGCGCGTCGGAAGACTGTTCCGGCTCGGCAATCAAGGCTTCAATTTCATGATATCGGTCAACAACACTGGCCAGTTTTTCGGCAAAATTCATTTTGGTTCATCCTTGCAATTTATACGTCTACATACACAAAAATAGCAGGCAGCCGGACTGCTTCTGCTATTTTATCAAAAAAATCCACGCTAATGCTGTGCGTTAATCAGCGGATCAAGAGCAATATTGGTTTTCTTGTTGGGACGGGCAACTTCGGTCAGCCGGCCGTTAATATAAACATGAGCGCCGTCATACCTGCCAAAAGACAAAATCATTCCGCTGCCCTCAGGCACCGTATAGGTATCTCCCTCATACAAAACTTTGCTCAGATAAAGCGTGTGTTCATCTTTGACCTCAACCCATGTTTCTTTCAAAACCTCAATAAACACACCCTTATCGGGAATGGTCTTTTCCGCTTTTGCATCATCGGCCTGAGAGGCAGAATTTTTGTCTTCGGCCGGAGTTACGGGAGCCGTTTGCAAAGGCGGAATACCGGCCGGAGCAACGGCAGGCTGCTTGTTTGTTTCTTCCGTATTTTGAGGCTCAAGAGGATATGTGGCATCCGATACAACGATTTGTTCATCCTCTTTTACGGGATCGGCCGCTTCGGTTTTGGCATTCTCCGGCGTAAAATTAAAATCTTCCACCACAATCAGATTGGTATTTTCATCATTAACATCGGTTGTCTCCGCGACATAGGCCTCTTCCGCCGCGCCAAACTCATCATTAAATAAATTCCAGCCGATATAAACCAGGGCTATGGCCAACAGACTGATCAACAGATACTGCATTCCCGGGACGGTTGCCTCAGGTTGCGGTTCCAAAATCTTAATATCCTGCGGCTCGGATATATTTGTTTCTTCTTTATAAAGTTCTACAATATTTTCGCTGTTTAAGCCCAAAAATTTGGCATAGGAGCGGATAAATCCGATACCATACGGCAACGGCGGAATTTCCTTATAATTGCTGTCTTCAATAGCTTCAATATAAGTTTTGCGGATACAAAGCCGTTTGGCGACGTCGGCTATTTTTAATCCTTGCTGCAGGCGCATTTCCTTAAGCATAGCGCCGACTTTTGTTACCTTTGCCGGCTTTTTGCCTGCGGGTTGATGAGCCTCTTTTTTATCTTCCGCAGTTTCGGCATTTTTTTCGGGCGCCGCAGGGGGCGTTTTAGTTTTTTCGTCTTTGAGAGTTTCTTTTTTCATTCTCATCCTCTTATCGGTTCAGATTCGCTTTTGATGCGCATCATCTTACATGTTTTTTAAAAAATTTCAATACCGTGATCATAAGCATACGCGGTTAGTTGTGGTCTCAGGGTTCGCTGGTTGAAATCCAACAGAGTTTGTATATAGTCGGTCAGTTGTCCGGTATTGACCGACCGCACCATTTTTTTGACCTTACTGAAAGAGGCGCCGGATATTGACAAATTACGGTATCCAAGCCCCAAAAGCACCATCGCTTCAATCGGGTTTGAGGCCATCTCACCGCAAACCGAGCATAACACATTGGCTTTTGCGGCTTTGGTCACAATATCTTGCATAATACGCAAAAAAGGAACCGACAAAACATCATATCTTTCGGCCAACCGATTATTGGTGCGGTCACAGGCAAAAACAAACTGTGCCAGATCATTGGTGCCGACAGATATAAAATCGGCCTCTTTTAAAATGGCATCAAGTTGGAACACAACCGAGGGAACCTCAATCATCAATCCGACATTAATTTTTGCCGGAACATTTTGCGAGCGGCGTTTTTCTTTATCCAGTTCCAACAGCAGGGTTTCTTTGGCATCGCGAAATTCGGCCAAATTGGCAATCATCGGAAACATAACATTAAGTTCCTGCCCGGCGGCAGCTCGGATAAAGGCCCTCATTTGCTGGCGCAAAATAGCGCGCCGATCCAGCGTAATCCGGATGGAGCGCCAGCCGATGGCCGGATTTTCTTCGCCGGAGTATGTCCAGTAAGGCAGCAATTTATCGGACCCGACATCAAGACTCCTGAACACCACCTTCTTTCCGGCGGCTTTATCCATCAGTTTTTTATAATAAATAATCTGATGCTCGACATCGGGCATTTTTTCGGCGGCCATAAAAGGAATTTCCGTACGATAAAGACCAATACCGTCGCAATTTGTTGCGTCTACATAGTCCAGATCAAAATCCAGTCCCACGTTAATATACATGTGAACACGTTTTTTATCTGCGGTTTTGGCCGGCAGATTTTTAAGAGCGGCCATTTGCGCCGCTTGTTGTTGATTTTCGGCAATTTTGGCACGGAATGTTTCCAGTATTTTTTCCGACGGACGTATATAGACGATTCCCTCATCACCGTTAACCGCCAGAATTTCACCGTTTTTAATATCCTTATAGAGACCTTTTATTTTTGAAACAACCGGAATACCAAGCGCTTTGGCCACAATAGCCACATGCATGGTCGGCGTGCCGTCTTCCAGAATCAGGGCTCTGATTTTGTGGTAGTCATAGTCCATCAGATCCGCCGGTCCCATCGACTGAGCCACCACAACCAGATCCGTCAGGTCGGCGGTTTTGATATCCGACGTATCACCGTACAAATAACCGAGCAAACGATCGGCCACATCGCGCAAATCATGCAGGCGCTCTTTCAAATAAGTATCCTGCGTGGCCGACAAACGATTCCACATATCTTCATAAGCGCGTTCAACCGCCGCCTCGGCCGTTAAACCGCCCTCGACATGCCCGGCAATTTTATTATACCAGCCCTTATCTTTGGCAAACATCCGGTAAGCATCCAAAATATCGGTATGTTCGCCGATTCCGAGCTTGCTGGCATTAAATTTTTCATCCAAATCGTTATTCATTTGGCGGTGAGCCTGTGCCAGACGTTCCAACTCGGCCTGCTTGTCCTCGGCAAAAATTTTGGTCACCGCCTGGCGCCGCCGGTGCACAACAGCCGGGCCGATACCAAACCCGCGGCTGAGCGACAAGCCTTTGTAGCGGTCGCGGATGGCTTGCCCGCGTTTGGCCATGAAAGCGTTTTTATACGTACGCATTTCATCAGAGGCCACCCATTCGGCAAAAGCCATAGCCAGGGTTTCCAAGGGCTCGACATCATCTTTGCGAAATTCGTAAAGCTCTTTTTTATACAGACATAAAACACCGATGGCGCGACCCCAGCGGATAACCGGGGCGCCTAAAAAACTCTTATATTTTTCCTCACCGGCCTCGGCGCGGTACAAAAAATCCGGATGTTGCCAGATGTTTTCAACCGCGGTGGTACGCTTGCTCATGGCAATACCGCCGATAATGCCGTCACCAACCCGTAACGACAGGTTGTTGGTCAGTTTTTTTTGGAAACCGCAGGAAGCAAAAAGCTCAAGATAATTATCGTCCAATACCAGATAGCAGGCGGCCGCATCGGCGCGCAACACTTTCGCCGTCATTTCAACGGTTTTATCCAGTTTTACCGCAATGCTGCCGCGCCCGTTGATAATTTTTTTGAACAATTCCGACATTTCAACGGCTTTATTGGCAACCGGTGTTTTCATAATTTTTTCACCATCCGAATTTTTTTTACCTTGCGTTTTTACTTATATTCTTTATATTTGCATTCATCAAGAAAAAACTCAAGTTTATTAAGGAATAAAAAATGGCAACAACATACAAAAAAGGCGATTCCGACACCCGCCCTTGGGGCACATGGGAAGTCTTGGATTCCGCCGACAATCACTGTGTTAAAAAAATCTGTGTAAGACCCGGCGGTCAGCTTTCGCTGCAGTTGCATCATCATCGGGCAGAACATTGGATTATCGTTTCCGGTAAGGCGGTCATAACCTTGGACGGAGCCGAGTTTTCCAAGCAGGCCGGCGAGGCGGTTTATATTCCGACGGAAACCAAACACCGTATCCAAAACAACACGAGCGCCGATGTTGTGTTTATAGAAGTTCAAACCGGCGATCGTCTGGATGAAAACGATATTGTCCGTTTTGAAGACAAATACGGCAGAATATAACAAGGCAGGCAAACAATGAATTTTAAGGATCTGGGTTTAAGCGAGCAAACAATTAAAGCTATTGACGAATTTGGTATCAGCGAGCCGACAACGGTGCAGGCCGATGTTATCCCCTCCATTCTTGAGGGGCGCGATATTTTTACCATTGCGCCGGTTCGTTGCGGCAAAACGATGTCTTATGTTTTGCCCCTGCTGGATATTATTCACGCCAAAAGAGCCAAAAATATTTTAATCATTACCGCCAATTCTCAGGCTGCGGTCAAAACCTCAGATTGTCTGGCGGTATTTAACAAATATCACGAGATTACCGGTGCCGCGCTCCGGGACGGTGAGGAAAATATTGCCGACGAGGCCAATGTTATTATCGGCGCGCCGGATTTGCTCTTGGACGTTACCGCCAATTCAAAGGTTGATTTGTCAAAAGTTGATATTTTGGTGGTTGATGATATCAACTTGATTAAAAAGAACAAGCAACTTGAAAATCTGGAAAAAATTTTGGATATCTTGCCGGCGGAAAAACAAAATATTGTTTACACCAATCGCCGCTCCAAAGAATTGCAGGGAATTTTGGACAAGATTCTCAAAGCGCCCGAAGAAATCAAAATTAACAAAGATAAAGAGCAGGAAGCGGATATGTCCGCCCACAAAAACAAAATCCCGGAAAAGAAATCCCGTATTCTTACGGCGGAACCCGATACGGAGGCCGTCTCGCTGGCAGCCCGCTACAATTCCTTTAACGGTAAAACTCCGGCCTTTATTTTGGTAAAGGGCATCATCGCCGAGAACGAAGAAAATTAGCATAAAACAGCTTCCAAAGGCCGATTATTATCCTGCCGGCATTTATCCGGCGGGATTTTTTTATCATCGGAAGATAAAAAGCACTTGACAAAATTTCCAAAATGGTATTTATAAACATCATCACAAATCTAAGAATATTTCTATAATTATAAATCAAGGAAACACCCGTAATACTTTAATCATACCCGTCCATGGTCATATCAGTTTTTTTGGGGTGTTTCCTTGCTTATAATTGTGACTTAAAGAGTCTTTGGCACCGTTCCCAGGGCTGCAACAGGTATGAGAATCATCTCAGAACTGTGTCAGAGGCTCTTTTTTAGAAAAATAAAGCGGCAGGAAAAAATCTTTTTTAGCCATAGGTATTTTAAAAATGTTAAATTCTAAAGTCCTGCCGCTTAACCATACACTGCTGAGGCTTGCTGTGAAGCACCCCCTTAGCAGCTTCCTGACTTTACTTCTGCATTTCTTTCCCAGAGGCCCGGATCTGCCTTAACAAAAACCGGGCCTCTTTTTTTTATGTAAAATAAAAAAACGCCAACGTTCCACCGGACGGAACGGGCGTTTTTACATCGGATTAAACAGTTATCGTCAGACGGCAACATCGCCTTTGATTGCCGGATGACATTGATAGTTGACGAGTTCAAAGTCCTCAAACCTGAAATCGTCAATATCCTTGACATCGGGGTTAATCTTCATCTGCGGCAGCGGATAGGGCTGACGCGATAATTGCAGCTTAACCTGCTCAAAATGATTAGAGTAAATATGTGCATTGCCCAGCGTGTGAACGAACTCACCCGCTTTAAGCCCGCACACCTGCGCCACCATCATCGTCAGCAACGAATACGAGGCAATGTTAAACGGCACGCCCAAAAACATATCGCAGCTGCGTTGATAGAGCTGGCAGTTTAACTTGCCGTCCGGTGTGACATCAAACTGAAAAAAACAATGGCACGGCGGCAGAGCCATTTGCTCAATCTGCGCCGGATTCCACGCGGTAACGATTAAGCGGCGATCCTGCGGATTCTTTTTAATCCGCTCGATAACGTCTTTAATCTGGTCGATTCCCTGCGAGTTAAAATTGCGCCACTGATGTCCGTAAACCGGTCCGAGATTGCCGTCTTTGTCGGCCCACTCGTCCCAGATGGTCACATTGTTGTCATGCAGATATTTGATGTTGGTATTGCCCGACAACAACCAGACAAGCTCGTGGATAATCGCGCGCAGATAAACTTTTTTGGTCGTTACCAGCGGAAATCCTTGGCTCAAATCAAAACGCATCTGCCGGCCGAAAACCTTGCGGGCATAAATACCGGTGCGGTTGTCGGCGTCCTGTCCGTTATCCATAATGTCTTGCAGCAAATCTAAATACTGTTTCATAATCAATCCTTTTTCTGTTGGTTAATAATCGCTAAAGTAATATGTTTCAAAACTTCTTGCGGCACAAATTCGCCTTTTTTTATCCAGACAGAGGTCGTGACGTTGTCTTCGTCATAATCGGGTGAAATCTGGCGGTAGTTTTTTTTCATCTTGTCAATACATTCGCTTATATCAACGGGGACTCCGTCGAGCCCGGGATTCACTTCGCCGTGAAAGCAGCTGTCGACGATAATTTCCGGCGCTTGTTTGGTCATAAACATTTTATAAATACTGGCACCGCCGCAGATATAAAGAGGCTCGTCAAAATCTTTAAGTGCCTTGGCATCGTTGACGATAAAGTGATTCTGAGGGTCAGACACGACATAATTTTCATCAAAAGTCAGCACATAAATCTGCCGATTCGGCAGTGTCCGGTTGGGAAAACTCTCATAAGTCGTCTGCCCGCAAACAATATTTTGCCTTTCGGTAATCCGCCGAAAACGCTTAAAGTCAGACGGTATATGCCACGGGATATTTGGCCCGATTCCGATGATATTGTCGCCGTCATGCCGGCACCAGATTGCAATTTTTGTCATATCTTGCGACTCCGCTGTTACCACAAAGTATAATCGCAGTTGTTTAAAAAGCCAAACAGGCCGTGGATTTTTCCCACAACCTGTTTGATTGTTACAGTTCAAGCTTTTCAAGCTCCTCCTCGGATGCCATCTGGCGGACAAACTCCTTCTCGCCCAAATCAGCCAGCCGTTGCCAGTCTTTTTGATCGCTCAAAAACTTTTTAGCCTCCTCCGGATCAAGGGCATAAGCCAGCGAATAATTGGTCGACTTGGTAAAATAGGCTCCTTTGGCAAAAGAGGATATCCCGAGCAAAATACCAACAGCCCTTTTCAAGAGCTGGGCTTCGGACAAATAGTCCCTTAGCAACAATACGGCCTTGTCGGTAAAGCGGACAAAGTATGGCATAAAGTCCAACACAAAAACCTGATTATTGGCTTTATAAATGAGGGCCGCCAAAACTGCTCCGGTAAGAGTGGCGCCGTCTTCAAACGCTTTCTTCAAAGCCCGTTGGTTTAATGATAACTGAATATCGCTTCCGGCAATCAGTGCCAAAAGGAACTTCTCCTGCTCCTGCAAGGACAAAAAATTATTTACATTCATATATATATGTTAAAAATTAAATTCTGCCGCCAGCATAGAGGAAACTTTGGCAAAAATCAACCTTTTTCCGGCTTGCAATTTTTAAGATAAGGTATTATATTACTTAATTGCCGGAGGTTTTCTTCCGGCTGTGACACCAGAGGCTCTGTGAAATAGATACTTTGGACCCGGGGGCGGTACCCGGCACCTCCACCAGTTATATCATACGGGGGTGAAACAGGTTTGACAGGGTATGGCAAAGACAGGTACGCCGTGTCCGGTGAGATACCACCGTTATCGGTTCAACTTAAAATGAGTGCTAACGATAATAACGTAGCTCCTGTTGCTATCGCTGCCTAATTGGCAGTTGCAACGAAATAAATTCTTAAGGCCATGGAGTGCCGTAAGTGGGGTTTGGGGCTTTCCTATCAACAGAAAAGCCCTGTTTTTATAAGCGGAGATTTAATCAATGACCGATGAAATTAATTACGACAAATTGATGGAAAAAGCGCTCAAACACGTGGTGGTTGAAGCCTTAAAAATTGCCGCGGATGAGGGGCTGCCCGGCGAAAACCATTTTTACATCTCGTTTAAGACCAATCATCCGGATGTTCGCATGTCGTCGGATTTGCTCAACCGCTACCCGGAGGATATGACCATTGTCCTGCAGCACCAGTTTGCCAATTTGATGTTGTCGGATAACTATTTTGAGGTTGATTTAAGCTTCAACGGGGTGCCGCATACATTACGTATACCCTACGAATCCATCACTTATTTTGCAGATCCGCATGCCCGGTTTGCCCTGAGTTTTACCATTCCGGAAGAAGCAAAGCATGCGCCGGCCGATTCACGGGCTCCGGCAGAAGATGCCAAAAAAGTTTCCGGCGGCAGTGCCGAAGTTGTTTCAATAGACGCTTTCCGGAAAAATAAATGAAAAAAATCTCGGTTGTTATTGCCGGCCGGCATTCCACCAGCATTTGTCTTGAGGAGGAATTTTTGCACGAGCTCAAACGCATTGCCTTAATCAGGCACAAGAGCCTGAACGACCTGGTAACCGAAATTGACCGCAACAAAAAGAAATCAAACCTATCCAGCGCCATTCGCGTTTATATCTTAAACGAAATCAAAAACCACTGAAAAACACGCGTTATTCTTCTTCGTCAAAATCATCATCGCTGTCAATGTCTTCTTCAAAGCCGTCATCATCTTCGGCATCAAGGTCTGATTCCGGCAACAGTGTGTTTTCATTTTCCGTTTCCGACTTTTTGCGCCGGCCGCGGCGTTTACGAGCGGGAGCTTTTTTCTTCATCGCGTCAATAACATAATGTCCGGTAATTTTATAGAGATCGACCAAGTGGTTATTATACATATGGTCGGCTCCATCTACCATGGAAAAATCTACCGTAACGTTACGTTGAGTATTTAGTTTTCTGACCAAAGACGTTACGCTGGAAGGCGTCACAATCTCATCAATGCTTCCCTGCGTGATTAAACCGGAAGTCGGACACGGTGCCAAAAACGAAAAATCTTTTTCATTGGCCGGCGGTGATACGGCAATAAAATTATTAATATCCGGCCGCCGCATCAAAAGTTGCAGACCGATCCACGCCCCGAAAGAATAACCGGCAATCCAGCATTGACGCGCTTCGGGGTTGGCCGCTTGCAACCAGTCCAGAGCAACCGTCGCGTCCGACAACTCACCGGGGCCGTCTTCAAATTCGCCCTGCGACCGTCCGACACTGCGAAAATTAAATCGCAAAACCGAAAATCCCAAATTCTGAAAAACACTAAACAAAGTATACACCACTTTATTGTTCATGGTACCGCCGTATTGCGGGTGAGGGTGCAAAATCAGCGCAATCGGCGCGTTTGGATTGTCGCTTTGATGATAACGTCCTTCCAGACGTCCGGCATGGCCGTTAAATAATACTTCCGTCATTTTGTTATTAACCTAAAATATTGTTGTTTTGCGTATTATATTCCTGTAATCTTCTACAAAGAATTAATTTTTCGAAGGAATCTAACATAAAATGACATCAAAATTCAAGACAATTCTTCAAGATGCCGAAGCCGTTGTCGCCCGTGATCCGGCCACACGCGGTGTCGGGCAGGCTTTTTTGCTGTCTTCGGGGCTTCACGCCGTTATATGTTATCGTTTTTGCCACTGGCTCTGGAACAAAAACTGGCCGCTTTTGGCCAGAACAATATCGCAAATTGTACGTTTTTTGACCGGCATAGAAATTCATCCGGCCGCTCGAATCGGTAAAGGATTTTTTATTGATCACGGCATGGGGGTGGTGATCGGCGAGACATCGGAGATCGGTGATAACGTGACACTGTATCACGGTGTTACTTTGGGCGGCACCACGGTTTTTGACACCAAAGGCAAAATTGTACAAAAGCGCCACCCGACCTTAAAAAACAACGTGATTGTCGGTGCCGGAGCAAAGATACTCGGCCCGATAACCATCGGCAACAATGTTAAAATAGGTGCCAACGCCGTTATTTTGCAGGATGTGGCAAACAATCAGACGGTTGTCGGCGTTCCGGGGCATATTGTTGACAAAAGCAAAGTCAAACCGGGGGCTTTTTCGGCTTATGGGGCTTGTGCGGAGGATAAAGATCCGATAGAACTTCAAATCGAAAAATTGGAAAAAGAAATTTCAAAACTGAAGATTCGTAATAAAAAACAAAAAATTAAGTAAAATATAACAATTTTGTAATATTCTGCTCCCATATTTTATGGTACAATAACCACATAGGGGTTATTTACAAGGAGGCGGAAGACAATGCAGAAAACAGCTTTTTTATGGTTCGGTCTAATGAGCCTTTTTCTTTGTGGAACGGCCGGGGCACAACTTCCGGCAAGCCCCTGGGATACTTCGGCTTTCGATGCGGCAGTTGCAGCCTCGAACGATTCCGGGGTAGGGCATATCACGCGCCAAGACGAAACGCGGGTCAATATTCCCTCCGTTAAATACAAAGCCATCAATGCCGATGCCGAAGCACCTGTTTATAAACCGGTTATTGATGCTTCCGGCAATGCCAAAACCGGAGTCATGGTTCAAAAAGTTGACACGCTGAGCACCACAACCGCCCGGGATGCCACGCCCGCTCAAGCACGCGCCTCCAGAGCCGGTCCCGGCAGCGATTGGCGCGGCTCCGGCAAATTCGGCCGGCTTAATTATACCGGCGATGTGACAACTTACGGCACGGCCTACGGTCAGGAGATGCTTGCGCCGGAAGTTAATCAGCACAATATGAACGTGATGCTTCAACATTTGCGTGAGTTGGGTTATAAAATTCCGGAAAGCTACGATAACAAATTTGGCTCGTTTTTAGAAAATTATTCGCAGGATTTGCGCAATGCTTATAATGGTCTGGGGCACCAAAACAACCCGTTTGACACGATGTTTTCCGGATTTTTGGATGTCGTGGAAGACCAATCGGGTCTGGATATGGAAAATCTGTTATTTAACAGCATTGATTTACTCAACAGAGATTAAGGAGCCAATATCATGAACAAAATATTTGCAGGGTTGTGCATTTCTTTCCTGATAATATCGGGTGAGGCAGGCGCGCAAATTATTGGCGGCTCGGTAAATACGACGGCTTCCGTTGAGACGGCCGCCTCCGAAGATGATGCCCGCCTTGTCAGCAAAGAAGAAATTGAGGCCCTGATTGCCGCCGAACCCCCGGCAGTGGCAATGACGCCGGAACAAAAGGCAGAAATTGACAGCGTTGCCAAAAAAAATATGCGTCATTCAATCAAAAAACAATCAGTCAGGGAACGCAAAGATTTTATTGACGCCATGAATAATGTTGAAAAGATTAAAAAACGCCGGGAGGCATTGCTGAGCGGCCAAGATGAAACCGCAGCCAAACAGGCCGAAGACGAAGTCGAAAAGCCCGATTTTAATCCGGCACAGGATTCGGCTATGGAAAATTACTTGCTTGAAAAAGCCAATCTGGCCGAGCCGCCTTTTATAAATGAGCCTGCAGTATCCGATGTCCGGTAATTATCCTTGTGTTATTTTGGTTGAGCCGCAGATGGCCGAAAATGTCGGTATGGCGGCGCGCGCCATGAAAAACTGTGCCCTGAAAGAGTTGCGACTGGTTAATCCGCGTGAGAATCATCTTTCGGCAAAAGCTTTATCCGCCTCTTCAAATTCGGAAGAAATTTTACAAAACGCAAAAATCTATTCCTCAACGGCCGCCGCGATTGCCGATTTGCAATATGTTTTGGCAACCACGGCGCGTCATCGGGATCAAACCAAAAGAGTCTTTAATGCCGATGCCGGCGCTGCGGCGATGGCCGTCCGGTTATCCCAAGGCGAAAAATGCGGCTTGATGTTCGGTCCGGAAAGAACGGGACTGCACAATGAAGATATCTCGCTGGCCGATGCCGTTATTAATGTGCCGCTTAATCCGGAACATTGTTCGTTAAATTTATCACAAGCTGTTTTGTTGGTCGGCTACGAGTTTTACAAAACACAAACCGACACACCCCTGCCGCAATTAGTTACCAACCATACCCGAATTGCGGACAAAGAAAAGGTTTTGCTGTTTTGCCGCCATCTTGAAAGCAGGCTTGAGAATTTTGCCAACTACAGTGATGAACATAAAAGAGAAAAACTGGTGATCAACCTGCGCAATATTTTCACTCGCTCCGAACTGACCGAACAAGAGCTCAATACGCTTTACGGCATTATCAATTATCTGGGAAGCAAATAACGTTATAATTCCGGACGATTCTGCCCGGCAAACGGATTATACTGCCCGACGCCGCCAAAATATTTGCGGAAGAAACCGGGCTCTTGGCCGCGAATATCGGTCTTGTCTTTAGACGGGACGATACCTTTGCCGTCTTCCTTTGTCAAACGGCTGATCGTGGTCACTTTTCCGTTATTGTTGAAAGTTATTTTCAAGATCTGGCGGTCAACTTCTTCCGGCATGCTGAAAGCCACCCGCTTAATATCCGATGACATATACAACCAGGTGTTGGTGTCAAAGGCCACAACGGCGGAAGGCGCCCCCAAAACATTCATCACCTCATCTTTGGTATCGCCTTTGTTGATTTTGGCAATCCGCTCTTCCGCGGGCATATTCCCGGTATGAGAAACAAACCACTCGTCTGTTTTGGTTCCGGAGCAGGCCCCGAGACAGGCAACACAAAAAAAGGTCAAAATGATTTTGCTTGTTGACATATTTCAATCCTTATAGTTATAACCTAACCAGATGCTTACTTCTATAACACAAGGAAAACATTTATGCAAAATCTTTTTTCTTATCCCCTGAAACTTGAGGATATGAGCCGGGAGGTACGCAAATATGAACTCAACGCCGGCGCCGAAGAACTCGGCTTCATAACCGAGATAATGAAAGTTCCGGCCGTTAAATCTTTTCATGCCGAAGTTTATGTAAAGCTGGGCAAAAAAAATCATCTGGCCGATGTTTGGGGAACGGTCGATGCCGATGTCGAACAAACGAGTGTTATTTCGCTTGAAAATTTTATTCGCCCGTATCATGCCGATTTTGAATTAAAGTTTGACACTAAAATGACCGAGGCCGAATTACGCGAATTGGAATCAGACATTGAAGCCGATGTTCCGGATATTTTAGAGGACGGGCAAATTGATCTGGCGGCGATAGCCATGGAGCAGTTGGCGCTGGTTTTGGACGACTTTCCGCGGCAAGACGGCGAGGTTTTTCATTTTGATTCCGAGTTTGATGATGAAACCGCGCCGAAAACCAATCCGTTTGCGGTGCTCGAAAAATTAAAAAAATAACAAAAAATCCTTGCAAAATATAAAATTTTTATATAAAAGGGCATAAGAATTTCGCTTTTGCCGACATATTGGGTTGCTTTTTCAAGCAAAACAGGCTACAAATGCCGGTAACTAAATTGGAATAACTTTTAATGTAGAGTATGGAAAGATGGCTACACCTAAGAAGAAAACTTCAAAATCGCGCCGCAATATGCGCCGTTCACATGACGCGCTGAAGGCCAATTCCTATATGGAATGCCCCAACTGCGGCGAATTGAAAAGACCTCATAATGTTTGCCCGAAATGCGGTCAGTATGACGGTCGTGAAGTCGTTGCTCAGAAAACGGCTGAATAATTTTATTACCGACGGGCTCTGATTCGGTTTGGAGCCGTATTGTGACGGAGCAAACATTGACAGAAAATAAAATGGTTATATCCGTAGATGCGATGGGGGGAGACAACTCCCCTCGAGTCGTTATAGAGGGGCTGGCAATTGCCGCGAAAGAGCATCCCGATATTCGTTTCCTTGTTTTTGGCGATACGGCGAGGGTCACCCCGTTTTTGAGGCAATTTCCGGCTTTGGAAAAAGTCTGCGAGCTCCGGCATGCCCCGGAAATGGTGCATAATGAGGATAAGCCGTCATCGGTGATCCGCAACCGCAATACCAGTATGTTTATGGCGATTGATGCGGTGCGTTCCGGTGAGGCGCAGGCGGTTGTTTCTGCCGGAAACACCGGCGCTTTAATGGCCATTTCCAAGTTGACCCTCAAAACCATTACCAAAATTCATCGTCCGGCCATTGTCAGCATTATGCCGCACCGTTATGGCAAATATGTAATGCTTGATTTGGGCGCCAATACCGAATGTGATGCCATTAATTTGGCCGAGTTTGCTTTCATGGGCGAAATTTTGGCGCGCCACGCTCTGGGGCTGGAGCGGCCGCGGGTGGCGCTGTTAAACATCGGCTCGGAGGAAATGAAAGGCAAAGAGGAGATTCGTCAGGCCGCGCAGATGATTAAACATTCAAGAATGAACATTGACTTTATCGGCTATATTGAGCCGCACGAGATTGCCAACGGCAAGGCCGACGTCATTGTGGCCGACGGTTTTACCGGCAATATTGCGCTCAAGTCCATTGAGGGGACGGCCAAGCAAATCACCCGTATGATCAAAGACGCGGTCAAAAGTTCGTTTTTGGCCAAAATCGGCATGATATTTATGTTGCCGGCAATTTTGCGTATTAAAAAAATTATGGATCCCAGGCTTTATAACGGAGCCATGTTTGTCGGCTTGAACGGGCTCTCGGTCAAGAGCCACGGCGGAGCCGATGCTTTTTCGTTTTCGCGGGCGGTTGATAATGCGGCCAGGTTGGTACGGCAAAATTTTGTGCCGACAATTCGCGAAGAGATTGAAAGAGTTGATTTTGACGAGTTGCAAACAGTTCTTTACGATCTATATTGACAGGTTGTTAAACAAGATTTTGCAAAACCTGTTTTTGCAAGATATTTGTTTGAATCAAAACAAAAAAGTTGTGGATTATCTCTTGCCATTCACCGCAATTTATTATACCTTTTGCCAAAGCGATTGATGTTTAGTAACAATTTTGAGTAAGGATTGAAAATGAACACTGTTACCCGTTTAGATGTTGCCGAAGCAATTTATACCGAAATTGGTCTGTCCAGAAAAGATTCGGGCGATATTTTGGATATGATTATTGACGAAATTGTCAAGGAGCTGAGTCTTGGTCACGATGTCAAATTGTCGTCGTTCGGCACGTTTTCTCTGCGTGACAAAAAGGCTCGCACCGGCCGCAATCCCAAAACCGGTGTTGAGGCGGTTATCTCGTCGCGACGGGTGATTTCATTCAAGCCTTCGCAGACCATGCGCAAACAAATCAACAAATAGCGGGGGCTGTTTATGCCGGTAAACAAAAGCAAAGCCGCCTTTCGCACCATTGCCGAGCTGGCCGAGGAAATCGGGGTGGCGACACATGTGCTGCGCTTTTGGGAAACCAAGTTTGAGCAGATAAAACCGATGAAAACCTCCGGCGGCCGGCGTTATTACCGCCCGGATGACGTCAAGTTGATTAAAACCATCAGGCATTATTTGTATGATGAGCGTTATACCATTGAGGGCGTGCAAAAGCTATTCAAGGAAAAAGGCTTAAAGGCAATTCTCGGTGAGGAAATTCAAAAAGATTTTTTTGAAGAAGCGCCACAGGATATTGAACTTGAGACCGCTGCCCGTAAAATTTTAACTCAGATCAAGGATGAATTGTCGGCTCTGCAAACAGAATTGAAGCAGGCTCTGGCAGAAGAATAAAAAAACTCGGAATTTTCCGAGTTTTTTTATTCTTTTTTCATATACAACAACGGATACGGATTTCCCTGTTCGTCCAGCTCTGTTCTTTTGTAAATGGTAAATCCCATGTGTTCATAAAAACCTCTGGCAAGGGGATTCTGCTCGTTTACGGCAAGCTTGTTTACGGAATAATTTTCAATACCGTATTGCAGCAATTGTTTTCCCGTTCCTTGTCCCCGGTTTTCATTCGCAACAAACAGCATTTCAAGTATTTCCCCGGCGATTCCCATAAAACCGGCCGGATTTCCGTTTTCATCTTCGGCAACAATCAAAACGGGAACATCTTTCAAGGCCTGCGGAACGTAGCGTTTGATATTATTTATTTCATCATCGGATAAAAACAAGTGCGTTGTTTTAACGGAACTTTCCCATACAGCCAGCAGCTTGTCAATTAATAGCGGATTGCGCTTTTTTATTTCAACGAATTTCATATTACGTCAGAACACCTGCAAATATTATCAATCTTACGACTTATCTTAACAAAACACCGCGTTGAGAATCAAGGCTTTTAATGCGGAATTAGAACGCAGAAAAGGGGTAATCAAAAGAATTTTATCCTATTTATAAAGGCCAATCAATGGCATTAACAATCGCCTGTCACCAACTGATGTCATTTAGTAAGAAATACACCAACACAAAGATGGATAAGTTGTTTTTAACAATAGTCGAGCGTGGATTGTGGTATTCCACGCCCTCAATAAAAGAAATTTTACTATTGTCAAGTAGGTTAATGACTATTATTCAGCCGTTAAAATGTAGCTGCAAAATTATATCTGACGACCAGATTTATCAAAATGTTTTGAAATTTTTGCTTCAATATTCTTTATTTTTTTAGGTAGTTTAATATCAGATAGATTAGTTCCTAATTTTTCATCAATTTCGCCTGCCAATCTTTTTCGTGCCGCGGCTAATCTATTGGTTGTACTTTGTTCTTCATTCGTATTTAAACCATCTTTAATATATTTCCGCGCATATACCGAATAATCGTAAGCACATTGACAAACACGGGCGAAACCAACACCAGAGAGTCCGACACCTAAATCACCAACCATTTTTTGTTGTTTGTCATAATCTGCTTTATAAAAAGCCTTAATTGCTTTGGGCGTCTTTAATGTTTCAAATACTTTCTTTGCGTCAGCAATTATCATTTTGTCTATTTTTCCGCCGTTGTCATATTTTTTATATCCGGCAAAATATTCATCAAAAGCATAAGGTTGTTCTTTTGTTTTGTATTCGGCATAATCGTAAGCACATTGACAAACACGGGCGAAACTAAAACCAGAGTGCCCATCATCTAAACCACTAACCATTTTTTGTTGTTTGTCATAATTCGCTTCATGAAAAGCCTTAATTGCTTTGGGCGTCTTTAGTGTTTCAAATACTTTCTTTGCATCAGCAATTATCATTTTGTCCATTTTTCCGCCGTTGTCATATTCTTTATATCCGGCAAAATATTCATCAAATGATTTAATTGTTGAATCTGTATTTATGACACTCTCTTTATTTTCTTGTTTAGGTTCTATTTCAATACCAAATGCTTCGGGATTTCTTTCAATTGTAGAATTAAGAGGATCACCAACGGCTCGCCATAATCCGGCTCCTTTACTTTTCCAAGAAGATATTATATCAATTTCTTCAGGATTGTTTAACACTGCTGTAATTCTATCGGGATGTTGTTCAATCGTATTCTTACAATTAAACAAAATATCATTAACAGCCAGAGCATCAAATAAAGGTTTTCCATCTTTATCTTTTGTTTCTGATAACATCTTTATCATATCAGGATGTTTATCTATCATATCCAAAACAACCTTTTTATCATATGAAACACTGTCTAATGCAGAAACTAAATCTTGTTTTGAAATCATCATTTTTCTCCTAAAGATTGCATAAAACCGAACAGATTTTTACAATGTTTTTAAGAGCCTGGAGGATATTTTATTAAACATCAGGAAGGTGTTGGATTTATTTTATTATTGAATATTGGACAAAAATATGATACAGTAAATACAGATATTGAATTTAATTGTTCTTTTTTTTCAATAAGACAAGTACCGATTAAACTCATCTTTTAATAAATTTATTAAAAGGATGAGCTATGATTTATGCGTATATAAGAGTGTCAACAGATAAACAACATCAGGAAAATCAAAAATTTGAGATAGAGCAATTCGCAAATGCTAATAATTTGTATGTAGATAAATGGATTGAAGAAACAATTTCATCAAAAAAGCCATTAGAGGAACGAAAATTAGGTAAATTGATCAAGAAACTAAAATCCGGTGACATCCTAATTGCAAGCGAAATAAGTCGTATTGGTCGTAATTTATTGCAAGTAATGTCCGTATTACATCATTGTATGAATATTGGTTGTCAGGTATGGACCATAAAAGATAATTATCGACTAGGGAGTGATATACAATCAAAAGTATTAGCTTTTGCTTTTGGATTATCAGCAGAAATAGAGCGTAACCTGATTTCTCAACGCACAAAACAATGTTTGGCAAGGTTAAGAGCTGAAAATAAACATATTGGAAGACCAAAAGGGAAAAAAAATACAATGACAAAGTTAACAGGTAAAGAAGAATTGATAAAAAACTTATTAGCACAGAATACCAAAAAAACAAAAATTGCAGAAATGCTAAAAGTCAATTATACAACACTCTATAAGTATTTCAAACAAAACACAGAATAAATCCGCTTTTTACATCAATATTCCAAATTATCTTTATATCTGTGACAAGTCGGTTTGGTAATTCCATATTTTCTAACAATTTCATAGAAACAGCAGTTTTTTCTATCTGGTCGGGACGAGAGGATTCGAACCTCCGACTTCTTGCACCCCATGCAAGCGCTCTACCAGACTGAACTACGTCCCGAAAATGATATTCTAACCCTAACAATAATTGGTGCAAGAAGTCGGCGACTTCTTGGTCTTGCTCGGCAGGTTCGCTTAAGAGCTCACCAACCGCGCTTCGGTCACTCGTTTACCAGCCTTTACCGCAGCATTTTGCGACCCGGATTAAATAATTATCACAATAAAAATTTTATGCAACAGCTTTTTTTAAGCAATTTATTTTTATACGCAGCCGTATTTTATTGCCGGCAGATTCGAACGCAGAAAATGTCATCCTGGCGGCTGTAAGCAACCTTGCACCCGTGCAGCGCGGCAATTTTTCCGACGATTGATAAACCAAGCCCGCTACCGCGAGTCTGCTGCCCCGCCGGCCGGAAAAATCTTTCGCCCAGCCGCGGCAGATATTGGTTGTCCAACGCGGTCTTGTTATTACTGACCTTAAGTTCGTTGGTGTTGAGTTCAACACTTATCACCGCCCCTTCGCCGCTGTAACGGATGGCGTTATCCAGCAGATTGCGCAGCAGCAACGACCACAAAAAGCTCTGCCCCTTGGTTAAAAACACCGGTTTTCTGCAGGATACGTTAAGGCTGATGTTTTTTGCCTGAGCGGCAGCCTGTTGTTCTTCAATCGCGTTACCGATAATCAGTCCCCAATTTAATTCTTCTTCGGCCTCGGTCTGATGAGAGGCATCAAGCTTGGACAAAGCCAACATCTGTTCCACCAGACGGCTTGAGCGTTCAATACCTTCGCGCAGGTTGCTCAAGGCAGCCTGTTGCACTTGTTTATCATCATCGGCCAACTCGGCCACATCCAGTTGCACCTTAAGGGCTGTCAACGGGCTGCGCAACTCATGAGCCGAGTCGGCAATAAAACTGCGCTCACGCTGCAACATATCGGCAATTTTGGCCAGCAGGGCATTCATCGCCCGCACCAAAGGCAAAACCTCTTTCGGCACGCTGTTTTCCTCAAGCGGCGCCAGATTATCCGATTCGCGTTCGGCAATATTTCGCGCCAGTTTTTTAAGCGGCAAAAACTCTTTGCTGATAAGCCCGACAATCGCAACCAGCAAAATACCGAGCCCGCATATCCAGGGGATAAACGTTGCCTCAATCATCTCAAGCGCAATATCATGACGAAACTCAATCTCTTGTCCGACGGCAATGGCATACCGGCCATCGGTGCTGGTCACCCAGACAATCCGCCACATTTCGTCTTCTTCATCAATCATCTGATCCACAAAACCCGATGCCGGAGCATAGCGGAAATGGCGGCCGTTTTCGTTATCATGAAAAACCATATTACCGTGCGAATCAAACACCGCCAGTCCGATAGCCTCATCTTCCTCATCGCCGTCATCTTCCAGTTTATCGATGATTTTATCAATACTTTTTTGAGTTCCGGGCTTGATATTGCTCCAGTCGGCGGTAGCCAATTGGCGCGCCAGCATTAATTGGTAAGTATCAAAAAACTCGTCTGTCTGTTCGCGGCTTTCCAGCCATGCCAAAACACCGGATGCGGCCCATACCGCTCCGGCGATAATCAAAAAAAACAGTATCAGCCGTAATTTCAGACTGAGTTTTTTCATACTTCCCCCAACATATAACCGATTTTGTTAACCGTCTTAATAATATTTTTGCCAAGCTTTTTGCGCAGGTGGTGCACATGCACTTCAACGGCGTTGCTCTGTACGTCGTTATCCCAGGCATAGAGCTTTTCTTCAATGATGCTTTTGGCCAGGACCTTGTTCGGATTCATCATTAAAAGTTCCAAAACTCTGAGTTCCCGCGGAGCCAAAGTTACCGTTTTTCCGTCCAGCGTCACGCTTTGGGTTTGCGGATGATAGGCCACTTTTCCCGCGATCATCACCGGCTCCGTCCGGTCATGCGAGCGGCGGATAAGAGCCTTGAGCCGCGCGGCAACTTCGGTTAAGGCAAAAGGTTTGGCCAGATAATCATCGGCGCCGCTGTCCAGCCCGATAACTCTTTGGTCAACATCGCCGCGCGCCGTCAAAATCAACACCGGTTCGTTGCGTTTGTTAAGACGCCATTCTTTAAGGATGGACAATCCGTCGCGGCCGGGCAGGCCGAGGTCGAGCACCACGGCGTCATAAGGGGCTTGAAACAGAGCCTCATAGGCTTCGTCGCCGTCGGTAAACCAGTCGACGGTAAAGCCCATTTTGCCAAGGCCGATATTTAAGCCGTCGCCGATAAGCCGGTCATCTTCCGCCAAAAGAACACGCATTTTCAAGCCCCTTGTACCAAAGTTTATTTTTTGGCGATGGAGTCGACGCTGATTTCAAAATTCATAAAATCCTTGTCGACTTCGCCGCGGATTTCGACGGTATCTTTGTCATTAACCGTCAGACCGCGCCAATCGTCGTTGTCAATCTCCACGGTAACCGAACCGGTATTATCTGTAAACACATATTTCTCGCCGCCCAGGCTTTTTTCGATTTTACCGACCAAAACAACCGGTGTATCATCGCCGAGCTTTTTAGCTTCGGCCACCGTCATCGAGGCCGCCGAAGGACCGGTATAACCGCCGGCGTTAGCCGCGCCGAAGTTTTGTTGAGCCAGAGCATTGCCCGAAAAACCGATAACCAAAGCCAAAGCCGAAACCATTGCTAATTTTTTCATCTTGTATCTCCTTTTTTCAAAAATCAAAGTTAAGTTAGAACGTTTGTTGCTTACAACTACAATTCAACATCTTAAACTTAAGGTTTGCTTAAGGCAAAAAAAATTTTTAGAAAAAAATAAAAAACAGATGTTTTTCAATAAGATATATACAATAAAAATATTTTCCGCCCGCCGGCTTAGGGCAAAAATCAGGTTGCCTGGCGGCAAAACTTAAGGACAAAGCGGAACAATAAAAATATTGCAAAATGACGGCGATTCGGCTACAATAACCTCGAAAGGTTGCCGCCGATGGAAGAATGGGATGTTTACGATGTCCGCCGCAACTTAACCGGACGCACCGTCCGCCGCGGTATGGACCAGCTCAAACCGGGTGAATATCATCTGGGGGTTGATGTCTGGATTATCAATCCCGATAACAAGATTCTCATTCAAAAACGTTCACGACAAAAAAAGAACTTCCCCGGCAAATGGGCGCAGTCGGCCGGCGGTGCCGTTATCAAGGGCGAGGACAGTTTTCAGGGCTGTATCCGCGAAACAGAAGAAGAACTCGGCATTGTTCCGGATATGAAAAAAGCCGAATTGGCCACCAGTTTTGTCCGCCACGGCAATACGATTGTTGATGTTTATGTTATCCGGCAGGAATCTTTGCCGGATAAATTTATATTACCGGCCGACGAGGTTGAAGACATCCGCTGGGTCGGTGTTGACGAGATCAAAGATTTGCTGCGGCAGAACCAATTTGTGCCGACGGTCATGGAGGGGCTCAACGCGGTTTTGCAAAGCAACGTCACCCTCCCGGAGGAAGATGACGAAACAGCCTGATTTTTTCCGTAGCCAAAACCGCTACCGGAAAGGGTGAATTCCCCCTTTCCGATACGGATGATTAGGGTTGCCCAAAGACGCTGGTTGGCTCACCTCCTCCCAGTGGTTGTTCTCCGGTATAATCCCCAGGACTGTCACAACCTCCCGGTGGGCAACTAGAACCACCACCCGGATTCTCAGTCACAGTGCCATCCCCCTCATCACCGTCACCACCCTCCGTCTCATCATCACCACCCTCCGTCTCGTCATCATCCACCAACTGCCAATTACTATTTTTAGGGCAAGCCCGACATTGTCTAATCCCGTTCTCTATCGGACAATCCATTTCAGTGGCACATCTATAGCAGTTCTCGACCAAAGGAACTTCGACATAACCTATCGAACAATCACAATTGAGCAGATCGGTAAATCCGTGCATGTCGCTGCAGGTCGTCACTTTACACGTATGATAAGCTTCATCATAAGGACATGTTTTGTCTACTCCTGAAAGACAGGGGGTAGAATAATAACCATCGGCGAGACATTTCTCGGCCGGACTCTCAGGATTGGGGCAATAGACTTTTGCATCGTCAAACGGACATTTAAGGGTTGTTTGTCCGTCGCAATCAATTTCTTCGTAGGCGTACCCCAATTCATCGCAGGATGGCGGTGTTGCGCAGTCAATTGCTGCCAAAGCCGCGCCGGAAACACAACAGAAGCCGACCCCGGCCAGTAATAAATATCTTTTCATCGCTTTTTCCTCCTTTTTGCTGCAACAAAACGTTCCTTTATTTGCCACAAAAAAGAGCCCCCTTTTCGAACCACCCGCCGCCTTTAAAACCTAATGTCACCCCGCCTCGGGAAGCAATAAAAAATGTCATTCTGAGGAGCAGCGCGACGAAGAATCTCCGAGATGTTTCGTCACTGACGTTCCTCAACATGACAAAAGGAAAACGTCGTGTTGAGTACTTTCCACCCGGTCATCCTGAGCGCAGCGAAGGATCTTCCCTTAAGCACATAGCCTCATACCCAAAGAACAATTAACAGGGTCCGGGAATGCGAGCGATTAGGTTTTGCAATGCCGGAGTCAGATCGATAAGCCTTGTCAATATGTTTGTCTGAGGC
>CASFJS010000012.1 GCA_949295085.1 uncultured Pseudomonadota bacterium
AGAATTGTTAGCGAACGATGAGCGGCAGCGAGAGGAGCAAGCGTTACAACTCAAACTTAAAAATGAGCGAGGTCAGCGATCTTCCGATTATATTAAAAAAAGTTGAAGATTCCTGAGCCTCACTCCGTTCGGCGGCATGACATTTTAAATAAGAGGAATTCTTGGCCAAAGGAGGGGACCGTTTAAATGAATGGCAGGGTTACAAAAAAGCGGTGGGAGAAACCACCGCTCTTTTTGGGAGAAAAGCTCCAATATCCTATTGGAACAAGCTCAAAATTGACTGGGCAGACTGTGAAGCCAAAGACAGCGAGTTAATAGCCAGCTGCTGTCTGGTCTGCAAAGCCAGATAGTTGGCCGATTCTTCATTCATATCAGCCAAGACCAGATTATCCGAACCGGTCTCCAGAACATCAATCAAAGCATCGGTAAAGTTCTGGCGGGTTTCGATAATCGAGTAGTTGTTGCCAAGCTCGGTGGCATAAGAACGCAGGTAGTCAATCGCCTCGGCAATGGTGTCAATGGTGTTATCAATCGCTGCCGCATAACTGCCGCCGGTTTGCTTTTCAACGGCGCCTTCCGGAGCATCCGCACCGGTTGCGTACAAGGTTCCGGTATCAACATCATACCAATCCGTACCATCGGTAACGATGTTGGTGCCGTCTTCGGCAACGTAGATGGCTGTTCCGGCCGGAATATCGATCTCGGCCTTAACCTCTATGCCGCCAGCGGCATTAATCTCCTCCGCCGGTGCAATCGGTTTAAGCGTGCTGACATCGCCGGTGAAAGCCGTAGCGGCGCCCTCTAAGGCTGTGCCGCCGTCATTGACCTTATAGTATTTGCCGTCCGAAGCCAAAGCATATTTGGTGGTACCGGCATCAGGCGACACGATCTCTGTGTCGTTGGCGATCGTAACGGCCGGAATGATTATTTCCTTCTCGGTGGTGACGGGGCTGACCGTGCCGCCTTCGGTGGTCGCCTTATATTCCCAAGTGTTGGTGCCGGCGATCTTCATTTCGTCCAGAATAACATCGCCCTGAATGGTAAAGCGGTTGGAACGTGTTTCGTTGAAGGTAACGGTCAACTCGCCGCCTTTCAAGAGGTTGATACCCTGATAAGAGGCATCGGCAACCAGTTTTTCGATTTCTTTCTGGATGGTGTTAAACTGCTCGCGATAGCTGGCCATCTGGGTTTCATAAGTGTTGCTGGTGGGGTCAAGCGCATAGGCCGACTCGGCGACCGATTTTAATTGCTCAACATAAGAGGTTACCGCCTCAATACCCTCGTTGGCGGCCTCAATGGTTTGAATACCCTGCCCCATGCTGTCCAACAGAGCGTCCAGATCGGAAGCGCGGTTGGTCAAAGCGCGAGACTGATAGTAGTTGGAGGCGTTGTCAATCGCCGAGTTGACCTCTTTGCCGGTGGACAAACGCTCCTGAGTGGTGTCCATCTGCTTTTGGATGGACTTTAATGATGCAAGGTTGGTACGCATACTTGCGGTTAATGTAATTGACTGTTGAGCCATCTTCTTTTCTCCTTTTGTTTTGCCTTAAAGCAAAAACTGCTCTTTTTTAACCCGTTACTCCAAATAATTATGCTTTTTCGCCTTTCAAGGCGGCGCCAAAAAGTTTGTCTTCCTGTTCGATTAATTTGGCGGCCTCCTTAATCGCAGCGTAATAGTCGTTTTTAATCATGGCTTCTGCCACCGGCGCTACAAAGGGATGCAGGCTCGGCGCCGCATTCTGCAGATCGCGGATGTATTCAATGAAAAGCTCCTGCAGCTGTTTGCTGCCTTTGGATAAATACATCTGCTGGACGATAAAATAAACCCGACGAGCCGGCGTTGTGGCGTCTTTTTCCCGCAGGATGAACTTCTCGCGCAAAATCGGAACCTTGCCGTCGATATAAAAACGGATACGGTCGTTGTCATTGGTGATGAGCGCATCGCCGATAATAATGCTTTCACGCGGTTTGAGTTCAATCTTCAGCGGCATTTAAAAAACCTCCTTACAGCCTGCTCTTTCGTCTTGAGGATAGGTATTTATTAATGAAAAGTAAATATTTATTTGCATATTGTGCACAACTATATTATAAGTCTTGGCAAGTAACGAATCGATATAAAACCTGAGAAAAACAACCATGGCGGAAGCTCCGATTTATACTTTGAAAAATGTCCGGCTGGCGTTTGGCGACAACCGGCTGTTTACCGATGTTGAGCTCTATATCAACCGCGGCGACAAGATATGCCTTGTCGGGCGCAACGGCTCCGGAAAATCGACCTTGTTGAAAATCATTGCCGGCGTGATTGAGCCCGACGGCGGCGAAATATTCATCCAGCCGGGGACAAAAATTGCCTTTATGCCGCAGGAGCCCGATTTGTCCGCTTTTATGACGCTTAAAGAGGCGGTGCTCGCCGGTCTGCCGGAAGAAGAACGCGGCAGCGGCTATCTGGCCGATATCTGGCTTGACAAACTCTTAATTGACGGCGCACAAGACCCCAAAAAAGCCTCCGGCGGCGAATGCCGCAAGGCGGCACTGGCGCAGGCGCTTATCAGCGAGCCGGATATCCTGCTTCTGGATGAGCCGACCAACCATCTGGATATTGCCACGATTGAAAAGCTTGAAGAAATTGTCAAAAGTTTTCGCGGCGCGGTTGTCCTGATTTCGCACGACCGGATGTTCCTTGACCATACCTCTAAACAGACATTCTGGCTCGACCGCGGCCAAATGCACATCAATAACAAAGGGTTTGCCGATTTTGAAAACTGGCAGGAACAAATTATTAATCAGGAGATTATTGCCCAAAACAACCTCAATAAAAAAATCGCCGAGGAAACCGAGTGGCTGCACAAAGGCGTTACCGCCCGAAGACGGCGCAATATGGGACGGCTCCGGCGGCTGATTGAGCTCAGGCGCGAAAGGCGCGAACAAATCAAGCAAATCGGCAACATCAACCTCAATATCGACGAAGGCGATTTTCGTTCCAAGCTGGTGATTGAGGCCAAGCATATTGCCAAAAGCTTTGGCGAACGCCCCATTATCAAAGACTTTTCGACCCGCGTCATCCGCGGTAACAAAATCGGTATCGTCGGACCCAACGGCGCCGGCAAAACCACGCTTGTCAAGCTGTTGACCAAACGGTTGGCGCCCGACAGCGGCTTTGTGCGTATCGGCAAAAACCTTGAGGAAGCTTATTTTGACCAAAACCGTATCACGCTTGATATGAAAAAGACCCTGTGGCAGACCCTTTGCGACAAAGGCGATCATATTATGGTGCAGGGGCACTGGCGGCATGTGGTGGCCTACTTAAAAGACTTTTTGTTTAAACCGGCGCAGGCGCAATGCCCGGTGGCGGCGCTGTCCGGCGGCGAAAAAAACCGCCTGATGCTGGCCAAAACACTGGCGCAGCCGTCAAATTTTCTGGTGCTTGACGAGCCGACCAACGATTTGGATATGGATACGCTCGATCTGTTGCAAGAGGTGTTGGACGAGTATGCCGGCACTATTCTTATCGTCAGTCACGACCGCGACTTTTTGGACCGCGTGGTGAGCTCCGTCATTTATCTTAAGGGCGACGGCACGGTTTATGAACACGCCGGAAGTTACAGCGAACTTTTGGCCAAGATAAAGGGACAGGAAGCGCCGGCCGCCAAAACAACCGTCAAAGCCGATGTTAAGCCGGCGCCGGCCGCCGCGCCAAAACAAACCCGCAAGCTCAGCTATAATCAACAGCGAATGCTGGAAGTTTTGCCCAAAGAAATCGAACAACTGGAACAAGAAATTGCCGCGCTGACGCAGGAACTTTCCGACCCGAATTTGTATCAGGAAAATCCGGCACGGTTTGACGAGGCTTCGTTTGCTCTGGCCGAAAAACAACAGGAAAAGACCGCCAAAGAAGACGCCTGGCTTGAGGTGTCCTTGCTGGCGGAGGGTGTTTCGGCCTAGTTGTTTTCGGGAAAAAGCGGAAGATTTCTGGCCATGCGTGTCATCTGGGTTTCGATGGGGGTGGCAAGGTTGAGTTTGCCGGTTTTGATAATCGCCCTGACCTGATCGCCCTTGGAGGCGTCAGGGTTGGCAAACACAAACGAAACCTGCGGTTTTTTGATGCCTTTGCCGACCAAAGTTTGATGAATAACCCCCAAAATACCGCGCGAAAACAGGTCATAAGCCAGATCTTCGCTCATATCACCCGAGGAGGCGTATTTAACCACCGAGTTGATGGCGTCGGTAATGTTGTTGGCGTGAATGGTCGAAAAAACCAGGTGTCCCGATGTGGCCGCGCGCAAAACCTCGCTGGCGGCGTCGGGGGTGCGGATTTCGCCAACCATGATATAACGCGGTTTGGAACGCAGCGCCGACTTTAAGCTTTCGCCCCAGTTGCCGTTGATCGGCAAAGTCTGACGACAGATGCCCAAGCCTCCGGTTTCAACCGGATAAACACCGTCAAGCGGCTGCTCGGTCGGGTCTTCAATGGTGTAGGCAAAGCCCCCCTCTTTGGTCAGGTATTCCTTAAGCAGGCTGGATATGGTCGTGGTTTTGCCGGAACCGGTCGGACCAGAGCACAAAATGAGCCCGCTGGAACGCCTAAGCCCCAACAGAAAATTAACCAACTCCGCCGGGTAGCCCAAAATCCGGATGGACGGCGTGCTGGAAGGCATTTTGCGGATACAATACTGAATGCCGGAGATGGCCTCGCCGCGCTCAACACGATAAAAAATTCCGTCATAATAAACGGAGTAGCTCGGATTGGTGCCGTCCCACCTGCTTTCTACCAGATTGAAAAACGCGTCAAAATCCTCCGGCTCAAACAACATCAAGGCATTGAGCGTGCGTTTGTCCGGAATGTAGGCTTTGCGGTCGGCCGCAAAAATATAAATATCGGAAAATTTGGTTTCGGTTACTGTTGTCATTTGCATGCTCCTTTTTAATCAGCCGGTGCAGACAAGACTGCCCGACCGGAAAAAACCTCGGTTACGGAATAAAAGTTGTTTTTTATCAGCTCGAGCTCATCGGTCTCAAAATGACAGGCCTTAAGCTGGCGGCGTTGATCTTTGATGATCTGCGACAAATTGACACCGTTATGTTTGGTGATACTGATGTTGCTGTCTATGTCATCTTGCAGGCCGACGCATTCAATCAGCCCGTGCAAGCGTTGCTCGTCATAAAAAAAGCGCTCAACATTCCAATCCTGCAGCTCCAGCCATTTGACCAGCGGACGCGGATAGGTCCTGCCGGCGGCCAGAGATATCTGGCCGATATAGGGTTTGAGCGGGCCGTGCATAATCCGTGACCAGAGACCTAAAAATTCGTTGAGTTCACCGGCGGTTAGTTTGTGGCCGGCGGCCGGTGGCTCGTCATAGGGCTTGGGCAGACCGATACTGACGACCGGCCGACTGATGAGCCAGCCCAAAAAAATAAAACAGACAAGCGCTGTCAAAAATTTTGTTTTGCGGGTCATGCTACCACCTTACCGCCGAAATGACACAGTCCGGCGAAACATCGTAGCTGTTTGACAATTCTCTGGTCTTGGCAACATCGGGAATATAGCCCTCGCCCAGATAATTGATATGGCGGCCTTTGGATATCAGAACCGAATCATATTCTAGCAGCGATGCCGCTTTAATATCCGTCGCCGCATTGTCGCCAACAATAACAACCCGACCGATATCGCCCAAGCCCTCAAGCGCATAGCGCATAACCCGGGTGTCCGGCTTGCCGAGCGTGATAATGCGGCCGCCCAAAATGGCATAAGCTTCGGCCAGAGCTCCGGGCGCCAAGCCAAGCTTGCCGCCGATAAAACACGAGGTATCGTTGCCGGCGCAGACAAAAGGCAGGCCAAAGTTGACCGCCTGTTCCAAAACAGGACGATAGTCATCGAGCATGGTCTCGGCCGATGGAACCCCGCTCATGTACAGAAAATGAGCCTGTTCAACCGACGAAACCTCCGTAAACGGCAGGCCGAAAAATACGCCGCCCGTGCCCTTATCGCCTAAATAAAAATAACGGTCGCCGATAGCCGCATATTCGTTTTGCGCCGCTTTGAGTTTGTAATGCAGTATCTCGCCGGCGGAAACGATATTGGCAAAAATATCCGGCGCGATGCCGTCTTTGGCAAGCAACGCCGCAATCTCCGCCACCCGCAGGCTCGTGTTGCTGACAATGACAATTTTTTTGCCCAGCGCGGCCAGCCTTTTTAGGCACAAAGCCGCATCCGGCAAAACACCCGCGCCGTCGTACAATACGCCGTTGAAACCGAAAACAAATGTATCGTAGTTGTCGGCAATTTTTGATAAATTGACAATCGGCTTAATCATTTTCATGGCAGAGTATTCCCGTATAAATGCACTTATTTAACGGATTATACGGCGCCTAAGCTTAAAAACAAGTTAAAAAAGCCTATTTTTTGCGGCCGGCAAGCCATAATATCGTCTGATTGGCGATGGTCAGGCCAAAAACGGCGGTGACGGTCGGCAACGATCCCAAAGTATGGCGCACGCGACCGGCCGATGGCGCTTCTTCCGGCAAGGCCAGAGCCTCGGGCGGCAGATTAACCTGCTCATCGGACCAAACACAGCTGATCCGGCTGATATTGACGCCGCGTTTGCGCAGGCGCTTGCGGACAAACTTGGCCAGAGCGCAGTTTTTGCTGTTTGACAAAGCACCGAATTTGATTTTTGAAATATCGGTTTTTAACGCCGCTCCCATTGAGGATATAAACGGAATTCCGGCCTGCCACAAGGCCTGTATCAAATCGCATTTGGGGTTTAGGGCGTCTATGGCGTCAATAACCATATCGGGGCGGTATTCAAGCAAGTCCGGTATGGTTTCGGCCTTGACAAAACAATCGACGGTTCTGACCTCGGCGGCCGGATTGATATCGGCAACGCGGCGACGGGCGATATCGGTCTTTTTTTGACCGAGGGTGGAGGTTAAAGCCAAAATCTGGCGGTTGATATTGCTTGGCTCAAAGGAATCAAAATCAACCAGCACAAAGTGCCCTATGCCGGCGCGCGCCAAAGCCTCCAGCACATAGCCGCCGACCGCGCCGAGGCCGATAATCATAACCGTGGCGGACTCAAGCCGCCGCATGGCCTCTGCTCCAAGCAGCATTTCGGTACGGGCAAAGCGGTTATTTTCCATAACAAAACTCCTCAAAATTTTGGTTGACGCGGGTTATGAGCGCCGCGGCACTCGTCCGGCGGATATCGGCCAGAGCCGCAGCCAAATCCGGAATATCGCGGTAGTCGGACAAATAGGGCGCATCGCTTTCCAAAAGCAGGCGCTCGGCCGGCACGGCAGCGGCAATCAAAGCATAATTTTTGCGCCTTAAGATCGCCGGCGACAAAGATATATAGGCGCCGTGGCTTAGGGCCGACCGCAAAAACGGCAAACTGCCGCCGAAAGAATGCAGCATAAACCGCGGCGGCAGCAAGCGCCAAAAGCGCGCCAATTTATCTTCGGCTTTCAGGGAGTGAACAACAAGCGGCCGATTGAACTCGCGCGCCAATTCAAGCTGGGCGGCAAAAGCTTCTTCCTGTCCGTCCCACGACGGAGCTTTAAGCCCGTCAAGCCCGCACTCACCGACCCACGCGGCCGGAAAACACTCCAACCGCGTTTTGAGAGCTGTCTGCCACCCCTGCGGCGCGGCGGACAAATACCACGGGTGCACCCCAAATGCCGGAACAACCAAATCCGGCGCCGCCTCGACAAAGGCGGCTACTTTGTCCCAGTCGGCCGGTGATGTTGCGGCGCAGACAACCCTGATAAACCCCGCCGCCCGCAGGCCGGCAATAATTTGCTGGGCATCGTTTGGCTTATAATCTTGCAAATGCAGATGAGAATCGGTAAATTGCATGTTAATCCGTTTTTGATTTATGTGGTAACAGATAGTAGGCAATTATGAGTGTTTTGACAAGACCGATTTTGGAAATTAATTTGGATCATCTGCTTGATAACTACCGAATGCTGGCCGAGCTGGCCAAACCGGCGGTGCCGGCGGCCGTGGTTAAGGACGACGCTTATGGCCTCGGCGCGGAAATTGTGGCCGAAAGGCTCTATCAACAGGCCGGCTGCCGGGTGTTTTTTGTGGCTCACGCGCTTGAGGGGGCGCGGATTGCCGCCAAAGTGCCTGATGCGCAGATTTATGTGTTGCAGGGAATCGGCGAAGATTCTTTGCCCTGTTTTACGGAAACGCCGCAGCTTTTGCCGGTTATCAGTTGTCCGGAAATGCTTGAGTCGTGGAAAAATTGCGCTATTGGCGACCGCAAGGCAGCGATCCAGATTGAAACAGGGCTAAACCGTCTCGGGTTCCGCGAAGACGAGTTGTCAAAACTGAGGGCGGCGGACAAACAATTGTTCGGGCTGGTGATGTCGCATCTGGCCTGCGGCGATGAAAAAGACCACTTTATGAACGCACATCAGATTGAAAATTTTGAACGGCTCAAAAAAACTTATTTTCCGGAGCTTAGAGCCAGTTTGTCGGCCTCCGACGGCGTTTTTTTGGGCAAAAACTTTCATCAGGATATGGTGCGGCTCGGCGCGGCGATGTACGGTATCAATACGGCGCCTTACCGCCCCAGCCAGATGAAAAACGTGGTAACCGTCAAGGCGCCGGTGTTGCAAATCGCGCGGCTGCCCAAAGGCGATTTTGTCGGCTATTCGGCAACCTACCGCGCCAGCTCGGAGCGGCGGATTGCCATTGTTTCCATCGGCTATGGCGACGGGTTGCCGCGTGCGCTTTCCAATGTCGGCAAAGTGTTGTTTGACTGCGGCGGCAAATTGCACGAGGCGCGGATTATCGGGCGGGTGTCGATGGACAATACTATTTGCGACGTTACCGATATACCGGATTTGAAAGTCGGCGATATGGCATATTTGGCGGCTGATTTTTACACGCTGGACGATGTGGCGCGCGATGCCGGCACCATTGCCTATGAGCTGATGTCGCGGCTCGGTAAAAACACGCGTTTTGACCGCCGGTATATCGGCTGACGGATTTTTGGAACTTGACGCTTATCCCGCGAGGAAAATATTAGCGGCCGAAAACGGCGTCTTTCAGGCGCTTTAAGGTTTCTTTGGCAATCGGGCGGGCCTTGGCGGCGCCGTCTTCCAACATTCCTTCGACCTCGGCAAAATGCGCCATATAATAGTTGTATTTCTCTCGCGCTTCTTTGACCTCGGCAATAACGGCGTCCAGCAACATATTTTTGATGTGGCCGTAGCCCAGTTTGCCCTGCCGCAGACCGTCGCCCATTTCTTTGAGCCGGTCAGGCGTGGCAATGGCCTTGTAAATCTGGTAGACCAAAATCTCTTCGGGGTCTTTGGGTTCTTCCAGCGGACGCGAATCGGTTTTGACGGAAAAAACGGCCTTTTTGATGGCGGCATCGTCTTCAAACAGTGGAATAACATTGCCGTATGATTTGCTCATCTTGCGGCCGTCAACCCCCGGAACCACCGCGACATTTTCATCAATATAATATTCCGGCAGGCGCAACAAATCCCTGTTATAGTGGGCATTTATCGCGCCGGCAATGTCGCGGGCAATTTCGACATGCTGCACCTGATCTTTGCCGACGGGGACAATATCGGTGTTGAACGTCAGGATATCCGCCGCCATTAAGGTCGGATAGGTGTAAAGCCCCATATTGATACCGTCATCATCCGGTTTGCCGGCCTCGCGGTTTTTATCAACCGCCGCTTTGTAGGCATGAGCCTTGTTCATAAAGCCTTTGGGCGTATAGGCATATAAAATGGTGGTGATTTCGGGAATCTCGTGAATATCCGACTGGCGGTAGAACACCGACTCTTTGGGATCCAGCCCTGCTGCCAGATAAATGCAGGCGATTTCTTTGAGCATTTCGTTCAAAACGGCGGGATTTTTCTCGGCATTGATGGCGTGATAATCGGCAATAAACATATAATGGCTGCCGCCCTGAGCTAAAGCACGGTGGCCGAGCGTAATCGCCGGTTTGATGGCGCCGAGATAGTTGCCCAGATGCGGTTTGCCGGTCGGTTTGACGCCGGTTAAAACAATTTTGTTGTCAAACATTAATATCTTCCTTTTGCTAAAACTTTATCTTGCGAAAAATAATAAAGTATGCCGGCGGCAAGGTCAAGCAAATAGTGTTAAAA
The DNA here is from genome assembly GCA_949295085.1 of uncultured Pseudomonadota bacterium. Taxonomy (GTDB): domain Bacteria; phylum Pseudomonadota; class Alphaproteobacteria; order RF32; family CAG-239; genus CAZU01. The sequence continues at coordinate 10,129 of CASFJS010000012.1, forward strand.
AAAGCATCATTGCGAATCGGGAAAAATTGTGCTATAGTTATTGATGTTAAACATTAAAAACATACAATTATGGCAAAAGAAACTTATGAACAAGCTCTCGCAGATCTTCGCGATGAGCAGAACGAGGAGGAAGTTTTTTCCAACGGATCTCTGGAAAAATTTTTTGACTTTTTGGAACCTGCTGAAGTTGAAAAATTCCACGAGATGGAAGAAATGGCAGAGGAGAAGCGCAAATGGCTGCGTCAGTTTGACAAGCTGCAAGCGCAAATTGCTGCCGGGGACTTCTCCGAAGCTCTTGAGACCTTTGGAATCTTGAGCGAAGATATGGAGCTTGAGTAAAATAACGGGAACGCCCTTGAACGGTTTTAAGACTGTTTAAGGGCTTTCCTGTTTTTAAAAAGCGGCAAAACCGCAATTTTTTTATTGTTTTTAGCGCCGGAATTGGTATTATCAGCGGCAGATTAAATCCGTTTTATTTAAGGGAATAATGCAAAATGCTGGATATCAAATTTATCTGCGATAACACCGACCGGGTTAAACAATCTTTGGGCAAAAAGGGTTTTCCGGCGGAAAAAGTCGACGAGCTGGTTAATGCTTACCTTGACTTAAACAAGCTTAAAACCGCTACTCAGGCGCTGGCGGAAGAAAAAAACAAACTCAGCAACGCCATTAAATCGGCACCGGCGGAAGAAAAAGCGGCTATTATCGCCAAGAGCAAAGCTATCGGCGAGGAGATGAAAAAAGACCAGGCACGGCTTGATGAAGCGCAGACCAAGTTTGACGATATGATTTTGCGGATGCCGAACTACCCGAGCGACGATTGCCCCGTCGGCCCCGACGAAAGCGCCAATGTGGTTATCCGCAAAGTGGGCGAGCCGCGCAAATTTGACTTCAAGCCGCGCGATCAGGTGGAGCTTTGCGAACTCAACGACTGGACCGATATGGAACGGATTGCCAAAGTATCGGGTGCGCGCACCTATGCGCTGAAAAATGATCTGGCGCAGCTGGAACTGGCCATGCACATGATGGTTTTGGACAAACTGCGGGCGCACGGGTTTACGGTGATTTCGGTACCGTCGCTGTCTAAGGAAAAACCGCTTTACGGCCAAGGGTATCTGCCGTTTTCCAAAGACGAGATTTATTATATGCCGGCCGACGATGTTTATTTGTCCGGCACGGCGGAGCTGATTTTGAACTCGCTGCATGCCGACGAGCTGTTGAGCGAAAACGACCTGCCGATTATGTATGCCGGATTTTCGCCCTGTTTCCGCCGCGAGGCCGGTGCCGCCGGTAAAGACACCAAAGGTCTTATCCGCGTGCACCAGTTTATGAAAACCGAACAGTTTATCATCTGCAAAGGCGATTTGGAAGAAAGCGAAAAATGGCACCAAAAGCTATTGGGTATTTCGGAAGAAGTGTTGCAGGATCTGGAACTGCCGTATCAAGTCTTGGATATTTGCACCGGCGATATGGGCGCGCCCAAATACCGGCAATATGATCTGGAAGCTTGGCTGCCGAGCCAGAATTGCTACCGCGAAACGCATTCCTGCTCCAATATTACCGACTGGCAGGCGCGGCGCACCAACCTGCGCTACCGCGAAAATGCCTCGGGCAAGGTCAAATATGCCCACACCCTCAACAACACCGGTATTGCCACGCCGCGGGCTTTGGTGATGTTTATCGAAAACCACCAAAACGCCGACGGGTCGGTCAATATTCCGGCCAAGCTGCAGCCGTATATGGGCGGTAAAAAAGTTATCGGCAAGGGCAAATAAACACCGTTGTTTTAGCAAAAAATTAAGCCCCGTTGGTTAAAATGGGGCTTAAAGTTTCTATTTTAATAACTCAGGGAGAGCCGCTTATGGAGTTCGATCGCAAAAAGATTCCGTCTTATCTGATGATTTTGACGATTGTCGCCGTGGTGGTGTTTTTTAACGTGTTATATTTTGACAACCATATTTCGGCCAATGATGAAAACATCGTTGACTATGATTTGAGCGACGAAGACATTAATCCGGTGCGTGAATCGGCGGTGGCCGGTTTGTTTTATCCGGCAGACGTTTATCAGCTGGACAAAGACCTTGACGGCTATTTGGAGCATGTGCCCTCGGAGATGAGCCCGCGGCCGCATATGATTGTGGTGCCGCACGCCGGTTATCAGTATTCGGCGCAGGTGGCTGCCGCGGCGTATAAACGACTGCAACCGTTCAAAAAACAAATTCATCGGGTGTTTTTGCTGGGACCGTCGCACCGGGTGATGGTTAACGGCGCGGCCCTGCCCGCGGCCAAAAGCTTTAAGACGCCGTTGGGGCTGGTGCGGGTGGATACGGCTGCGGCCGACGAATTAAGAAAAAATCCGCTGTTTGTCACCAGCGCCGCGGCACACAAAGACGAGCACGCGTTGGAAGTGCAGCTGCCGTTTTTGCAAAAAACATTGGAAGACTTTACGATTATTCCGCTGCTTTACGGCCGGGCGGAGCCGCAAAAAATAGCTGACGCGCTGGCGCCGTTTTTGCAGGATGACGCGTCGCTTTTGGTGGTTTCGACCGATTTGTCGCATTATCTGGATTATGACACCGCCAAAGCGGTTGACCGGCTGACGGCCGAACAGGTACAAAAATCCGAACAGCTTGACCACCACCAATCCTGCGGCGCAACGGCGGTTAACACGGCGATGATTTTGGCGCGGCGCTTCGGATGGGTGCCCAAACTTTTGGATATGGCCAACTCGGGCGATACCTCCGGTGACAAAGGGCGGGTGGTCGGCTATGGCGCCTGGGCTTATCAGGAAGCCGAAGCAGAGCCGGAGCTGACCGGTATTGAGCTGGAACAGCAACATTTGCAAAATTTTGCCCGCCACAACCGCGAGGCTTTGTTGCAAATTGCCCGTGAGGCGCTTAAAGAAGCGGTTGTCGGACACAAAATTTATCACCCCGAACGCGATGAGTTCGGCGAAGTGCTGTTTGACAAAGGCGCGGCTTTTGTTACCTTGAAGAAAAACGGCCGTTTACGCGGCTGTATCGGTTCAATCAAGGCCACCAAAGCCATTGCCGCCGATATTGCCGATAATGCTTATGCCGCGGCGTTGCATGACAGCCGGTTTAGGCCGGTAGAGCCGGAAGAACTGCCGGAAATTACTTTCAGCATTGCGCTTTTGACCAATCTTGAGGAAATGCGTTTTGATTCTTACGCCGATCTTTTGGCGCAGATAAAGCCAAATATTGACGGTCTGCTGATTAAAGACGGCCAGCGCGAGGGCGTGTTTCTGCCGGCGGTGTGGGAAAGCCTGCCGGATAAAGACGAATTTATGACCGAGCTTAAAATTAAAGCCGGCCTGAGCCCGACTTATTGGTCGGACAGAGTGCGCGTTTTTCGCTTCAGGAGTGTGGAGATAAGTGATGACAATAATTAACGGATATGAGATTGCGTTAAGCGAAGACAAACTTGATCACATCATCAATGACGAGATGATGCCGGTTAATATGGTGGGGCCGGATTTTGACGGTTATCAAAAACTGGCTGATGGCGACAAACAAGCGCTGACGCATTTGATTAAAGCGGCACGGATGATCAATGACGTGGCACTGGAACAGGATCACCCGTTGAACCGGACTTTGAAAAAAGGCTTGGAAACCGCGGCGGCAACCGATACGCACACGGCCAAAGCCCTCAGGCTGTTTAACGCGCTTAACGGCGTGGCCGGACTTAACGGTATTGACCCGCAGCCGGTGGAGATTTTTGCCAATGTGTCTGTGCTTAAAGGGCGCAATTTTTATCCGGGTGATCTGAGCGCGGATGAATTTCATGCCATTTTGCAAAAAATGCTGGAAGACGGCAAAGATGGCGAAGTACGCGAGATTGTGTCGGCACGGACAATGGTGCGACGCAACGGTGACGGGCTCAGAGCCATTGATTACACCGCCTATTTTGCGCCGGAATTTGCCGAGGCGGCTAAGGAGCTGGAAGCAGCGGCGCATTGCTCGACCAACGCGGCGTTTAACGAATATCTTGGCTGGCAGGCGCAGGCTTTGTTGCAGACCAATGAGGATATGGATGTTTTGGCCGACAAGCATTGGGCAGAGTTGCAAGACACGCCGCTTGAATTTACCTTGTCGCGCGAAAATTATGACGACGCCATGACACCGACGATTTTTGATAATCCGTCTTTGGCAGCGCTGCTGGAATCACGCGGAATTTTACCGGTGCCGAAAGATATGCTCGGTGCGCGGGTCGGTATTGTCAACCAAAAAGGCACCGATTTAATCCTGACTTTCAAGGAGCAAATGAGCAAACTGGCTAAGCTGATGCCGCTGTGTGACAAATATGCGCAAAAAATAGATGTCGGCGACGCGGTTAAACAGACGATGGTTGATGTTGATTTGGTTACGCTGCAGGGCGATTACGCACAATGCCGCGGCGGTATCACCACGGCGCAGAATCTGCCCAATGACGACAAATTGTCGGTCAAAACCGGCGGCGGCCGGCGTAATGTCTACCACCGCCAGGTGCGGATGTCGACCGACAAAGAACGCACCAAGCGTATGCTTGATAAATTGTTGGATGCGAAATTTCATCGTTATTTTGACGACGAAGCAGAACATATTTTTGTTATCGGGCATGAAAACGGCCATTCGCTGGGACCGGATTCATCTTATAAAACGGCGCTGGGCATTTATCAACATACAATCGAGGAAAACAAGGCCGATATTGTTTCCATTGCGATGATGCCGCAATATGTGAAAGCCGGCGTGATCGACGAGGAAACTCTCAAAAAAGTTTATGTGACATGGGGTATGCGCCTGCTGCTTAAGGCCAGACCGCAACCGTCGCAGCCGCACCGTGTCGGCGATCTGATGCACTTTAACTATCTGCTGCGTCACGGGGCAATGCAAATGACGGCAGAAAACAAAATCCGTTTTGACTTTGACCGGCTGCCGGAAGCGGTGCAACAAATGCTTTATGAAACCATTGAGGTGCAACTCTCAAAATCGCCGGCCAGAGCCAAAGCCTTTATTGATGAAAACAGCGACTGGAACGCATTGCATGATTATATTGCCCAAACACTCTTAAGCCTCGGCGTAAAACCTTATAAAGATATCAGGACCTATTTGTAAAATGTATTATCCGTTAAAAGAAATTTTTGCCATCGGTATCGGGCCGTCGAGCTCGCACACCGTCGGACCGATGAAAGCCGCCAAGCGCTTTGCCGATAATCTGATTGCCCAAAAAAAACTTGCCAAAACGGTTCGTGTTCAAGTTGATTTGTACGGCTCACTGGCGCTGACCGGTATCGGCCACGGCACGCTCAAAGCCATTGTGCTGGGGTTGATGGGACTGACGGCGGAAGCGGTTGATTTGGAGCAGCCTTATTTTACCGCGGTCAAACGGGATAAAATTTTGCATTTGGCACAGCAAAAAGCCGTTGCGTTTGATATTGACAAAGATATGCGGCTTAATAAAGAGACTTTTTTAAAAGAACACTCCAACGGTATGAAGTTCTGCGCTTTTGACGCCAAAGGCAAAGAGCTTTTGGGTGAGGTGTATTTTTCCATCGGCGGCGGAACGGTTCTGCGGCAAGATGAGTTCGGCAACCGGTCGGGCCCTGTTTTTTATAATGTGCCGCACCAGTTTGACAGCTGTGCCGAATTGCAGCAGATATGTCAAAAATACAATTTAAGTTTTTCTGAAGTGGTGCTGCAAAACGAAGTTTGCCTGCAAAAAGAACATGACGTGTTGGCGTATCTTGAAAAGATTCACCGCGTTATGGAAGATGCCATTGATGCCGGAATGCGCCATCACGGTATTTTGCCGGGCGGTTTGGAGGTTAAACGCCGGGCACCGGAAATTTACGAACGCTTGCAGACCAAATTTTTGGCCAACCAGCAAGACGGGCTTGAGGTTATTGACTGGCTTAATCTGTGGGGGTTTGCCGGAGCCGAAGAAAACGCCGCCGGCGGACGGGTGGTTACTGCTCCGACAATGGGGTCGGCCGGAATTATGCCGGCGGTTTTGCGTTATTTTGAGCGTTTTGCCTCGCATATGTCGCCGCTTGCGGTTGATGACGGAATTATCAAATTTTTGACCACCGCGGCGGCTGTTTGCTCGCTTTATCGTACCAATGCTTCCATATCCGGCGCCGAGGTCGGCTGTCAGGGAGAAATCGGCGTGGCCTGCTCTATGGCAGCGGCCGGTTTGGCGGCAGCCATGGGCGGCACCAACGAACAAATCGAGCAAGCCGCGGAAATTGCCATGGAACATAATCTGGGGCTGACCTGCGACCCTGTCAACGGGCTGGTTCAAGTGCCTTGTATTGAGCGTAATGCCATGGGCGCGGTCAAAGCCGTTAATGCGGCACGGTTGGCCATGCGCGGCGGCGGCGCCCATATCGTATCGTTGGATAATGTTATCAAGACCATGTATGCCACCGGCAAAGATATGAGCAACCGCTATAAAGAAACATCGCTCGGCGGGCTGGCCGTTAATATTATAAACTGTTAGAAAAATTCATTATTCGCTTGCAGAAAATCCGCTTAAATATTAAGAATCGGATAGATGAGTGTTGGTCTGCGTGCGGGGTTGATTCATGCTGGAAAAACTTTTTAAGGGCGAATTATCGCTCGGGGCGACTTTCTGGAAGTTTGGTATTCTCGGACTGATTATTTTGCATTTTGCGTTGCGGATGTTTGCCTCGCTTTTGGCAACACATCTTAAAGGACATACCATCTACAACTTTTTTATGCATCATTTTCATTTTGTCTATACCTCAAAGCTCAGTATTTTATGGACTTTGTGTTATGTGTCGACGTTTGCGATTTTGATTTTTTATTCTTATAAAATCATTATTGCCGTTTGGCGTTGTGCCGCTCATTATGACAAAAGTATTTGGCTGGCACAACTGGCCAGAATCGGTATTTTGCTGGCGGTATTCTTGGTCTGGAGCCGTATTTTGATAAGGTAATAAGATGAAACGAGTTTTTGCTTTGCTTTTGATTATTTTTTTAGGTGCCTGTATGCAGGTCGGTGAATTTACACCGGAGCGGCACGCGCAACACGAAATGGGGCATCCTGATTGTGACGAAATGCCGGAACGTTGTATTAACGGTGTGCCCTGGTAGGGCAAAGTATAAGTTTCAATATCCCGTCAAACAAAAACAGAAGAGTCTGATCTGACGATTTTTGCACAAAGGGTAACAAAGGATTGTCACAAAGAGCCCTACGGCATGGTCGCAGGGCTCTTTTGAAGACTTTTTACAAATGCAAGTTTTTTAGAACTTGTATTTGGCGTTGAGCAATCCGGTGTGGTCCTGATAGTCCTCGCGGAATTTGCCCTCATAGCCGACCGAAACAACAACCTTGTCGTTTAAGTCCGCCGTGACGCCGGCGCCGAACTCCATGCCAAACCGATCAAGCGCATCGCCCTCTACCGTATAGGCGGCGCCGTTGGCCAGAGTGACAACCGAGTTGACATCATCGTTCATCAGGTCATAGGTGGCCGCAACGCGCGCTTCCGGCTTGATGTTCATGCCGTTTTCGAGCGCGTAGCTCTTGCCGACCTTGGCGCCGATAACCGCCGTTAAGATATCATAATCATCTCCCGACACATGGTTGCCGATGGAATCGGTGTAGCCGTCCTGATCAATATGAACATAGCGCAAGCCGGCTTCCGGCGTGATATCAACGCCTTTGTAACCCGTCTCGTAGCCGCTCATAACCTGCAGGCCGTAAGAATCAACGTCATAATCGGCGCTGCGAACCGTTGAGCTTTCTTCATAATCGGCCCAGCTGTAGGTAGCGATACCGTTGACATACCATTGACTCGGCTTGTATTCACCGTAGACAATCGCGGTGTGGGTATCGACATCGGTATCGCGCAGGTAGCCCTCGATATCGGTGTTGGTATAGGCATAACCGACACCGACTTTGACATTGTCGGTTACCTGTTTTTCGGCACCGAAAGCGATACCGGTGCTGTCGGCCTCAAAGCCCTTGGCATCGGATGTGCTGTCTAACTTTGACTTGTTGAACAAGCCCTGAACCCACATGGCGGCGCGTTCAAAAACGCTGTCGCCGGAGGACATCCCCTCGCCGCCGGAAGTAATGGAACCGCCGCTCAAACGCGTGCCGACCGCACCAAAGACCTGATGGGCGGTTTCGACCTGAGTTTGCTGAACCATCGGCGATACCTCGGGCGACATGGCGGTCACGGCATCAACACCGGCTTTGACTTCGTTCGGGTCGGCCGATTGCAGCTTGGCGCTGATGTCATCGGCCACCTGATTGAAGGCGGCGTTACCCTCGGCCTTGGCCGAAGTCAGTGCGCCGATGGCCGCGGCCTGATTGTCGGTGGCGCCGGTCTTGGCGGCGACCGTCGAGGCATCGTTTTTGGCAATGTCATATTGGCCTTGTCCACCGGTAATGGTATATAAAGCGTTTTTGTCGTTGTTTATCGTAAAGTCGCCGGTTATTACCGTGGCATCTTTAATCATGGTATATTCGCCGCCCTCATAGCCGTTGGCAAAAATCATACTCAGATTAACATCTTTTCCTATAGTAACCGTTTTGTTGCCGCTGATGGTTGTGGTACCGGCTTTAACCGTTAAAGAGGAACCATCGGCAAATTTAATCGTACTACCTTCTGCATCTCTACCGCTGATACCACCGTCCAAAGTCAGGTCGCCTTTAACGGTAACCGTACCACTGTTGTAGATATCGTTTAACGTACCATTCGTTAATTTGTTGCTCTCAAAGACATTGGTGCCGGTTAAAGTTAAAGTAGCGTTTTCCATATTGTGAATAGCGCCGCCGTTGACTTCGGCCTCATTACCGGTAAAGGTTGAACCGTCAATCGTTATATCGCCGGCGTTGGAAATCGCACCGCCTTTGTCGGCTGTATTGCCGGTAAAAACAGCAGACAATTTTTTTATGGTGCTGGTACCGGTGTTATAAATAGCGCCACCGCGATGATTGCTGCCGCTTTCATCATGGACTACGCTGTTGTTGGCAAACGTACCTGTTAATTCATAAATAACACTATGGTTACCATTAAAAACGGCACCACCGTCTATCTCTGCCGTATTGCCGGTAAATTCAACATTGGTAAATGTTGCATCTGTCGGACTTCCATCATCACCGACATTATGAACGGCACCGCCTCTTTGCGCGTTGTTACGGGAAAAGGTTGTATTGCTGACGATAACTTCTCCTCTGTTATAAATGGCACCACCACCATAATCTTGTGTATTTACCGTATTTGCTTTATTATTGGTAAAATTACTTCCGGTTATTGTCATTTTTGCTTTGGACATATTATGAATTGCACCACCGGCGGTTCCTGCTTCATTGCTGTCAAAAGTTGAATTTTCAATATTTACAGAACCTTCTCCCTGAGTTCCGGCATTGGAAATAGCGCCGCCCGTTGTTCCGGCTTTGTTGCCGGTAAAAGTGGCTGTAATTTTTTCAATTTTGGCTTCTGACTTGCCGGCATTATAGATGGCGCCGCCGCGTTTGCCTGCCGTGTTGCCGGTAAAAGTTCCTCTCAGGGAGGTAATGTTACCGCCGTTGCCGTTGTAGATGGCGCCGCCGTCTGCCTGCGAGCTGTTGGAAGCGAATGTTCCGTCAATGGTGATTGTGCCGCCTCTGTTGTAAACAGCACCGCCGTTTTCTTTTCCTTCTGCGGTTAAGCCGGAAAAATCCCCCGTAACGTCTTGTTCTTCTTTGTCAATAAACAGACGATCGGCCGCGTAGACATCAGCCGCCGCAAACGCCGCTACCAATGCCGTGGTGATTAAAAGTTTGTTTTTCATATGATCAAACATCCTTGCTTGTGGTTAAAACAAAACCCGCTGTTAAGGCGGGCGGATGTTCGAAAACCGTATAGAGTTAGACGGCTCGGCTTATTTGGCTGAGCCTTATTCGCCGACATCCGTCCAATTCGAACCAGAGGTCGGCACTGAGATTTAAAGTCGTGTGCGCACGACTAACTCTATAAAAGGGTTTTCGACGCCCTAAGCAGAACTCCTGCTCGGAATTGAGTATATAAGAAAAAGAATCAGAATCAAGCTTAAATCTTGCAAAAGCTTATGGAAAAATTTTTATCCGGCGGTTATAGTCTTCATAACAAGGAGCGTTCAATATGCGGAAACTGTTGGCTTTGCTGATATTGCTCGGCGGTTGCAACTCAATTGCCGTGCCGCCGCAATATCAATATAAAGAGATAAATACCGGTGATTTTGTGATTGCCTCGTGGCAAAAAATAACGAATCCGACCGCCGGATACAAAATTTATATCGAGGGTGACGGATATGCTTTTAACGCCCGCGGACAAGCAACCCGCGACCCGACGCCGCGCGGAACCCTGGTGCGCGAGCTGGCGTTTGGCGATGCGAATCCGAATGTCGTTTATCTGGCGCGGCCGTGCCAATATGTTAAAAGTCCGGTTTGTGCCAAGCGGCACTGGAGTACTGCCCGTTTTGCGCCGGAGATTATCAATGCCGAATATGCCGCCATTCGCCAAATTGCCGGCGACAAGCCGGTGGTGTTGGTCGGATTTTCCGGCGGGGCGCAGGTGGCCGGACTGGCGGCTGCCGCCAAATCAGGGCTTGATGTCCGTAAAATTATCACCATTGCCGGCAATCTCGATCACCTGTCCTGGACGGCCTATCACCGGTTGCCGGACTTGAACGAATCGATGAGTCTTGCCGATTATCAGGAAAATTTTTTTGCCACGCCGCAAACGCACTACGCCGGCAGTGACGACAAAGTGATGCCGGCGGCGCTTATTGAAAAATTTGTTAACGGACGAGCACCGGTCATAACAGTGGAAGGCGCCACGCATAACGACGGGTGGAAACAAATTTTTCCGGCAGTCCGGCGCGAATAACCGAAAAAAGCTTTTAGAAATGACTTTTGATTATTTCCAACTGGCAATCCATTCGTCGATTTCAGCCTCCGGCGTTATCATGCGGGTGCCACCGGCAGTTTAACAAGTTATCAATCTTTTGCGGCTAGAATAAAATCACATTGTTTTTTCAGCGGAGGCGGTGATGAAATATTTATGGTTGGCGGCACTCTTGTTTTGGCCGGATTTGGCCGCGGCGACTGATGGTAACGCCGGCGGTTTTTGGGCTTGGTTTGAGGGGGTAAACGCCTTGACGGTGGTGTTTGCCAGTCTGTGCATATTTGCCATTGCCTACCGTTTTTACGGTTTGTTTGTCGCCAACAAAGTCTTGCGGCTTGATGCCGAACGCGCCACACCGGCGGTCAAATATGCCGACGGGCATGATTACGTCAAAACCAACCGCAACGTGTTGTTCGGACATCATTTTGCCGCCATTGCCGCGGCCGGGCCTTTGGTTGGACCGGTGCTGGCGGCGCAGTTCGGATTTATGCCGGGGGCACTATGGATACTTATCGGCTGTGTTTTGGCCGGCGCGGTGCATGATATGGTCGTTATCTTTGCTTCGGTGCGCCACAAGGGCGAAAGTCTGGCCACGATTGCCGAACGCGAGATTAATCCTTTTACCGGCACGGTGGCCGGATTTGCGGTGTTGTTTATCCTTATTTTAACTCTGGCCGGATTGTCGCTGGCCTGTGTCAGCGCCATGCATAATGCGCCGTGGTCGCTGTTTATTGTCGCGATTACCATGCCGATTGCGGTGCTGATGGGGATTATTATGCGCTATAAGGACGACGGCGTGCTGTTGGCCAGCATTATCGGCATTGCTCTGCTGGCAACGGGAATTATCGCCGGCCACGGACTGATGCAACCCGACGCGCTGGGCTGGATGTTTGACTGGGATAAAAAAACGGTTTCCGTTGCCATTCCGCTTTACGGTTTTATTGCCTCGGTGCTGCCGGTATGGCTTTTGCTGGTGCCGCGGGATTATCTGTCCACTTATCTCAAAATCGGCACTATTCTGATGTTGGCTTTGGGGATTATTTTTGTGCGGCCGGATATTACCATGCCGATGTTTACACCCTTTATTAACGGCGGCGGGCCGGTTATCAGCGGACCGGTGCTGCCGTTTATCTTTATCACCATTGCCTGCGGCGCAATCTCCGGTTTTCACGCGATTATCGGCACCGGCACCACGCCGAAAATGATCGGCAACGAAAAAGAGATTTTGTTTGTCGGTTACGGCGCCATGCTGACCGAGGGATTTGTCGCGATTATGGCTTTGATTGCCGCCTGCACGATGATGCCGGGGGATTATTTTGCCATTAATGCCACACATGAGGCTTATCAGGCATTGCTTGCCGCGCACCCGAATTTTGCCGTGGCCGACCTGCCCTATTATGAAGACCATATCGGCATTGATTTGCATGGGCGCACCGGCGGCGCGGTGTCGCTGGCGGTGGGCATGGCGCATATCTTCCGCAACCTGCCCTATATGGATCAGCTGGTGGCTTATTGGTACAATTTTGCGGTGATGTTTGAGGCGGTGTTTATCTTGACGGCGGTTGATGCCGGAACCCGCGTCGGACGCTTCTTTTTGCAGGAAATGCTCGGTAAAGTCTGGCCGAAATTCAACAACAAAGAATGGCTGCCGGGGATTGTCATTACCAGCGCGGTATTTACTTTCCTGTGGGGCTATCTGGTTTATACCGGCAATATCAGCACCATCTGGCCGCTGTTCGGTTTAAGCAATCAGCTGCTGGCGGCCTGCGCCCTGATTGTCTGCACCACGATGCTGCTGAGACTCAACCGCGGCAAATACACTCTGGCGGTTGCCATACCGGGGATATTTATGGTGGTTGTTACTTTCTGGGCCGGCTATTTGCAGGTATTTACCGAATATCTGCCCAAAGGACAAAAGCTGCTGGCCGGTCTGGGGTGTCTGGTCATGCTGTTGATGATTGTGGTATTGGCCGGCGCTTTCCGCCGCTGGCGGCAGCTGATGAAAATCAAGACCTGCGTCAAAGACGCCTATGGTGAAGAAGTTAAGGCTTTGGCTGTTGAGTAGAAGTGCCTAATTTTTTATGGATAACAGCAGAGCCTGCTCTTTGAGTAATGTCGGCTGGTATAATAAATAACGAGTTTCTTCTTTATCCAGCGGCCAAGCGGCGCCCCCGACATTGGCCTGAATCTTTTGGCTGGTGCGGCGAGCCAGTTCACGCTCAAAATCAGGCTCAGGACCGTTGATGGCCAAAAGATAAATATGCGCCGACAGATAAACCTGATTTTGCAGCAATGACAATGTGTCTTGGTTTTTGATAAAACCGTCCAAAAGCACGGCGTTTTTTTGCGCCTGTCTGAGAATCAGCGGCTTATGGCGTTCTTCCGGCGTTATGAATATGCCCATTTTTTTGAACCGGCGGCCGGTGCTGACCCGCGAGGACAAAACCGACAGGGGAATCGACAGCATCGGTCCGGCAGTAATCAAAAGCGTCCAGTAAAAAAGAGCGTTGGCATATTTGTAAACCAGCAACGTAACACCCATACCGATTAAGGTTTGGATACCATGACGCCGCAGGCCCAAACGCCACGGCGTATCATCGGCGCGATTTTGGGTCTTCCAGCCGGAATCCATCCCCAGAAGAATCTCCACAATAAATTTGCTTTGAAACAACATCATAATCGGCGCCGTTAACGCACTGAAAAGACATTCGGTGATAAAGCTCAGACACAGACCTACTCTGCCGCCAAAGCGTTTTGCCGATTTACCAAAAACAAAAACGATGCCCAAAATTTTTGGGAAAAACAACATCAGCATCGAAATGCCGAATAATGTCAACGTCCCCCAGACATTAAACACCGGCCAGGCCGGAAACAGCTCTTTGACCTGCGTAAAATATGCCGGCGGATAGAAATAACGCCAAACGGCAATACCAATGCCAAACAACAAAAACAAACACCACAAAAGCGATGACAAATAAGACATTATACCGACAATAAAATGGATCCGACTGACGGGGTGCAGCTTTTGCGATAACAAAATACGAATATGTTGCAGATTGCCCTGACACCAACGGCGATCGCGGGCGGCAAAATCAAGCATGGTCGGCGGACATTCCTCATAACTTTGCTTTAATTCCGGCAGCATCCAAGCCAGCCAGCCGGCACGGCGAATCAAGGCAGCCTCGACAAAGTCATGACTTAAGATATGACCGCCAAAAGGCGCCTTGCCTTTAAACACCGGCAAGCCGCAACTGTCAATAAAGGCTTTGGTGCGGATGATGGCATTGTGACCCCAGTAGTTGCTGTCCCATGCCTGCCAATAAGCCAAACCGGCGGTAATAATGCGACCATAAACCTTGCCCGTAAACTGATGCATACGGGCAAAAAAAGATTCGGCATTGACGATTTGCGGCGGCGCCTGAATAATGCCGGTGGTCGGGTTGAACTGCATCAGCTGCGCCATGCGGACAACAGTATCCGCCGCAATCAGACTGTCGGCATCCAGAACCAGCATATAGTCGTAACCCGAACCCCAACGAACACAAAAATCTTCGATGTTGCCGGATTTGCGCGCGGTGTTTTTGGGGCGATGGCGGTAAAACAGGTTAAGTCCTTCGGGGAAACGTGTTCCGGTTTCCAGCCATAGGACCTCTTCTTTAACCCAGATATCGGGATTGGTGCTGTCGCTTAAAACAAAAAAGTCAAAATGTCCGCCGACATTTTTTTGACCCAATTCTTGCGCCATAGCCAGAATACGAGCATAAACCTCAGCCGGATTTTCGTTATAAGTCGGTACCAACACGGCTGTTTTTGACGTTAGCGGCGCATCGGCCGGCGGATGGGTAATTCCCTCGTATTTTTTAGGCCGCACGAGCTCCCAAAACCCAAACAAGGCCGACCAAAAATAAAGAGCTATCCAGCCAAAGGTCAGCGCAAATAAAATGATTAAAATCCAATGAATCCATGAATTGACATCGGTGGGCATAAACTCCGCCCATTTGACGGAAGCCCAAATCGTGCTTAAAATCATCAGACCGAAAATTTTTATCCGGCGCATTTTAACACGCCGGCGGCTTAATAAAGATATCGGACGGATTTCATTGTTTGCGAACATGTTGAATCATCCTTTGGATAAAGAATTTCAAACGCATGAACGGATTGTATATGCGAATAGCCTGCGGCGCCATTACGGAAGGATGTGTTGCCGGCAAAGCATAGCGATGCCAACACTGATTCAATAATTGTTCCAAATCGTTTTTACGGTTTCCGGGAATAAATATATTAACCTTTTGATACAACTTCTCTTGCAAATATATAAGTTTTGCCAAAGCCAAAGCTTGTTCTGCCGGCAAGGAAGAGGCAAAAGCAAAGCCCGATATCTGCGATTGGACATATTGTTCAAGACAGGTCAAAATACTTTGCAGGGAATCCGAATGCTCTTTCATCAAATTTTGCATCGCGGCAATTGTTTCTTCGTCCTTTATCCGCCAGGAATAAACATATTCTCTGACCACTTCTTCCGCCCGATATAATTTTATTCCAGCCATTGATAACTCCAAACCTCGGTTTGGTTCCACTTGCCTTTTTTAAGAACGGCACGAATTTCGGCAATATTTTCTTTTGGTTGAAAATCAAACGTCAACCGATAACCGCCCGTCAGCGGATTTTTGCTAACGACGATATTTTTAACCCGACCGTGTTGTACGGAAACTTCCGGCGTCAGTTCCGAGGTATCTTTAATACGATCCAAAGCATTGCCTTTGAAATCAATAACAAATTTGGTCCAATCTTTTTCATTAACCCCCGAAACACCCCCCAGACCGGTATAAGTCGCTATGACCTCGCCGAAACCTGAGGCTATCGGGTTACGATCTTTCATCCAGCGCAGCTTATAGTTATATTCATACCTTTTACCGGGCTGTAGCGGCTTTTTAGGGACAAACATCGCCACAACATTGTCGTGAATTTCTTTATCCGACGGCAGTTCAATCAACTGAACCACGCCGGAACCAAATGGTTTGAGCGGCTCTACCCAGACAGACGGTCTGTCCTCATAATAAGCCTCAAAATCCATATAGTGCTCCGGATTACGATCGCGCTGCAACAGGCCGAATCCTTTGACATTTTTGTCGACAAACGAACTTATCCGCATTTTCGGGTTGTTGTCCAACGGCCGCCAAAGCCATTCATCATTACCATTATGAATAAGCAGCCCGTCGCTGTCGTGAACTTCCATCCGGTGATCAAAAAAGCGGTGTTTGGTGTTCTCGCCAAACAAATACATACTGGTTAACGGCGCAATACCGATTTTTTCTATCGGCGCACGCGGAAACAAAACGGCGCGAACATCCATGCGCGTGGTAAAACCGGGCTTAATGACAAAGTGATAAGCTCCGGTAATTCGCGGCGAATCAAGTAACGCATAAAGTTCAATCTGTTTGTCGCCAGACTTGGGCTTTTGTAACCAAAAGGTTGTAAATTCCGGAAATTCCTCTCCGGTAATCAGGCCGGTATCTACCGCCAGACCGCGCGCCGAAGCCCCATATTTTTGATGTTTGCCAAGTCCGCGAAAATAGCTGGCACCCAAAAAGACGACCAATTCGTCAAGATAGTCTGCCGTGTTGAGCGGATAGTGCAAACGAAACCCTGCATAACCGAGATCTTTGAACGGATATAAAGCTTCGTCCCCCAGCCGAAACGCTAAAGAATCATAATTCAACTGGCGAACGGCATTATTGTCAATTTCATAAATTTTTACCGGATGCGTAAAGAGTGAGCCCATATGGAAAAACTGCACTTCAAACGGCAAATTCTGACTGTACCACGGACCTTTGTCCCGCATGTAGCGGATTGAACGATAATCGTCATAATCCATTTGCAATAATTCTTCCGGCAGGACGGACGTATTCTCGACATAGGTTTCGGACGACAGTTGCTCCGCCTGTTTTATGATATCGTCAAAAGAAAAAGCCCGGGCTTCAATACTCCACAGCAACAGCCCAACAAGCAGCAACTTTTTCATACCCAACCTTTCCCAAATATTATGCCGCAGCCTATGAACCTACTCACTTTTTTATGGTCTTTCTGCTTTTACCTCATTCACAAAACTTCGTCAAGAACCATATTTTTTTGACGGGGAAAATGCGTATGTTTTTGTGGTCAGATAATTTTGGGAAATATAATTTCTATGTATACGCGTTTTTTTTATACACTTTACTTTTTAGTTGCCTTAAAACTTTTTATGATGTATATAATAAATATGTTAAATCTGATAAGGAGGTTATCATGCCAAAATTACAATGTTCCGATGTTATTTTATCTAAGGCCGATGCTGTTTCCTATGTTGCCCATCGCTTAAAATCCGTCCGGCTGATGAAAAAGATGACCTTGGAAGATGTTGCCAATCATTTGGGAATTAGCCGCAAACAACTGCAAAATTATGAAAGCGCACAAAGCAATATCAGTATTGCCAGACTTTGGGAGCTTGCAAAAGTTCTGGATACTGCTCCCGAATTTTTTCTTGAAGGACTAAGCAATAAAAAAAACGCCCTTAGCAATGAACAACTTGAATTTGTCCGTCTTCTGGCAAAAATTAAAGATAACGACCTTAAACGCTCTTTACTCGGAATCTTGCGCGAAATCTAAAAAATTTTTATAAACTTTTTTCATCAGGCTTGATGTTGGATAATTTTTAAGTTCCGTTACCGGTACAAACTTGCCGGCGTATGCTGTTTCGTCTGTCTGCACACAACAAATACGAAGCGTTAACTTGATGTGGGTGAAAATGTGAGTGACCGACCGTCCGGTATCTTTTGCCAAAAGAGGCAACGGTTTTTCGCTCCACGGAAATTCGTATAATCCGGACAGCAAACCTTTTTCGGTACGACGGCAAATAAAAATGCCGCCGGAAGAATCCGTTATTAAATACACATAACCGTTAATTTCTTTTTTAGCTGTTTTTGTCCGACGGGGAATTGTTTCGACATCGTCTTTGCCGGCTGAAAAACACGCTTGCCGCCAGGGGCAAACACCGCACTGAGGCTTGCGCGGCGTGCAAACCACCGCACCCAAATCCATAATGGCCGAGGCATAGTCGGCCGGTCTGTCGGCGGAGGTTAATGCGGCGGCTCTGGCGGCAATTTCATTTTTGATTTCGGACAGCGGCGCCGTTAAATGATACATCCGGCAAATCACACGCGTGACATTGCCATCAACAACCGTTTCGGGAAGATTAAATGCCAAAGCCAAAAAGCTTGCCGCTGTGTAGGCGCCGACCCCCTTAAGCTTAAGGACATCGGTACGGGTCTTCGGAAAACGGCCGCCGAAATCATTAACAATAGTCTGCGCCGCCGCATGAAGCGAACGGGCGCGGCTATAATACCCGAGCCCCTGCCAGTATTGATAAACCTCCTCCTGCGTGGCGGCAGCCAAATCATAAACCGTCGGAAACCGCCGCATAAAACGTTCAAAATACGGCATAACCGTTTTGACAGTTGTCTGCTGCAGCATGATTTCCGAAACCAAAACGACATAGGGCGACGGATGAGCACCGCCCTTGTGACGCCAGGGCAGATTGCGGCCATGCACGTCATACCATGCCAAAAGACTTTGCGACAGTTCTTTTGTGTTCATAAGGATTATTTTTTGCCGGAAGCAATATTGGCCAGTTCTACCGGAAACAACGCGATGGTCTGCGCCTGAGCCGCAGAGATATCCTTGATGGTTTGCAACGTTTTAAGCTGCATGGTTACCGGACTCTTTTGCAGGGTTTCGGCAGCTTCGAGCATTTTTTTGGCCGACTCAACTTCACCTTGCGCGGCGATAATCATGGCGCGGCGGTTGCGTTCGGCTTCGGCCTGCTTGGCCATAGCGCGCTTCATATCCTCGGGAAGCTCAATCTCTTGAACATTAATGGCCTCGATATCAATTCCCCATTTATCGGTTGCCTGATCAACAATGGTTTTTATCTCATCGCCGATGCGTTTTCTTTCGGATAAAATCGTATCCAAATCATTGGTGCCGACAACATCTTTGAGAGCCGACTGGCTCTGTTGAATAACGGCAACAACATAATCGGCAATCTCTATCACCGCGGCTTCGGGATTTTTGACGCGAAAATAAACCACCGCGTTGATATTGACCGGAATATTATCTCTGGTCATCACCTCCTGTTTGGGCACGTCAACCGTCATAATCCGCATATCAATTTTTTGCATGGTTTGAATATAGGGCACAAACCACCTCAGGCCGGGGTTGCGGGTGCTGGTGTAGCGGCCGAGGGTGAAAACAATGCCTTTCTCGTACTGCATGACAATCCTTAAGCCCGGAATCAGCACAAAAACAATTAAAAACAACAGAATCGGCAATATAATGGTTAGCGTATCAGACATTTATCTTTCCTTTCCAGCGGTTGACACTAAAAATTATCCTATAATTTTTCGGCACTTTGGCAAGTATTATCTTTGCCGGAACATTAAAAATCGACGGATAAAACTTTTTTGTGCTTAACAAAAACGGCTTGACCGATTAGAATTCGTCACGAATTGAGATCGACAGGGGATGTTTTATGGAGGATTTGTTTATCGCACCCAAAAGCGAAACCGAACTGCCGGAGTTTAGCGTCAGTGAGATTTCGTTTGAGATTAAGCGTTTTGTCGAAACAGCTTTCGGACGGGTACGGGTAAAGGGAGAGATATTCGGCGCCAAGAGAGCCGATTCCGGACATTGGTATTTAACCTTAAAGGACGACAATGCCGCCCTGGCTGCCGTTATCTGGCGCGGCACGGCGGCAAAACTGGCCGTTAAGCCCGAAGACGGACTTGAGGTTGTGGCTGTCGGAAAGATAACCACTTTTGCCGGAAAATCGTCTTATCAACTGGTTATCGAATCGCTGGAGGCCGCCGGCACGGGTGCTCTGCTAAAGCTTTTGGAAGAACGCAAAAAGGCTTTTGCCGCCGAAGGCCTGTTTGATGCCGCGCATAAAAAAGCGTTGCCTTTTCTGCCGGAAACCATCGGTGTGGTTACCTCGGCCTCAGGTGCCGTTATCCGCGATATTATCCACCGTGTGCGCGACCGTTTTCCGTCACGTATCCTGTTGATTCCGACACCGGTTCAGGGTGAAGGCGCGGCGGAAAAAATAGCTCAGGCAATTAAAGACTTTAACCGTCTGGATGAAATTTCCGATTACCCGAAACCCGATGTTTTGATTGTGGCGCGCGGCGGCGGCAGTCTTGAGGACT
This sequence comes from uncultured Pseudomonadota bacterium, assembly GCA_949295085.1. Taxonomy (GTDB): domain Bacteria; phylum Pseudomonadota; class Alphaproteobacteria; order RF32; family CAG-239; genus CAZU01. The sequence goes on from CASFJS010000012.1 coordinate 30,265, forward strand.
TGTGGCCGTTTAATGAAGAATGCGTCATTCGGGCTGTTTATGCCTCGAAAATTCCGGTTATCTCGGCTGTCGGACATGAGACTGACACGATGCTTATTGACTACGTGGCCGATAAGCGCGCTCCGACACCGACCGGTGCTGCCGAGTTTGCCGTACCGGTAAAAACCGAGCTGCAAACAAATGTCAACAATCTTGAGGCCCGGCTCAAAAACGGCATTGTGCGCTATTTTGCCGAAAAGCAAAATATTTTGGCCGGTCTGTCCCGAGGTATTCCTAATCTGGCGCAAATTCTGCAGGAAGCCACGCAAAAATTTGACGACCGCGTCGAGCGGCTGGAACTGGCATTTAAAAACTTTTTGCAAAACAAAAAAAGGCTAATAGAACTTTGCGGCCTCAAACCTTTTTATATTCACAACATTCTGGATAAAAAGCGGGAAAGTTTGGCAGGCCTACAAATCAGGCTGTCTTCGGTTTCGGTGGAGGCGGTCTTAAAACGCGGTTTTGCCTGGGTTAAAGATGATAAAGGACAAACCGTTTATACCTCTGTTGCCGCCAAACAGGCTCAGGCGCTGGAAATACGCTTTGCCGACGGTCGTTTTAAAACCGGCAACACTCCTGCGGCATATCCGACTAAAAAACTCAGTAAAAAAGGACACTCCGATGATGAAAAACAAACTTCTTTATTTGATTTTTAGCAGTTGCTTTCTGATAACGGCCGCGCAGGCAACCGACCTTTGCGGTATTGTCAGGCAAGGCGAGATTGTTGTCGGTAAGGCAACCGCCGGACAAACGGTGTATTTAAACGGTGATAAACTGTTGACGACGGCTGACGGGAAATTTTTGCTGGCTTTCGGACGCGATGAAATTAACACACAAAAACTACAAGTGGCCGATACTCTCGGCGGAGGTGCAAACTATGAATTTGCCGTGGCGCCGGGGGAGTGGGACATCCAGAATATTACCGGTGTGCCGCCGCGCAAAGTCACCCCGTCCGAGACGGATATGGCCGCCATCCAATTAGAGGGAAAAGTTGTCGGCGCGGCGCTTAAGGGGGTTGAAGATAATGCGGCTTGGCTCTCCGGTTTTATCCGGCCGGTTGAGGGGCGGATATCCGGAAAATTCGGCGGTCAACGGATTATGAATAAAATACCTAAAAACCCTCATCGCGGCATGGATATCGCCGCCAAAGAAGGCACGCCGATTAAGGCTTCGGCCGACGGCAAGGTCGTTTTGGCTTATCCGGATTTGTTTTATTCCGGCAATGTGGTCATCATCGACCATGGGTTCGGGCTGCAAACCATTTATGCCCATATGAAAGAGATGAAGGTCAAACGCGGCGACACGGTTAAACAAGGTGATATTATCGGCACCGTCGGCAAAACCGGACGGGTTACAGGCCCGCACCTGCACTGGGGAGCCTCATTGCGCGATGTGCGGTTTAATCCGCAATCGCTGCTGGATATGAACAAAAATCAACAAAAATGTTTTACTTTGTAAGGGATTTTTAATAATATTCCGTATATAATCCGTTATGTATGCGATAAAAAGCGAGGCCAGCCATGAACGAGATTAACAACAAACAAATCAACTGGGATGCCATAACCTGTTTGATTGTTGATGATGACAAATTTTCACGCACCTTTGTTAAAACGGCGCTTTATCAAATCGGCATTAAAAATACCAAAGAAGCCGCGTCCACCCTTGAAGCTGCCGAGATTTTGCGCAGTTTTAAGATCAATGTCGTGCTTTTGGATCAGCAGATGCCGGACCAGAGCGGACTGGAACTGGCCAGACAAATTAAAGCCGGCAAGGTTGGTGATGACCCTAACCTGCCGATTATCATGGTGACGATTGATACAAAAGAAAAAACCGTTTTGGATGCCAAATCCGTGGGTATTCACGAATATCTGGTCAAACCGATATCTCCGCTGGCTTTGAAAAAAAGAATATGTACGGCGTTCGGTATTAAAGAAAGAGCATAAAAGTGACGACATTACAAATATTTTACCTGTCATTGCTACAGGGTATTACCGAGTTTTTACCGGTCAGTTCTTCGGGGCATTTAATTTTATTATCCAAATTCAGCTATTTTCCCGATCAGGGATTGGCGCTTGATGTGGCCGTGCACGTCGGCTCCATCTTGGCGGTGATGATTTATTTTTCCGAAACCATTTGGGAAATGGTTAAAGGCGTTTGGAAGACCCGCTTTATTCCGAATTTCAAAAATTACGGCGCACGGGTCTTCTGGTTGATTGTTATTGGTACCATTCCGGCGGTAATTGCCGGCTTTGTGCTTAAGAGTTATGGGATGGAGTGGCTGCGCAATACACGGATTATCGGCTGGACAATTTTGGGTTATGGCGTGCTGCTCTATATTGCGGACAAATTTTCGATGACTATCCGCGAAATTAAGCATCTGGGTATTATTGATGCCATACTTATCGGCTGCGCGCAATGTCTGGCTTTGATTCCGGGGACGTCGCGCTCGGGTATTACGATAACGATGGGGCGTTTTTTGGGGCTGGAACGGCGTGAAGCGGCAAAATTTTCGATGCTGTTATCTATTCCGGCGATTATTGCCGCGGCGGTTTTAACCGGTTTTGAAGTGTGGCAGGCCGGCGATCTGGAAGAAATCGGCTGGATGTTTGACGGCGTCGTTTACTCCTATATTTCCTCAATTATCGCGATTTATATTGTAATGTGGTGGCTTAGGAAATCGACCTTTTTGCCTTTTGTGATATACAGAATTATTCTGGGATCAATTTTATTACTTGATTCTTACGGAATTTTGAGTATAACTATGTAAGTCGAATCGCTCTGGTGGCGGAATTGGTAGACGCGCAAGTTTCAGGTACTTGTGGGGGTTGCCCCGTGAAAGTTCGAGTCTTTTCCAGAGCACCAATCTTTACAAGCTCCTATTTTTGATAGGAGCTTGAAGTTTTTTCTCATTGAAATTAATGGATTTTTTCCATCCATAAAAAAGTTTGCAAAAACGATATTTAAAATACGCCTTTTTTCAATTTGCGAACTTTTGAAAATTGCAAAAAAAATTTTGGCTGAAATTCAATATCTTATCAATAGCCCGTTCAACAGAGGTATCCGGGATCTGCAATTTGCCGAGGCTGATTAACATTGATTAACATCAAAATCGAGCTTTTTTTCTTAAATTGCTAATGCGCTATTCTGTCGGTATATTTTGAACATCATTCATTCCGTAAATTTACAAACAAAATAATAAAAAATGGGCAAGCTCAAAAAATCGAATAGGGCTTTGGCCATCGTTTTCAGAAGGATGAACGTTATGAAAAAGCTGCCTTTGGTATTGATTCCGCTGTTGTTGACAGGTTGTGCGCATAAAACAGAAACTTATGAAATTTGCAACATGTCATCAACGGTTTGCCAGAAACAAACAACCGTTTTGAAAGAAACGGTTAAGAAATTCAAAACTCGTGGTGGTGCTTTTGTTTTGATAAATATGGGCGATAAAACAGTTCTAAATGCTGTATCTGTCAGCAAACACAAGGATTATGACTATATTCAGGATTACCTGTATCGACCCAAGAATATCAACCCCTGGTTACATCATAAAGGCAGGGCTAACCCACAGCAGCTGATTGCTGATTATGTTGATTTTGTTCAATCAACCGATGACGAGACTTTACGCAAGCTGAGGCTGAATGTCGTCAAAGGTAATGCGCGCAAACTTTATATGAAAGATGTAAAAGCCTCTGGACTAACGTCAACAGACTATAAATCGGCCAAAAGCAAAGAAGTTGTTACAACCTTTGTCGGACATTTTGCAACAGCTAACCAACAATATGCGTTGCTGACGTTATTGGATGAGCCCAAAGGCCTTGATTCTACATTCGGCTTTAATTCTTCTGGATGGAATGCTGTGGAATTAGCCCGAAAAATCGTTGAAACAATGCAATAGGGAAACCCATGATTACAGATGGATACATGGTTAAAGAACGGCATTTTTGGAGAAATATTCTCAATTTTTATTGCTATCGTGAGAAGAGATGGTTGGAGCTTGAGCTGATTGTTTTTGTTTGGAAAAACTATTATTTGCAATGGTCTTTACGGTTTAACTACGCTTGGAAAGAGCTCTTTATTTTTGATTTTAGCGGTCACTACTTTCGTATAGGATTATTGGGTCTGACGGTCTGGCTTATTAACCAAAGCGTCGATATTGTGGGTAAAGATGAGTATTTCTGGGACGATGAATATATGCAGTTTCACCTAAGAAGTGGTGCTTGGAAAATCGCTGACAGCGACCAAAGCAACAATTCTTACCCAACGAGTTGTGATAATCGCAAGAGCCTGTCTTTTTTTGACTATGTTTACATAAGCTTTGGCAAACCCGAGCCTGAAGTACAGAAATGGATTGGATGTCATCTGGAAGTGAATATTCGTCAGAAATATCCGTTTATCCAGCTGACGCTCAGTTTGCTACGCTATGAGTTTGAGCTTCTGATGAACAAAAGGATGGTGCATGGTAGAAATAAAATTTAATGATGACGAAGGCGGTGAGGTCTTAGGAACCTATATCTGGGGTGCGCTTTTTGAAAAATTGAGCTTAAAAACCGTTGATAAACTGACCAAGGGTGAGATTTTGTTTGCTCAGGTGACAACATATGGTGCCATGGGGTATATCAATGCCACCAAATTTTTGGTTAATCGCCGAGGTGTTTTGCGTGCTTATGTGGCGGATTTTGATGATAAACAATTGCTTGATGCTGTAATTAAGATATTTCCTATCATAAGAAGCTACTATATTCGAGATGGCGGAATTTGCAGCTATGAAAATCTGGAGGACTGGCACCGCATATATATCGGAGCGGGCAACAGATTGTTATATCGTGCAAAATTTGACCCCAAATTTCGCGAAACGCTTAAACCGATGCTGTATCCCGAGCGGTATCATTTCTGGTATCGGTTAGCTTGTCAGACATTTTATTCTTTGGAAGCAACTCAAAAACCATAACTCCCAACAGTTGTTCAACCATAAAATTGATATAATACTTTCCTTTGTTCATTTTATAGCTTGATTCCAACGATATGACTCGATATCTTATAATAAGTATCATAGGAAATAGTATAAAATGGCTCCAGACACTCCATATTATCGAGAAATTCTAATTTTACAAAGCACTTTAACCAAGCTTGCAGCTCAAAATCCTGATGAAGATATTAACCAGATAATTGAACTTGCGCACAAAATAGCTCATCGAGGATTGAGAAGCTATTTTACTAATCAAGAAAAACAAAAAATACAAAATGCAATCACCTGCTTAAAAGAGCAAGAACATTTGGAATTGTCACATATTCAAGATGATTTAACCCAGATGCTCAATAACGATACTTCCGCAGAAAAATTTTTTGAGCGACGTTTTACTATACCGAAACGTCCTTTTGAAAATATAGATACTTATATTGAAAGCAAATTTAATAATCCTTCTCAAATTACGAATACTGAGGTTAGAAATATAGCACAAGAACCAAAAAATACCCCTATAGAATTTAATGATAAAGATTTTACAGATATTTTCTTAGAGAACATTAAACTTTTATTTGGAAAATCGAGGTATCGGGAAAACAATGGTGAATACCAATATCGAGATATAACATTTTATCGCTGTACATTTCATAATTTAAATTTATCAAATATGCATTTCAAATCTAATGTTTCTTTCAAAGAGTGTTTATTCACTGGAAATACTGACTTTAGAAATTCTGTTTTTGAAAATGATGTCTCATTTAAAGGCTCTCATTTTAATGGCACCACACATTTTGAAGATACTAATTTCTTAAAAAATGCCCATTTTGAACACATCAAAACATTCGGATATGCTTTCTTATTTAATCAATATACATTAGACATCTCTAAAAATGATGATTGGTTTCGCTACGTATGGAGTTTCAGAGGGGCTCAATTCAACAGCAAAGCAGCCTTTTTTAGAAGAGTCTTTCCAGAACGAGTAAATTTTTCTTATATTACGTTCAACAATACCTTTTATTTTACCGATTGCAAATTTCCCTTAAAGATTGAAGCTGGATATTTTGATTTTTCTCCTCAAAAAATACCAGATTTTGAAATTTCAATCAGAACGTTAATAGCTGCACTTGAGCAGTGTTATTGCACACGTGCTAAAAATGAACTGCAAGTGTGGGAGCAGAAAGCCCGTGAATTAAGCACTCAAACAATTATTGATGATGAAAAAGGCGAATTACTATCTCCAAGAGCTACAGCTGCAATTTTAGGATATTCCGAAGCTTCATTACGTACCATGAGAAGCCAATTTCCTGATAAAATCAAATTTGTTAAAAGAGGAAATCGCGTTTTTTATTATAAATCCTCTATTGATGAATTTTTGAAACTAATTCCATCTAAAAAGAAACAAGTTATTTAGATAAAAAGTTTCTAACTTTGTCTCTAGAAAATAGTGCTCTTTCAATAAGTTTTTTAGATTTTTCTTAAAAACTTATTGAAAACAAAACTTTTTTAAGTTATATTTAGATAAAAGGGAGGAAATATGATAGATAGACCTTTATATCTGAAAAGATTAAACGCTTGGAAAGACAAGTTTGATACCGTTAAGGTTATCACTGGTATCAGACGTTGCGGTAAATCTAAACTTTTGGAGTGTTTTGCGGACAAATTAAGGGCAGATGGTGTAAATCCAAAGAACATTATTCAAATAAATTTTGAAGATATGAAATATGACAATATGGATGCCCAAACTCTTAATCAGATGCTGGAAAAACAGATAGCTAATAATTCAGGACAGAACACTTATATATTTTTAGATGAGATACAAAAGGTTGAAGCTTGGGAAAAGGTTGTCGCGTCATTACGCCTAAAACCTAATACTGATATATATTTAACAGGTTCTAACGCCTATATGCTTTCATCTGAATTAGCAACATTTCTATCAGGAAGATATGTTGAAATTAAAATGTATCCTTTGTCTTTCAAGGAATTTCTAACATTTTACGCTTTTCCTGATAATTTAAGCATTGAACGAAAATTTTCTCAATATATGAATTTTGGCGGAATGCCATCCGTGTTGACAGATACCGATTTTGATGAAAAAAGTATTCTTGAAACCTTGGATGGCATCTATAATACCGTTCTGGTAAAAGATGCGCTTACTCATCTGGGGGGCAAAGATGTAAGAACCGTTCAAAAAATTATCCGATTTTTGGCAGATAATATTGCTAATAAAAGCAGCACCAATAGCATAACCAATACGCTCTATAATGAAAAAAGTATTGCGAGCAAAAATAATGCCTTGGTTGAAGAATATCTAACAGCGCTTGAAAAATCATTTATTTTCTATTCGGCTCAACGGTATGACATAAAAGGTAAAGAACTTCTGCGGAGCCTTGAAAAATATTATATGGTTGATATGGGATTAAGATATTTCATATTAGGAAGAATAAGTGATACAGGAAGAATCCTTGAAAATATCGTTTATTTTGAACTATTAAGAAGAGGCTATAGGGTTTATATTGGCAAAATAGGTGATAAAGAAGTTGATTTCATCGCTTTAAAAGGTGAGGAAAAAATATATTATCAAGTTAGTGAATTTATGACTAATGAAGATACTCGCAAGCGCGAAATAGAAGCATTGAGAGATATTGGCGACAGTTATCCGAAAGTTATTCTGACAACAGATATTTTACAAACAGGAACAACCGAAGATGGTATTAAAATTGTAAATCTTATTGATTGGCTGTTGGAAGATAATTAAGAACGACATAAAATACTTGAATAATTTTACCATCAAGTTAATTGTATGGCCAATATCACATCTTGTCTTTCAATAGCTATATACACATGCCAAACCTTTGAGGAAGTTAAAACTTTAGTTGAAAATTATATTTATTATTATAATAATGAACGTTGTCAGTGGAACCTAAACAAACCGACACCGGCTCAACGCCGGTGCCATTTGTTTAATTCTCCCGCTTGATTTACCCCTCAGGGGGTTTCTTTTTTGTTTCCGCCACTTTCTGGGGACAGATCAGGCATAAGTCGGGGGTTAAAAAAATTACAGCGCTTTTTTGATTTCGGCAACGGCCTCGTCAAAACGACTGGTTATGGAGCCGCCGGTTTGAGCCATATCCGGCCGGCCGCCGCCGCCTTGGGCACCGACAAAAGGCGCTATCCGTTTAACCATATCCACCGCCGAATGTTTGTCTTTGATGTCATCACTGACACCGATAACCACCGACGATTTACCATCGTTGACCGCAAACAACGCCACTACCAGATTATTCTTATATTTGTCTTTGATATCATCAACCACGGCTTTCATCTCCTTGGTCTGGATATCATTTAAGGTTTTGGCAACAAGCCTGATGCCGTTAATTTCTTCAAATTCATTTTCGGCTTTGCCATTACCGCTAACCAATTGCTTTTTAAGTTCAAAAATCTTAGCTTCCATTTCTTTGCGCTCGGCCAAAAGTTGTTCTAACCGGCCCTCGACATCGTTAGCGCCAACCTTGAGCAAACGGCTGATATGGCGCACTTTGTCTTCCATATCGCGGGTATGTTTGGCCGCGCCGGCACCGGTAACGCATTCCAAACGACGAACACCGGCTGCAATTGCCGAATCAGACAGAATCGAAAAGCCGCCGATATCGCCGGTGTGTTTGACATGGGTGCCGCCGCAGAGCTCGGTTGATACACCGTCACCGACACACACGACCCGAACCTCTTCACCGTATTTTTCACCAAACAGCGCCATCGCGCCGCTGTTAACAGCATCGTTATGGCTCATGATTTTGGTTGCGACGGGATAATTGGCGCGAATCATCTCATCCACCCTATCTTCAAGCGCGCGCAGCTCGTCAGAGCTGATTTGTTTGTTGTAGGCGATATCAAAACGCATTCTGTCCGCGGCGACATAAGACCCTTTTTGGGTCACGCTGCTGCCGAATTTTTCCTGCAATGCTTTGTGCAACAGATGAGTGACGGTGTGGTTGCCCTGAATGGCGGCACGGGTTGCGGCATCAACAGCGAAAGTTGCCGTATCACCGCTTTTAATCTTGCCGCTCACCAGCCGGCAAACATGAACATGGAGCCCCTCGCATTTCTTTTTGGTGTCCATAACTTCGGCGACAAACGAAACGCCTTTAATCGTGCCGATATCGCCGACCTGACCGCCCATTTCGGCATAAAACGGCGTTTGATTGGACAAGAGACAGAACTCTCCGGCGGCAACTTCATCAACAACTTTGTTGTCCTGAACCAGCGCTGTAACCTGCGCATCGGCCGTCAGCGTGTGATAGCCCAAAAATTCGGTTGACCCGAGTTTGTCCTGCAGCTCAAACCAGACCTTTTCGGTGCCGGCATCGCCAGAACCGGCCCAGTTTTTGCGCGCTTCGGCCTTTTGCGCGGCCATGGCTTCGTTAAAGCCCTGTTCATCAACTTTAATATCGCGCAATTTGAGCGCGTCCTGTGTCAAATCCAGCGGAAAACCGTAAGTATCATACAATTTGAAGGCTACATGGCCGTCCAGCGTGGCGCCGGCAGACATGTCCCTGGTCTCATCGGCCAAAAGCTTTAAGCCTTTTTCAAGGGTTTTGCCAAAGCGTTCTTCCTCGGTTTTGATGGTATCCTTAATCAAAGTTTCGGCTTTGTATAATTCCGGATAAGCCTCACCCATTTCCTGCTGCAACGCCGGTAAGAGTTTGTAAATCATCGGTTCGTTAACACCCAGCATATGGACATGACGCATGGCGCGGCGCATAATGCGGCGCAAGACATAACCGCGCCCCTCGTTTGACGGCAAAACGCCATCGGCAATCAAAAAGGCCATGGCGCGCAAATGGTCGGCAATAACGTTGTGCGAAGCGCGCAGCGGACCTTCGGGGTCTGAGCGAGCCAAATCGGCCACGGCTTTAATTAAATTGCGGAACAAATCAATATCATAATTGGAGTGGACGCCTTGCAAAATGGCGGAAATACGCTCCAGACCCATACCGGTATCAATGCACCGCTGTTTGAGCGGAATACGGCTGCCATCCGGCAAATCTTCAAATTCATCAAAAACCAGATTCCAGATTTCAATCCAGCGATCGCCGTCTTCTTCGGGGGTGCCGGGCAGGCCGCCCCAAACTTCCGGCCCGTGATCATAAAAAATTTCGGAGCAATAACCACAAGGACCGGTGTCGCCCATCTGCCAGAAATTATCTTTGGTGGCAATCGGGATAATGCGATCTTCCGGCAAACCGGAAACTTTTTTCCAGATATCGCGCGAAACTTCATCGGTATGAAAATAGGTCACCGCCAGCTTATCCGGACTAATGCCGAACTCTCTGGTCACCAACTCCCAGGCGAAAGCTATGGCCTCATCCTTAAAGTAGTCGCCGAACGAAAAGTTCCCCAGCATTTCAAAAAAAGTGTGGTGACGGACGTCATAACCGACCGAATCCAAATCATTATGTTTGCCGCCGGCACGAACGGATTTTTGGGAAGTTGCGGCACGCTTAAACGCGGCGGTTTCGTTGCCGGTAAAAATATTTTTGAACTGAACCATGCCTGAGTTGGTAAACATCAAAGTCGGGTCATTATTCGGCACCAATGACGATGACGGTATAATCTTATGACCGTTTTTTGCAAAATATTTTAAAAATATATTTCTTATTTCGTTGACTGTTATCATTGTTTTTTCCCAAAAATCTTTATCAAAAACCTTAAGCTTTAATTTATAAAGTAAAGTTTGGAACGTGGCAAGCGTTTTTTATTCAAAACATAACGGCACGGCCTGTCATTCGGACAAAAACAGCTCTCGGCAACGTTGCAAAGATACGCCGGATGACGTACGGACAGACCGCCCGTGAGGCTAAACGACTGACCGGGGCGGACAAAATAACCATCTTCATAACGATATCCAAAAGAAAATAGATTTTTCATTTTGTTTATCCCTTGATAAATTAAACTATTTTGTATAATAATAGTTGTCGGTGAATCATTTTTAAACGGGACATCTGCAGTGGATTACAATTATAAACTGTTGCCCGCCGAGGTTGTGCGCGTTTATAACAAAATTATCGTTGATGCCCGGCTGGATAACGGCGATGTTGTCGCAGCCTTTTGCGGCGCACCGGAAATTGCCGAGATGTGTGTCTCGGGCTCACGACTTTGGCTTAAACGGACTTCCCGCGGCAAAAGGCTGGTTAAATATAACATCTCTTTTGTTCAAACACCGGAAGGTCTGGTGTTTGCCAATCCGCGTTATAACCGGCAACTGTTTCAGGAGGCTTTTCATAACGGGGTTTTAGCGGACTTCAAGGAATACTCGTCATGCAAACTTCTATCAACGGATGAGAATGTAAACGGTCTGGATTTTGAGCTGACGAACGAAGCCGGAAAAAAATGTTTTGTCTTTGTCGTACCTCTTTACAGCAAAAAAGACGGTTGTGTCGTTTTTCCGCGAAATATCAGTTTTTTTGAAATGAAGATGATTGAGGAAATGAAACGACGCAAACAAAACGGCGCCGATACTTATGTGTTTATGATCGTTCCCAGAGAGGATTGTTATTCGGCGAAGTTTATCTGGAGCGCCGATACCCAGGGGGCAGCGCTGGTGTTTGAGGCGGCAGAAAACGGGTTAAATTTTTTGTGTTACGGTTGCAAAATAGCAAAAAACAGAATAGAAATAACGCATAAATTAAATATCGTTTATTAGAAAGGGACATAAAGTGGCTCCAAAAGCAGCGGAAAACAGGAATAAAGACGGGATCGTTATTCATACCGATCCGAAAGATTATGAAGGTATGCGCAAAGCCGGTAAACTGGCGGCCGAATGTTTGGATTATATCACCCCTTATGTTGATGTCGGCGTAACAACCGAATATTTGGATGATTTGTGCCGGCGGTTTATTCAATCGCACGGCGCCATTCCGGCTTGTCTCGGTTATCACGGCTACCCCAAAAGCACCTGTATTTCCATCAACCACGAAATATGTCACGGTATTCCCTCGCCGGAACGCAAACTCTTAAACGGCGACATGCTTAATATTGACGTAACGGTCATTTTGGACGGTTGGTTTGGCGACACGTCGCGGATGTATTTTGCCGGCAAACCTTCAATTAAAGCCAAACGGCTGTGCGACGTTACTTATGAATGCCTGATGCGGGGTATTGAAGTCGTACGCCCGGGGGCGCATTTCGGCGATATCGGCGCAGCAATCGAAGAAATTGCTCATCATTACGGTTATTCGGTGGTGGATATGTTTTGCGGGCACGGTTTGGGACG
>CASFJS010000013.1 GCA_949295085.1 uncultured Pseudomonadota bacterium
TCTTTTTTGTGGCAAATAAAGGAACGTTTTGCTGCAGCAAAAAGGAGGAGAAAAGCGATGAAAAGATATTTATTACTGGCCGGGGTCGGCTTCTGTTGTGTTTCCGGCGCGGCTTGGGCGGCAATTGACTGCGCAACACCGCCGTCCTGCGATGAATTGGGGTACGCCTACGAAGAAATTGATTGCGACGGACAAACAACCCTTAAATGTCCGTTTGACGATGCAAAAGTCTATTGTCCCAATCCTATGAGTCCGGCGGAAAGGTGTCAAGCGGACGGATATAAAACAGGTACATTATTGTGCTATGTAGGGCAAACGAAGGCAAGTTGTCCTTATGATTCTTCTTACAAAAAATGTACCGGAACGGCTTCTACATGCGCCGATCTGGGGTATTACAATTCTGATAGCGTTGGATCATGTGAGTGTGAGTTCGGCGCTTTGGAATTGGATAGTTTCCTCCGTTATATTGACGGACCCTGTTATAAATGCGGTACGAAAGAAGAATGTACATCAGATGACACAGGGGATCTTCCTGACGGAGTTGTGGCGATGAATAAATGCCGAGCCTGTAAGGTTCCAAGTATTATTCAATAAGGAGCTTTGGTACTCAAAAACCCGGGATCTGAAGTCCCGGGTTTTGGGTACTAAGCCGTTTTTTTGGCCGTCTTTTTTTTGGCCGGTGTTTTTTTAACGGCCTTTTTGGTCGTTGCTTTCCCGGTTGTTTTTTTGGTGGCGGCTTTTTTGGTTGTCTTTCGGGTTGTTTTTTTGGCCGATACTTTTTTGGCCGGTGTCTTTTTCACAGCCGTTTTTTTGGCCGTCTTTTTTTTGGCCGGCGTTTTTTTAACAGCCTTTTTGGTTGTTTTTTTGGCTTTTTTATCCGGTTTTGGTTTGGGTTGCGAGGCGATGAGCGCTTTTTCAATATCTGCCTCGCTGCAAAGACCAATGGTAACCGGATTCTTCGGGCGGATGGCAGCCATGTCTTTGTGGGTTCCGCTCCGGATGGCGTTAATAGTATTTTTGGTGGTTCCGATCAGCTTGCAAATCAATGTGTCTTTGATTTCCGGATAATTTTTCAAAACCCAGATGACGGCATTGGGTTTGTCCTGACGTTGTGACGGGGACAAAACCTTTTTGGCTTTAAGGTTGCGCAGCTTTACGTTGCGTTCCATCTCGGAAGCCTGTAAATTTGCTTTTTTGTCGGCCTCGCAACGGCGAATTTCCTCCCAGGTTAACTGGCCGTTATCAACCGGCGAAAGCCCGCGAATATTGCCGGAAACATCACCATCGGCCATCGCTTGAATCTCAAGCTCGTGAATTTCGCAAAAAACGGCAATCTGCCGAAAAGTTAACGTTGTGTTTTCCACCAACCAAACGGCGGTTGCGCGAGGCATTAAAGGAGCTGTCATATCAAAATCCTTTCTTAATATTTGTAAAAATCAATTTGTCTACAGGATAGTTTTTTTATCTTAAATATACAAGTTTTTTTTGTGTTTTCGGCTCATTAATATTTAAGCTTATATAACTCGACCGAAGTATTGGAATCTTTGAGCAGTTTATCGCCCAAAAATTCCAGCTCGTAACTGTCGCCCTCCAAAACAACGGCAATTTCTTTAACCGTGACAATCTCGTTATTGTAAATATGCTCAAAAATGTCCGCAACATAATGATCACGATCGGGCTCGGTTTTGATATCGGTTTGGGTCAGCGCGCAGCAGTTGCGCAGAATCATGCGTTCATCACCGTTTTCTTCAATATAGGAGGCAATATCTTTTAAGTATTCTATTGCAAACTTGGCGCCATCCCGAATCTTGTCAAAATCCACCGATGTTATGCCGGCATTCTCAATGACATCATGACCGTGGTATTTATCCACCAGATTGGCTATAATTGCCCGAATGGCACTGCTGGTATTGGCGGCTATTTCATCCTGATTCGGCATTGAGGTGTCAAGAAATTTTAAGTCGCTTTTAATATTAACCCGGCAAGACGGTGCTTTTTCTTCAACAACGGGCGGTGTCGGCGTTTGTGCCGAATCCGGTTTGGCCGGGGATATCATTTTGTTTTGCACTTCCGGGTTGCGCTGTTCTTCCCACTTGGCGAATGCCTTGTTCAAAACATCGGTATACAGCTTCTGATCCGTGATAATCTGGTGCATTAAAAATGCGCCGATACCGGTCAGATAAATGGCAATTTTGTTATCGCTGTAACTTTGTTTGGTTTCGTAAAATTCCTCCAGATCGGCTTTGTCGCCGTCCGTGATCTTAAAGGCGTCAAACAATATCGAATTTGCTTCGCTCATTTTGAGACCGCCGTAGCGCGCCAGTTCAAGACAACCGCCGAAAACCAAAAATTTGACTCCCAACCGGGAAAATTGATTCTGCAATGCCGAGCGGACATTAAGGTTTGACAAAATCTCGCTTAAAAAATAAATCAGATATTGTTTGTATTCCAACGGGGCTTCCGGATAGGCGCTGGTCTTGAGGTTGGACAGATCCGAATTGATGTTAAAGGCTTTAACCAAGCTTTGTGCACGGTCAAAAAAACGCGCCTCGGCAACATCTGTTTGCGTTTTTTCTTCCTGATTGATGAAAATATACCAGGGGATGTTTTTTAAAACCAACGGAACAGCCATGGCCAAAAAGACCGTAAAAAAGACAAAAAACAACAACGAACTGCTGTGTTCTTCACCAACAATTATTTCCAGCAACGGAAAAATCAGACTGACAAAAATATTGGCAAAAATCAAACTGACCAATATCAACGCAATAAACTTCACAATCGCCTTGTAAATATTACGCCGGCTGTCGGCAATGTCTCTGATAACTTCGTTGGAATCTTTTTGATAATCAATATTATTCAAAGATTTTTTGGTGCCTTTTTTACCGGACGGCGTGCTGATATATTCAACGGCCTCGACATAGGTATTGTCGCTGACATCAAAAGTTTCTTTGATAATTTTGACCCGATTATGTGCCGCTTCCTGTTCTTTTGCCAATTCATAAGCCTCATGGCGCTGTTCGGTTGCAAAACGCTCCAACAACTGCCAATCATTGCCGATTTCGGCATATACTTCGTAATGGACGATTTTGGTCATCGATTTTATACTCTCAACAAAAAACCTGCACTTAGTATAACAAGTGCAGGTTAATAAATCGTAAGCCTTTCGCCGCTAAAACATAAAACAACCGTTTTATTCCGCGTCACCGGTGTTGATGCCGAAAGCACCAAATTTGTTTTTGAATTTTGACAATTGTCCGCCGGTATCAACCAAACGACGAACCCCGGTCCAAACCGGATGCGACTTCGGGTCAACCTCAAGATTCATAACATCGCCGGCCTTACCCCAGGTCGAGCGTGCGGTATATTTTTGCCCATCCGTCATAACATACGTAATCTCGTGGTAATCCGGATGAATTCCTTTTTTCATATCAAAAACTCCCAAATTTTTAAATTAAGCCTTATTAATTTTAGGCCTCTTATACATTAAACGTTTAAATAACGCAAGCATTAATTTAAAATTTTTGTTTTTTTTAAATTTCTTCCAATTCAACCGTATTGATTTTATCGGAACCGGTATTGATATTAATGACTTTGATGCTAAAGTTTTTATAGCCTTTTTGCAACAAATAGCTCCGAATCCCGATGGCCCGGTTGAGACTCAGGCGCTTTTTCCTGAAACTGTCGACTCCGTCGTCCAAATTATATGAGTAAATGGCGATTTTGTTTTTTTCGGTATTTTTGAATTTTGCAACAATCTTATCAATATCGGCCTTTTGGAGAGCTGTCAGTTCGTCAACACCATCCGCAAAAACAATCTTTCCGGGAGCGTCCGGAAGTACCGGCGCCGTTTCATCAATCAGCAGTGCCGGTTTGGTCTGAGGTGTCAGTTTGTCCGCCGCGGTGTTTTGAGGCAAAATATCGGCCGGCGGCACGGCTTCCGATTTTGGCGCCTTGGCAGCCGGCGGCACCGGTAAAGCGTCTGCCTTATTGTCCGGCACCAATCTTTGAGGATCGGGCAAAGCGGCTTGCGGCCGAGGCCTTTCGGGGGCAGCAACCGGAAGTGCTTTTTGCGGGTCAAATGCCGGTTCAACATCTACCACGACAACCGGCTCTGCCGCTTCAACCGGCGCGGGTTGCGGACGGACAGGCGGCTCGACAACAACGGCCTGGCTTTCCTGAGGAGGCAGCGGTTTGCTTTTTACCAAAGGCCCAGCGGCCGGCCTGGGTTTTGCGGCCGGCCTGACCGGCGCCTTTTTTACCCTATCCGCCTCGCTTGTTTCGGGAAGTACCGGAAATAACGGTTGCGCCGGCTGCATATATGTGTTGTTCAGGTGATCCAATACCGACAAATCCACCACAACATCATCTTCTGCCGCAACCGGTGTTGTAAAAGCCAACAGGCCGATAACCAAAGCTAGTGTTTTCCGGCTCATCGTTCCCTCCTTTTATTTTACCAAATCAAATAATTTCCGGGCAATTTCGGCATTCGCGGCGATCAGGTTCCCTTCGGTCAGAACCAGACCCAAATCGGATTCACGGACATCTTTTTGCCCCCTGGCCAAAACCCGGCCGCCCGCCTCTCTGACCAATAAAATGCCGGCAGCAATATCCGCCGCGTCGTGACCAAAAGACACTATGCCCTCAAATTTGCCGGAAGCCAGGCCGGCCAAATCCAATCCGATTGCTCCGAAATGACGCGTCCCGCCGACTTTGCCGCTCAAAAGGCCGCTGTCTTTGCCGCCGATAACGGCCAAAGCCGGATCTTTGCGCGCCGATACACGCAGACGTTCGTGATTGCGATAGCCCTCCTTGAAAGAACCGTTTCCTTTTTCGGCGAAAAACATATCGGATGTTGCCGGATTGTAGACCACCGCCGCGGTAATATTTCCCTCAATAACCTCGGCAATACTTACCGCAAAATACGGAATACCGTGCATAAAGTTTACCTCTCCGTCCAGAGGCGCCACCAAGAAGTGCGGCGTGTTCGGAATTTTGTCGCCTTTGGCCGCTACGGCATATTGCGGGCGGGATCTTTGCAGTTCCGTACGCAAAATTTTTAAGGTGCGGTCAAACGCTGCCCTGGTAAACTCGGTATGGCCTTTGACGGAGGTTTGCAACTGCTCAATCTCGCTAAAATCGCGCGACAGGCCGCTGCCGGCTTTTTTGGCAATATTTATCAGCAGATTAAGATTGGTTGAAATATATGACATTATTTGGCTCTTTCAACATAAGACGCATCGGCCGTGGCAACAACGATTTTGTCACCCACGCCGACAAACGGCGGAACCGTCGTGCGAACACCGTTGTCCAACATGGCCGGTTTATAAGATGACGAAACCGTTTGCCCTTTGATGACCGGCTCGGTTTCGGTTACTTCGCAAATAACCTGCAGCGGCAGCTCAACCGAAATCGGTTTGCCGTCAATGACACTGACTTTGACTTCCATGCCATCGGTTAAAAACGGCCGGGAATCGCCCAAGATATCCGCCGGCATGGCAAATTGCTCATAAGTATCGCTTTCCATAAAGGTTAAACCGGTGGCATCTTCATATAAAAACTGGCAGTCTTTGGTTTCAACCATCAATTTTTCGACCATGTCTTCGGTGCGGAAACGCTCGTTGGTTTTGGTGCCTTCTTCAACCGATTTCATCTCAACCTGCATGAAAGCGCCGCCTTTGCCCGGTTTGACAAAATTGGTTTTAATGACGGTCCAGGGTTTGCCCTTGTATTCAATAACCCAGCCGATACGGATTGAACCTGCTTGTTGTTTCATTTGTTTTTACTCCTTAATAAAATCGTTTCAGATACCGTTTTTACCAGCAAATTAATATAAACTTTGTTTTTTAGCAACCAAAATTTTCAAAATTTTTTGCCCGAACCATAACAAAATCAACCGCCGGAACATGACCTGCCGTCGCATTGTCCTCCGCAACCCAAACCGACGGAATCAAGAATAAATCATTATACCAGGAGATCACTTCGGCATCGTGCAACGGGGCGGCCGATGCAAAGGCAATAAATTCCGGCTCGACTTCCCCGGCGAGCATGGCCTCATGCCGACGCGGCGGAATAATGACGCCGAGCGTTTTGCCCGTTAGAGCCTCTCGCAGAGGTCTGAGCTGCGGCTTGACCGGTTTTGCGGTGTCAAGTTTTTTGACCACGCCGTCCAGCCGATATTGACGGCAAACCTCCAGAGCCCTGTCCCCGCTTGCCAGTACCATTTTACCGATATGACATATTTCTTGTATTTTGGATGCGCCCAGAGTGTCCGGTACGACGTAACAGACAATATTATCCGAAATATAAATTTTGTCATTGTTTTGTTCAACAAACAGGATTATCTTTGGCATAATTTTCTTTATCTCTTGTAAAAACCGGGCAGATGTTTATTATGTTTGGTTAAGATAATAGAGGAATATTTTAAAAAGGGAAAGTAAAATCCGCAATGAAAGATAAAAATTTCAATTTCAGCCAAACCAAAGATGCCTTAAGCCAGCTTTCCGCCGATATGGCCGAGTTTGAAACGACCGTTAAAGCCAAACAAACGGATCTTATCAGCCGACAGCAAAAAATACTTGAAAATCTGAGCACCAAAGAACAGAAAATTGTTGCTCTGCAACAGGCAGTTGACAACGCTTTGCAAAAGACGGAAAATATCTGCCGATACATAGAGAAAGTTTTGTAAAATGGCTCAGGTTACGATTTCCATTAATTCTCGCGAATACGCCATTGCCTGCGAAGACGGACAGGAGAGCCGCATTTTGCAGCTGGCGCAAATCTTGGATGAAAAGGCGCGTCTCTTAACGGACGGAACCAGTCAAATCAGTGAAAGCATGTTGTTGGCTATGATCGGGCTTTTGCTTGCCGATGAACTCAGTGAACTTAAAAAAGGCAAGCGTCTTCCCGAATCATCTTCACCGACAGATTTGAAAAATTTGCAACAGATTGATGCCGAACTGGCCGCCGTTATAAAAAATTTGGGCGACCGTTTAAAAGTACTTGCCAAAGACATAAATTTGTTATAGTATGACGGCATAAGAGGTTTTAGAGACTGCGTAGCGCGTAGATTAGCAGGTCTTCCGAGCCAACATTATTGTATAGGGAGCTGTCCCTGAATAAATCGTGGTTTATTTATATGGCGCCCACTTATTGACCCGCGGTTCGTTTCAAGAATGTATATACGGCTAAACGGTTTCTAACATCTTGTCGAGCATGCTTAAATGAAGGGAACTCCGTTGTCCGCAACGGAGTTTTCTTTGGATTAAGAAGGATATAAAATTTTGCGAATTGTTTATCTCGGCGACGTCGTCGCCCGCCCCGGCCGGGAGGCTGTTGTGAATGCCGTGCGCCCGCTTAAAGAAAAATATGCTTTTGATGCGCTTATTGTTAATGTTGACAACGCCGCACACGGGTTCGGCTGTACACCGAAAATATGCAACACCCTGTTTCAAGCCGGAGTAACGGCAGTCGTTACCGGTGACCATGTTTGGAATCAAAAAGAAATATTGCCTTTTCTTGATGATTGCAAAAGAATCGTCCGGCCGTTAAATTATCCGCAAACCCTGCCCGGGGCCGGCGCGCGGGAGATTCCGCTTGATAACGGTCAAAAGCTTTTGTTGGTCGAGGTTGTCGGGAGAGTGTTTATGGAAGCCGTCGATTGCCCCCTGCAGGCACTGGATAAATTGCTTGAAAATTACCGTCCGGGTAAAAATATCTCCGCTGTTTTGGTGGATATTCACGCCGAAGCTACGGCCGAAAAACAAGCTTTTGCTCATTATTTTGACGGTCGTGTTTCGGCCATTATCGGCTCGCATACCCATGTGCCGACCAATGATGCCGTTGTTTTGCCCAAAGGAACGGCTTATCAGACCGATGCCGGTATGTGTGGAAATTATGACGGGGTTATCGGCTTTGATCCGCAAACACCGATCGAAAGGCTTAAAGATAAATTTTCTCAGGGAAGACTGGAGCCTTGTTCCGGCAAGGGCACGGTCTGCGGTGTCTTTATTGAGACGGATAACGCCACCGGTCTGGCTCTGAGAATCGAACCGGTTAAATTTATTCAATAATCGAACTGCCAAACGGAATTTCTTTACCGATACCTTGTTCAATTTTTTTATAATCGATGAATCCCGTTTCGCCGTTATCAATCATAATACGCGCCCACACATTATCCGGAGTATAGCCGGTCAGGCGAACGGTGGTGCCTGCGGGCAAGGTCTTAATCACATCAAAATCTTCCGAGGGACCATACATGATTTTGCTTTCTTCGGACAGATGATAAAGCTTCGAATTATCAGATTTATCCACCGGAATACTCATAATCTTGCCAACAACGACGTCATCAACGCTTTGTTGCCCATCACCGAAATTAACCTGCTGATAATAATCAATCTTATCCTCTTTGGCAAATAGTCCCCATAATTCCGCCTCGCTCAGATTAAGATAATTACCGGCGGCCGGAAACAGTAGGATGACCGCTAAAAAAAACGGTATCAGAAGTTGACTGAGACGCAGCCCCAAAAGCTGCCATGGCGGCGGACAAGAAGCCTTAACATTTAATTTATCCAAAAAAGCCGTAATCATGTTTTGTTCTTCCGGTGAGGCCAGCTTTAGGGCCTGTTGTCCGCATTTTGCCGCCAAGACCGGGTGATTGCTTTTGGCATAAGCTATCATATTGTGCAACAAAATGCGCAGACTTTCTCTGGATAAAACGGGATATTTGAAGTTGTCATACAGGCTGCGCATATTTTCAAAAAAAGCTTTCGGATGCCACCAACCGGCCAACCAGTTTAATACCGCCGTTTTTGCCTCGAGACGCAAAGCATGAGAATATGTGGCTGTCTTGGGCGTGTTGCTGCAGCGATAACCGCCGAACCAAGCACGGACTTCCCGTAAATTAACCGCCCGCACGGCCACACCGTCCTGTCCGTCCGTAAAAGGTGTTATTGTATCCAAATCGGGATAATTGTCCTTGCGATAAACCGACGACAAGATATCATAAGTCAAACGGCTGTTCTCATTGCTTAAGACCTCATACGCCACGGACAATTCCTGAAAAATATCCGTTGCCTCCTGACTTTTGTTATAGTCAGGATGCCACATCTTGGCCAAATCGCGGTAAGAGTGCTTGATCTCATCAAAGTTTGCCAACGGCGAAACTTTTAAGATCCGATAATATCCCAATACATCTTTCATCTATACGTAAATTCCTTCGGTTACGGCCTCATCAGCCATAATATTGATAAATGATTCCTGTCGGTTAATCTTAACCGTTCCGGTATAATTCAGATCATACAACGATTTCTTAAACAAATTGATAATATTGGAACAAAAATCATCCGCAACCGGTTTTGATGTTCGAATTATCAAATCAAAACGGCGCCGGCTGCCGATGGCAAAACCGTCAAATTGGAAACTGCCTAAATGTGAAAACTCGGTTTCCAGAATAAACCGACGACCTTTCTTCTCGGCTTTTTTTTGTTTTGATGAATCCTCGTCTTTTTTAATGGCTACTTTTAGTGGTTTTATCTGTACACCATCAAACAACGGCATCTCAATCAACCGCCACGACGGCGTTTCCCGCAAAGATGACACCATGAAAGTATGAAGATTTTCAATTGCCCGCGTGCGAACCTCCGAATCCAGCCCCGTCAGGGCATTCATATCTTTTCCCAGCCATTGAGCCAAATTTTTATGTGTTGCCGCTTGGTAAAATTGGTATATGTTGCGCAGCAAATTATCCGGCTGCAAGGGTAAATGTTTAACCGCTGCCATAAATGCTTCCGGCGCCGTTTTGGCAAGTGCCGCCATATTTTTGAATGATGGAAAAGCCGCCAATTGTTCCGGTTTGACGGATAATTTTGTCCCGGGCAAAATCATTTTCAGCAAATTGTCCAATAAACTTATTTCCGGATCAACAGCCGGTAAGACATTGGTAATATTTAACCGCAACGATGTCTCTGGCGGCAGTTTGATTTTTGAGACAAAAAAAGTTTCGCCAAGCGGCGTTTGCAATCTCGTCATATCGCCGACCCGATCTGTTATTTTGCCTATTATCTGTTGGCCTGCCAGTTGCTCGATCGCAGTGTTTAAGCCCGGCCTTAATAATGACACGGACTGCGGACTGGTCGCTATTTGGCGCAAAATGTTCTGCAACGGCTCCACCACCAAAGAATTTACATCGGCTTCGGCGTTGAAAGCAACCAAAGCCGTCTCCAACCTTGGCGCCTCCGACACAAGCTGTTGCCTGACGGTTTGCGGCGCTTTCATTTCTTTGAGTGTGCTTTCTATAAAATTTCCTAATTTAAGCGGTTGAATATCCAGTTGCGGCAACGTATTTTCCGATGACGGCGGCGCGGGGCGAATCGTCTCGGCTTTAATCGGGATCAGTTGCCCTTCCGTGCCGACACGAACCGATAAGCTTGCCGGCAGATTTAACTTAAACAGATTTGTTGACAGCAAAATATTAAAAGTTTGGTTATCTACTCGTATAACGGCGCTGTCGGCGGCATAAACCTCCAGCTCCGCCACAATTCCCGGACGTAATCTGGCAACCAATTCCGCCGGCATATTTGCTATTTGCAAAGACGGTGCATTTTCCGTTAATGACGGTGATAATCCCGACGGCAACAAATTAATCAGATCAGCCATTTTCCAATATCCTTTTGGCGATGGTCATAACATCCGATGCGGCTTCGGATTGCGGATAGCGGTTTAGGATTGTGCTTTGGTTGCGGATGGCATCTCTTACTCTGGTATCTTGACGAATTACCCCTAACAACGGCGGTGAAAATTTTAAAAACTCCTGACATGCCTTGTTAAGCATTTCGTATGTCCGCAAACCATCATTAATGTTGTTAACCTGATTCACCACAACTTGCAAAGCCGTGTTCGGGTAACGCCCCGCAAAAATCTTTATCAGACTGTAACAATCCGTCACGGAGCGCGGCTCGTCCGTGCACAGCATCAGTATTTTTCCGGACATACCGGCCAAAACTTTGGCGGCATCAGACATCCCCGCCCCCATGTCAAGGATGGTTTTATCATAATTTTGGGCCAAAATATTTAAATCATCACCCAAAATTTGCAACCGGCCGATTGATACGGTTGATAATCCGGCTCCTCCCGGATTTCCCGCAGCAATATCAAAACGGCCTTTATCATAATTAAAAATGACCTGATTTAATGAATTGTATCCGTCAATAACCGACGTCAAATCATTGGCAGCATCCAAACCCAGCTGTGTTTTGATAT
This sequence comes from uncultured Pseudomonadota bacterium, assembly GCA_949295085.1. Classification (GTDB taxonomy): domain Bacteria; phylum Pseudomonadota; class Alphaproteobacteria; order RF32; family CAG-239; genus CAZU01. Next base: position 11,257 of record CASFJS010000013.1, read on the forward strand.
TGTTTAAACCGCAGTCTCCGTCAAACAACAAAATCTTTTGTCTCATAAGGCTTAACGCATGTGCCAAAGACACCGCCAGCCAGGTTTTGCCGATACCGCGGTGTCCGGATATAACCGCAATAATATTTTTGCTCTTGGGAGCGGGCGTATTAATTATGTCGGCTGTGCTTTGAGAGCTGTCGGTCATTTGCTTATATCTGGCCTACGGTTTTTATCTTGGCTTTGGGGTGAATTTCGTTTTGTGACATAACCACGCTTAACGGGCGGAAACGTTCAATAATCGAACGTACAAAAGGTCTGATGTTCGGGCTGGTTAACAACACGGGGCTTTCACCTTTGGCCGCCAAGTCTTCCATAACCATCCGTACCTTGCTTATAAAAGCCTGCAACTGACTCGGCGCCATGGCCAGCTGCCGCTCATCACCTTCGCCGACAATGGCCTGGGCAAAATTCTGCTCCCATTCTGCCGAAAGAGGCACCAGGGAAATAACGCCGAATTCATTGGCATAAGCGTTGGATAATTGCCGCGACAGGCGAGTTCTGACGTGCTCGGTTATCAGCATTAAACTGTGGGTTGAGGTAACGGCTTCGGAAATGCCCTCCAAAATAGTCGGCAAATCGCGAATTGATACTCTCTCTTGCAGTAAATTCTTGAGGACACGTTGCAAGGCCGCCAGACTGATTTTATTGGGAATGAGATCTTTGACCAGTTTTTGATGCTCCTTATCCAGTTCGTCAAGCAACTTTTGTGTTTCGGCATAAGACAGAAGCTCCGGCATATTTTCCTTAACCAGTTCGGTAATATGCGTGGTTACCACGGTGGCCGGATCAACCACCGTATAGCCGCGAAACATGGCTTCTTCACGATAAGAGGGGTCAACCCACATTGCTTTGAGGCCAAATGTCGGCTCAAACGTATCTTCACCGGGAAGATTAATCTGTTCACCGCGCGGATCCATAACCAAAAGCTGAGTCGGCCGCAGTTCACCTTTGCCGGATTTGACTTCTTTAATGTAAATATTGTATTCATTGGCTTCAAGCTGCATATTGTCTTGAATACGGATGGAGGGCATGACAAAACCGAGCTCGGCAGCCAGAGCCCGCCGCAAAGCCTTAATCTGGTCGGTCAGTTTGCGGTTGGAATCTTCATTGATCAGAGGCAGCAACCCATAACCGATTTCCAAACGAATTAAATCAACTTTCAGGACATTGGCTATCGGCTCATCGGCCAATTTGCTCAAAGCGTTTTGTTTTTGCTCCTGTTCCATAACGGCCTGTGCCTGAGCATATTCTTCCTTTTGTCGCTTATCCAGATAATAAGCCGTACCGCCGGTCAAAACCGCCAGCAACAAGAACGGCACCGCCGGTGTGCCCGGTATCATGCCCAATGCCACGGCTAAGGCCGCACTCATGCCCAGCGCTTTCGGATAATTGGCCAACTGCTCAAACAAAACTTTATCGGTCGACTCGGTCATACCGGCTTTGGACACCAAAATACCGGCCGCAACCGAAACAATCAGTGCCGGAACCTGACTGACCAGACCATCACCGACGGTTAAGCGTGTATAGGTTTCGCCGGCCGCCGCAAAGCTCATATCATTCTGCGCCATACCAATAATGATACCGGCTACGATGTTTATAAAGGTTATCAGCAAACCGGCAATGGCATCGCCGCGGACAAATTTTGAGGCACCGTCCATGGCACCGTAAAAAGAACTTTCTTTGGATAAATCCTCACGGCGTTTTTTGGCTTCTTCCTCATTAATCAAACCGGAGGATAAATCGGCGTCAATCGCCATTTGTTTACCGGGCATCGCATCCAGAGCAAAACGGGCAGCCACCTCGGCAATACGCCCCGAACCTTTGGTAATGACTACAAAGTTGACCAAAACCAGAATCGAGAAAACAATCACACCGATCACAAAATTATTGCCCATGATAAAGCCGCCGAACGCCTCAATAACCTTACCGGCGGCATCCGTTCCGAGATAGCCTTGCGACAAGATCAGACGCGTTGAGGCCAGATTTAAGGCCAGACGATACATCGTGGTTATCAGCAATACCAGCGGAAAAGCGCTGAACTCTATCGGCTTTTCAATAAAAATTGCCATCATCAGCACCACACAGGACATGGTTATCGATAATGCCAGCGAAATATCCAAAAGCCAGGTCGGCAGCGGCATAATCAAAATAACCAACATCAAAATAATGGATACGGCAAACAACAGATCGCCGCGCTTGGCGGAATTTAAAAACATATCCTTAAACGACATATTGCCGAAAATATTTGCCGCCTGTTTTGCCATTAATCACTACTCCTGATGCGAGGGTTGAATATCAAACCCCTCATCCTGATATTGTTTTAGCTTGTTGCGCAACGTCCGGATGGATATTCCAAGCAAAGCCGCCGCCGTTGAGCGATTCCAGGAAGTGCTTTCCATTGTGTCTAAAATTAATTGCCGTTCGACAGCAGCCACCGTCTGCCCTACCGCAAACGTTGTTTTTTCCTCCGGTGCTTTGACCGCCGAAACATCTTGCAGCATGATCGCCGCCTCGTCAATTTCATCGCCCGTTGCCAATAAAACGGCTCTGTGCATGGTGTTTTCAAGCTCACGTACATTGCCCGGCCACAGATAATTCAACAACATCTTTTCGGCACCGGCCGATAAATCTTTCATCGGCAGTTCATTTAATTCCGAATATTTTTTTATAAAATGTTTGGCTAATACGACAATATCTCCCGGACGATCTTTGAGGTCCGGTATATGCAGGCTGATGACGTTCAGCCGATAGTACAAATCCTGACGGAATGTCCCGTCAGCCACACATTGCTCCAAATTGCGATTTGAAGTGGCAAGAATGCGCGTATCAACCCTGACCGGAGCTTTGCCACCGAGACGGTCTATTTCTTTCTCCTGAATGGCGCGCAACAGCTTGGCCTGTAAACCGATGTTCATCTCGGATATTTCATCAAGCAGCAAGGTGCCGCCGGAAGCTTCTTCAAACTTGCCGATACGACGCGCGACCGCTCCGGTAAAAGCACCTTTTTCATACCCAAATAATTCCGATTCAAGCAAGGCTTCCGGAATGGCCGCACAGTTAACCGCAACAAATTTTTGGCTGGCTCTTTTGGAGTTGTCATGAATAAAGCGCGAAAAAATCTCTTTACCGGTACCCGATGAGCCGGTCAATAAAACGCTGGCTTCCGACGGGGCAATCTGCTTGGCTATTTTTAAAACCGCTTCGGTTTTTTTGTCGCCGTATATCAAAGCATGATTTTCTCTTGTGGCCGCAGCCAAAACAGCGCCGATTAATTCCGGATCCGGGGGCAGAGGGATGTATTCCCTGGCACCGGCCTTAATAGCCTTAACCGCCAGTGACGTATCATTGGCAACGCCGCAAGCAACAACCAATACGTTTATGCGAGCTTTTTCCAGTGATGATATTAATTTGTGCACGTCAAGCGTCACATCAACCATCACCAGCTCTATCGCTTTGCCGGAGCACAAGATATCCAGCGCTTTTTCAACACTATCGGCCAAAGATACTTGTCCGCCTTTGGATATGGCAATTTTGCTGGCAGCACCAATCTGACCGTTTAATGTTCCGACAATCAACAATTCCATGAGCCGTCTGTCCTATTTGTTCGGGGCTTTGATAATCTCAGTCATGGTAATACCCAATTTATCATCAACGACGACGACCTCGCCGCGGGCAACCAAACTGTTGTTGACGTAAATGTCAATAGCTTCACCAACCTTGCGGTCAAGCTCTATAATTGCCCCTTTATTGAGTTTCATCAGCTGGCTGACTTTCATACTGGTTTTTCCCAGCACCGCCGAAACTTTTACCGGAATATTATAAACCGCTTCAAGATCCGAGGTTGACGTCGGAATATCAAAATCATCCGTGCCGATATCTTTGCGCAAAATCGGCTCGTCATCCATGACTTTGGCCTCGCTCATCTCGTCTAATTCTAAGTTATTGTCCATTTTCCCTCTCTTGCATATTGTCGTTAATCAACATATCCACCTTATTTAATAATTTTTTCGTATTACGCTCAACACCGCCGTTTTTCCATTCCACCCGACAATCCGAAAGCCCTAAGCCGGGATCTTTATGGACGGCAATTTTGCCTTCAAAATCATTTTGTTCGGCCAGGCGGCCGATACTGTCCGCAACCCGCGATACCATATCCGGATTGAAAGAAAAAGACAAAGTCTCCTGAGCCGCAAAATTGGTAAAGTTTTCGGCCAAAAAATTTTTAACTTCCGCTTCTGCCTGTTTTTCTTCCAGCGTCGGTAATACTTTACGAACCGCCGCAACGGCAAAATTTAGTGCTGCTTTTTCCATATCTGCCGAGCGCGCATCAAGACCTGAAAAAATTTCGGACAGCTTGTTTTTTATGTCTTCGAAAAGCATTGTTTGTTTTTGCGTTTCGTTGACAATGACGGTATTCTGAGCTTTTTCATAGGCAGCCTCTTCCGCTGCTTTAACCGCCGCCGCCAATTCTTCCCGAGAATAGGAAGGTTCCTTGGGCTCCGGTTCTTCGATCGGCGCCGGTTCCCGATCCTGTTGCAACGAAGGCTCGTTAATATTTTCGTTTTCCGGTTCCAAAACCGCGGTATCTGTCTTATCCTCAATGACCGGAGGGAGGGCTTCTTCTTCCGTTATGATATTGTCTTCGACCGGCAAGGCAGCCTCCTTTTTGACGCTGTCGTCAATCACAAAATTATCAAACATATATTTGCGATATTCTGCCACTTGCCGCTAAACCTTTTACTAATAAACCAATTCGTCGCTTTCCTTACCTTCCGAAACAAAGATTTCTCCGCTGTTGGATAAATCTTTGGCCGTCGAAACGATATATTGCTGCGCTTCTTCAACATCACGCATACGTACCGGTCCCATGGCATCCATATCTTCCTTAATAATTTTACCGGCACGGGTCGACATATTGTTGAAGAACAAGTCTTTAACCGTTTCCGAGGCGCCTTTCAGGGCTATTGCCAGTTTATCTTTATCAACATTGCGCAGCAAAATCTGTATGCCTTGCGAATCGATACGGATAAGATCTTCAAACGTAAACATCAATGACTTGACACGCTCGGCACTTTCGCGATTGCGTTCCTCCAATGCCTCCATGAATCTTGTTTCGGTATTGCGGTCGAGCGAGTTGAAAATATCGGCAATCAATTCGTGGGCATCGCGCCGGGTTGATTTTGACAAATTGCTCATAAACTCTTTGCGCAGTGTTTTTTCAAGACTGTCCAACACCTCTTTTTGTACCGAATCCATCCTCAGCATACGCATGACAATTTCCATGGCAAAGTTTTCCGGAAACAGGGCTATGACTTTGGCCGCATGCTCGGCCTTGATCTTGGATAATATCACGGCGATGGTCTGCGGATATTCGTTCTTCAGATAATTGGCCAAAACATGCTCATTAACATTACCCAGTTTATCCCACATCGTACGACCGGCCGGCCCCCTGATCTCTTCCATAATAACGGATACACGATCTTTATCCAGTGCTTTGGCCAATAGTCGTTCCGTACTTTCATAAGAGCCGACCAGACTGCCGGTGCTTGATATTTTATCATTAAACTCCGCTATCAGTTGTTCAACAACATTCGAGTTTACTTTACCCAAAGAAGCCATAATAACCGACAGCTCTTTAATTTCCTCATCGTCCATCAGCGCAAACAGGGCTGCCGAACGTTCTTCATCCAACGAAAGCATCAGAATGGCCGCTTTTTGCTGCCCCGACAAAAGATTATAATCATCAATAACGTTTTGCTTCATCTTCTTTATTCCTAACCTTCGTTATTATACAGCCAAGAACGGATAACATTGACCGCCGCATCCGGATTCTTTTCAACCGTTGTATTCAATTTCTTCAAAGAAGACACTTTAATCCGGCCGTCAACTTTGTTCAAATTAACCAGTTCTTCCGCCGATTCATCAAAATTATCATTCAGGAAACTTGATAACAACAAATTGTCTTCATCCTCACCGGGGGCAATCAGTTTATCCGCGGTACCGGCACCGGAAACCTCAAAAGCATTGTTAATCAACGGGCGGATAACCAATAAAATAACCAGAATTGCCACAATTGCAACACCCAGGCCTTCGGCCATCCGCATCAATTCTGCCTTGTTAAAGCCGAAATACAAGGTCTCCTCCGATAAGGGGACTTCGTCAACCAGCGATGTAAACTGCAGATTTTCAACCTCGACCAAGTCACCACGGTCGGCATTGTAGCCCACCGCTGATTTTACCAAATCGGTTATCTGTTCCATCTCGGCTTCCGTTCGCGGACGGTAAACCACTTTGCCTTCGGCATTTTTTTCATAAATACCGTCAACCGATACAGCTGCCGTCAGACGTTTGATGGTGCCGGTATTTTTAATTTTGTTACGAACAATTTTGGAAATTTCGTAATTGATGGTTTCCTCGGTTTTTGATGAGGTATCGTAAATACCGCTGTCGGATGTTACCCCATCGCCGTTGGGGATATTCTGCGCCACGGTTACCGGCTGCGAAGCCCTGGTTGAAGATCCCTCCTCGGAAATGGTGGCCTGGGAGCGTATCACCTGACTATCGGGGTCATAAATTTCTTCGTTGGTCACGACCTCATCAAAGTCCATCTCAATATTAACCTGTGCCTGCGCTTTGCCGGCACCCAAGCTCTTTTCCAAAAGGTTTTGCACTTTTTGGGTAATCTTGCGTTCTTGCTCCAGACGCATGGCCTCGTTGTTATTATTTTTAATGATTTCGTTTTGTTCCTCGCTGAATTCGGTCAGCAGATTGCCGTTGGAATCAATGATTGAAACATTTTTAACCTCCAGCTTCGGTACGGCCGCAGCCACCAGCTTTTGGATTGATTGGATGTTCTGCTGACTTAAATTGCCTTGTTTGGTCTTGATAACCACCGAAGCCGTCGGCATTTGTTCCTCGCGTGAAAAAATTTCACGTTTGGGCATAACCAGGTGCACTCTGGCCGAGCGGATATTGTCAACCGAGCGAATGGTGCGCGCCAGTTCACCCTCCAGAGCCCGCAGAAGATTAACATTTTGCACAAAATTGGTGGAGCCGAGCGCATCGGTATGATCAAATACCTCATAGCCGACATTGGATCCTTTGGATGATAACGCCAAATCGGCCGTTTCAATACGCATTTTATTAACATCTTCAACCGGAACCTGAACTTCCGTACCGTTTTGAGACAGGCGGTATTTAACATTGGCAGAATCTAATTTGGCAACGATTTGCTTGGCATCTTCAAGATCCAGATCGGTATACAAAACCGCATAGTCGCTGCCGCTCATCTGCACGGCGACATACACAAAAAAGCTTATCAAAAAAATGATGATGGCCGCCATCGACGCCAATTTCGACGGCGACATGTTTTTGATCGTCTGCAAAATATTATTCATAGATTCCCCAATCTATAACAAAACAAATATACCGACCCGCCGGCACCCAAACCGTGCGAATCTTTCCCCTTTATTTATCCTTAGCTTAAAAAACACGTTTAGTTAACTGTTTATTTAAGATATTAACAGCCTCGCAAAAAAAGGAAGCCTTGCAAACAAAGCTTCCTTTTCAAGTTTCAGGAGTTTTTAATAATAATTCGGGCTAGATCAACCGGGTCAGCTCGTCAAGCATCTCGTCCGAAGTGGTAATAATCTTGCCGGCGGCCGAATAAGCTCTTTGAACAATAATCATGTTGGAAAACTCGGTAGCCAAATCAACGGTAGAACTTTCCAGCGCACTGGAAGCAATCTCGCCGGCGCCGCCGGTGGTAGCCTTGGTCAACAGCGGATTGCCGGACTCGGTGGTGGCAATCCAGACATTGTTATTTAAGGCTTCCATGCCGTTGGCATTGGTGAACAGAGCCAGCGGAATAATGGCAATCGGTTTGGTTTCGCCGTTGGAGAACACCGCAGTTACAACACCGTCTTCGCTGACGGTTACGCCGGCATAGCTACCGAAAGTGGCGCCGTCCTGATTAATATAGCCGGTGGTAAAATCGCCGGAAAGATTGGTCAGACCGGTCGATACGTTCTCGCTGCCCATATTGATTGAGATTTTGACGCCGTCACCGTCGGCAATGTTGCCGGTCATATCCTGCGCGCCGTTGGCCCAAAAGATTTCCATATCCTCAACGTTAATTTCTTTGGGCGTGCCGTCAGAATTAAACATAACCGCCGGAATCTGAGCGCCGAGCTGCTCAACATCTTTATAAGTGAAAGTGCTGACAATCGGCGTGGCGTTGGTCAGGTTGTTTTCGACGCCGTCGCGGATATATTTGGCCTCACCGGTCAAGCCGCTGTCAATCGTGATATCCTCACCGGTTGAAGACGGAATAATCTGCAGCGTGGTGCCGCTGGCAACAAAACGCTCCGGTTCGGCAACGCCGGAATTGCGGATGGCGCTGGCCAGTTTGGCAATATTTTCGGCCACCGTATCGCCGGCATCATAGCCGACATAAACCGTATCGTCGGTGCTGACGCCGTTGGCAAAGACAAAACGAATGCCGTCAATGGTTATTTCATCGTTTTCGGCAACATTGGTCACGTCGATGTAGGCAACGTTTTTAATCATATTATCAACGGCTTCCAGAGTAAATGTGCCGCGCGGCAGGCCGGAGGCCGGATCAATATCCGCCGAGGACTGAACGCAGGCCAGTGTGCCGCTGCAGTCAAAATTGAGTTCATCGCCGGTTAGCGATTGCTCAACGACAATGCGGTTGCCGTCGACACTAAAACGTCCGGCGTCGCGGATATTGTTGGTGATGGCCTCCATAAAGACGTTTAAGACATCGTTAATCGAGTTGCAATCGGTCATATCAACGGCGATATTGCCGCCGCCGGCCGGATTGCCTTCGGTAAACTCAAAAACCGTATCGTTGATTTTGATGGTGGAGCCGACCGCCGGAATCTCGGTGAATTCCATCTGGGCAATCGAGGCATAGACCAAATCGTCTTTGGTGTACATATTAATCGCCGCGGCGCCGGACGGAATCGTCGTATCCAAAGACCAGGCATTGGCTGCCGTCTTGGTATAGTTCAGGCTGATGTTGCTGGCGTTGCCCAAGCTGTCGTAAATCAGGGTTGAAACCGAGTGAGTATCGCCGATGGACGAGCCGGACGGCAGATTGGCGCCAAACGAAATCTGGGTGGTCGGAGTGGCCGTACCGCCGATATTGGATAAGTTAATTCCCTGCAGGTTGTTGGCATCAACAATGTTGTCGTTGATATAAACCGTGCGACCGTTGGCGTCTTTATACGCCTTCATATAAACGATGCCGTTAATCTCAACCGTGGCGGCTTCGGTATTGCCGTCCCAGGGCATTAACGACCAGGCCTGCACATAGTAACCGCCGCTGTTAACCAAATAACCTGTTTCGTCCTTGGTAAAGTCGCCGGCGCGGGTATAGGCCCAGGTTCCGGAACCGTTGCTGGCCGAGTTGACGACAAAATAGCCGCTGCCGCTGATGGCCAGCGATGTCGTTGACGAGACCGAAGACAGCAGGCCCTGCGTATCAATCGCCTGCGAGGTATGCGGCTGCACACCGCCGGAAGAATATTTGTTTGACGACACCTGTTTGGTCACCAGAGTCGAAAACGAAACATTGTTGTTTTTGTAGCCGATGGTATTCATGTTGGCGATGTTGTCCGCCACGGCGCCCATTGCGCTTGACTGCGCGCTAAGGCCCGAAACACCGGCTTGCAATGCACCTAAAATACTCATTTCTTTTCTCCTAAAACTTCAAATTTATACTAATTGTTCAACCGCTTCTCCGGCATCATTGCCGCCCGAAGAATCGTCTTTTTTAAGACTTGCGATTAAATCATCCCAGTAGCTTTCGTCGCGAATTGTCAAAACATAGTCCAGCGTGGCGGTCACAGAATCGCTCAATCCGACATAAATACCGCTGTCGTCGCTGGCAACACCGGTCACCCGTCCGAATACGGTGGTAGTCACCGAGGCAGCGCTTTCGCCGGTCGGTACCGAGGTGTTGACAACAATCTGATAGACGCCGTCCGGCAATTGTTCGCCGGCAGAATTTTTGCCGTCCCAAACAAAATCATGCGCGCCGGCCGCCGTTTCGCCCTCAGTGGTGTAGACGACATTGCCGTCGGTGTCTTTTACCGTGATCGTGCAACTCTGGACATTTTTGCTTAAAGTGTAAGTCGATTTGGCCGCGCCACCGTCCAACGGCATCATATCCCCCAAAACCTGAACGGTTTTGCCGACATAACCGGCGGCCTGAACGCCCAGATTGTATAATGACATACTCAGCAAATTATCCAGCTTTTTGTTGGTCTGGATGGACTGCTCAACATTGGAATATTGTACCAACTGGTTGGTATATTCGGCGGTATCCATCGGATCAAGCGGATCTTGATACTGCAATTGCGTGGTGAGCAGCGTTAAAAAAGTGTTCATATCCGCCGACAAGGTCTGGCTTGATTGTGCCGTTGTCGAGCCGGTATTGATTGAACTGATGATAGAGCTTAAATCGGTCATCTCTTTTCTCCCTCACTTAAACCTTGATGTTTAATCCCAAGACGGGATCCCATACAAGGTTGTCATTACCGGCGACACCTTCGGCATCCTGCTCGAGGGCGTCACCGATAAACTGCAGGCGTCCGGAATCGGCTTTCTGCTGTTCCCCGGCCTGATTTTCTTTCTGAAAACTAAAGTTAAAGCTTCTGCTGTCCGCGTTATAGCCGGCATCGTTAAATGCTTTTTCGAGGCCGGAAATATCTTTTTGCAACATATCGATCGTCTCCGGCCGGCTGGCGATGATATCGGCGTGCAGGCGGCCGTCTTTGGCGATATGCATTTTAATTTGAATCTTGCCCAAATCCTCCGGTTTGAGCTGGATATCAATGGTATCCACCCCTTTGACCGCCGATTTGGTAATATTGACTTTAATCTGTTCGACAACTTCTTTACCCATTCCTTTGAAAGCATCACGCGAAGCCGTTTCATTAAGACGGGCAAAAGTTTCCGCACGAGCGGTATTAGCGACTTCAAACACCGCTTCTTTACCGGAAACTGCCAAAATTTGGGCGTTATCAGCACCGGCATGAGCGGTGGTTTCTTTGGCCGCATGCGGCGATATGATCTGGTTTTCAAATACGGCCACGGCTTTTAACATCGCGGAGTTGTGCTGCGGCGCCGTGTCGTTTTTGACACCGGCGGCAACCGGAGCGTCGGCATCAACTAAAACAGTCGTTTCGGCATCGGCCAAAGCAACTTCGGCGTCAACACTTTGGAATAACGAATCAATCTCAAAGCGGTTTTGCAAAACATCTTTGGTTACCGGCGCGGCAATTTTTGCCTCCTCGACCCGGACATCAATTTTCAATTTGCCATCGGTTACAACTTTCTTATCAAGGTATTGCGCCTGCTCCAGCAATATGGCTTCTTCTGCCGTCAACTTAGCTTGTGCCGTCGTTTGCGGCGATAATGAGGCCTCATTCCCGCCCGCCGCGTCTTGTAACAGAGTATCAACTTCCGGCGAAACGGTTTCCATACCCGTTGCCAGCGGCGTTAACAAAGCCGCCGCCGTCACCATGGTTGCGCCGTTGCCTGAAGCTGCCGCCGGAATCTGACCTGCCGGCATTTCCGCGGCATTGTCCGTTGCGGCCGGCTGCTTATCCGCCCCGGCAACAGCCTGCGTTTCCTGCGGTTCGGCCGGTTGTGATTTTACTTCATCTGCCTTAACGGCGCCGTTTTCGGACGGGCTGTCTGCCGCCGGACTTTTTTTGGTTTTCTTATCGTCGCGGCGTGACGGCTCTTTTTCTTCAACGGGTTCTTTTTTATCCGCGGTTTGCTTTGGATTCACGACATCACGGTCTTTGATATCATCATCAACACGGATTTCTTTACGCAGAGCGACTTCCGGTTCGTCGGCCAATGAGGAAGTCCGCTCGCTGTTCTCCGTTTGAAGCATACCGGCAAAAGCACCATCCGTATTCTCAGCCGGCGTCTCAAACCTGAAATTCAACAAACGTTGAAGAAAATTCGTCGTGTCTTGTACTTCCATTGTTTGCAACCTTTTCTTATAAAAAACGTCTCTGAGGTATTTAATGCAAATTGCGTGCCAAATTTTAAATTTTGTTTTTATTTCTGAGATAAAAGCGTTTTTTGTTGTAATTTTCGGCGAATCTGTTATGCTTGGCGGCAGATAAAATCCAATTAAGAAAGAGAGAAAAAATGGCTGATCAATTAGACCCCAAGGTTATCGGCAAACTGGCCGAGGTTTTGAATAAAAACAATTTGAGCGAACTCGAGTATGAAGACGAGGGTTGCCGTATCCGTCTAAAGAGCGTCAACGCACCGTTGCCGCCGGCTCCGATACCGCCGGTGCCGCCGGTTGCCGCCGTCCCCATACCGCCGACACCAGCCGCTGATTTGGCTGCTAAGGCCGATGAGTTTGCCATTGATGATTACGCCAACAACGCCGGCAGTGTCAAATCGCCGATTGTCGGTGTGGTTTATCTGTCACCGGATCCGACGAAGCCGGATTATGTTAATGTCGGTGATACGGTTAAAGAAGGCGATATCGTTTGCCTGATTGAGGCAATGAAAACCTTTAATCCGGTTAAGGCGCACCGTTCCGGTACGGTCAGCAAAATTTTGGTTGAATCCGGCGATCCGGTTGAATATGGCGAATCTTTGATGGTTATTGAATAAAGGCGAAAAGCTCATGTTTGAAAAAGTATTGATTGCCAACCGCGGTGAAGTCGCCTTGAGAATTCACCGTGCCTGCCGCGAGATGGGGATTAAGACGGTGGCGGTGCACTCGGAGGCTGACGCCAATGCCATGCATGTCAGGCTGGCGGATGAGGCGGTTTGTATCGGCCCGGCCCGTTCGACCGATTCATATTTAAATAAGTCGGCGATTATTTCTGCGGCGATTATTACCGGCGCCGACGCCATTCACCCCGGCTACGGATTCTTGTCGGAAAATGCCGATTTTGCCGAGATGGTAGAGGAACACGGCATTACTTTTATCGGCCCCAAAGCAGAGCAAATCCGCATGATGGGCGACAAGCTGCAGGCGCGCGAAGCGGCCATAAGCTCCGGACTTCCGGTTATTCCCGGGTCTCCGGCGTTGCCGACGGTTGAAGCGGCCAAAGAATGGGCGCTTAAAATCGGTTATCCGGTTATCATTAAAGCCAAAGCCGGCGGCGGCGGTAAGGGAATGAAAGTGGCGTTTGGCGAAGACGAGATTGAAACCGCCTATACCATGGCGCGCGCCGAAGCCAAAGCCTCGTTTACCAGCGACGAAGTCTATATGGAAAAATACCTGCAAAAACCGCGGCATATTGAAATTCAGGTTTTGGGCGACACCTATGGCAACGTGGTGCATTTGGGCGAACGTGACTGCTCCATCCAACGCAAAAACCAAAAGGTAATTGAGGAAACGCCCTCGCCGGCTCTAAACCAGCAACAACGCGATGAGATTGGCGAAATTGCCCGTCAGGCGATGGAAAAAATCGGTTATATCAGTGCCGGAACACTGGAATTTTTGTATGAGGACGGCAAATTTTACTTTTTGGAGATGAACACCCGTCTGCAGGTTGAACATCCGATTACCGAGGCCTTGACCGGTATTGATATCGTGCGCGAGCAGCTCCGTATTGCCGCCGGCGGCAAGCTCGGCTACAGCCAGAAAGATATTACGTTTCACGGCCATGCGATTGAGTGCCGGATTAATGCCGAAGATCCGGAGACTTTTGCGCCCAACCCCGGCAAAATTACCGAGTGGCACGCACCCGGCGGTTTGGGGGTTCGGGTTGATTCGGAGATTTATTCGGGCTATAAAATTCCGCCGTTTTACGATAGCATGATTGCCAAGCTGATTGTCAGCGGCAAAACCCGTAACGGCGCTTTGATGCGGTTACATCGGGCATTGGAAGAATTTGTGATTGACGGCATCAAGACGACCATTCCGCTGCACCAGAAGATTATATCACAACCGGAATATATCGACGGTTTGTATAATATTCATTGGCTTGAGGAAATGCTGGCCAAAGGAAAATAAATTTTCGGTTTTGCCGGGAAATGCCGCTCAGACCGGGGAGACGGAACTTTTGTCGTATATCCGGCCGGCTTGTACGGCTGCGAGTCGCGCTGCGCGGCAAGAGTTCTCGTAAGTCGTATTTGTTGTATCACGAGTTATCGAGCGGAAAAGAAGAAGCCTACTTTTTCCACAGCTTTTGCAGGCAGGCGGTTTGTTTCATAAAGTCCTTAAAACCGATGGCCGGAATGCCCATTACGGCCTGACCGGGTTCAATATCGCGCATAATGCCCGATTTGGCGCCGACTTGCGCACCGCTGCCGACTTTCAGGTGGTCGGCAAAGCCGGCCTGCCCGCCGCAAACAACATAATCGCCGAAAGTGCAACTGCCGGCAACACCCACCTGAGACACCAAAATGCAACCACGACCGAGCTTGTCGTTGTGAGCAATCTGTACCAGGTTGTCAATACGGCAGCCGTCACCAATAACCGTATCATCCAAGGCGCCGCGGTCAATACAGGTGTTGGCGCAGATTTCGACATCGTTGCCGATAATAACCCGCCCCAACTGCGGAATGCGCTTGTGCACACCCTGCACGGTCTGAAAACCAAATCCGTCCCACCCGATACGGGCGCCGCCGTAAATATATACATTGTTGCCAATAAGCGCGTGCATGATATTGGCATGGCTGCCAATGCGGCAGTTGTTGCCGAGCCTGCAGCCTTCGGCAATAACACAACCGGCTTCCAGACGGCAATTGTCGCCGATTTCGACATTTTCGCCGATCACCACATAGTCGCCGATATAGCAGTTTTGGCCGATTTTGGCCGAGGCGGCAATTATCGCCGTCGGACAGACCTGCGGTGCCGGCAATATCTCGGTATACATGGCATAGTTCAATTTTACAAAAGCCGCGTGCGGATCATCGCTCAGCAAAACAATCACTCCTGCCGGAATCAGCGGCGCAAAATCTTTGGTGGTGACGCAGGCCGTGGTTTTGATTAATGCGGCTTCGGCTTTGCGCTTTTTGTCAAAGAAAAACGATATCTCGCCCGCGGCACCGTTTTCTATTGTGGCCATATCGTTAATCACTACATCGGCTCTGGTTTCATCTGCCAAAACCGCACCGCAGATTTCGGCTATTTGTTTGAGCGAAAACGGGCCGTTGTTTTTATAAAAACGGGTGTCAACCATTGCGTTTCTCCTTGTCTTTTTGAGTTACAAACGGCTGCCGAAGTTGAGACGGAAGACCTCTGTTTCATCGTAATCTTCCTTAACAATCGGGAAACCGAAGTCAATATCAATCTGCCCCATCGGCGACAGCCACTGGAAGCCAAAGCCGACAGCAACACGCGGCGAATCGTCATAATTGATATCGTCGGTGTTTAAGTTATCCGGTTTGCCGACCATACCGACATCGGTAAAGATGTGGGCCGAGATACCAAGCTCGTCCAAACCTATCGGGAAACCGAACTCGGCACCGGTATAAACCATCCAGTTGCCGCCCAGAGCATCATCAGTGTATTTGTCGCGTGCACCGATACCGCCGACTTCAAACCCGCGCATGGTATATCCGCCCAAGAAATAACGGTTGGTCAGGCGGACATCTTCGCCGCCGTAGCCCTGAATGGTGCCGGCGTTGGCAAAAAGTTTGATGGTGTAGTAATCGGCCAAAGTATGATACCAATAGGCCTTGCCGTCAAACTTAACATATTTTTCATCACCGCCGAGACCGGCTACATCGGTACCGGCCGACAGAAAATATCCTTCGCGGGTGTATAAGGCGCTGTCACGCTTGTCGTAGACAAAGGTCGTGCCGACCGAGGAGTTGGAATATTTGCCTTTTTCTTCCTTAATGTATTTTGAAGCATACTCACCGACATCGGTAATCTCGTCTTGCTTTAAGGTATAACGAACCTGCTGCGAAAAATCGTCGGTATAATTCCAGCCGGCGCGCAACCTGCCACCGGTTACCTGACTGTCGTAGGAGCTCTCATCCTGATAATCCTGACGAGAATGGAACAAATCAACTCCGGCACGCAAACGGCGATCCAGAAAATAAGGCTCGGTAAAGCTGACATCAAAATCCTGCGACCTTTCGGAAACGCCGATATCAAATCCTAATCGCTGTCCCAGCCCCCGGAAATTGTTTTCGGTGATGCCGGTCCGTACCAAAGCGCCGTTAACGGTTGAAAAACCGATACCAACGTTGAAATAACCGGTTGATTTTTCTTTGACGTCAATATTCAAATCTGCCCGGTTACCGTCTTTGGCAACGGTGGCAATATCCACTTTTTCAAAATAATCCAGATTCTCGATATTACGGCGCGAATCTTTAATCTTGGAGGCATTAAAAGCATCACCCTCTCCTATGCGCATCTCGCGACGAATAACCTTATCCTGCGTATGATTGTTGCCCCGGATATTGATACGATCAACAAACAAACGGGAACCTTCACGAATACGGAACGTGATATCCGCCTCGCCCGTGCTCGTGTTTTTGTTTATTTCCGGCTCAACATTGACAAAAGCATAGCCTTTTTTGCCCAGCTCGTCGGTCAAAACGGAAATCGTATCGTCAATGTCATCGGCGTTATAACGCGCGCCGGATTCAACTTCCACAAAGCGCTTATAGTCCTCTGCCTTGACGTCTTCAATATCCGAAACGACATCAACATTGCGAATGGTATAGCGCCGGCCTTCGTCAACAACAAAAGTCAACGTAAACGATGTTTTGTCAGGACTGAGCTCGGCAACGGCCGAAACAACCCGAAAATCGGCATAGCCGCGTTTTAAGTAAAAACGCCGCAACAATTCTTTGTCGTAATTGGTCTTTTCGGCATCATAATTTTCGGACGAAGAAAAAATACGCCACCAGCGGCTTTCCTTGCTCATGATGGCTTCTTGCAGCTCATCGGACGAATAATGCGTGTTGCCGATAAAGTTAATTTTATCAATTGCGGCCAGAGGACCTTCGTCAATGTTAAAAATCAAATCAACCCGGTTTTGATCGCGGCGAATAATCTCCGGGTTAACCACTGCGGCGTAACGCCCGCTGCGGCGATAAACTTCCAAAATACGGCGGACATCATCTTGAACCTTGGCGCGGGAATAAGTCGAGCGCGGTGCCAGCGTAATTTCGCTTTCGAGCATATCATCGTCTATTTTGTCGTTACCATCAAACAAAACCTGCGAAATTATCGGGTTTTCAGAGACATTAATGACCATCACGCCGCCCTTTTGCATGTTGATGGAGACATCTTCAAACAGCCCCGTGCCGTAAAGATGTTTTAAGGCTTCGTTTAATTTTTCATCGCTGACGCTTTGCCCGGCTTTGATATCAACATAAGACAAAACCGTTTCCGGTTCCACTCTTTCCAGACCGCTGACCTTGATGTCCTTTACGTAGGCCGAGGCGGCATAGGTGCTGGTCGAGGCCATTAGTCCGAGAATAAAAGTTCCGAAACATATTTTTTTCATGATCATTTGTCCCCAAAATTATATCATTTATGAAAACCACCGATTAAATAACCGAGCAATGTCATTGTATGTCGCAAAAAGCATTAATGCAATCAATAACATGAAACCGGCTTTAAAAACGTACTCTTTGGCGCGCTCATTAATTTCGCGACGCATGGCAATCTCTATTAAGTAAATGACGACATGCCCCCCGTCAAGTAACGGTATCGGAAACAGATTTATTAACCCGAGATTGATGGAAAGCAGCGCCATAAATACCACAAAATCGAGCCAGGAGCTGCTGCGGCTGATATCACCGCTCATTTCGGCAATCCGGACAATCCCGCCGAGTTCTTCGGTGCCGCGGGCGCCGGTTATCATCTGACCGACACCGCGCAAGGTCACGACGGTTATTTGCCAGGTCATTAAGCCGGCTTCTTTAACGGCCTCAAATAAAGATAATTTTATCGGATTAAATTCGACCGTGGTTACCGACGCTACCCCTAACATCGGTTTTTGCTCTTGTTTGAGCTCAACTTCCAGCGGAACCATTTCAAGCCGAACCGTCATATTGATTTTTTTACCACCGCGCTCCAATACCAAATCGACCGTGCCGTCGGTATTCATGTCTATTTCCTGACGAAACTCCTGAAAAGTTTTAACTTCGTGGCCATCGACGCTTAATATTTTATCTTGCGGCAAAATTCCGGCTTTTTCGGCGGCACTGCCCTTGATAACCTCGCCTATAACCGGTGGAAAATCCATCTTGCCGTAAACAACAAACATTGCGGCAAAAACAAATACAGCGAACAAATAATTAAACCCCGGACCGCCGATAACAATAGCCAGTTTTTTGAACGGATTTTGAAAAGCAAAAGCATATTTTTTGTCTTCTTCCGATAATTTATCGGCCTCGTTGCCGCCCGAAGCCTCGTCCGTATCGCCCAAAAACTTGCAGTAGCCGCCCAACGGTATGGCCGATATCTTCCACAAGGTGCCGGAGGAATCGCGCCGCCCCCACAGCATCTTGCCAAAGCCGATGGAAAACTCCGCTACTTTGACTCCGCACAGCTTGGCTACAATATAATGACCAAATTCGTGCACAAATACCAAAATGCCCAAAAGGACAATAAACGGTATTATGTAGTACGCCGCATTGATAAGCCAATCCATCAAAAATATCTCCTAATTTGCAAACAAAACCAGACTACGCAAAATCAAAACCGCAAACGGCGCCGCGAAAATAAGACCGTCGACCCGATCAAAAAAACCACCGTGCCCGGGGATCAGATTGCTGGAATCTTTTAAGCCAAGATGACGTTTTATGGCCGATTCAATCAGATCGCCGATTTGGGCGATAACCGCCAAAATACCGGCCATAATCAGATAAAATTTGAAGATACTCCAGTCTGCCGCATCAAAATACCTACAAACACCGTAACTGACCGCCATGGCCAACGCGACGCCGCCGATCAATCCGGACCAGGTCTTGTTGGGTGAAATTCCGGGAGCCAATTTGGGGCCTTTGAGTGTGCAACCGAAGATATAGCCGCCGATATCGACACCCCATACCAAAAATAAAAACCACAAAACCATCTGTGCGCCATAGAGCGTATAGATTTCAACCAAAGCCCAAATACCTACGGAAATATACGGAATTCCCAAAAGCAATAACCAACGATGGTTTTCATCACGGGTTTTGAAAAACACCAAAATCAGCGCCAGTACCATGCTGCCGATCCAACCCTCCAATGACCCAAGCAAAGTTGCCGTTACCGCAATAAAAAAATAAGCCACGGCATAAAAAGGCGCGCGTTTGTTCGGCACCATTGTTGCCCATTCCCAAGACAGTAAAGCGGCTCCCAGCATGGCTAACAGATACATTGACGTATACCCGTACACCACACAGCCGATGACCAGGGGAACCAGTATAACCGTGGTTATCAGTCTTTTGGAAAATGAGTTGATACTAGATTTTTCCATAGCGTCTCTCCCGTGAGTTAAAATCAGAAATAATTTTTTTCAGTTCTTCCGGTGAAAAATCCGGCCATAAAGTCGGTGTAAAATAAAATTCGCTGTAGGCAATCTGCCATAACAGGTAGTTGCTTATCCGCTGCTCTCCGCTGGTGCGAATCACCAAATCCGGATCCGGTATCCCCGCCGTATATAAAAAGTTTTTAAACATATCCTCCGTCAGTTGTTCCGGTTCCAGTCTGCCGCTTGCCGCGAGAGCAGCCACCTTTTTGGCGGCGGCAACAATCTCGGCTCTGGCACCGTAACTCAAGGCCACACAAAGAGTCAGTTTATCGTTGGCGGCGGTTTCTTTTTCGATACGCTCCATCTCGGTTACGATATCATCGGCCAACATCTGCCGTTCGCCTATAAAGCAAATTCTCGCGCCGCGTTCCTGTACCTCTTTGAGCTCGGATTTCAGGTACCGGCGCAGCAAATCCATCAGATAATCGACCTCCTCTTTATCACGTTTCCAGTTTTCGGTCGAAAAGGCATAAAGCGTTAAATATTTTATCCCCATATCTGCGGCTGCTTTGGCAATTTCCCGCAAGGTTTCGGCGCCTTTTTTATGCCCGGCAGTGCGCGGCAGGCCTCTTTTTTGTGCCCAGCGGCCGTTACCGTCCATGATAACGGCTATATGTTCAAGCGTGTTTGTCACCGTCTTTACACCCTGCGGCTATACCTGCATAATGTCTTTTTCTTTTTGCGCCAACAAATCATCGGCTTTTTTGGTTGCGTCATCCGTCAGTTTTTGAATTTCATTTTCAAAACGTTTCTCTTCATCCTCAGAAATTTGATTATCTTTTTTGAGCTTTTTAACTTCGTCCAACGCGTCACGGCGAATATTGCGTACGGCAACTTTGGCTCCTTCAGCATATTTGCCGGCAACTTTTGACAACTCCTTGCGGCGTTCTTCGGACAGCGGCGGCACGGGGATGCGAATCAACTGGCCATCCGATGACGGATTAAGCCCCAGGTCAGATTCCATAATTGCTTTTTCAACCGATTTGGCCAAGCCCCGATCCCAAACACTGACCGATAACGTGCGGGCATCGGGCACCGAAATGGTCCCAACCTGAGCCAAGGGCGTCATTGAGCCGTAAGCTTCAACCATAATGCCGTCCAAAAGGCTCACATGGGCCCGGCCGGCGCGCAAAGATCCGAAATCCGATTTAAGAGTTTCGATGGTTTTATCCATGCGGGTTTTGGTATCGTTTTTAATTTCCGAAAAATCTGCCATATTATACCTCTTATTTAATGATTGTAAAAAGCCCTTTGCCCCAAATAACGTCTTCCAGTGCATTTTCGACATGTTGAGCAAAGACCAGAATAGGAATATTGTTTTCCTTAGCCAGCGAAACCGCTGTCAGATCCATAACCTTAAGCTGCTTTTGAATAACGTCGTCATAACTTATTTCGCCAAACCTTTCGGCCGCAGAATCTTTTTTGGGATCGGCCGAATAAACACCGTCGACCTGCGTTGCTTTCAAAACAACCTCGCATTGCATTTCGGAAGCGCGTAAAACCGCGCCGGTATCGGTCGTGAAATACGGGTTTCCGGTGCCGCCGGCAAAAATAATGACCCGCCCTTTTTCCAGATGGCGCAAGGCGCGGCGATACATATAGTTTTCACAAACCTGCGGCACACTCAAACCGGATAACACCCGTGTATCAACCCCCTGATTTTCAAGGGCATTTTGCAGGCATAGCGCATTCATCAAGGTGGCCAACATCCCGACATGATCGGCCACGGTACGGTTCATGCCTCTGGCGGCTTCTCTGGCGCCGCGAAAAATGTTGCCGCCGCCGACAACAATACAAACATCGACTCCCGCCGCGCGTATTTTTTTTATTTGCGCGGCAAGCTTTTGCAAGACCTCCGGCGACATACCAAAATTTTTGTCGCCCATCAATCCCTCGCCCGAAAGCTTGAGCAAGACTCTTTTGTATACAGGTTTCATTTACTGACCTTATGCACCAAATTGTTTCGTTTTTATATTACCCGATAGAATCGTTTTGTCATTAAAATTCTGCAATCCCTTAACAACTAATACAAAAAAGTTGCTAAAAAATGAATCCGACCAAACAGTTTATGCAATGAGAAGTAAAATGACGGTTGCCAAATAAAAAAATTCCAAATATTAAATATATAACATCCACTGACAGGGAGGTTTGAACCGATGTCTGAAACAATGCTTTTGAGTTTATGGGGAATCGGCGGTTATTTGCTGGGATCGGTTCCGTTCGGGCTGGTGTTGTGTTATCTGGCCGGCTACGGCGATATCCGCAAGATCGGTTCCGGCAATATCGGCGCGACCAATGTTTTGCGCACCGGCAACAAATGGCTGGCGCTTTTGACCGTTCTTTTGGATGCCTCAAAGGCCGGTTTGGCCGCTTGGCTGGCACTAAAATTGACGACCCCGACCCCCTTTATGATCGGCGGATGGATTGTTTACGGCAATGTTCTGGCCGCTTTGGTTAGCGGCTCTATGGCTATCGTCGGGCATAATTTTCCGATATGGCTTAAATTTAGGGGCGGCAAAGGCGTGGCCTCGGCTTTTGGGTTTATTTTGGTGACCCAACCGATGATTGCGCTGGCATTGTTGGTTGTCTGGCTGGTGATGGCGATTTTATTTAGGTATTCCTCATTGGCGGCGATTTGCGCGGCCTTATCGCTGCCGGTGTTCGCGTTTTTCTACGTCGAGCCGGTTTATACCGTCTTTGACAGCGCGTTGGCCTTGTTGGTGCTGGTGCGGCATCATGCCAATATCCGCCGGTTGGTTAAAGGTGAAGAAAGCAAAATACGTTTTAAGAAGCAGGAAAAATAAGTGGCCGAAACTGATGTAGTAATTGCCTCTTTACGGTTGATTAATACCCCCGGAATTGGAGCCGGAAAATTTTATCGGCTGGTTGACGAACACGGTTCGGCCGCCGCAGCCGTCCGTTATGTTGAAAAAAACGGGAAATACCAACCTTGGAGCCTTGCCCAAGCACAACAGGAAGTTGCTGAAGCTGCCGAAAAAAACATTCATATTTTGCTTTATCATGATATTGATTATCCGGCCATGCTGAAAAATTTGCCGTCTCCGCCGCCAGTTTTATATGCTAAAGGCCGGCTTGAAGCTCTGCAATATGATAAGGCTTTGGCTATTGTCGGCGCGCGGAATGCCTCGGTTATCGGGCGTAAAACGGCGGCCAGATTTGCCTTTGATTTGACGAACCGGGGTATTCGCATTATATCGGGGATGGCTCGGGGAATTGATGCGGCGGCCGCCAAAGGTGCTATGTATGCTTTACATGAAACAGGAATGACCGTGGCCGTTCTCGGAACCGGTGCCGATGTTCCCTACCCGCCGGAGAACACGGAATTGTACGAACGAATCTGTACGCAGGGCTGCGTTCTTTCGGAAATGCCGCTCGGCACTCAGGCCAACCCGCAGCATTTTCCCCGGCGCAACCGGATTATCGCCGGGCTGAGCGAGGGCACGCTGGTTATTGAGGCCGGCCTTAAGTCCGGTTCTCTGATTACGGCGCAGCTAACATTAGAACAAAAGAAGATGCTGTTTGCCGTTCCCGGAACCCCCGGCGAATCGAGAACTCAGGGCGCCAATATGTTGATAAAAAAAGGCGCCGTTCTGGCCGAAAATGCTGCCGACATATTACCTTTTTTAAAAGGTAATAAATCTGTGCCAGTACCAAAAAAAGAAATGCCGCAACAAAAAATTCTTGTTTTTGAAAATAATAATGTTACTTTTAGCAACCGGAACGATGAGCCGGAAAATCTTGTTGATTTGTTGACAACCGGCGGAACGGATATTGACGAGCTTATCCGTCTGACAGGCAAAACGGCGGCTGAGCTGGCCATGGAAATTCTTGAGCTTGAGATGCAAGGAATTATCGAAAGACGTCCGGGAAATAAAATAGCACGGGTTAAATAATTTTTGAGTTTTGAGTGAACAATAATGAAATTAGTAATCGTTGAATCGCCGGCCAAGGCTAAAACCATTAACAAATATCTGGGCAAAGATTATCAGGTATTGGCCAGTTTTGGTCATATCCGCGATTTGCCGAGCAAAGACGGTTCGGTCGCCCCTGATAATGATTTTGCCATGACCTGGGAGTTGAGTTCCGGCGGCAAAAAACGACTGGCCGATATTGTCAAAGCGCTGAAAAATGCCGACACACTTATCCTTGCCTCCGACCCGGACAGAGAGGGAGAAGCCATCGCCTGGCATATTTTGGAAGAACTAAAAGCCAAAAAAGCGCTTAAAGACAAAAAAATCGAACGCGTGGTGTTTCACGAGATTACCAAATCGGCTGTTACCGAGGCGATTAAGAATCCGCGCCAGATTGACGATAATCTGGTTTCGGCCTATATGGCGCGCCGTGCGCTTGATTATCTGGTCGGGTTTACCTTGTCGCCGGTGTTGTGGCGCAAACTGCCCGGGTCGCGTTCGGCGGGGCGGGTGCAATCGGTGGCATTGCGTTTGATTTGCGACCGCGAGACCGAAATCGAAAACTTTAAGCCGGAAGAATATTGGACGATTGATGTTGATTTGCTCACCGCCAAACAAGCGCTGATTAAGTCGCGGTTGACTGAGCTTGACGGCAAAAAGCTTGATAAATTTGACCTCAACACCGAAACCAAAGCCCTTGATGCCAAAGCGAAAATCGAGGCACAGGATTTTGCGGTTGAGAATATTGAACGCAAAAAAGCCAACCGTTATCCGGCACCGCCGTTTACAACCTCCACCCTGCAACAGGAGGCGGCGCGCAAATTGCGTTTTTCGGCCAAAAAGACCATGCAGATTGCACAAAAACTGTATGAGGAAGGTTATATTACTTATATGCGTACCGACGCGGTTAATCTGTCGACCGAAGCGATTGCCGCCTGCCGCGAGGCGATTATCAAATATTTTGGTGAGGCATACCTGCCCAAACAGGCCAAAGAATACAAAACCAAGTCAAAAAATGCCCAAGAGGCACACGAGGCCATTCGTCCGTCCGACGTGATGAACACGCCGAAAAAAATGGAAATCAAACTGGCGGCCGACGAACATAAATTATATGAATTGATTTGGAAGCGCACGGTGGCCTGCCAGATGAATCCGGCGATCTTGGACCGAGTTGTTATTGATTCCCGCTCAAAAGATAAACAGATTTTGCTGCGTGCCAACGGGCAGGTTATTGCTTTTGACGGATTTTTGAAATTGTATCAGGAATCCAAAGATGACAGCGATGAGACAGATGAAAACCGGATTCTGCCGAATGTTGAAAACGGCGAAAAACTTGATAAGGGCGAAATTATCGCCGAACAGCATTTTACGGCGCCGCCGCCGCGCTTTACCGAAGCCAGTCTGGTTAAAAAGCTGGAAGAACTCGGCATCGGACGGCCGTCAACTTATGCAACGATTATTGCCGTGTTGCAGGAACGTAAATATGTGCGGGTTGAAAAGTTGCGCTTTATTCCCGAAGACCGCGGACGAATTGTAACCGTCTTTTTGGAAAACTTTTTCAAAAAATACGTTGAATATGATTTTACCGCGCAAATGGAAGAATTTTTGGACGATGTTTCGGCCGGTGAAATGCAATGGAAAAAGCTGCTGGAAGGTTTTTGGGTTAAGTTTATCCGCAATGTTGATGCGGTTAAGCCGCTGCAGGTTTCCGAAGTCATTGAAAAAATTGACGAAGTTTTGGGCAACCACTTGTTTCCGCCGCGCGAGGACGGAACCGACCCGCGGGTTTGTCCGGAATGCGGCAAAGGGCGTTTGAGTATCAAGCTTGGCAAATACGGTGCATTTATCGGTTGCTCAAATTATCCGGAATGTAAATATACCAAACCCTTGGTTGACACGACCGATGAGGAAAACAACGCCGCGCCGACGGTTAAAGAGGTGGCCGACAAGGTTTTGGGTGAGATGAACGGGCTTCATATCTACCTTAAAAAAGGGCCTTACGGTTTTTATGTGCAGCTGGGTGAAGACCCGACCGCCACAACCGAAAAACCCAAACGCGCCTCGCTGCCCAGAGGAATCACGCCGGAAGAAATAACGCTTGAACAGGCGCAACGGCTGCTGAGTCTGCCATACAATCTGGGGGATGGTATTGAAGTTAACTCCGGCAAGTTTGGTCCCTACATCAAATGCGGCGGTAAATCGGTTTCGTTGCGCGGCAATGACACAATCTTTAACATCACTTTGGAACGCGCCAAAGAATTATTGGCCGGCGCCCGGGAAAAACCGGCCGGCAAGGCATTGGGGGTTTATCCGAAAAACAAACAGGAAATCGTGCTATTGATGGGGCGCTACGGACCTTATCTTAAGTGCGGACGCACCAACTATGCCATCCCGAAAAGTATTTCCGGCCACGAGCCGACTTTGGAAGAGGCTATTAAAATCATTGATGCCAAAAAATAAATCCTGCCGATGGGGGTGGGCTATGGTTTGACAAAGGCACGAATATTGGTGCCGAAAGTCTGACGGATGTACGATGTCATTTCCGAGGGGCTTTCTTTGAACATTTCCGCACGTTGTTGCGCCTGCAAGACCTCGTCAATTTTCATCTTGGCTTCCAGAACCTGCCGTTTGGCCGGCGCCGAAGCTACGCCGCGTACCGCCGCCAAGTTGTATAAAACATGGGCAAAATTGATATTTTTGTTGTATTTTTCGCCGGCGACCAAAATAGATGCCAACGACATCATGGCTTCGGTGCTGCCCTGAGAAGCGGCCTGCCGCAAATATTTAACGGCGTTGTTGTAGTTTTGCGGAAAGCCGCGGCCGTTGATGTAGATATCGGACAAGACAACTTGCGCCTCATCAATGCCGGCATCGGCGGCATCTTTGAGCAGCGGTGCGGCTTTGGTGTAGTCTTGCGGCCGCAGGGATCCGGTATAATAAGCATAACCGGTCATAAATTTGGCCACCGGATTGCCACCGGCAGCCGCTTTTTCAAAATAGTCCATCGCCAAGGTTTTGTCCAGTTTGGCGCCGTTGCCGCTGATGTGCATAAAGCCTAAGTTAACCGCGGCCTCAATATTGCCGAGTTCGGCGGCTTTGGCAAACAAAATGGCCGCTTTGGCCGGACTGCGCGCCACACCGATACCGCCGTAATAAAGGCTGCCTAAGTTGTTGAGGCCGGCGGGATCATTTTGCAATGCGGCCATACCGTAATAATCAAAGGCTTTTGTATAATCCGGCTTGAGACCGTTTTCGCCGTAAAGGTAGGAATACCCTAACAGGAGCTGTGCCTGAACATTGCCTGAGTCGGCCAATTTAATGGTTTCTTCAATTGTATCCGGCATTTTCGTTTTAGCAAAAGGCGAATCATCGCCTTGCGGCATTTTAATCCCGAGGAAAGAAAACAGGCCGCCTTCGTCTTGTTCCGGTTCCGAGGAACGGGCCTCCTGAGGAGTGTCGTCAAACAGTGACAGGACAGCTTTTTCGCCGGCAAAAACCGGCGCGGCGGTCAAAGCCAGCATAAACATAATGACGCTAAACAATGCAGACATTTTATAATCCTTAAAAAATGGTTTATTTAAGGATTATTATAACACGGCATAGGTTAATTTTGCTTAAATTTATTAAAAGAGGTCTTTCGCTCATGCACAGGCATGACATTGTTTGTTGTTTGGCCAAAGGCAGGGGGACAGGTTCGTTTCTGTCATCCTGAGCGCTTTCCTCCGCTGTCATTCTGAGGAGCATTTCTTTTTCTGTCATTCTGAGGGACGAATGTCCCGAAGAATCTAAGAGATCCTTCGCTGCGCTCAGGATGACGATAAAGGGCGCTCAGGATGACAATAAGGAGCGCTCAGGATGACAGGTTTTGTTGCTTGCCAAAGGCGGGGGATGGCTTCTCATGTTACTTTTGTACGGACAAAAGTAACCAAAAGCCGCCGGGAGGCTCGCTTCTTTAGACGGTTTTGCTAACGCC
>CASFJS010000014.1 GCA_949295085.1 uncultured Pseudomonadota bacterium
CTGACTCCGGCATTGCAAAACCTAATCGCTCGCATTCCCGGACCCTGTGGGTTATTCTTTTTGTAACCGCCTAAGCGGCTTATGTGCGGCTTTGGGTGAGGTTGTCAGAGTCCGCTTTGAAATATTATGCCGCCGAACATTCATTTAAACTGTCATGCCGCCGAACAGCGTGAGGCTCAGGCATCTTCTGCTGTTTTAATATAAGCGGAAGATCGCTCATCCCTCACTCTGCTCGGGAGCGATGACATTGTTGGGTGTGTTTTCGCTCGGGAGCGATAACAGGCTTTTTGTCATCAGGCTAACAGGTCCGATGCTTTGGCTATGCTGGTGGTCAGCCGACGGGCATTGTCCGAAAGCTCCATATTCTCAAAGATATACAAAGCATCGTGAAAGTACTCCAGACTTTCTTCCAGCATAGTTTTGTCATCGGTATTGCGGCCGAGACGGTAATAAATGTTGCCGATGTTTTCCTGAGTGCCGGCCCAATCAAAAGGATCGCGTTTTTCGGTAATGATTTTTTGGCGGTTTTTGTAGGCATTAATGGCCATTTCGGCGATGGCGTTGTTGTTGGTTAAGCTGCTTAAAACATTTAGACGATGTCCGAGTTCGCCTTCAATATCGGCCCAGAATTCCGGAAACAGGGTGTAGGTAAAAATCTTTTCGGCCTCGCGCAAATTAAATACCGAATCGCGCAGAGCCTGCAAATCTTCTTTTTGCCGCCAGTAGTCATACAACAGGCCGGACAATTTGTAAGAAATAAAGCCGTAATCATAGGGATAGACATATTTGCCAAGATATTTCTGGGCTCGTTGATAACTGCCGATGGCCTTTTTGAAATGTTTGTCCGGATTGTTTTTCAGGTTTTTTACGGCAATATCGTGCAGCTGGCCGAAACGGTTGTAAATACAGCCCAAATGCAGCGGATTTTTGATTAAGTCCTGATGTTTGACGGCGGTTTCAAGAAGATTGTTGACGACTTTAAGCTCTTTGTCGGTATTGCTGCGACGGCAGTAGCTCAAATAAATCAAAGCCAAAAAATTCATAACATACGGCAGGTATCCGAGCTCAAGATTTTGTGCCGAATTATTGCGCGACAGATCGCGGATGATTTTTTTTAGAAGATATTTTTGTTGGATTTCGCGTTGTTTGTCAGCGGTGTTCAGAGCAGCTAAAACGGCGCCGCAGATTAAGCTGAGAATTGAGGGCGGAAAAACTTCGCCGCGGTCAAAAAGAGAAGCCGGCAGATAAAGACTATCTAGTAAGGAAAGAAAAGAGGTATTGTCTCTTTCGTATTGGGCTGCCGTTTGAAAATTAAGGCGGATTTTATCATGTTCGCGGTAGCCCCAAATGAGCACGTCGGCACCGGTCTTGTCTAAAATGGTTTGGCCTTTGTCAATAAGATCAAAAAAAGTACGGCCTTCAAGGTTTAGAAAACTTTTGTTAAACGGTTCGTTAAAGTAATTAACGGTCAGATAGGGTTGCTGTCTGAGCAGAGCGGCCAAAATTTCGCCGGAGGTGCTTTCGATGTTTTCGGCAAATTCCACAACCACAACATTGAAATTGATGTGCAAAGCTTCTTCTTCCGTCAAAATATCGGTTAAGACCGGACGGGGTTTTAGGAAAGTTTGTTTGAGAAAATCAAGTAACTGCATTAGTTTTTGTCCGGTTTATTGTTTTTTTTGGAAGATAAAAAGTCGCTTATAAAATCTTTGAAGTTTTGCAAGACGAGCCGGTTGGTCTCGGTGAGGGTTTGGGAGGCATTGCGCCAACTCATCAGACGATATATCTGCCAACCCGCAATTAAGGCCGCAAATGCCGGAATGGAAAAAGCATTGGTACTGTTGACCTGAATCAGGCCAAAAACAATCATCAAAATATTGGTGCTCCAGATAACGCGGAGGACGGATTGAGCCGGAAAACCATCGGAAAAAGATTGTACGGAGGCGCTATTGTAGGCCAGCTCTTGATATTGGGGTAAAAAAGTAAGCCTGCGGGTAAGAGCCAGGCCGAATTCAATCAGGTAAAACAATGAGAAAACAACAAAACAGGACAGTAAATATTCTCCGGAACAAATAAGCCCAAACCAACCGGTAACAAAGCCCAAAAAGGGTGCGGCATTAATGCCGAAAGGCTGGCGGGAACCGTGTAAATAGGCAATGGTCAGGGCAGCTAAAACTCCGGCGGCCGAAACTCCCAAGATAAAAGGAGCCATTCCGCAAAGGTATAGCAACAAAATGCCGCCGCAGATGCTGATCCCCTCAATTTGCGGCAGAGGATTTAAGCCGGCAACAGCCCGCCAGCCAAACGCAAAAAGCCAAAGCGCCGCAATGGTTAATATTTGATTGATCAACCCCGGAAAGTTTGGAAAAAAATTAATTTGTAAGCCTGTTATTAAAACACTTGATGCGGAGGCAATCAAAACGGCCAATGCCGTCAGCCAAAGTTTTTGGAAAGGGAAAGCCAGCAAAATCAGTAAGCCGCAGATTAAGGACAACGCGTATTGCCAAACGGAAATATCGGTTGTGAAGTCATGCGGATACCAGAAAAAAAATGTTAACGGAATAACGCCCGCTAAAATCGTAACACCGAAAGATATGGCAGCGGACAAATATCTGTCGCGGAAAAAAGCTGTTTTGAAAGAAGCCACAAACGAAATTGCGGCAATGATTAAACAGACCAAAAAAGATAACCCTATAATCAAGAAATGATCGCTCATTTACCAAAACTTTCAGATGTTTTATATCTGCCAATATAAATGATTACCATCTTTTCTTCAAGCTTATTGCACGGGTTATGCCAACATTTTATTAACGGCATTTGCGCTTAACCGGAACAGCGACGGTGTGTCAAAACGATTAATTTCCGGCAGAATGTTTAGCAGGACGTTTAAGGCGGCGGGAGTTGTAAATTCGCTATGGCTGCCGTCTTCGATATCATACAGGCCGGCCAGAATCTCCGAGGAATCCAGAGATATTTTGTGTTTTTTTGCCAGTTTGACAAGTTCCGAGGCGGCGAGTTCGGCCTGGTTTCGGGTATCCGGATCGGTCAGCCGGGTGACTAAAGAGGCGGGCTCTGATATAAGCAGCAGATTGCTTAAAAAGAAAACAGAAAGATGTTCCCAAAAAAAGGTTTTATTGTGGTGTGATAAGGTAATGCTTATTTGCGAATCGTCAAACAATCGTTTGATTTGTACGGCCGTGTCCGAGGTGCTGCAAAGTTGAAGTTTAGGCAAAGATTTTAGGTGGATGAGGGTGTTTTTGTTCAGGTTGAGACCGCCGCTAAAATATCCCGATATTTCTTTGGTTGGGGATATTTTCGGTAAAAGCCGGTGATTATAAAAGGACGAACAATTGATGAGCGGTGCCAATTTAACCGGTTCGGCAGATAAAAACAGCAGGTCTGAGGAGGCTTCCGTCGGAGCCGATGCCAAAAAGCAGAAATCCGGTTTGAAATCAACGGATGAGGCAAAGTGAAAATTGGTGTGACGACTTTGGAAACGAGCCGGTTTGACGGTAAACGGGTTTAGAGGCTTATAGCCATCAAGTTTGGCCGGCGAGACAATTATTGTTGTTTGGCACCCGTTGTTTTGCAAGGTATCTGCCAAGAAAAAAGCTAAAGGAGACGTCCCGATAACGGCAATGTTTTTGTTTTGAGAAACAGGAGGTTGGACATTTTTGGTGAAAAACATATCAGTAACCCTTTTGTAAACAAGCAACAAAAAAACCGTCTGCTCCGCCCAGAGCCGCCAAATGTTGGGGTAAAACGCGGAGAAAACCCTCAGCAGAGACGATTGCGGCAATGGGTGAGGGAATTTTTGGGCGTAAATCAACGATATTAAAAGAGGGATGATCTTGTAAGAAAGATCGTATTTGATTTTCGCCCTCTTCATGGCACAGAGAGCAAGTGCAGTAGATAAAAATGCCACCCGGGGCAAGAGCATGATCAATATGCTGCAAAAATTGTTTTTGTATGGCGGCCTGAGACAAGACGTCGTCAAGAGTTTTTAAGTGGACAACTTCGGGATGACGGCGCAAAGTTCCGGTGGCGGAACATGGCGCATCTAAAATGATAATATCGTACAGTCGGGTTGATTGCTGCAGGAATCTGATACCGTCATCACAGATAATTTTTTCCGGTTTGAGGTGAAGTCGTGTGAGATTTTCGGCCAAGATTTTGAGGCGATCTTCGGAAATATCAAGACAGGTTACTCTGGCTTTGGCGGAGAGCAGCTGCGCTGTTTTTCCGCCGGGGGCGGCACAGAGTTCAAGAACCTGTTTTCCTTGCAGGTCGTCCAGCATTTTTACCGGCAGAGAGGATGAAAAATCCTGTACCCACCAGGTGCCCTGATCGTAGTCCGGAAGGTTGGATATTTTGCCCCTGCCGGACAGGCGAATCGTGCCTAGCGGCAGGGAATTTCCCTTGAGGCGGGAGGACGATGTCTTACTCATGCAGGTGATGTCAAGAAGAGGCTCTTTGACAGATGCGGCCTCGATGGCGTCAATGATTTTGGGCGAATAGCTGCGACGTAAAAGCGTGCGAAAACTTTGCGGAAAAAACTCGCCTTTGTCGGCGTTGATTAAGTCTTGTCTGGAAGCGCTTATCCGGCGTAAAACGGCGTTAACAAAGCCCGCGACATAGCGATCGGTTTTTTGTTTGACCAAATTAACGTAGGAATTGATAACGGCATAGTCCGGCGTTTGCATGTATAAAAGTTCGGTGGCGCCAAGGATGAGAGCCGTTCGGCCGATACTGTTTTGTTGGGATAATTTCCGAGTAATCAGATTTTTCAGGACTTTGCGAATATACGAAAGATGGCGCAGGGATGTTTGGGTCAACATGGTAATGAACGCATTATCTTCGGCGGACTCAGCGGTCTGACCGGCGGGTAAACCGGAAAATTTGCCGTTTTCCAGAAGATTGTGCAAAAGCAGTAGAGATTTTTCGCGAGAATCTGCCATCAAAAAGCCTGCGTGGGTAGAATATCGGTATTAGTTGCCAGACGCTTATTTTAGGGAATTATCAGAAAAATACAAGGCAAAAAAATTGCCTCTTGTCAAAAGTCGTAATTTAAAGTATTTTTTTTTACAGTGTCATTTTCGGCGGTTGAGGCCGCTTCAGTAACGGATTAAAAAGATGAGTAAAAAATATAACGGAAAAGATTCTTGGGAAGATTGGGCCAAAGAATGGCGCCTGGAAGACAGGTATAATTTTAAAACCATTGAGAAAAAATGGCAGGAAATTTGGGAAGACGAAAAGGTCTATAAAGTTGACGTTGATAAAACAAAAGAAAAATTTTATGCCTTGGTGGAATTTCCGTATCCTTCGGGAGCCGGGCTGCATGTCGGACATCCGCGGTCATATACGGCGCTGGATGTGATTGCCCGCAAAAAAAGAATGCAGGGTTTTAATGTTTTGTATCCGATGGGGTTTGACGCTTTTGGCCTGCCGGCCGAAAATTATGCCATTAAGACCGGTGTGCATCCGGCGGTTTCGACCAAGGCCAATATTGAAAACTTTACACGCCAGCTGAAGTCAATCGGTTTTAGCTTTGACTGGGACAGGTGTTTTAATACCTGCGATCCTGAGTATTATAAGTGGACACAGTGGATGTTCATCAAGTTTTTTGAAAAAGGACTGGCCTATAAGGCTAAGGTTGCCATCAACTGGTGTCCGTCCTGTAAGGTGAGTCTGGCTAATGAGGAAGTTGTTAACGGCTGCTGTGAGCGTTGCGGCGCCGAGGTGGTTCGTCGCGACAAAGAGCAATGGATGCTGGCAATTACCAAATATGCCGACCGGTTGATTAAGGATTTGGACGAAGTGGATTTTATCGATCGGGTTAAATCGCAGCAGATTAATTGGATCGGTCGCAGTGAGGGCGCAGAGCTGGATTTTGATTTCGGCGAGGATAAGCTTAAGGTGTTTACAACCCGTCCGGATACGGCTTTCGGCGTGACTTATATGGTGATGGCGCCGGAACATCCGCTGGTACAAAAATATATGAGCCGGTTTGAGAATCCGGAAGATGTTAAAGCTTATGTCGAGGCAACGGCTAAAAAGTCTGATTTGCAGCGGACAATGAGCGATGAAAAAACCGGTGTTGAGTTGAAAGGCATAAAGGCTAAAAACCCCTATAATAATGAGATGATTCCGGTGTTTATTTCGGATTATGTTTTAACCGGATACGGTACCGGTGCGATTATGGCGGTGCCGGCGCATGATCAACGAGACTACGATTTTGCCAAAGTGTTTAATTTGCCAATCGTACAGGTTTTGGCCGGCGGTGATATCAGCGAGAAAGCCTGGGAGGAAGACGGCGAACATATTAATTCCGGTTTTTTGAACGGTTTGAATAAAGAAGACGCCATTCGTCAGGCGATTGATTATGCAGAAAGCCATGGTTTTGGTTGTTCCAAAGTCAATTACAAATTGCGTGACTGGGTGTTTTCGCGTCAACGCTATTGGGGCGAACCGATCCCGATGGTTTATTGCGAGAAATGCGGCTGGCAGCCGATAGCGGAGTCTGAGCTGCCGTTAACATTGCCGGAAGTGCCGGATTATCATCCGAATGATGAGGGCGAATCGCCGTTGTCAAAAGCCGGCGACTGGTTGGATGCAACTTGTCCGAAGTGCGGCGGCCATGCCCGGCGCGAGACCGATACCATGCCGAACTGGGCCGGTTCATCGTGGTATTTTCTGCGGTATTGTGATCCGCACAACACAAAAGAATTTGCCTCAAAAGAAGCTTTGGATTATTGGATGAATGTTGATTGGTACAACGGCGGTATGGAGCATACGACGCTGCATTTGTTGTATTCGCGTTTTTGGCATAAGTTTTTATATGATTGCGGTTTGGTGCCAACCAAAGAGCCCTACCAGAAGCGTACATCACACGGGATGATTCTGGCCGAAAACGGCGAGAAAATGTCAAAATCGCGCGGCAATGTTATTAATCCCGATGATATTGTCAACACTTACGGTGCGGATACTTTTCGGTTGTATGAAATGTTTATCGGGCCGTTTGATCAGGCGGCAATGTGGTCTGATGAGAGTCTGATGGGGGTTTACCGCTTTGTTGGCAAAATCTATGCCTTGTTTAAGAAAGTTTATGATATCGAGGCGTCAACGGAAGATTTGCGGGCAATGCATAAGTGTATTCTTGAAGTTAGCGAAAGAATCGACCAAATGCGTTTTAATACGGCAGTGTCATCATTGATGACTTACGTTAACTATTTGTCCGGCAAAGATAAGATTCCGGCAGAGCTTTATGCAACGTTGTTGAAATTATTGTCGCCGTTTGCGCCGCATCTGGCTGAGGAAATGTGGGCCAGACTTGGGCGTGAGACTCTGATTGTAACGGAAAGCTGGCCGAAAGGAGATATCAAATTGGCCGAAGACAGTACGGTAACCGTGGCTGTGCAGATTTGCGGCAAAATGCGCGGTACGATTGAGCTGCCTAAAAATTCGCCTCGGGAGGAAGCCGAGAAAAAGGCACTTGCTTTGGAAAATGTCAAGCGGCAGTTGGCCGGGAAAGAAATTAAAAAAATTATTGTCGTGCCGGACAGAATTGTTAACATTGTTGCTTAGGGTTTGAGGAAAAGAGATGTTGAAAAAAACCGGGATTTTGATTGTTGCTTTGTGTCTGAGTGCTTGCGGCTTTCGACCGATGTATGCGCAAAACGACGGCAGCGGCACTTTGTATGGAAACACATCGCCGTCGGTGGTTGATGAAATGGCACAGATCAGAATCTCGGCGATTGCCGAACGGTTTGGTCAACAATTGCGCAATAATTTGTTGGATTTGATGACGCCGAAAGGGGTGCCGGCACAATCAAGATATCGGCTGGATGTGGAGGTGGTTGATAAAAGTACGACACAGCAGGCGATGAGAGACGATGTGACCGCGACCAGTGAGCGTATAGATTACCGGGTTGAATATCGGCTGTATCAGGGAGCGACGGAATTGGTCAGAGGAGATTCGTTTGCCTTTGTCAGCTATGATATTTTGGCTAATCCGTATTCGACAACAATGGCGCAAAAAAAGGCCGAAACCGATGCCGCCAAAATTATTGCCAATGATATTGCTTTGAGAATCGGCGCGTATTTCCATAGCCGGACAGGCGGCGGAAAATGATCTATAAACAAGGACAGGCAGAGGCATATCTTAAAAAGCCGGATATGAATATCAAGGCCGTTTTGTTGTACGGGCAAAACGAGGGGCTGATTGCCGAGTATGTTAAAAAGCTGGTACGAACTGTCAGTACAGATATGTATGATCCTTTTGCAACGGCTTATTTGAATTGGGATGATGTCAAGGGGGATATCGGTGTGCTGGCGGCCGAATATAACGGACAATCGTTAATGGGCGGTCGTCGCGTGATTGTACTGAAAGATGCTGACAATAATCTGACAAAACCTTTGGGTGAGTTGTTATCCGACAGCCCGTCCGATGCGCTGCTGGTTATCAGCGGAACATCAAGTTTAAACGGAAAATCATCGTTGGTTGCGCTGGCTAATAATAGTCCCTATATGGCCGCAGTGGCTTGTTATGAAGACAGAGACGAAAATATTGCCGCATCGGTTAAGGCTTTGTTGCAGGAAAATGATGTTACCTGTACCAACAGTGCTTTTATGTTATTGTGCGCGCGGTTGTCAAACGACCGAAAATCAAATTTAAACGAAATTGAAAAACTGATTACATATGTCGGTAATAAAAAGCATATTGATGAGGATGATGTGCGTGCGGTGGTGTTTGATCAGGCTATTTCCGGTCTTGACGATTTATGCTTTTATGTCTTTTCCGGATTAAAGAACAAAGCCTTGCACAGCTTGAAATATTTGTTGAATGAAGGTGCCGAAGAAATACAGATTGTCAGGGCGCTTATTCGTCATACGGATAAATTGCTGGAAGCGAAGGCTCAAACAGAAAAAGGTATTGCGGCGGCTGAGGCGGTTCGTAAAGTTTTGCCTAAAAATTTGTTTTATCGCTACGATATGGCTGCGACACAGCTCGGCCGCTGGTCAAAAGACCGATTGTTTGATGTGATGGGGCTTTTGTACAAAGCGGAAAAAGACTGCAAGACGACAAATATGCCGGCCGTGGATGTATTGTCCTATGCTGTTTTGACGCTGCTTTCGGCTGCCGCAAAATTGGCGCGTTAAGGATGGTGCGGTCAGTCGGTTATTTCGGCCTCGTAGGCATAAACAATCCGGGTTTCTTTGTCGTTGTCAAGACTAAGCTCGCAAACCAAAAGGGAATCGGCGTCCTGCAGCGAATCCATAATTTCGTCGGGAACATCATCCAGCTCGAGAATGTCTTGAGGGTTACGTTGTAAAACGGCGCTTCCGGTGTCCGTATCGAGTTCAATACGCGGGTTTTGCGGCTCACTGTCATGGGCGTATAAAAGCAGCATGGCTTCGTCTTCATCGTTGATTAAAAAATCATAGGTTTTGAATTTATCTTCGATCATGAAAAGGCTCCCGGAAACTAAGAAACGCTGGGTTTATGCTAATGATCAAAGATTGAAGAAATGTTAACAGGACGCAGAATATGCATGAAAACAAACAAAAATTTTATTATACTTAACTCAACAATACGGAGATTGATCAATGCAAGCACTGTTGGATAAGTTAATCAATTTGTTAAAATGGCCGGTGGCTATAGGGTTTTTGTTGTCTTTGCCGGCGTTTATTAAATCTGTTGATTTTTTTCGGTTTGGCGAGTGGCGGTATATCGCTTTGTTCGGGGGCTTTTTTTTGTTTTTTATTGCGCGGTCATTTATGGATTCATCGGCAAGAATCAGTATGGAGGTGCTGGCTCATGAAATGACACACGCTTTTTTTGCGTTGCTTACGTTGCACAAAATTAAGGGGTTGCGCATTAATCCTGATGATACCGGCGGCAATATGTCGTTTGAGGGAGAGGGCAACTGGTTGATTATTATTGCACCATATTTTTTTCCGTTGTTCGGGTTTTTGACCATGATCGGTATCAGCGTTTATACAATGTTTGTGTCGCCGAACCTTATTTTGAACGGATTAATGGGGTTTGTTATCGGTTATCATATTGATACGGTAGCCTCGCAGATTCATGAAAAACAAACTGATCTGCCAAAGGTCGGGTATTATTTTTGTGCGATATTTCTTCTGCCCGCCAATTTGTGGATGATCGGTTCGATGCTGGCTTTTAATTCCAGAGGCTGGGACGGCGTGTGGGTTTATCAACAGCTTATTGTCCGGCTGAATGCCCGGTATTTTGACTATGTCATTAGTTTGTTGGGCTTTTAGCCGGCAAGAGCTTCCAGAATTTCACGGCTGAAATCGGCCAGAGAGTTGTCGTGTGCGCCCATAATGACGATACGATCGCCCCGGCGGGCATTTTCCATAATAAACTCCTTGGTATCTTCTTTGTGCGGAAGAAACAACGCTTGGGTATGGCCGTCTTCTTTTATCTGATGAATAATGTTTGCCGAAGATATACCGACATCTTGCGGTGTCAGTTCATAAATTTCCTGCATAATCATAATATCTTCCGGGGCTAAAACTTTAGCGACGGCAGCGGCTACTTCGGTTCCGGTATTGACGGCAGAAAAGGGTGTATGCGGTTGGTACATGGCAATAATGCGTCCGGGATAATCTTTCAACGCTAGAAGCGAAGCCTCAATTTTACTCGGATTATGGGCAAAATCGTTGTAAACGGTTATACCGTTGGTTGTGCCGATTTTTTCGAGCCGGACTTTAATACCGCGGAAATTTTCCAAAGCTTTGGCCGCCTCAAGAGGATCAACACCTGTTAAAGAACAGGCGGCAACGGCTGCCAGCGCATTAGAGACATTAAATTTGCCCAGAAGCGGCAATTTGAAACGATGTCCCGAAAAAGTATATTCCAAACCATCGGTAACGGCAGTGATGTCCGAAGCGTAGAAATCGGCATTGGGGCTCAGGATAGAAAAAGTTTTGCGGGAAGAATGCTGTATTTTTGCACAATACGGGCAGTCCATATTGATAATCAGGTTAGAAGAATGGGCGGCAAAATTATTGAAATATTCGCAAAGTTTTTCCATCGAGGTATGATCATGCGAAATATTGTTGATGATGCCGACAAAGGGATGATATTTTTGGATGGAACCGTCGCTTTCATCGGCTTCAATGACGCAAACATCGCCGTTATTGTACAGGTAGTTGGGAATGCCTTTGCGGTCGGCATAGTTGCATAAGGCGCCGCCATTGATCATACAGGGCTTTTTGCCAAGCCTATCCAAAACGTAGCCGATCATGGCGGTTGTCGTTGTTTTGCCGGCGGTGCCGCCAACCGCAATCCCCTGCGGATATTGGCTGAAGACTTCCTGTAAAAGGTCGGAGCGGGTTTTGATGGGAATGTTGTATTTGCGGGCAGCTTTAATGTCGGGGTTGTTTTCATTAATCGCGGCGGATACGCAAAGCCATTCCAGATCCGGTGTGATGCCGGAACCATCTTGCGGAACGATCCGGATACCGGCATCCGTAAGGGCGTTTTTACGCTCGGTATCTTTACCTAAATCAAAACTCTGATCGGAGCCAAAAACAGCATAGCCTTTTAAGACCATAATTTGTTCAAGCGGGCTGATGCCGTTTCCGGCGGCACCACTGAAAGCAACTTTTTTCATGATTGTTAAAGTCCTTTAGTTTTATAAAGCATCAAGTACGTCGGCTTCTTGCTTTTTTAGTATTTTTAAATTTTTATAATCTATCACTATATAACTTTTTTCGTTGCCGTCAACACCAATGCTTAAAGCGGCGGCAACATTGTCGTTGTGATAGGTGGAAAACAAGACCGCCGAACCGTTTTGCAGCTGGGATAAAAAAATCGGATTACCGATGGGGCTCGGTTCTTGAATTGTTTCGTCCCTGCCTTGGGCATTTTTAACGGTTTTGGTTATGACGGCAGGGGTAAAGCTTTGCTCTTTGTTGCCATATTTTTTTTCAAGCAATGCGGCATAGCTGTTGTATTGGCGCAAAATTTTGGAGGCTGCGGCATCATCGTCAATTTGTTTGCTGTAGGCGAGGATGCGGTAGAGTTCGTCTTCATCGCCGAAAACAACGTAGACACGCTCAAAAAAGTCAATCGGTTTGGGTAAGTTTTGGGCTAAAAAACTATTGGTATAGTCTTCCATGTCGGCGGCGGTCAGTTGAACGCCCTGCATGCGGGTATCGGCGATGTCTGATCCCCAGGCCAGACCGAACGGAGCTTCATCATCAGAGTTGTGGTTTTTGATGAGCGGATTTCTGGCAATGGGTTTAATTTTGGGAAAATTTTGCTGCAGGTGTTTGGGCGGCCGTTGGTTAAGCAAATCACGCGCTGCCGATACGGCATCGGCCGCGGCCTCCTCGGTATCGATGTCTGTTTTGGCGGCAGGGGTTTCGGGGGCGGAAACAATGATATCCGAATCGTCAAATAAAAAATTCGGGGGCAAAGCAGAATCCTGCGCATAAAGAGAAAAAGAGAGCAGACAAATCGATAACAACGGCAATAAAAAATTTTTCATATAAAAATATCCTTAAAATATCACAAAATTAAATTGAATCATGGTTTAGATATGTTTAGTATAAATGATAGATATATAATTGCAAATTTTTTATTAAAGTGCAAAATATGGCAAGTTTGAAAGATATAAAACTTAAAGCCTTTGTGAAAGACAAAACCAAAGAGGCCCTGCTTGAATGCGGAAG
Source organism: uncultured Pseudomonadota bacterium (assembly GCA_949295085.1). Classification (GTDB taxonomy): domain Bacteria; phylum Pseudomonadota; class Alphaproteobacteria; order RF32; family CAG-239; genus CAZU01. The sequence goes on from CASFJS010000014.1 coordinate 12,706, forward strand.
ACGGTTGGTGGCAGAGCGCGGTGTTGAGGCTTTAAGTGCCCGTAAATTGGCACAAGCAGCCAATTCATCGGTCGGAATGATTTACAGTTTGTTTTTGACCATGGACAGGTTTGCGGCGGAAGAAAATGTTATTACTTTGACGGAATTGTACCAACAGATGTCAAAAGTGATATTGGCGGATAATCCTTTTAATAATTTGAATCGGTATGCCGATATTTTTGCCGCCTATGTGGAAGCTAATCCGAATTTGTGGTCTTTATTATATAACAGGCATCTGGCTTTGAACGCGCCGAAGAGCACAATTGCCGAGGCCAGAATTATTAAAAAAATTGATATTCTTATCGGTATGCAGGCCGCGCGGCTTATCGGCGGATTGAGCGGACGGGAAAAAAGATTGTCAATTAAGGTTCTGGAGATGAGCCTGTTTGCTTTGAGCGGGTATCTGCTCGGAAATAAACTTCATCGGGAGTCCGGGCTTAATCGGGGAAATTTGTGTAAGTTGTTGATGAATACCTATATTGCCGGAATGGCCAGTTTGAAAAGGATGAAATGAGATGTCCGAGCGGTTTTATTATCAGTTAATGTATTGGTATCAGAGTTTGAATGATTATGCTTTTTTGCAGTCTTTTTTTAATAATCGTTTTTATTTGATTTTGCTGGTTATTATATTGGTACATTTGAAAAATGCGACTTATCGTTCGATGTTTATGAGTGCATTGATTAATATTCCGGGAACATTATTGCATGAATTAATGCATTTTATCGTCGGTCTTATCATGAATGCCAGACCATGTAATTTTACGCTTATTCCGCGCCGCGGTGAGGACGGCGGCTATGTTATGGGCAGTGTCGGTTTTACCAACATAACTTTTTATAATGCGGTGCCTGCAGCGTTGGCTCCGCTGTTGTTGCTGCCGATAGGGTTTTATATCAACCGCTATGTTTTGCCCACGATTGAGCCCTCTTTTGTCAATTATATTTTGTATATGCTTTTGCAAACGATTATTATTGAAAACGCCATGCCGTCGGCGGCAGATTTCAGAGTGGCGCGGATGTATTTTTTGGGCGTTGTGATGTATACGGTTTTGGCCATTGCACTAATAACGATGTTGTAGAAAAGAATCATCCCTTTCTTGCTTTTGTTTAACCGATTGTTTAGACTCTCGGCATTATGATTTGGTTCATAATATAACGAATCGAGAGCTCGTTTTTTCAGGGCTTTGATGAGGGTTGTATTTGTTTTGGTTAAACTTATATTTAAGGAATCGGATATGATAAGCTTCAAAAAAGGAAGAAGTCTGGTTGCATGGGTCGTTGCTGCCTTTTTGGCGATGACAAATGCCGCTTTGGCTTCGGAAATTGACTTAAAAATCCCGTCTCTGGATGTTTCTTATAACATCTTCGGATATGCGGTTACCGGCTCCCAGATTTTGTTTTATGGTCTGGGAATTTGTTTGCTCGGATTTTTGTTTGGATTGTGTGAATTTGTAGGCATTAAGCGAATGCCGGCACACAAGGTGATGCTCAATGTTTCACATACGATTTATGAAACCTGCAAGACCTACATGAAACAACAGGCTAAATTGTTGGTGGTTTTGGAAGTGTTTATTGCCGCGTGTATCTTTTATTACTTCTATTACCTTAACGCCACACCGCTGCCTAAAGTGTTGACGGTTTTGGCCTGGTCAATTCTGGGTATTTTGGGGTCTTATACCGTGGCTTGGTTCGGTATGCGGATTAATACTTATGCCAATTCGCGGACGGCTTTTTTGTCGCTTAAAGGCAAGCCTTATCCGGTGATGCATTTGCCGCTGCGCTCGGGTATGTCAATCGGCGTTTTGCTGATTTGCGTCGAGCTGGTGATGATGATTTCAATCTTGTTGTTTGTAGATAAGGAGAATGCCGGCGCCTGCTTTATCGGTTTTGCCATTGGCGAATCGCTTGGTGCTTCGGCTTTGCGTATTTGCGGCGGTATTTTTACCAAAATTGCCGATATCGGCGCCGATTTGATGAAAATTATTTTCAAGATTGATGAAGATGACGCGCGTAATCCGGGGGTGATTGCCGATTGTACCGGTGACAATGCCGGTGACTCGGTCGGGCCGACCGCCGACGGTTTTGAAACCTACGGTGTGACCGGTGTGGCGCTGATCAGCTTTATTGTTTTGGGCGCGGGCATGATGTATGCCAATAACGGCGATTTGGTTATGATGCAAAACGGTATAGATATTCAGGCGCGGTTAATCGTCTGGATTTTTGCCATGCGGTTGCTGATGATTTTAACCTCTATCGTTTCCTATTGGTTGAACGGGGTTGTTTCCAAAGCCCGTTTCGGTAACAAACAAGCCTTTAACTTTGAAACACCTTTGACCAGCCTGATTTGGATGACGTCGGTTATCTCGATTTTGGTTACTTTCGGCGTTTCTTATGTAATGATCGGCGATATGGATGCCGATTTGTGGTGGAAGCTTTCGGTAATTATTTCCTGCGGTACTTTGGCCGCGGCTTTGATTCCGGAATTTACCAAGATCTTTACGTCGTCAAAATCAAAACATGTTGAAGAAGTGGTTAATGCTTCGCGTGAGGCTGGTGCTTCGCTTAACATTATTTCGGGTATTGTTGCCGGTAACTTCTCGGCCTTTTGGCAGGGGCTGGTGATGGTTGGTCTGATGGCGGTGGCGTTCTTTACCGCGCGTGAGGGTCTGGACGCCTTTATGGTTTACCCGACAGTGTTTGCATTCGGTCTGGTGGCGTTTGGTATGCTCGGCATGGGGCCGGTCACCATTGCGGTAGACTCTTATGGTCCGGTTACCGATAACGCACAATCGGTGTTTGAGTTGTCACAGATTGAAAGCATTAAAGGTATCAACAAAGAGATTGAAAAAGACTATGGCTTTAAGCCCGATTTTGAAGGCGGCAAGCATTTTCTGGAAGAGAATGATTCTGCCGGCAATACTTTCAAAGCGACGGCCAAACCGGTGTTGATCGGCACGGCGGTTATCGGTGCGACGACGATGATTTTCTCAATCATTTTGCTGTTGAACCTGCAGCTTAACCTGCTGGATCCGGAAGTGCTGTTCGGCATTATTCTGGGCGGCGCGGTTATTTTCTGGTTTTCCGGCGCGTCAATGCAGGCGGTTTCGACCGGTGCTTATCGTGCGGTTAACTATATTAAAAAGCACATCAAGCTCAACACCGCCAAAGCCGCGTCAATCGAGGACTCCAAAAAGGTGGTGCAGATTTGCACGCTGTATGCGCAAAAGGGAATGTTTAACATCTTTATCGTTATCTTTTCCTTTACGATTGCGTTTGCCTGCTTTGATGCCAATCTGTTTGCCAGCTATCTGATTTCGATTGCGGTATTTGGTTTGTTCCAAGCGCTGTATATGGCGAATGCCGGCGGCGCATGGGATAACGCCAAGAAAGTTGTTGAGGTCGATTTAAACGAAAAAGGCACGCCTTTGCATGATGCGGCGGTGGTCGGCGATACAGTCGGCGATCCGTACAAGGATACGTCGTCGGTGGCGCTCAATCCGATTATCAAATTTACCACTTTGTTTGGTTTGCTGGCGGTTGAAATGGCCGTAGCGGCGCCGAAGTGTGTATCGATGGGATTGGGTATAGCCTTCTTCCTGCTCGGCTTGTTTTTTGTATGGCGCTCGTTCTACAGAATGAGAATCGAGGCAGCCAATAAAGACTAAGTCCGGTTGACATTTATGTGACGGAGCCCCTTTCCGAGATATCGGAGAGGGGCTCTTGTTGCGGGTTTGTCATACGGGATGTTAAATTTTTGTTTTTTTAATCAAATGTTATGGTTTGGTTGATAGGATACGAGAGGTATTGATAAGGAGAAAAAGCTTGCTTGGCTGGCTGAGATCAATGAAAATTTATGCCGACCGGCGGATGGCGGTGGTGCTGGCGTTGGGATTTGTATCGGGGTTGCCGTTTTTGCTGGTGTCGTCGACATTGTCGCTGTGGCTTAAAGATGCCGGAATTTCGCTGGCGGCAATCGGCTTGTTTTCGGTTATCAAAGCACCTTATAGTTTTAAGTGGCTGTTGTCGCCATTGATAGATCAATACCGGTTGCCTTTGTTTGCACGCCTGGGCAGACGACGCGGTTGGGCGGTGTTTTTGCAGATATTGTTGATTGCGGCGTTGATTTTGATGTCGGTGACGAATCCGCAAATGTCGCCGGGGTTGTTTGCGGCATGGGTGTTTTTGGCCGCGTTGTTTTCGGCCTCGCAGGACATTGTGCTGGATGCTTATCGTATTGAACGCTTTAAGCCGAAAGAACAAGCGGCCGGTGTGGCGGTGTTTGTGCTCGGTTACCGGCTGGGAGCGATTTTTTCCGGCGCCGGCGCGTTGTTTTTGGCGGCGGTATTAAGCTGGAGCCATGTCTATCAGATTATGGCAGCCGGCGTGGTGGTCGGCCTGGTAACAATTTTGCTGGCCAAAGAGCCGGAAGGCAATACGGCTTCGCATCCGCGCACGATGCGGGCGACGATTGTCAATGCCGTGGTTAAGCCGTTTGCCGATTTTATGAAACGCAGCCACTGGGCATTGATTTTGTTGTTTATCTTTTTATATCGTATGAGCGATGCTTATGTGGCGCCGATGGCTTATCCGTTTTTTGATGATATCGGCTTTACCAAGGTGCAGATTGCCTCAATTATTAAAATCTATGGTCTGATTGCGACGATTGTCGGCACCTTTGTCGGCGGTATTGTGGTCAGCCGGCTGGGGTTGGTTAAGTCGCTGGTGATTTGCGGTTTTTTACAGGGATTGTCCAATCTGGTGTATGTCGGGCAGGTGTATGCCGGTAATAATGCGCCGGTTTTGATGATTAACATTTTTATCGAAAATATCTCGGGCGGTATGGGAACGGCGGCTTTTGTCGCTTATTTGTCGTCATTGTGCAACAAAAAATATACCGCGACGCAGTATGCGCTGTTGTCATCATTTATGGGGGCGGCACGCGATTTGTTTGCGGCAACGTCCGGTATGGTGGCGGCAGCGGTTTCGTGGCAGGGCTTCTTTATCTTAACAACATTGATGGCAGTGCCGGGAATGTTGATCTTATGGTACCTTATTCGGGTTAAGGCGATTAAAAACAATTAAACCTTATAAGGCAGGCGGCCATAGATAAAGTCACTGAGACAGTTGGGCAGAATCGATCCCAGCCAGACGGCAAAACGCATCGGCCACGGAAAAGCAATCAACCCGACATTTTTTTCAACTCTTTCGGCAATCAATCTGGCGGCGGCGTCCGCCTCCATGAAAAATGGCATCGGGCAGGTGTTTTTGTCGGTAATGCGCGAGCGGACGAATCCGGGGCAGACGGTTGATACATTGATACCGATTTTTTTGAGTCGCGGACGCAGGGCTTCGCCCCAGGCTTTGACACAGGCTTTGGCAGCCGAGTAAGATGGGCAGGCCGGCAGACCATGATAACCGGCTATGGAAGCCGTGATGACCAAATGCTTAATTTGCCCGGACGGGGCTTTTTTGAAGATTTCGATGGTTGGCAAAACGGTGTTGACAACGCCAAAGACGTTGATGTTAAACGTGTTGCGGACATTATCCGGGGCTTCGTTCAGCGAGGCAACGCCGGCATTGGCAAAGACTAGATTTAAGGGCATTTGGGCGTTGCAAGAATTTATCCATTCGGCAGTGGCTACAGTATCGGTGACATCTAAAATCTTAGTTGCGACTTCGCAACCGGATTGGCGGCATTTTTGCGCCACCTGTTCAAGGCGTTCGGTATTGCGGCCGCAGATTGACAGACGTTTGGCACCGTTTGCGGCGTAATATAAGGCCAGAGCTTCGCCGATACCCGATGAGGCACCGGTAATTAAAACATGAGAAAATTTTGACATCGTTTCTCTCCAAAATTTGTATTAAATTCTTGCTTTTGTAATGCCCCTTCATTAAACTGTTGTCATTAGAACACGGAAAGGAGCCGCTAAAAGTGAGTATAGCAAGCATGACCGGTTTTGCAAGGGTTAACGGTAATATGCAACTTGCCGGTGAAAATATTAGCTGGGTTTGGGAAATTAAAAGTGTCAACGGCAAAAGTCTTGATGTTAAAATGCGGCTGCCGGCCGGTTATGATGATATGGCTTTGCCGCTAAAAACAATGGCCGGAAAATATCTGGTCAGAGGGTCTGTTAACGCCAGTTTGGAAATTGTCAGGGATCATGACAGCCGAAAAATCAAAATTGATGAAGATTTGTTGCGGCGTCTGACCGAGCGGGCTATCCTTTTGGATGAGGAATACGAGGGTAAGTTGGCGCAATCTTCGGCGGCAGAACTTTTGGCGTTGCATGGCGTGGTTGAGTGGGAGGAAAGCGCGGCAGACAACGAAGAAACACAGCTCTTGCACCGACGTTTGGGTGAGGATTTTGTTGCCGCTTGTGTCAAATTGCAGGAGGATCGCCGCGCCGAGGGGGTTAAGATAAAAGCGGCGTTGTTAATACTCCTGGATGAAATTGAGAACACCGCCTTGAAAATTGAAAAGATTGCCGAGATTTTGCCGCAGAAAATTAAGGATAAATTGGCCGCCTTACTGCAACAATATGCCGGTGATGTGACGGTTAGCGAAGACAGAGTGGCACAGGAAGTGGTGCTGTTGGTTACCAAAGCCGATATCCGCGAAGAAATTGACCGCTTGAAAGCGCATATTAAGGCGGCACGGCAATTACTGTCTGCCGATGAGGCTGTCGGCCGGCGGTTGGATTTTTTATGTCAGGAGCTTAATCGCGAAGCTAATACAACTTGTTCAAAAGCGGCGGATATCGCGATTACGGATTTTGGATTGGAACTAAAGGCTTTGATTGAACAATTCAGAGAACAGGTGCAAAATATTGAATAAAGGAGCAAAAAGAGAATGGACGAGATTATTGACCGGTTGCGCAAGGTGAGAAAAGGCGCGATGTTTATTATCGAAGCACCGTCAGGAACCGGCAAAGGTACGGTGATTAAAGAGCTTTTGAAAAATGATCAAAATATCAAATTTTCGGTTTCGGTGACAACAAGACAGCCGCGTCCGGGAGAGGTTGAGGGGGTTGATTATTATTTTGTGAGCGATGAACAATATGATGAATTTTTAAAGCAGGATGCTTTTTATGAATATGTTGACTCGCAATATGGTTCACGCTACGGAACGTTGCGTTCGGAGGTCGACAGTTTTATTAATGTCGGTCAGGATGTGTTGTTTGATATGGATTGGGCCGGTGCCCGGCAGATGCGCCAAAAAGCTCCGGATGACGTGGTGACAATTTATCTTTTGCCGCCGTCAATCAGGGAATTGCGCCGGCGCCTGGAGGGCAGAGGTACCGACAGTCGGGAAGTTATAGAAAAACGCATGGGCATTATTATGGAAAAAATCAGCCATTGGGATGAGTTTGATTATGTTATCGTTAATGTCAGTTTGGCCGAAACGGTTACCAAAATTCAAAAGATTATTTCCGGCGAGCGGATGCGGCGTGTGCGGCAGGTCGGGCTTAAGGGGTTTGTTAAGGAGCTGGTTAAAGAAGCTGAGGAAAAACAGCCTTTCTGACTAGGGGGTATTCTTTACCTTGCGGCGCTGTTCTTCATTCATGGATTTGTAGACGGACAGAGCGTTTTGTTCGGCATTGGCAACATTTAAGGAGGCCGCTTTTTTATAAAGATTGAAAGCGGCAACAAAGTCCGGTGCCACACCGACCCCTTTGGTGTACATCCAGGCCAGAATTTCGGTGGCTTTGGGGTCGTTTTCTTGTGCACGTGTCGTGATATCATTGAGCTCAAGAGGGGTTACCTGATTGGCTTTAACGGCGGCAATTGTTTTTAACCATTGTCGCTGGCGCGCCTGCATTAAAATCGACCGACGCTGAAAATCGTTGGATAATTTAATGGTTTCGGCCGTTTTGTCATCGGGCTTGGTTTCCGGAACCGAGGCGAGGTCTTCTTCGCTTAAAAACAAATGATCGGGTGTTTGGCGGTTTTTGACAAACAAAGGTAAATAGCCGCGATTGTCCGAACGGATGATGTCGCGGTACAGTTCGTCAAGGCTTGAAGCCGAGGCCCTTTCGGCGTAAAAAAGAGCCGCAAATCCGGCAAATATGAAAAATACAAAAAACCTCATTGTTAAAGTCCGTTGGTGAATTTAACGTTGCAATTGTAGCAGATTTTTGGTATAGGGGTCTATATGTTTTTGTGTTTTATGAACAAAATAAGGGTTTCAAAATCATGCGGAAAACTTATGATTCAATTGTTAAAATGATTGGTGAAACACCCATGTTTGAGTTTGCCGGATTAAAACAAAAGTTAATGTTGAAAGCACATATTTTCGGCAAATGCGAATTTTATAATCCGTTGTTTTCAATTAAAGACAGGGCCGCGTTGAGGATGGTGGAACAAGTTTTGGATAAGTATCCGGCAGATGAGGAAACAATTTTTGTTGAAGCGACCAGCGGAAATCTGGGTGTGGCAATGGCAGCAATTTGTGCGGCCAAAGGCGTTAAGGCATTATTGGTTATGCCGGAGAATACGTCTGTCGAGAAGGTCAAGATGGTCAGGCATTTCGGTGCCGATGTCATTTTGACGCCGGCCGAAGACGGTATGAAAGGCGCCATTGCCAAAGCGGAAATGCTTAAGGAAAAATCAGATAAAGTTATGATGCTGCGCCAGTTTGAAAATCAGGCCAACAAAGAAGCGCATTTGTTTGGTACCAGCACCGAGATAATGAATGATATGGGCGGAACCGTTGATGCGGTGGTGGCTGCGGTCGGAACTTCCGGAACGCTGAGCGGTATTGCTCAGGCTTTGAAGACATCTAATCCGGATTTGTATGTGGCAGCGGTTGAACCCAAAATGAGCGCCGTTTTAAATGGCGGAATTGCCGGCAAACATCATATTCCGGGAATAGGTGCCGGATTTGTGCCGCCGTTGTATCAAAAGGAGCTGGTTGACGAGGTTTTTGATATTGAGGATGATGATGCCAGGGATATGGCTAAGGCAATAGCCCAAACGGAAGGTTTGCCAATCGGTATTTCGGCCGGAGCAGCCATGGCAGCGGCTGTTGAACTGGCTATGCGGGATAATTTTAAGGATAAAAATATTGTGGTTATTTTGCCCGATGCCATCATTAATTATGTTTCCGAGTTGTGAGATTTATCGGCAAAATAAAAATTATCGGGACAGAAAGCAGGGGATAAGACTGGGGATAAAAACCGGAAAGGCTTGTTTTCGTTTTTGACTGTTTTAGGATGTTGGTTAACAAAGAGTTAATCATATCCGGACAGGAGTTAAAACGTGAGCATAACCGATGATTTGGTAAGTTTGCAGACTGACGGAATCGTTATTTCGGCGGGGCCGGTTCTGGTTGATGCCGAAGAGGCCGAAAATCGTTATATGTGGGGCTATTATCTGTGTATTGAAAACAACAGCGCCAAGCGAATCCGGTTGATCGGGAAAGATTGGAATATTACCGATGATAAGGGTAATCGTTATAATGATTCATCTGCCGGATTTAAGGGAGAACTGCCGGAGCTTGAGCCGGGAGAGTATTTCGAATATACCTCTTACGCGCCCCTTAAGGCTAAAAATGCCGTCTTTTACGGCAGCTGTAAGGTCGAATCCGACGGGATATCAGGAGCCAGAAACATCCGTGTACCGACGTTTAGTTTATCTGCCGGGCAAACGCACGGCCGGGTGTTGAATTAATAGTAAACGGGCGTGAGTTCCTGATTGATGACAAAAGCATTTAAGTGTTGGTAGATGTTGGCTGTCATCCGATCGTTGAAGTCGTCAAACAGTTTTTGTACCATACTGTTCCAGTAAACTTCTTTGGAAGCGATGTCGGTGTTGGCCGGAATGGTCAGGCTGCGCCAGGCTTCGACTTCGGTGGAGGCTTGTGCCAGACTGGACGGATCGGTGATTTTGACGGCCACAACCAGCCGGGCCGAGTATTTAACTTTATCCTGCTCAAAAATTTGGGCGCCTTCTTCCAATTCTTCCGTGACGGAAGCATCGCGGATAATAACTTCGGCAATTTTCGGGGAGGCAAAATCCGCCGCTTTGAGGCGATCTTCGGCCCAAAGACGAGCCGTTTTTTCAATCGACACCGGAAATAAATGTTCAACATGAGGTCTGGTAAAGCTCGGGGTAAATTCCGAAACAATATTGATCTTGTTAACTTTAAGTTCAATCGGTGTGTTTTCCGTAAAGCGGGGCTCACTGTAGCGCGGCAGATCATCCTCAGGCGTTCCGTAAAGAGTCCCGCAAGCGCTTAAAGCCAGTGTTATGCCGATAACGGATAAAAGTTTTTTTGCAATTGTCATGGTTGTTATGCCCAAATATTGAAAACACCCGCCGTCAGATATATCTTCCGGCTATTGGAAGTATAAGGATAAATTAATTAAAATCTGGTTAACCTATTGTTTTATCAGTTCACCGGGGGCAAAGCTGTATTGTGTTGAGCAAAAATGACAAGTTGCCGTAATCTTGCCGTTTTCGACCATATCGGCAATGTCTTGTTTGGAAAAAGTGCTTAAGGTGTTGAGCAGTTTGTCCCGGCTGCAACGGCAACCAAAGGAATATTCTTTTGTTTGTGTAATGTTTAAATGATTACCATGGAACAGGCGGTGTAAGATATCTGCCGATGACAGGTTTGCGTCAAAAACTTCGTCTTCTGCTAAACTTTCCATAAAAATATTGGCCTCATTCCAGGAATCAGCGGCTGTTTCGGCATCAACGGCAGCGCCGCCTTTAAGAGGCATTTTTTGTAACATGATGCCTGCTGCCGCCCAAGAAGAACTCTCGCCTTGAGGCGGAAGTAAGAACAGTTTTAAGTTCGTATCGATTTGTTCGGATTGTTTGAAATAACGCAAAGCACATTCGGTTAAATTTTTACCTTGCAGATCGACAATGCCCTGATAAAGCTCATGGGAAGATCCCTGGTCAACCGTAAAAGCCAAATGTCCGGACCCCATCAGATGCGGAGCCGGTTCTATTTGGCCTGAGGTTTTGCGGAGTGTTTGGCCGGCCTCAAGACGTTGTTCGTCAAATCGGGCACAGGCGCGTATCTGTCCGGCAGACGTTACATCGACAACGACCATGGATACGGGGCCGTTGCTTTGGGTTTGCAGGGTGAATAAGCCGTCATATTTTAATGTGCTGGACAGCAGAGCCGCCAGAACGGTACTTTCGGCAACGGTAGCGGATACAGGCCGGGGATAGGTATGCTTGGCCAAAATGGTGTTGATGACTTCACTCAGGCGAATGAGGCGCCCCTGAAAGGCTCCGTTGTCAATAAAAAAAGATACACAGTTGTCAAAATTTTTGTTAGGCATTCGTAGAAATTCCTGATATGTTATTTGCGAAAAGTTATTTATCGTATAATCCAAAATAAAGGGTTTTTCAAGTGTTGTCGAAAAATAAAAGAAAGAGATTTGTGCGGGGTGAGTATCATAAACAAAAGCCGGAAGAAATAACACCGCAGAGACTTAAGAATATTGCTCTTAATTATTTAAAACGGTTTGAGGCGACGGAAGCGACCCTGCGGACAATGTTGCAACGGAGGGTTTCTTTGTATGCTTTTTATGACAAGGAGTTTGATAAGAAAAAGGCTTTGGAGTGGGTTGAACAAATTGTTGCAGAATTTGTGCAGCGGCAATATGTTGATGATGCGCGGTTTGCGGAAATTAAAATTCGTCACGGTATAGAAAGCGGAAAATCACCGCGTTATATTCTGAATCGGCTCAGAGAAAAAGGTGTTGATGACGATATGGCCGAGCAAATTCTGGCAAAACAGGATTATGATCCGTTTGCGGCGGCTTTGCAGTTGACAAAGAAACGGAAAATCGGACCCTACAGCCAAGATGCCGAGATTAGGAAAAACCGCAGGGATAAAGATTTGGCGGTTTTGGTTCGCGCCGGATTTGATTATGATTTGGCTTTGAAAGTTTTAGATTTTGTTCCGGAGGAAGAAAATCCGTAGAGGCCGGTTTGCGCAAAGATGAAAAAAGGGCTATCAGTTTATTTTGTGGCAAATTATTTTTTTAGCGAACATGTCGGAAAATTCTGACTAATCCCTATTTTGAGCTGCTGATGATTGTTATAATCAAAGAGGTGTTGCATAAGTTTTTTGCGATTTTGTCTTCCGTTTGTTTTTGATGCCTTTATGATGTGTGAATTTGAAGATTGTTTTCAATTGTGGCGGAGGCGGAGCTTGTATAGTAAAAAGTTTGGCATTTTTATTGAAATGTGGCGGCAGGATTTTGCCATGGAAAAATCCATTGACGAAAAAAAGTGTCAGGATGGCAACGGCCGGCCGATACCCTGGTATACGTATCCGGCCATTGAATATCTGCAATCGTTTAACTATGACGGCAAAAGAATATTTGAGTACGGTTGCGGTTGGTCGTCGATGTTTTGGGCAGAACGCGCGGCGGAGGTGACAGCGGTTGAAGACAAGAGACAGTGGTTTGCCAAATGGCAACGAGATTTGCAGGCGCCCCGCCTTGATGTCAGATTACGGACGGCGGATGAAAATTATGAAAAAACCATTTTTGAAGACGGACGGCGCTATGATGTTATTGTTATTGACGGCATACGTCGGAAATTTTGTGCCGAGGCCGCGGTTGCGGCTTTGAGCGATGACGGTATGATTATTTTGGATGACAGCGACAGAGCGACGGTGTCTGCCGATTATGCGGCAGCTATTGATATTTTGCGCCGAGCCGGATTGTTGCAGGTTGATTTTTACGGGTGCAGTCCGATGGTTTGTTATACCAAGACGACATCGTTGTTTTTGCGGCGAAGTTTTGATTTTAAGCCGGCGGGAAAAATACAACCGACGAACGGTTGGGGTAATTTGTGGCACAGACCGCGGAAACAGCGTAAAGAATTTTATAAAAAAGTATTATCCTAAATATTCAAATCCGCAGGAACCATTTAAAAGGCCGCGTCGGATCATATATTATCCGATGAAGTCAGGAAAAAATATGCTGTGGATTATCAATGGATTAATTTACGGTTTTTTTACAGCGTTGTATACAATGGTTAATCAGCGCCATCGCTTTAATGGCTATATATTGGGTGTTTGGCGCGGGTTTGGTATTGCTTTTTTGTTTTTGCCGCTGCTTTTTTTTGTGCCTTTGCAAACGGATTGGCGTAATTGGATCTTGTTGGTTTTGCAGGGTGTTTTTATCGGTATTTATGATTCTCGCTTATTTTTTGCTTCGGCAAAATACGGTGCGGGTGCAACATCGCGGTTGATGGTTTTGAGTGTACCGGTGACAACCGGTATCTGGTGGTTGTTGACACCCGGATTATTTGTCAGGCTTTGGGATAATACCAGTGTGTTTATAACGTTGTTGCTGGCGCTGGCCGGGTTTAGCGTTTGTTATTGGTATATGATGAAAAGCCCGATTACCCGGCGCGCATTTGCGTATTTGTTTCCGGCGGTGCTGGCCTTGGCCGGTATGAGCGCGGCGACCAAAGAAATTGCCATGATGGGACAAAATGTCTGGCAAAATATTTTGTATTACCTGAGTGTGGCAACTTTTGTTTCCGGTTGTTATAATTTGGCGTGGTTTTTGGCAACATCGCCACGGCCGATATTTCAAAGCTTGCGGCAAATCGTCAGGCCGGATATTGTTTGTTGCGGAATTTATGTCGTCGGGTTTTCGACGATATTGATTGCGGCCAAAACAATGGCCATGCGGTTGGCTCCGAATCCCGGATATGTGGCCGCATTATTGTTGACGGCGCCCGTGTTTGTTTTGATATTAAGTCGGCATAGGAGCAAAGAAAGCGCTATGTCTTTCAGGGCCGGTTGGGCGGCATTATTCTTTCTTGTGATGATTATGATTCTGGTTAACGGAAGTTTTAGCGTGAATGATTAAGGACAAAGTCCGCCGATTAAATAATCCAACAGCAGAAAACCTTTGGCCGTGGCCGTAAGCGAGACGGTTGAGTCTTTAAGCAGCCTGGCCGCAACGGCTTGTTGTTTAAAGGTTTGATTAACAAAGGTATCCAGTTCCAAACCACAGCATTGTTTAAAGGTGTGTTTGTCAATGCCTTGGGTCAGACGTAAACCCATGATGATCAATTCTTCGGCACGTTCTTGCGGGCTCAGTTCTTCCAGGCGCAAAGGATCGGTTTGGGCGTAGAGTTTATTGTTTATATGCAGGCGACCGTGAGCCGTCTGACCGATGCCGACATAGTCGCCGCCCTGCCAATAGACTTTGTTATGAACGGATTGGCAAGCGTTGCGGGCATAGTTGGATACCTCATATTGTGCGTAACCGGCGGATGATAAAAAGCGGCAGCTTTGCCGGTATAAGCGTGCGGCGTTTTTTTCATCCAGAGATTTAATGCCTTTGCGATAAAAGACGGTGTTTTCTTCAATGGTCAGTTGATAGAGTGACAGATGACAAAAACCGAGAGAACAAATTTCGCTCAGGTGTTGTTGCCAGAGATCCGGATTTTGTCCGGGCAAAGCATAAATAAAATCGGCGGAATGGTTGTTAAAGTAATGCAGAACTTGCTCAATGGCCCGGTATGCTTCGGTTGCCGAGTGCGTGCGGCCGAGGAATTTTAACTCGCCGTCGTCAAGAGATTGAACGCCTAAAGACAGACGATTAATGCCGGCAGCGGCCAAGTCGGCAAACAGAGTCGGTGTTTGGGTGTTGGGATTGGCTTCGAGCGAGATTTCGGCCTCGGCGGCAACGGACCACAGATTATTTATTTTTTCCAGGATACGGGCAACATTGCGCGGATGAATTAAAGACGGTGTGCCGCCGCCGAAAAAAACGGATATAATGCGGCGGTCGGGCAGCATTTCGGCATAACTTTCCAATTGCTGCAAATAGCCGTCGATGATCTTATCCTGGTCGGTGTTTTTGGCAATTTTGCTGAAAAAGTCACAATAAGGGCATTTGCTGCGGCAAAAAGGCCAGTGCAGATAAATACTTAAGGCGCGGCGGGCGACGTTTGTCATAGGATAAATTTCGACAAGTCGGAGCTGACGGTGTATTTGCCAAGCTTGTCTTCAACCATTTGTGCCGTGACGGTCAGCTCCTGACCGCTTCTGTCAGAGGCCGAAAAACTGATGTCCTCAAGCAGAATCTCCAGAACCGTATGCAGCCGGCGCGCACCGATGTTTTCGACATTTTCATTAATGGTAACCGCCATATCGGCAATTTTATCGATGGCTTCGGGCGAAAATTTAAGATGAAAGTTTTCGGTGCCGAGCAGGGCGATATATTGTTCAATCAGATTGGCTTCCGGTTCGGTCAGGATACGCACAAAATCATTATGAGTCAGAGCTTTTAATTCAACACGAATAGGCAAACGCCCCTGCAGCTCCGGCAGCATATCGGATGGTTTTGACAAATGAAAGGCTCCCGAACAGATAAATAATATATGATCCGTCCGGACCATGCCGTATTTTGTCGATACGGTTGTGCCTTCAATTAGCGGCAGCAAATCGCGTTGGACGCCTTCCCGTGAAACATCGCCGCGCGTGCCCTCGGCTTTGCCGGTAATCTTGTCGATTTCATCAATAAAAACAATGCCGTCGTTTTCAACCGCTTTGATGGCCTCGGTCGTAATCGTCTCGTTATCAAGCAGTTTGTCACATTCTTCATCCACCAAAACCTTAAACGCGTCGCTGACTTTAAGCTTGCGCGTTTTATATTTTTGCGGTGTGCCGCCAAGAAGATCGCCCAGACTTATCATGCCCATTGAGGCACCGGGCATACCCGGAATATCAATTGTGGGCATAGAGGCATTAGAGTTGTCCAGAAGCGATATTTCAACCTCGCGTTCATCTATCTGATGTTCCCGCAGCAGGTGCAAAAATTTGCTTCTGGTGTCTTCTCCCGCCGAAGAACCGACCAGAGCGTCAATCAAGCGCTTTTCGGCGGCAGATTCCGCCTTGGCCGACACACTTTTGCGGAGAGTTTTGCGGGTTTGTACCAAAGAAATTTCGACCAGGTCGCGGATAATACTTTCAACATCGCGGCCGACATAGCCGATTTCGGTAAATTTGGTTGCTTCAACCTTGATAAAAGGAGCCTTGGCAAGCTTGGCCAGACGGCGTGAAATTTCGGTTTTGCCGACGCCGGTGGGGCCAATCATTAAAATATTTTTGGGAACGATTTCTTCTTTTAATTTGTCCGGCAGCTGCATCCGACGCCAACGGTTGCGCAGAGCAACGGCGACGGCTTTTTTGGCATCATCCTGGCCGATAATGTACTTATCAAGTTCGGAAACAATCTCCCGCGGGCTGAAACTACTCATTGTTAAGGCTTTCCAAAATAATGTTATGATTGGTATAGACATCAATATCGCCGGCAATCTTCATAGCTTTGCGGGCAATATCTTCCGGAGACAGGCCGTCAATATCATACAGGGCTTTTGCGGCAGCCATGGCATAATTACCGCCGGAACCGATGCCAACGATACCGTCGTCTGGCTCCATCACTTCGCCGGTGCCCGAAATGACCAAAGATGTGTCTTTGTCGGCCACAATCATAAAAGCCTGCAGCTGCCGCAAATATTTATCCATCCGCCAATCTTTGGCCAGTTCGACGGCTGCGCGTTTGAGCTGGTTGGCGTGTTTTTCGAGTTTGGCTTCCAGCCTCTCGATCAGGGTAATACCGTCGGCCGCCGCACCGGCAAAGCCTGCAATAATCTGTCCGTTGCCAATGCGGCGGACTTTGACGGAATGAGATTTGAAAATAATGGCCTCTCCGAGAGTTGCCTGACCGTCACCGGCCATAACAACATTGTTGTTTTTGCGGACACATAAAATAGTGGTCATTTTCAAAATACCTTTTATTGTGATGTTGTATTACTATTTAGGAAAAAATATATTCAAATGCAAGGATAACCGGACAAAAAAACGCCTTTATTGGTAATAAAGGCGTTTTTTTAAGATTTGACGGCTTATTTGCGGGTAATTCCGCTCATCGGCTTGGGTGATTTATCAGCCTTTGAGTTATCAATCGCGTCGGCTACCGGCGTATAAATCCGGACGGCTTTTGGCTTGCGTACGGTTGGTTTTTGGCCGCATATCTCAAGACCCAAACTTTTTAGCGCCGATTCAATCGGAATAAACAGATCCGGCGAATTGTCGCTCTTTTTGCTTTCATGTGCGATACCGATGATGTTGCCTTTTTGGTCAATCAGGGCACCACCTAATGTTACCGTTTGAACAAAAGTATCGACAATAATTTCGGCTCCGCGATCTTCCGACCAACGATAGCCGACAACCCGCCCCTCATTGTCGATATAGTTTTCGCCGCCCTCGTCAAAGTTAAGCATACCTACCGTCAGTAAGATATCTTTGTTGACTTCCGGCAGGTCAAGCGACATCGGCAAAGGTTGATAAGTTGTCGGCTGATCCAGCAACAACAAGGCAACATTTTTCGACGGATTAACCCGGAAAGCCGAGGCTTTGAACTTTTTGTCGTTGACGGTTTCGAGGTTGTAAACATTGTTGTCTTTTTGAATTAAATCGGCGGAAGTCAAGACCAGATTTTCCGATATAATCAGGCCGGCTCCTTTGTTGCCGAGGGCGTTTTCGACCGAGACAATGGAAGCCCGCAGTTTGTACAGATTTTGCGGGTTTAAATCCTCAAAGGGCGGATTGTTGGCAATGCAAAATTCATTGTTGATGGCGGCAAAAGCGGCTTCATCAATTTCGTTGACGGTAATATTGCTGCTGCCGGAATCGGTAACGCCGCCTTCTTCAACAGCTTCGGCGGTTTCGGTTTCCAACGGGATGTCAACAAAATAGTCATCGCCGACAGTCAGGTTTTCGGTGTTTTTGACTGTGGTGCCGCCCACTTCGGCAAGCTCAATCGTTTGACAATCGTCCGCAATCACGTAGCTTTCGTCCGTTACGACATAGTTGCTTTCGGCTATGCCGCTGTCCGTTTCAACCTCCACAACGGGGATACATGTTTGATCCTCGCAGGCGGGCTGACAGTTTTGCAACAAAGTAACGGCCGCCAGTTCCGGAGCGTATTGAGCCTGAAAACAACTCGGACAATTGTTGCGTCCGTCTCTTCGGGCCAGTTGAGCGGCTATGTCGTCAGGGTGAATGCGTTGTGCCAGCGTTGAGTTAAAACAGCTGATTTCCGGCAGTTTGACCAAAGCATCTTCAAAAGCGCGTTCAACCAGCAATGTTTCACCGTTGGGTTCGCCTTCGGCGATTTGCCCGTAGCCGGTTGTTTGGCCGCGGCAATAGACCTCGTCCTTGGCGATGTTCATAATCCGCCAGACGACCGTCATTTCCGAAGAACCGCTGCGCAGGCGCTTGGCCTGAGCCTGTTCCCAGTCAAACTCATCACAGATGTTCATAAAATAATCGGTAATTTCGGCGGTCAGCAGGTATTCGGCCTGCGGGATTTTATCAGAATCGGGGTAGTGGACATTGCCGTGGTCAACCACAACCGGGTAGTAGTCGTTCAAGGTTTCGTAGAAGACATCAAAAAAGCGCATGTCTTTTTGCATGGTGCGCCCCTGATTGAGGTAGGCGTTTTTGGTTTGGCGGCGGCAGCCGAAAATACGGAAACGATAATCGCCGAGCTTGGGATCAAAGCCGTCATAGCTGCGGTTTTTCTTGATACGGAAATCGACGTTTTCAAGTTTTATCGGCGCAAAGGAGTTGCGGCTTTGGTGCAGCATGACATAAGCGTCGTACTGGTCGTCAATAATCAGACTTTGATAACGAATCTTTTGTTTATCCTGCAGGTAGGATATCCGGCGAACCGGGCGTTTTTTGGCCGGTTCGCACATGCAATCAAAAATTCCCAATGTCGATTCGACATTCGGATCGCACATGCACGGAATGAGCTCCGGACTTTCTTTATCACAGGCGGCAAGCGCCAAAACAGAAAATAACAAGGTCAGACTAAAAGATTTACGCATTGCAAAAAAGCTCCCGCTAATTCTCAGAAATATTGGCTTTGACGATAAGACAAAGCTTCGGCTACATGCAGTTTAAGGATTTTTGATTCATTTTGCAAGTCCGCAATTGTTCTTGCTAACCGCAAAGTGCGGTGATAGGCGCGGGCGGATAACTTGTTTTTGTCGGCAAAGGCAACCAACAGAGCCTGAGCGTCGTTGTCCATGGCGCAAAGATCTTCAAGCAGGCGGCCTTTAAGCCCGGCGTTGGTGTGGACGGATGTTATGCCCGCCGCGGTAAGCCGTCGGGTTTGAATTTTACGCGCCGCCACAACTCTGGCACGGATTTGCGCCGATGTTTCGCCTTGTTTGATATCGGCCAAATCCCAGGGACTGACGGCCGGAACTTCAATTTTGATATCTATACGGTCCAGAAGCGGACCGGATATTTTGCTCATGTATTCTTTGGCGCAGGCAGGAGCGCGCGCGCATTCTTTTTCTTTGTTGCCTAGCCAGCCGCAACGGCAGGGATTCATTGCCGCGACCAGTTGAAAATCGGCCGGAAAAGAGGTATGCGCGTTGACACGGGAAATTTGAATAAATCCGTTTTCCAGCGGTTGGCGCAAAGCTTCGAGAGTCGGGCGGTTAAACTCCGGAAGCTCGTCTAAAAACAAAACGCCGTTGTGGGCCAAAGATATTTCTCCGGGAGTGCCTTTGCGGCCGCCGCCGACAAGAGCGGGGGTCGAGGCACTGTGGTGCGGGTCGCGAAACGGACGGATAAAACTCAGGCCGGTTGTTTTGAGTTCGCCGACAACGGATTTGATCATGGCTGTTGATAAAGCCTCCTCAACGGTCATCGGCGGCAAAATGGTGGGCAAACGCGCCGCCAACATGGATTTGCCGGATCCGGGAGGGCCGATCATCAACAGATTGTGTCCGCCGGCTGCCGCAATTTCAAGGGCGCGCTTGGCTGTTTCCTGACCTTTGACATCCGCCATATCCAAAGACACGGTATCGTCATTGTTTTGTGCCGGTTGAGGTATCGGCAGAGGTTTGGTATTGTTGAGATGATCTATTAAAGCGGCAAGGCTAGGTGCTGCGGCGATGTTTTTGGGCTTGGCCCAGGCCGCTTCGCCGCCGCAGGCATAAGGGCAGATGAAGTCAAGGCCGTCTCTGGCCGCCTGCATGGCCGCCGGTAAAACGCCGTTTACCGGCAAAACGGCGCCGTCCAGCCCGAGTTCGCCCATCACCATATAGTTTTTTAAGGCTGAGGCCGGAACAACACCCATCAGGCTCAAAATGGCCAAAGCAATCGGCAAATCAAAGTGCGAGCCTTCTTTAAGCAAATCGGCCGGCGCCAGATTGATGAGAATACGCCGCGGCGGCAATTGCAGCCCGAGCGACTGAATGGCGGCGCGGATGCGCTCTTTGCTTTCGGCAATGGCTTTGTCCGGCAGGCCGACGATAATAAAATTGGGCAGGCCGGAAGAAATCTGAGCCTGAAGATCAACCCGCTGGATATCAAGGCCGTTGAAAGTCAGGGTGTTGACATGTGTCAGCATTGGCAGGGTATCCTTACCAGCGCGGGGTCAGTTCGCCGTTGCGCCAGCGACGGGTCGGGTAGGTATCAACGGCAAGAAAGTCGTATCTGGCCGGCTTAGAGGGAAGATCCCGCATGCGGGTATAGCCCTGATTTTCGTAGTAGGCGGCGCAGTCCTCCGCAGAATAGTGAGAATTGGCATAACAATAAACAATGGCCCGCGTATGAATGTTTTGCAGTCCGATACGATCCGTTTCGGCGCTGCGGCCGACGGCAATAAAAATAAGACTGAAAAAAGCCGCAATACTGCAAAGGCTTAAGAATCGGGTGAGACGTATCATTTTGCTGTTCCTGTACAAGATTTGTCTGGAAGCTTAGCGCCAAAAGATTAAATCTTCTTTAAAAACGGCCATAAAAAGGCTTGCAAAATAAAGATTTTGTGATATAAAGCACATCGTCCTTGCCGCGGCGCTTGAGACCGGCGGCTATACAAGAGGAAACTTTTGTCGACGGGATGCCCCGTTTGATGAGAGTGGTTTGTTGAGAATCCATAAGGAGAATAAAAAAAATGAATAAGTATGAGAGCGTGTTGATTGCACGTCAGGATTTGGGCGCTTCTCAGGTCAGTTCTCTGGTCGACAGCCTGAAACAGGTTTTGTCGGACCAAGGCGCCGAGATCGTCCGGGTTGATAACTGGGGATTAAAAAACCTGGCTTATCGTATTAAAAAGAACCGCAAGGGTCATTATGTCCTGTTTAATTTTTCCGCGCCGGCTCAGGCTATTGCCGAGTTTGAGCGGATTATGCGCGTTAACGAAGATATTATCCGCTATATGACGGTTAAGGTTGACGAGTTTTCGGAGGCTTCGGCCGATGGTGATGCTGCCGCCGAAGCGGCGGTTGAAAATTAGGAGGGCATACAGATGAGTAAACAAGTATTTTTCAGAAGAAAAAAGAGCTGTCCGTTTTCCGGCGAAGATGCTTTGAGAATCGACTATAAAGATGTTAAGCTTTTGTCGCGTTATATTTCGGAAAAAGGCAAAATTATTCCGAGCCGCATTACCTCGGTTTCGGCCAAAAAACAAAGAGAATTGGCCCGCGCAATTAAACGGGCTCGTTATCTTGGTTTGTTGCCTTATGTTGCCATGTAGTTTGAGGGAGAAGAAAAATGGAAGTTATCTTGCTTGAACACATTGAAAAATTAGGCAAAATGGGCGAAAAAGTAAGCGTTAAGAACGGATATGCCCGCAACTATTTGTTGCCGCAGGGTAAAGCTTTGCGCGCAACGGAGGCTAACCTGGCCGTTTATGAAAAACAAAAGGCCGAACTGGAAGCCCACAACAAACAATTGCTGGATAAGGCTTCGCAGCTGGCCGAATCTTTGAAAGGTTTTTCGGCCGTATTGATTCGTCAGGCGGCAGAAACCGGCCAATTGTACGGGTCGGTTACCATTCGCGATATTGCCGCGGCCATTAAGGAAGCCGGCTACAGCATTGAACGTCGCCAGGTTTTTTTGGATAAAACGATTAAAGATTTGGGTGTTTATCCGGTTAAATTAAACCTGCATCCGGAGGTTTCGCAAACAATTTTGATTAATGTTGCGCGAACCGACGATGAGGCTAAAAAACAGGCGAAAGCCTTTGAAAATGCCTAAATTATAATCTGGTCTGAAATCAAAAATCCCGGATGATTTATCCGGGATTTTTGTTAGAGGCTCTAAATCAGAGAGTAGTACTCGCACCAGGTTTGGTGATAGTACCGTCTTCATTAGGATCAGGATCAACGGGTTTGACGCCTGTGGTCGGTATTCCACACGTGAACCATTCGGCATCGTAAGGACAATCGATACGGTTTTGTCCCTCCGGACAATTGCCGGAAGTCTTGGTGTATCCTTCTTCTGTACAGCGCTCTCTGCTTGTTTTAGGAACGCACATCATGAGTGGTTTTACCGCATCTCCAATTTCATGAGGGCATGGTACCGCATTATAGCTGCTTGAACAGCTGGTTTGGTCATAACCCTCATCTTCACATTTTTCAATATTTGATTTTCCGCTACATTTCATTTTTGAACTGTCTAACGGACATTCTGTTGATTTTTGTCCGAGCAAACAACTTGTTTCTGTATACCCCAAAGCATCACAAGACGCGTCGCAATAAACGGCTTTCGGATCGGACGGGCATGTCAGAAACAGGTGCCCTTTGCATTGAGATTCCGTCAGTGTATAACCGAGCGCTTTGCAATCAACCTCCTCCGACGGAGCGTCGCTGCAATAAACCTGTGTTTGGTCAAACGGACATTTTAACACCAGGCGGCCTTCGCATTCATCGGCCGTCATGGTAAAACCTAACGCGTCACATTCCGGCGGTTCGTTGCAGTTGAGCTCTGCCCAAGCCGTGCCGGAGAGACAACAGAAGCCGACCCCGGCCAGTAATAAATATCTTTTCATCGCTTTTCTCCTCCTTTTTGCTGCAGCAAAA
>CASFJS010000015.1 GCA_949295085.1 uncultured Pseudomonadota bacterium
GGCCAGTAATAAATATCTTTTCATCGCTTTTCTCCTCCTTTTTGCTGCAACAAAACGTTCCTTTATTTGCCACACAAAAGAGCCCCCTTTTCGAACCACCCGCCGCCTATAAAACCTGTCATGCCGCCTTGCCAAGACTTCCTGCAACCAACCACATCACCCTGCCTTTGAGCGAGCAATAAAACCTGTCACCCTGAGCGCCCTTTTACCGTCATCCTGAGCGCAGCGAAGGATCTCTTTCTTACCGTCATGTTGAGCGTAAGCGAAACATCTCTTAGATTCTTCGGGACATTCGTCCCTCAGAATGACAGAAAAAGAAACGCTCCTCAGAATGACTTGGATACGTCATCCTGAGAGGCGCATTTTTTCACCGTCATCCTGAGCGTAAGCGAAACATCTCTTAGATTCTTCGGGACTTTTGTCCCTCAGAATGACAGGAAAAGAAGCGTCTCTCAGAATGACAGGAAAAGAAGAACTCCTCAGAATGACCCGAGAGAACCCCACGTCGTCCGGCAACATAACGCCGCAACGTTTTATTATTGCTTTTTTAACCAATTCATGATATACTGAATGAAAGTGTGGCAAATAAAGGAACCTTTGTTTGCCACACTATTTTTAATCCTCAAAACTTCTTTTTTCCTGCCTCTTTATTCCTCTTTGTCTGTGGCAAACAAAGGTTCCTTTTGCCGCAACAAAAGGAGGATAAAAGCGATGAGAAAATATCTGTTACTGGCCGGCGCGAGTTTCTGTTGTCTCTCCGGCGCGGCTTTGGCAGCGGTTAACTGCGAAGTACCGCCAAGTTGTAAAGAACTTGGATATACCCAAAAAGTCTCTGAATGTTCAAACAAAGTGACTCTGCATTGTCCTTTTGATTTGACAAATAATGATGCAGTCTTTTGCGGTGGATGTGTTTCCGGATATGTATTGGTCAATGCAACTTGCAAAAAAGCATATTCCAGTTGTTCGGAAGCGGGATATTTGTCCAGCAAAGGCAGCACCAGCGGCTGTACCTATACGTCTGTTAGTGTCTATAATACCAGCGGCGAAAAAATGACTTGTTATGACGAAAGTTGTACCAGTACAAGTTCCAGTGGTAGCGGTGGCGGCAGCGGCGATAAAAACTGCACAGAACTTGATGAGGAGTGTTTTAGAAGATGTCAGTCAGAAAACTGGGGTCAGGATTGCTACAGTGAGTGCCAGACTACTGTTCAATGCCTGAATCTTGACAAAATGCAGACGATTTTTGTTGCCAGTGGCAAGACGGAACAGACACCGTCGGTGTCACTGCGTTGTATCGATCAAGATACCTGTCGCGCCAAATATTTGCAAAATCTGGCATCCGTGAATGAGGACGATTTTGAAGTCTATGCCTGATAACGCGGAACAAAAGATATCAACCCGAGAAGAAAAACTGGCCGTCATATCAGAAATGACGGCCAATCACCGTGTCCTTTGTCCGGATGTTTTTGATGCCGCAGGTCATCTTTTGCCGGCGGTTCGAACCAAACTCATGGCTGTTAAAGATTTTGTTCAAGGAAGCTTTTTAGATTGTTTTCCCGGAGTACGGATAAATGATGTTCGGTTGTGCGGCAGTCTGTGCAGTTATATTTACTCTCCGAGATCAGATTTGGATTTGTTTATCCTCACCGACACTGATTTGAAAAATCAAGAAATCAATAATAAAATATTCAACGTAATTGATATTTATTTTTCCGGTCTTGAGGTGCGCCCGCGGATTAATAACCACCGGATTGATTACGGAGTTTTGCACAAATCACACGAAAAAGTAAGCCCTTTCAACAGCTATTCGGTTATAACGGACGACTGGCTGCAAAAACCTGTCAGAAGAGAATTTCCTTTTACGCCGCAAGAACTTTATCAAGCCTATGCCGCATACAGCGCCAGGCTCCACCGGCTGGCTGCCGGTCTTTCCAAAACGTCCGAAGGTTTTCTGACACCGGAATCACAAAATATTCTGAATAAATATCTGGATGAACTGAGACTGGCCGCATATATTTGCAAAATTGAATCTCCCGAACATGAGTATGGATTGGAATATAATTTGTACCGTTTGTTAAAACGCTTTGGAGCAAAGCGGCATTTTTATCAGTATATTAACGATTCGTATAAGAAAGGTTTGAACAAAAAAGCATGACGGAAGCAACGGATAATATTGATATGAGAATGATCGCCAGACGCCTGATAACCCCAAACGATACATTAGATGTGCGTTTGTTTGATTATCGCGGCCAAATGTATCCGGATGTTCGCCGACAGCTTTTGAGTAATGCGGCATATATCATTGACAAAACGGTTGCCGGCATAGATGGTTTGATGGTTAGTGATATATTTCTGAACGGCTCGTCCGCGGGCTATTTTTACCAGAAAGATTCCGACATAGACGTGCGTATTGAAGTTCACAATGAAAACTGTCCGTATTTAAGCACGGATAATGAAAAATTATCAACCTTTTTCATGATGCTTTTGCGCAGTGAAACCGGCAATATGAAATTTATGTTTGAGAACAGATCGGTCGATTTTTCAATCAAAGCTTTTGAAAATGAGATGATTGGCCTCTATTCAATATTGCAGGATAAATGGATACGTAAACCGGACAAGCATATAACGGACGGCATAACATTTGATGTCGTGTGGCAGAAATATGTAAAACGTTATAATAATATCGTTGCTTTTTTGCGGCACATACAAACAACTAATCGACTAAAGACAGCAAAAGGCTTAAGGGAGCTTGAACAATATTATCGCGATTGTTTTGTTTATAGCGAGCAGGGAATCCAGGAACTAATTGTTCATAAGCTCCTCTCTTATCAGGGTATTTTACAAGATATCCGCACGCTTGTTTCGGAATCATGGCAAAACTTTCTGTCGCTTACGGACTCCTCCCCTTTGGATAACGAAGCCCCGATTTGATTGATCTGTCCCTCGAAAGCAGGACAATAAAAAAAGCTCCCGAACGGAGACACACCCCAACAAAGTCATTCCTCCGAGCCTTGCCAAGAATGCTTGGCAAGGCGGGCATGACAGGTCTTTTTTTATCGTCGCCTGAGGGCGCCTGAGGACTGCCCGCTGCTCAAAGATAATGTCCTCGTAAGTCCGTTGTCCCTGTGGAGCCTGTTTTTCGGGCCATCACAACTCTTGTTCAATTTGCTCAAACAATTCAAGGTAAAACGGACGGGCACTTTCGGTCATGCTTTCGCTGACTTCTGTCGCGTTATTATCCAAAAAAGCACAGGCAGAACCAATCCCCGAATCTCCGGGCGCAGACATCAGTTTGAGTTCATTATAGAGGATTCGGTTAATTTCTTTGCGGTTATCTTGCGGAATAAAAACATTAAAAGCCATATCCAAATTCATACCGTCCAAAGCAAAAAAATCATCCAGAAGTTGAAGCTCCGGTGCCGCCGACCGAACAAACTCTGCCGGAAAATATTCGAGCGGATGCTCGTTTTCCGCGCAAACCGCCGCATAACCGTAAATTCCCCGATAAGCCTCGCCCAAAGCCTGCCCGACCTTAACCTGCGTCTCGGCAGATAATCTGATCAACGCCGGTTGCCGCAGTTGAGCCGTTCCGGAAGGCCCCGCCAGCGCCAAAATCGTCATCACAATACCAACCACCGAAACAACAATTTCACCCCAGCTGAAAGAACGCCGCAGCTCAAGCTTTGGTTTTGTTTGAGCATTGCAGGCATTGGCAGCTTGTTGTACCGGAATTAGCAAAACAATGGCCGCCAGACTCAGAAGAATGCCACAGATCAGGCAGATTAAGGCCGGCATAAAAGCAAATTGCTGCAACAACGATTGCGCGACTCCCAGCATTAAAAAACTGACAATAGCCGTCCACATAAGCCCCAAAATGACCGGTTGCAGCTTTTTGCCATCCGGATAATGTTTTTCGTAATGACGGCGAATATGTTGCAACAACAAATAAATAAAAAAGCTCGGAAACAAATAACCACGGGCGAGGGGCCACATCGGTTCTTTGGTCGCTTTTTTAATTGCGCACCAGTTCTTATACATCCAATAAAGCAAATACCAACCGCCGCTGACAAGCCCCAAAATAACCAACCGCCGCGGCCGGATGGGCAGATATTCCGCCGTTGCGTTGAATTTGACTTTGTCATAAGTTTTAACAAACCACTCCAGATGCCGGCGGACAAAATAAGGTGCTGCAAATCCGGCCGCCAGATGCACCAAAAGCCATCCGGCCAAAAAGCCGCCCCAATGTTCCGTCAACCGTTCGCCGATAAGTCCGAAAAACCAGCCCAGAGTAAACCACAGCAAAAAGGCTCCCGGCATATTGCGGCGCACAAAATAAAACGAATTAAAAATAAAAGCATAGCGATTAAACCGATGCGGCTTATCCGCCTTTTTGAGCTCTTTTTTGTACAATCTTAGCCGTTCCGCTGTTGTCGCCATAGGTCTTTCCTCCGTTAATAAAGCAGCAAAAGGCAGAACTAATCTGCCTTTTTATCAACTTGTTTTCTGAACCATGTTTTGCCGCGTTGCCCCAAAAATCCGCGCCGGCCGCCGATTCTTTGGCGCTTTTGCGGTCGGGTTCTAGCCCCGCCGCGGCTGTTCTGTTTAGCACCGTCGGTTCTCTTTTGGGGCTTATGAGCCGGTTTGACCGGAGCCTTGCGGGCCTTGATTTTAAGCGTGCCCTCTTTGATTTGTTCTTCAATCTTCAAAATATCCATAAATTTTGACTTGCGCGGCTTGGTTTTGTTTTCTTTGGTCTTGTCAACCGAAAACCCAAACGCGCCGAGATCGCGCCCCAGCGTGTAATAACGTCCGTGCGCAAAGGCCACCAGCCCGGCTTTTTCAAGCGCCAAGCGTCCGTCTTCTTCAATGTATTTGTCGTCAACGTTAACGTTAACGATTTCGGCCAAAAACATATCATGTGTGCCAAAGCTCTTTTTCTCAAGCACTTTGCACTCAAGCGATACCGGTGCCGCTTTAAGCATCGGGGTCTTAACCTTTTGGCAGGGCTCAAGCTCCAAGCCCATTTCCTTAAACTTATCGGTATTGCGTCCGGATTTAACCCCGCAAAAATCGCAAGCCCTGGCCAAAGGCAGATTAACAATATTGATGACAAATTCTTTTGTTTCCTCAATCAATTGATGCGACATCCGGCTCGGCCGCACCGAAATATAAGTCAACGGCGGTTCGGAATTAACAATGCCCGTCCAGGCAATTGTTAAAACATTGGGCTTCTCCGCCGTACCGCAGGTAACCATTACCGGCGGCAGGGGAAAAAGCATTGTTCCTGGCTTCCAAGCCGTTTTTGTCATCATATCTCTCCGCTTTAGGCGTTGCCGAACGGGTTAATGGCTTCTTCATTTTGTGACGCGCGCAAATCAAAGAAAGCCAAAAACGCCGTTGAAACATAAATTGACGAATAAGTACCGATAATCACGCCCCAAAAGATGGTAAACGCAAAACTGCGCAAGGTGTCGCCGCCCCAAATCAACAGCGCCAGCGAGGCAAACAAGGTTGTAAAACCGGTCAAAATGGTTCGCGACAAAATGTCATTAATACTTTTGTTTAACAAGTCTGTCTGGTTCATTTTCTTGTATTTGCGCAGATTTTCGCGGATTCGGTCATAAGTAACCACGGTATCGTTGACCGAATAACCGGCCAGTGTCAAAATCGCCGCCACGGTTGTCAGGCTGAAATCCATCTGAAACAAAGACAACAACCCGACGGTGACCAAAATATCATGTATCAGGCCGATAATCGCACCAAAGGCAAACTGCCATTCAAAGCGGAACCAGATATAGGCCGTAATCGCCAAAATAGCAATCACCGAGGCAATAACACCGTCTTTCTTTAGTTCGTCGCCGACCTGCGGACCGACCAGATCAATCCGGCGATATTCATAAGCAGAACCAAGCGCCTCTTTAATCTGGTTGATGATACCCATTTGCGCTTTTTCATCCAGCGTTTTGGCCTGAGCGCGAATAACGATTTCGGTGCCGTCTTCGCCCATGCTTTGCAGGTTCAACTCGTCAATATCAAGCTTGCCTAAGGTATCGCGCATGGCGTCGACATCAATCACTTCCGGCGACTTAATTTCCATTAAAATACCGCCGGAAAAATCAATGCCGAAATTAAATCCCTTAAGAGTGATGCAGGCAACAGCCAGCAAAATCAATGTCGTTGAAATCGCATAGGTAATTTTGGTCGATTTCATAAAATTGATATTGGTATCTTTGGTGACCCATTTAAATATTCTAATCATTTTTTTGTCCTTACGTATTCAAGTTAAATCGGCAGTTTTGTCGGCTTATATTTATTAAGCCAGGCGGTAATGATCAAGCGGGTAACCGTTACCGAGGTAAACATAGACGTCGCGATACCGATAGCCAGCGTCACCGCAAAGCCTCTGACCGGTCCCGTGCCGAAATAAAATAACACAATGGCTGCCACCAGCGTTGTCAGGTTTGAATCAACGATGGTTGACCATGCTTCGGTAAATCCGGCATCGGCCGCATCGCGTGTCGAACGTCCGTTTTTAACTTCTTCGCGCATGCGTTCAAAAATAAGCACATTGGCATCAACCGCCATACCGATGGTCAGGATAATACCGGCAATACCGGGCAGGGTCAGTGTCGTGCTCATCAGACTCAGCACGCCAAGCATCAACAACAGATTCATAAATACCGCCACGGTGGTAAACAGACCAAACAAGCCGTAGGCCGCCACCATAAAGAACACCACCGCCGCCAGACCAATGCAAGAAGCCGTCACACCGGCCTCAATCGAGTCCGCACCCAAACCGGCGCCGACGGTTCTTTCTTCCAGCACTTCCAGCGGTGCCGGCAAAGCGCCCGACCGCAACAACAGAGCCAAATCATTGGCCGATTCGACGGTAAAGTCGCCGGTAATGACGCCCGAACCGCCCATAATCGCGCTTTGGATAACCGGTGCCGAGATAACTTCATTATCCAAAACAATCGCCAGTCTTTCGCCGATATTGTCGCGCGTGGCTTCTCCGAACTTTTTGCCGCCGTGTGAGTTAAAGCGGAACGACACAACAGCCTGCCCCTCTTGGAATGACGGCTGCGCATCAACCAAATCTTCGCCGCCGACAACCGGCTTGCGCGAGATAACATAAGGTTCTCCCATCTCGCCGTAAGCCAGCTTGTATTTACCGCCGAGTTTGCCGCGTTTGGCATCCGCCGCTCTGGCCGCGCTGTCAACCAGATGGAAAGACATTTTGGCAGTTTTGCCGAGCAGGGTCTTAACATATTCCGGATTCTGCAACCCCGGCAACTGCACCACGATACGATCGGCGCCCTGCGATTGAATCAAAGGCTCTTTGGTGCCGAGTTCGTCAATACGCCGCCGCACAATCTCAATGGACTGGTCGACGATTTTTCTTTTTAACTGAGCCAGAGCGGCATCGCTGTAGTGAATATTTAACAAGCCGTTGCCGTCATCCTCAACCGTAATACCCTCGTCGATTTTACGGAACAAATTCGTAGCTCTGGTCCGCGACGAAGCATTTTCAATCGCGACCTTAACGCCGTTTTCGTTCGAGGTCAGGCTCTTGTAACGGATACGGTTTTCACGCATAATCTGCCGTGCGGCATCTTCAATGGAGCCCATACGCTCTTTTAGCACTTCGTCAAGCTTAACCTCCAACAGCAGGTTTGAACCGCCCTGCAGATCAAGCCCCAGGTTAATCGGTTGCCACCAAGAGGGCAAAACATCTTTGTTTGGCATAATATTCGGCACGGCAAAGAAAATACCCGCCGCGCAAATAGCCAAAATAGTTATAACTCGTGATCTGGATAACTTGTACATCTTCATCTACCTTAACAAATTAATTCTTGCCGGGACTATTCCTCGGTCAGCACTTCGCGTACCGTCGCGCGGGAAATTTTAACGGTAACGCCGTCGGCAATCTCGGCTTTCAGCTCATCGGCGTTTTCCGGTGCATCAACAATCTTGGCATAGATACCGCCGCCGGTAATCACCTTATCGCCGCGTTTAATGGCGCGAAGCTTGGCTTCGTGTTCTTTAAGGCGCTTTTGTTGCGGGCGGATAAGCAAAAAGTAAAAAATGGCAAAAATCAGCAACAGCTGCAAAATCATACCGGTTAACGAACCGCCGGCAGCGGTGCTTCCGGCTGCCTGTGCAAACGCAGGACTGACAAACATTTCTTTATCTCCGTTATTATTAAATATTAGCAGTAATATAAAACAATTATCACAGCATATATAGGGAATTTTTTATTATTTCACAAGATATTTTTTACCGTTCGGCAATTATCACGGCAGATAGGCCAGCGGGTTAACGGCTTTTTTGCCAGAGCGGGTTTCAAAATGCAGCTGCGGCGTTGTCATACCGCCGGTAGTGCCGACGGTAGCAATCGGCGTGCCTTTGGCCACTTTTTGCCCTTTGCGCACTTTTAAGGTGTCATTATGGGCATAGGCCGTCACCCAGCCGTCATTATGCTTAATTAAAATCAGATTACCGAAGCCTCTGAGCTCGTTACCGGCATAGGCCACGGTTCCGGCATCGGCCGCCTTAACCACCGTGCCGCGGGCCGCTTTGATATTGATACCGTCATTGTTGCGGCCTTTGGCCACCGGACCGAATTTGGAAATAACCGTTCCTTTGACCGGCCAGGCAAATTTGGACTTGCGTTTGGTTGACGGTTGGACATAAGTGTAGCTTTTTGCGGCGGAAGTTTTCTTGGTCGCTGTCTTCTTCGTGGCATATTTTTTACCGGATGCCCCGGCGGTGGTTGTTGTTGCCGTGGTTCGGGTGCTGCGGGTAACAATAGACCCCGGTAACAAAAGTTTTTGGCCGATATGCAGCGTCCAGGGGGCGGTCAGGTTGTTAACCCGGCTCAAGGTTGGCATATCAACGTTGTAACGCCGCGAGATGTTATAAAGCGTATCACCTTGTGCCACAATATGGTACTTGGCGGCCGGCAGACGGATGGTTTGTCCGACACGTAAAGTATAAGGAGGTCTTAATCCGTTGATTTCAATAACTTCGCGCATCGGCACATCATGCGCGCGCGAAATACTGTAAAGTGTGTCGCCTTTCTCCACCCTGACCGAAGACGGCCGGCTGTAGTCACCGACACCCCAGATGGTATAACCAAACAGCTCAATGTCCGACGAGCAGGCACCAAGCAGCAAAACACAGCATAACAACAGCCATTTGCGCAACATATTGATGTTAAGCCTTTTAATCAAGGTTTAT
Source organism: uncultured Pseudomonadota bacterium (assembly GCA_949295085.1). GTDB lineage: Bacteria > Pseudomonadota > Alphaproteobacteria > RF32 > CAG-239 > CAZU01. The sequence continues at coordinate 9,241 of CASFJS010000015.1, forward strand.
AAAGCTTTATGTTTAAGACTTAACATTTAACTCTTAATATTTTCTAAATCGGCCCCGATGCTTTGGGTTGTCCGGCTGTCAGAAGACACAATGCCGTAATCTTTATGTTTAAGCGCCAGATTTATATGACGTTCCAGTCGTCCGGCCATGGCATCGTAACTGTCGGTAAACCCTTTGCGGTTGGAATAAGAAATGACAATCATCTGCGCGTTGGCCGAATCAATTCGCAGTGACCGGATGGCCGCAATGCTTTTGTCAAAAATCAAAACAGCGGCTTGTCGGGCTTCCTCACGTGAAATTTCCGGCATGATCATAACAATCTTGGTTTTATCCACGCGTCCGGCATAGCCGCCCTCCGGCAGCAATGTCATAGCAATATCGCCGACGTCTTTAAGAATTTTATCGGCGGTTTCAAAGTCGATTCCTTTGGCGGCAAATTCATAAATATCTCTGAGTTCAACCACAATGGCCGATAATTCTTTATTATAACGGGTGGCCAGTTTAAAATCATGTTCAAAGCGCTGGCGCAGGGTTTGTTCGTTCAAAACATCCGTAAAAGGATCGCGCGATTGAAATTCGTCCAGTTTTTTGTTCAAACTGTCGGCCAGAGCAATATCTTTGCACAAAAAACTTAATCCGCGGCACTGCAAAATCTCATCAAGTATCGGACGGATTCGTGTCAGGACCAACATGTTTTTTCCGTCATTGCGGCGAATAAGCATCTGGGTGTTAAAAGTAGCCGGTTTTTTGGAAAGCTTGTCAAAAGTTTCTTGCAAAAATTCGCGGTTGGCTTCGTTATCCTCGGCTAAAGTATGCAAAAGGGGTCTGCCGATAACGTCTTCGATGGTATAACCCAATTCACGAATACCCGATTCTTCGGCAAAAGAAATAGTAAATTGCTCATCGGTCTTAAAGTAAATGTCGCCGGCGTCGACTTTTGTCTGTTGTTCCGGAGCTTCGGTTTCGCGCAGGAGTTCTTGCAGATTGGCCTTGGTTTGCTTCAGCATTTTAAATAAAAAGACACTGGTCATCAAAAAAGCCGTTGCCGCCACTGCCAGAGTCATTGTCAGAACATTCATCGTCGGGTCTCCTTTTATCAGCAAAACGCCAATTCTAAGCCTAGATGCATAAAAGCTAAAATAAGGTTAAATAGAGGTTGATTTTTAATAAAAAAAACACTAATTTCATCCTTACGATGACAGAAAAGAACCATATAGCCATTACCGACGAGTCCGGTGATAAATATAAATACGGCTTTGTAACCGCCATTGAAGCCGATACGGTTTCGGCCGGCCTAAATGCCGATATTATCCGTCTTATATCCCGAAAGAAAGGTGAGCCGGACTGGCTTTTGGACTGGCGTCTGAAAGCGTTTGAATTTTGGCAGGGAATGAAAGAGCCGTCTTGGGCCAAACTGAAATATGACAAAATAGACTATCAGAGCCTTTCTTATTATTCGGCGCCCAAACAAAAAACAGCCCCCAAAAGTCTGGATGAAGTTGACAAGACTTTGCTCGAAACATACGATAAATTGGGAATTCCTCTGAAAGAACAAGAAGTCTTGGCCGGCGTGGTTGCGGTTGATGCCGTTTTTGACAGCGTTTCGGTGGCCACCACCTACCGCGCCAAACTGGCCGAAAAAGGCGTCATTTTTTGCTCAATATCCGAGGCTGTGCGCGAGCACCCCGGTTTGGTGCAAAAATATCTGGGTTCGGTGGTGCCTTATACCGATAACTTTTTTGCCTGCCTCAATTCGGCAGTGTTTACCGACGGTTCGTTTGTTTATATTCCCAAGGGCGTCAAATGTCCGATGGAGCTGTCAACCTATTTTCGCATTAATGCCAGAAACACCGGCCAGTTTGAACGAACTCTGATTATTGCCGATGATGACAGCTATGTGTCTTATTTGGAGGGCTGCACCGCGCCGCAGCGCGACGAAAATCAGCTTCATGCCGCAATCGTCGAGATTGTGGTCTTAAACAATGCCGAGGTCAAATATTCCACCGTGCAAAACTGGTACCCCGGAGATAAAGACGGCAAAGGCGGCGTTTATAATTTTGTGACCAAACGGGCCGCCTGCCGTGGCGAAAAAGCCAAAGTCTCGTGGACACAGGTTGAAACCGGCTCGGCGGTAACATGGAAGTACCCGTCCTGCGTGTTGCAAGGCGACAATTCAAGCGGCGAGTTCTATTCGGTGGCGATTACCAACAACCGCCAGCAGGCCGATACCGGCACCAAGATGATTCATATCGGCAAAAACACCACTTCAAAAATTATTTCCAAAGGTATATCCGCAGGCTTTTCCAATCAGACTTACCGCGGTCTGGTCAAGGTAACGCCGGGCGCCGACAATGCGCGCAACTATACCCAGTGTGACAGTCTGCTGATTGGCACCGCCTGCGGTTCGCATACCGTTCCGTATGTTGAAAACCGTAACAAAACCGCGCAGCTTGAGCATGAGGCGACAACCTCAAAAATATCGGACGAACAATTATTCTATTGCCGCCAGCGCGGTATCGGCGAGGAAGAGGCTGTTAGTCTGATTGTCAACGGTTTCTGCAAAGAGGTTATGCAGCATTTGCCGATGGAATTTGCCATTGAGGCCGCCAAATTAATCAATATTTCATTGGAAGGAAGCGTCGGATGATGACAATTTATGAAAGAGCGCTCAAAACTTGGGGAAAAGAACCGCAAATGCTTCAGGTTATTGAAGAAATGAGCGAGCTGACCAAAGAAATTTTAAAAAACATCAACCGCAAAAAAGACAATGTCAGCGAGCTGATAGAAGAAACCGCTGATGTTGAAATCATGCTGGAGCAGCTCAAATGCTGCTATGGTATCAAAGAACAGGTTGAAGAATATAAGGCCGGCAAGCTGCTCAAGATTGAGCGTCGCTTAGATGAATGGGAACAAACACATGACCACACCGCTGCTTGAAATTGAAGATTTGTCCGCCGGTGTTGACGGTAAAGAGATTATCAAAGACTTTAATTTGACAATCAACCCCGGCGAAGTACACGCTTTGATGGGGCCGAACGGTGCCGGAAAATCAACCTTGTCAAATATTTTGTGTGGCAAGCCGGGGTATCATGTTACCTCCGGGCGGATATGGTTCAAAGGCAAAGATTTACTTAAATTATCGCCGGAAGAACGCGCTTGTGAAGGTATCTTTCTGGTCATGCAATATCCGGTTGAAATTCCTGGTGTACCGGTAACCTCATTTTTGAAGCATTCGGTCAATGCTATCCGCAAATACCGCGGCGAACCGGAGCTTGATACCATGGAATTTATCAAAATGGTACGGGACGAGGGCAAAAAATTCAACCTTGATGCCGAGATGATTAAACGAGCGGTCAATGTCGGCTTTTCCGGTGGTGAGAAAAAGCGTCTTGAGGCTTTGCAAATGGCCGTATTAAAACCGGATTTTGCCATTTTGGACGAAGCGGATTCCGGCTTGGATATTGATGCGCTCAAAATTGTTGCCGACGGGGTCAATGCCTTGCGTGACGGCAACCGCGCCATGCTGATTATCACCCATTTTCAACGCCTGTTGGAGCATGTTGTGCCGGATTTTGTTCATATTTATGCCGACGGCCGCATTGTTAAAACCGGCGGTCGGGAACTGGCAGCCGAACTGGAACAGACGGGCTATGCCGGATTTATGAAAGAGAGCCGATGAATACCGAATTGCCGGATATAAAGTTGATAGGCGATGAGCTGCCGTGGCTTAAGGAATACCGTGCGGCCGGCCGGCGTGAGTTTGCCGGGCAGGGGATTCCCACGGCCAAGACCGAAGCATGGAAATATACCAAGCCCAACCGGTTTTTAAGTATGGATTTTATTTTTAATCCGCGCGGTGGCGACAAATTGGCCATACCGGAAGTTAATTTGCCGTTTGTCGCGTATAAGATTTATTTTGAAAACGGTGTTTTTATCTCTTGTGATGACGATTTACCCGACAATATAGAGGTTTTACCGCTGATTGAAGCATTGATGTTTCGCCCCGAATTAAAAAACAAAACGGGTTCTCTGGCGGATATAACCAAATATCCGTTTGCGGCGCTTAATGCCGCTTATCTTAACGAGGGGGTTTATATTCATGTTAAGGCCGGTGTTCGGCCGGATAAGCCGATTGCTCTGATCAATCACGTAACCGCAGCCGTCCGGCCGGAATTGTACAATCTGCACCATATTGTAGAAATTGACAAGGGCGCCTCGGTCGAATTGGTTGAATATTATGGCTATACCGGTGCGCCGAAATCATCTTATCTGGTAAATGTTGTCAATGAAATTTATGTCGCGGCAAATGCTGCTCTGCGGCATTATAAGTTGCAAGACGAGGCTTTTAAGGCCGGCCATTTAGCCTTAAACGCCGTTAACGTTGCGGCCAATGGTTTGTACAAGAGTTTTTGCCTGCAAAAAGGGGCTGATTTATCGCGCAACGAAACGCAGGTTTGTTTGGCCGAAGAAGGCGCAACGGCAGAGGTTGACGCCGCCTATATCATGAACGGCTGGGCCACGCTGGACACCACCACGGATATCGAACATTTGGTGCCGCATACCAATTCATCGCAATTGGTTAAAGGGGTGATCGGAGGTCAGGCCAAAGGTGTTTTTCAGGGCAAAATTCGCATAGCGTCCAATGCCGTCAAGACCGAAGGCTGTCAGCTGCACAAGGCTATGCTCCTGAGCGATGAGGCCGAAATTGACGTTAAACCGGAATTGGAAATTTTTGCCGATGATGTTAAGTGTTCGCATGGCGCCGCCTGCGGCCGGCTGGATGCCGATCAGCTTTTTTATCTGCGTTCTCGCGGCATTCCGGAAGCAGAGGCTAAACAAATACTGATAGACGCCTATCTAAACGATGTTATGGCCAAAGTTGATGATGAAAACATCCGCTCTTGGATTAAATTATCGCAGGGCAATCCGCTGCCGGCATAATTGAAAGGAGCCCGAAATGTACGATGTGGAGCAAATAAGAAAAGATTTTCCGATATTTGACGTGAGAATTAACGATAAGGCCAATACTTTTTTGGATTCCGGGGCTTCGGCGCAAAAACCGCGTTGTGTGACAGATAAAATGAGGCAGATTTACACGGAGGAATATGCCAATGTGCATCGCGGATCTTATCGGTTATCGGAAGAAATAACAGCAGCTTATGAAGATGCCAGAAAGACAGTGCGGCAATTTTTGAATGCGGCTTCGGCTGCCGAGATTGTTTTTACCCGTAACGCAACCGAATCAATTAATCTGGTGGCCGCCTCTTGGGGACGCAAATTTTTAACTTCGGCCGATGAGGTGCTGATATCCGAGGCCGAACATCATGCCAATCTGGTACCGTGGCAGGTTTTGCGCGATGAAATCGGTTTTGGGCTCAAAATTTGTCGGGTGAACGATGACGGTTCGTTTGATTGGGGGGATTTTTGCCAAAAATTGAGCGGCAAGACCAAATTGGTGGCCGTAACCGGTATGTCAAACGTTTTGGGAACGATTTTGCCGGTTAAAGAGATTGTGTCTGCAGCGCATCGTGTCGGCGCTAAGGTCTTGATTGATGCCTGCCAGTTGGCCGTCCATCAAAAGATTGATATCAGGGATTTGGATTGTGACTTTTTGGCTTTTTCCGGTCATAAGACCTATGGCCCGACCGGTATCGGAGTTCTATACGGCAAATACGATATTTTAGATTCAATGCCGCCTTATCAGTGCGGGGGTGATATGGTCGATGTCGTGACCTATCAGAGCGCGACTTTTGATGTTCCGCCGGCTCGTTTTGAGGCCGGAACACCGGCGATTGTTCAGGCCATTGGTTTGGCCGAGGCCTTAAAATATATGATGTCCGTCGGGCTTGATAATATTAAAAGGTATGAAGACGAATTGACAACTTATGCAGTGGCGGAACTTTCCAAAATTGCCGGCTTGCACATGATTGGGACAGCCGAAGGCAAAGGCGGCATTTTTTCGTTTATTATTGATGGAATTCATCCGCAGGATTTGGCATTTATCTTGGATAAAGAAGGAATTGCGGTTCGGGTGGGACATCATTGCGCCGCACCGCTGGTGCATCGTATGGGATATGAATCGGTCGTTCGTGCTTCGTTGGGACTGTACAATACAAAAACAGATATAGATGTTTTGTGCAAAGCGTTGAACAAGGCCAAAACCTTTTTCTGAAACCAGGGAAACAAACAATGGAAGAACAAACGGATTTTAACCTTGAAGCATACAAGAAAGATTATGTTGCCAAAGCCGGCTCGCCGCTGTCGGCAGGGCATAAAAAAGCCTCGCGCGACGAATTAATTGCGGCCTTAAAAATGGTGTCCGATCCCGAGATTATGGTCAACATCTGGGATATGGGGCTTGTTTACAAACTGGAACAACGTGATAACGGCGATGTTTATATTGAGATGACGGTCACTTCGCCGATGTGTCCCGTTGCCGGCGAGCTTCCCGTACAGGCGGCAGAAAGTGTTTCTTCAGTCGATGGTGTCGGCGAAGTTGAGGTCAAAATTGTCTGGGAACCGGCTTGGAGCCTCGATATGCTGAGCGATGAGGCCAAAGAGATGTTTGAGTTATTTTAGCAAAACCAAAAACAAAAACGAAAATGTTATAAATTGTATATCTGCCGTTTTCTGTTGCCTTGTTTTTTTTTAGATGTTACAAAAGAACAAAAAGGGTGTTTGGGGCAAAAAATGAATACGAGCGAATTAATCGAAAATTTTGAATTTTTGGATTCATGGGAAGATAAATACCGCTATATTATTGAACTCGGCGAAAAATTGCCGCCGCTGGATACCAAGTTTAAAACCGATGAATGGAAAATACGCGGTTGTCAGTCGCAGGTGTGGCTGGTACCGTCAAAGCAGGCTGACGGCACTATGAATTTTTCCGGCGACAGCGATGCCATGATTGTCAAAGGTTTGATAGCTATTGTTTTGATGATATACAATCACACATCCGCTGCGAGAATCAAAGAAATTGACATAGGTGATGTTTTTGCGCGTCTGGGGTTAAAAGAGCATTTATCGCCCTCACGCCGCAACGGGCTGGAGGCCATGGTTGAAAAAATCCGGTATTATGCCGATGTTTTTCAAAAGGGGCAATGACGATGAACATACACGAATACCAAGCCAAAAAAATCTTGAGCCGCTATGGCGTAAAAATACCCAAAGGAATGGTCGCCTATACGCCGGCGGAAGCTCATGCCGCAGCAGCAATGGTTTCGCGTCGGGGGCCGTGGGTGTTAAAAGCTCAGATACAATCGGGTTCGCGCAACAAAGGCTATTTTCTTGAAAAGACGGCGGGAGCCGAAGGAGGTATCCGTGTTGTTAATTCGCGTCGTCGCATACGTGAAAATGCGGCGCAAATGCTCGGTGCAACCTTGGTCACCATGCAAACCGGACCTTTAGGCAAAAAAGTCAGTCGGATTTATGTGGAAGCTTTTAACAAGGTTGAGAGGGGCTTTTACATGGCTCTGGCCGTTAGCCGGGTAACGGCGGAATTAACGTTGCTGGTTGCGCTGAGCCAAAATGAAGATATTTTGAAAACGGCTCTCAACAAACCGGATAAAATTTTAAAAGTTCGTCTGGACATCAGCGGCAATACCCGTCCCGAACAGATCAGGCAGGTTATGACGTTTTTAAAACTGCCGCCGCACTCGGCCAAACATCTGGAAAGTTTAATCAATGCTCTGCACAAAGCCTTTCTTGAAAACGATGCCTTGATGATTGAGATTAATCCGGTCGGGGTCACCAAAAAGGGCGAATTGATAGCCCTTGACGCCAAGTTTTCGTTTGATGATAACGCGCTTTTTCGTCATACCGATGTTTTGCAGATGAAAGATGATTGTGAGATATCCGAACGGGAACTTCAAGCCGGACGCTACAGGTTTACCTATAGCGAATTTGACGGTTCTGTCGGTTGTATTGTTAACGGCGACGGTTTGGCTTTGGCCGCAATGGACTTACTGCGGGACAAAAACATCGGTACGGCCTGCTTTATCAATGTTAAAGGCGGTGTCGATAAAGAAAAAATAGCTTCCGGTATCAAAATCATTATGACCAATCCGCGGGTTGAGGGAATTTTATTAAATATTCTCGGCGGTTTTCTGCGTTGTGATTTGATTGCCGACGGCATTGTTTCGGCCGCGTCCGAGGTCGGTCTTAATGTCCCTATGGTTGTCCGCTTTGAAGGCACAAACAAAGAGCGGGCCAAAGAAATTTTGGAAAATTCGCGTCTGCCGGTTATTTGGGCCGACACCATGGAAGAATCTGTCGATAAACTGGCAAATGCTTTGGAGGAGGCTGCCTGAGATGTCTGTTTTCGTGAATAAAAATACCAAAGTGCTCTGTCAGGGAATTACAGGTACACAGGCCTCTTTTCATATACAACGTTCTTTAGATTATGGCACAAAAGTCGTTGGCGGTGTAACACCGGGTAAAGGCGGCCAGTTACATCTTAATTTACCGGTTTTTGACACCGTCAGAGAAGCTGTCGCCGAAACCGGAGCCACGGCCAGCGTGATGTATGTTCCGGCAAAAGCTGTCAAATCGGCGGTTAAAGAAGCCGTTGAAGCAGGAATTGAATTGATAGTGACAATTGCCGACGGTGTTCCGCTTAAAGATATGTTGGAAATTAAACAATTACTAAGAAAATCAAAAACAAGGCTTATCGGAGCCAATACTCCGGGAATTATTACCCCCGGAGAAGCGCGGTTGGGAATTTTTCCCGAAAACATCCATAATCCGGGGCGGATTGGTGTTGTATCGCGGTCATCAACGTTAACTTATGAGGCCGTTTTGGAAACCAAACGTGCCGGGCACGGACAGTCAACGGTTATAGGCTTGGGCGATGATGTTTTAATCGGCATGGATTTTATAGATGCTTTGGACGCTTTTCACCGTGATGATAAAACCGATGCGGTGGTGATGATCGGCCAGCTCGGCGGAGCTTTTGAGGAAGTTGCTGCCTCATGGTACGAAAAACAGGAACATAAAAAACCCGTTATAGCATTCATCGCCGGCAATGCCATACCTTTCGGCCATAAGATGGGGTATGCCGGTGATATTATGACCAAAGGTTTCATTTCGGTACAGGACAAAAAAGATGCTTTAAGCGCGGCCGGAATTACCGTTGTTGATCATATTAACGATATTCATCTTGAGTTGGCCAAGCTTAAATGAATTTTTTCAAAGATATTATCAATTTGATTTTACCGCCGCGCTGTGCCGTTTGCGGCAGGATATTGAATGCCGACAAGGGCCTGTGTGATGATTGTATAGCCAAGCTTGATTTTATTAACGATACGGTATGTTATCGTTGCGGTCAGCCTTTTGGTACTTTATCCGACGGTAAAGGGCATCATATTTGCGCATCGTGCCTGCAACAATCACGGCATGTATTCCGTTTCTCTCGTTCGGTTTTTGTTTATGATGAATTTTCCAAGAAATTGGTTTTGGATTTCAAATTTCACGACCGTACGGATTTGGCAACATTATTGGCCAAGATGCTGTATGTCGCCGGCAAAGATATCTTTAGTGCCGGGGTTGATGTTATTGTACCGGTTCCGTTGCACTACACCAGATTATTAAAGCGCCGCTACAATCAATCGGCACTGCTGGCAAAAGAGCTTGGCCGGCTAACCGGTATCAAAGTCTGTTACAATGTCGTTATCAAAAACAAAAGAACCAAACCTCAGGTTGAGTGCAGCGGGGTTGAAAGGCTGAATAACATTAAAGGTGCTTTTAAGATAAGGGAACCGGAACTCATTAAAGATAAAAGAATATTGCTGATTGACGATGTCTTAACCACTGGCGCAACTCTGACGGAATGTGCTCGGGTAATTCGCAAAGCGCGGCCACGCTCGGTTGATAATCTGACCTTGGCAAGGGTATTATAATCATATCTGTGCCAACATGTGGCGGTAGTTACGCAAAGCATTTTGAAAGGGCGGTAAATTTTTAAGGCCTTTATGAACGCTCAGGTACAGGGTTGCCGAAGCTTCGCACGGCAATTCATCCAAATAGATGAGGTTTGTTTGCGATATGGTCAACGGAACGACGCATATACCGGATCCGCAACGGGCCATATCGGTCAGAAGAATATTAAGATTGCCCACGGTGCATGTTTTGCAGCAGTTTTGCATAAGATGACGGTATTTTTTATCGGCATAGGGCCTGAAACTGCCGTCAAGAATACGGTGATTTTGCTGCATGTCTAAAAGATTTTTCGGTATTCCGCATTCATTGAGGTATTCCTGACTGGCGAAAAATCCGCAGGGAATTTTTTTCTGCAAAATAATATCCAAATCCGGCGCTTGCGGTTCGGAATAAGTAAGAGCAATATCCCAATCATCGGTATGCAGATTCGGATCATCGGCAAAAACCATAATGTCTTGTTCGGCATATTCTGTTTCGGCAGCAACAAAAGCCGCATCGATTTCCCGGGCCAAAGCCAGACGGATGTGGCGACCGGGATCTAATTTATGGGCATTGCGAAAATAAGGTAGAATATTGAATAACGTATCGCATTTTAATAAAATTTTTCGCGCCGTAAAGGTCGGATAAGAACCGCGATTATCGGTGTGCATTAATGAACAACCGAGAGTTTTTTCCAAAGCCTCAAGATAAATATTTATGGTCTCAATGGATGAGGCCAACATTTGTGCGGCAAGGCGTTTGTTTCCGTAAAAGGCAATGGCTTTTAGATAAAATACGCCGCGCAGATTTTTAAGATTGAGCAAATTGAAGCTTTTTGTCGGCAACCAATTTTTAGTATATAAATCACGGGATTTAACCACAAGCTCCTTGGCCTGAGATGTCAACAAACAGTTATGGTGGCTGATTAATAATTTGCAACCCAGACAAGCCTCCAGAAACACAATATATTTGCTAACGGTATCGACCGAAACATCAACGGCCGCGGCAGTCTTACGTTTGCTTGCAGTTTGGGATAAAGAAATTAATAATAACAGTCCTTCCAGGCATTTTAAATTTCTTTTTGTCAGCATCTTTTTTCCCTAAAGGCCGTATCACGATATTATACTTATAGTATAAAATACATCATAAAGCAAGTAAAAATTGTTAAACCGGCTTTTTTGCAAAAACAGTTGCGAAATTTAACACTTTGTAATATAACCCCTAAACAGTAAATTTTAACCCGGGATCTGAAATGAAAGTAGATATTTTTGATTTTGATCTTCCGCGAGAGCTTATAGCATCTCAACCGGTCACCCCGCGCCATGCGTCACGTCTTTTGGATTTATCGGCCGATGGCCGCATCACCGACCGCCATTTTAGCGATTTGCCGGAGCTCCTGCAAAAAGGCGATGTTCTGGTTTGTAATGACACCAAGGTTATTCCGGCACGCCTTTACGGACAACGCGGCGAGGCTCTGGTCGAAGTAACGCTCTACCATCCGGTTGATGGTTTGTCCTGGTGGTCGTTTGTCAAGAATTCCAAACGCCTTAAACAAGGAGACGTTATTGTTTTTTATCATGACGGCAAACCGGCGGAATCATCTTCCTTTTCGGCCACGGTACAGGAAAAAGATAAAGAGGACGGGGTTCTCATAAGGTTCAATTGTGACAGCGATAAACTGGCGGTTTTTTTACAGGAATTCGGGTATATGCCTTTGCCGCCGTACATCAAACGTGATCGCCCCGGTAAAGATTCGTTGTGGCATAAATTTAATGATAAAGAAAATTACCAAACCGTGTATGCGCGCTATGAAGGAGCCGTTGCCGCGCCGACGGCCGGTTTGCACTTTACGCCGGAAGTTATGCAACGCTTGCAAGAAAAAGGGGTTGAACAGGTCTTTGTAACTCTGCATGTCGGTGCCGGTACGTTTTTACCGGTTAAAACCGATGATACTGAAGACCATAAAATGCATGCCGAATATGGTATTATCACGCCGGAAGCGGCCGAAGCAATCAACAAGGCACGCCGAAACGGGCAGCGCATTATTGCCGTCGGTACAACATCATTAAGACTTTTGGAAAGCGCCGCCGATGACAAAGGTATTGTTCATCCTTTTGTTGGTGAAACGGACATCTTTATTACCCCCGGCTACAAATTTAAAGCATTGGATTTTTTGATTACCAATTTTCATCTGCCAAAATCAACATTGTTTATGCTGGTTTGTGCCGTTGCCGGAACAGATACCATGAAAAAAGCCTATGCCCATGCCATTGCCGAAAAATACCGGTTTTACTCCTATGGTGACAGTTCAATTTTGAAATGCGTAAACAAAATTTAACTTTTTGCGACTAAGATTCCGTTCACAAAACATCTGTTGATTCGGATATAAAAATATGCGCCTGCAACATATTTTGGAAAAATATTTACCATTGATAAGCGGAATGCTTGTCCCTGCAATGATTTTTGCCGTCGGTTTGCTGTGGTTTTTGGCTGCCGGCGGTTTTGACTTTGGTATTGCCGGGATTTTTCATTGGTTTTTTTATGGATTAGGCTTGTTCAATCTTCTGGTATTGTTCAATTTTAACCGGGGCAAACCGTTATTTTTTACGATCATCATAATTTTGAGTTATGTTTTGTTAAATTATCTCAAACAACGCTTCGGAGCCGACTTTGCCTCGACGGTTTGGTACCGAGATTTAGAGGTTTTGGTGCCCCTGAATTTACTCGTGTTTTACCGGCTCGGCAACCGGCATTTTTTTGGCCGCACATCGTTATGGATGTTGCTGGGCATTATTAGTCAGTACACGATTGTTGAATTTTTGGGGCGGTACGATTTCTCTGTTTCGTTTGTCTGGCACGATATTAATCTGCCGTCGGTTGTAGCTTTTGTTGCGTTGACGGGGTGCGCGTTGTTTTATGCCGTCAAAGACGGACGTTTTGCGGATTACGGCATTTTATTTGCATCTTTAAGCATCTGGAGCGGCTTTTACAATGCCGCCGAAGCATCGGGACTAAGTATCTTCTTTTTTATGGCGCAGTTTGAACTAAGCATCAGTCTCATTTACACGCTTATACATAATCATTACTACGATGAAACGACGGGCTTCTTTAGCCGCAATTCTTATCTGCTGCAATCGCGGCATTTTCCGTTGAAATACAGTTTGGGGATTATCAGCATTGATAATTACGATAAACTGGCGACGACTCTCGGTCACAATAAGATGAACCGGATTATTGTCATGCTGGCCGGAATTTTGGAAGACATGAACCCCGAAGATCATATTTATCGTTATGGCAATGATGAGTTTATCGTCATTTACAAAAGGCTGGATAAGAAAGAGGCGTTTAAACATCTGGATGATATTCGTCGCAATATTGCCGGTGTGGCCTTTGAATATGCCCAGGGTAAAAAGCCGCTCAAGCTGACGGTATCTTGCAGTGTCGCCGAGAAAAAACGCAGCGATTCCGGTGCGGTGGAAGTTTTGGTACGTGCCGACAAAGCCTTGCGGCAGACCCTAAAATTCAGCCACAACGTAACCTCTCAGGGCTAGTTAATTTTTAAGCCTGACCGCCAGCACCCACAGGCCGGCAATAATCAACGGCACGGAAAGCATCTGGCCCATTGTAATTCCGCCGAAGAAAAAACCGAGTTGGATATCCGGCTGGCGGAATTGTTCCAGCGAAATCCGAAAGATACCATACAACAAAACAAACATCGCCGATACAATACCGGAGCAGGAGCGGACTTTTTTATAACGCCACAGCCAATTAAGGACAATAAAGATAACCACACCCTCAAAAAAAGCTTCGTAGAGTTGCGAGGGGTGTCGTGGTGCGTAACCGCCGGCCGGAAAGCGCACCGCCCAGGGGACATCGGTTTCTCTGCCCCAGAGTTCATCATTGATAAAATTGGCAAGACGCCCCAAAAATATACCAATCGGCGTATATAAAACCACCAGGTCGGTAATGTCCAAAAATTTGTAATGATATTTGCGGGCAAAGAGCCAAACCGCCGCCATCACACCGGCAATTCCGCCGTGAAATGACATTCCGCCTTTCCATAATTCCAGCAATCGCCAAGGCTTTAGCCACATTTCGGTGCCGCCGTAAAACACGGCATAACCCAACCTTCCGCCGATGATAATACCGAGCGTTACATAAAAAGCCAGATCTTCAATTTGTTGGCGTGTATAGCCGAGCTTGTATTTATCATTATTGCGCAACAGCAAAAACCATGCCGCCACAATACCCAAAAGATACGCCAGCGAATACCAGCGAATATCAATCGGCCCCAAACTAAACGCAATCGGCGATATCTCGGGATAAACCAAGCCTGTCATCTCATAAAATCCTTATCTCTTTTAAAAACATTGCTTAAAGAATAATTAATTTCCACAAATATATCCACACTTAAAAAATAAAAAAATTTTTTTACGAACTATCCTTTTGATTTTACAAATAATCTATCGGTAAAATTTTATCCACAAAAACGAATATGGTGGACAACTGCGACTCGGCGATTGCAATTGTTTTGCGGTCATTGCAAGCTTGAATTGTTCCGTTTAAGGGCAACGCTTATTTTTTGATGGAGAACAAAGAATGCAACCGGCTCAGAATTTAGCCTCAACGATCAATCCGATAGATATGGTCGAAAATATTTTCACCGCCCGCTCCTACGAATTGGAGCGTCGCAACCCGAATGAGGTTGTCGTTGAAGTCCAGGGTAAATGGGACAATATGTTGCTGTTTTTTGCATGGGAAGCTTCAATGAAATGCCTGCACATGTCCTGCCTGATGAATATTGACAACAAGCTCGACGACCGCAGCAAGATTTTTGAGCTTTTGGCCCTGGTCAATGAAAATCTGTGGGTCGGTCATTTTTCTTATTGGACCGAGCAAAATATGCCGGTGTTCAAACATTCGGTTTTCTTAAATTACGGTGAAGAGTTTTTTGAGCATAAAATTTCTCAAATGATTGATATCGCTATCAAAGAATGCGAGCGAATGTATCCTGTCTTTAAGGTCGTGCTGACCAAAGGTATGGATCCCAAAGAAGCCCTCTACCCGTTAATGATGGAAACCATCGGCCAGGCATAAAAAAAGCCTACCGCCTTGTTTAATAAAGGGGTAAGCTTTTGCCATTAAAAAGCCGCTAATTTATCCAAAAAATCACCGACACTCTGTGAGTTTTGCAAGGCGCTCTGGCAGGCATAAATGCTGACATCGGCCCAATTGCTGAACACCACGGCAAAGTCATAATTTTCGCTGTCTAAGGACAAATCAATCAATAAGGTATTCTCCTTGATTTGTTCTCCCATAAGAGATTTTAGCAAAGCCAAAAGCTCTTTCTTTCGCTCATTTGTGCTGTTCATGACGGAAAAATTTTTTGCGGTAGCCCAACATCTTTTTGGTTTTAGCATCGGCATGATAAAACCTTCGTCCGGATTCCGGAGAGTGCAGCCTAATTTCTCTGAGTCCCAAAGAGATTTGGATGTTTCTCAGGAATTTTTTGAATTGTTTTTTATCCATAATATATAGTATTAAAAATTATTAACTTTTAATACTATAAGCATCTTAACGTATCTTCGCAACTGTTATTTTCGGATTTTTTTCCAGTTCCGTACATTATTATTGTGTTCTTTGAGCGAAGCGGCAAAATTATGTCCGCCGTTGCCGTTGGCGACAAAATATAAATAATCGCTGGTTTCCGGATTAGCGGCAGCCTCCAGCGAGGCTTTTCCGGGATTACAGATGGGAGCCGGCGGCAGCCCGTAATATTTATAGGTGTTAAAGGGACTGTCAATAGCCAGATCTTTGCGCAACAACGGTCGTTCCAAGTCTTTTTGTCCGTTGGTCAGGGCGTAAATAACCGTTGGGTCTGTTTGCAGTTTCATGCCTTTACGCAACCGGTTAACAAAAACAGACGCCACCAATCGACGTTCGCTACCGACAGCGGTTTCTTTTTCAATAATCGAGGCCAGAATCAATAATTCTTGTTTATTCTTAAGCGGCAAATCATCCTGCCGGTTGTTCCACGCGGATTCCAGCGCTTCTGACATGGCTTTTTGTGCCTGAGCAATCACACTGTCGCGACTGTCACCGCGCATAAAGTTATATGTTTCGGGCAGGAGCGAACCTTCGGCCGGAGAAATTGTTATTTGGCCGTCCAACAGAGGCTCGTCGGCAATAGCCTCAAGCATTTGTTTTGAGGTCAGTCCCTCGGCCAAGGTCAAACGCCGGTAGGAAACCTCGCCGCGACCGATTTTATGAATAACATCATAAACGGAAACAGTGCCCGTAAAGACATACTCACCGGCTTTCAAGTGTCTGTCCAGTCCCCAAAAACGTGCCGCCAGCCTAAAAAGCCAGGGCTTGTCAATAACGCCGGCTTCTTTAAGACGCTGCGCCGTCACGGCGGTTCCGCTGCCGCGAGAAACAACAACATAAGCCGGATTATCAAGATAAACCGGCTGATATATCAGGTTTTTTACTTGCCACAGACCCAAAGCAACAATTCCCGCCGCCAACAAAACAAATTTTCGCACGGCGGTAATTTTTCGGTGTTTATACATCAGGCTTCCAGCTCATAAACAAAGATAAGACAAAGACATAAAATCGATTCGTAAAGTCACAAAAACAAATGAAACCCGCCAAATAACAACTGGCGAGTTTCATCAACTTTCCTAAAGCCATTCAGACTTAAGCATTTTTTGAAAGATAGTCGATTGCATCTTTAACAGTCAAGATTTTTTCGGCAGCCTCATCGGGAATTTCGCAACCGAATTCTTCCTCAAAAGCCATAACCAATTCTACTGTATCCAAACTATCTGCGCCCAAATCGTCGATAAAGCTGGCATTCTCCGTAACTTTGGATTCTTCAACGCCAAGATGCTCTGCAACGATTTTCTTAACGCGATTTGCTGTATCAGTCATAATGTAAACCTCAAAAAAATTAAAACAATTAACAAAACCTCTCACAAGGCCGTTCCCTGATAGTTAGCACTATTTTATTCAATTTGACAAGCATTATTTAAAAAAAACACACAAAACCTGTCAGATAATGCGGTAACGCATTGAAAACAAATACAATTTATCGTCAACGACACAAGCTGCCATCAAGATAAGTGCAATAAAAATTTCAATTAAGGTTGACAAAAGAATATCAAAAACGTAATTTAAAAGCAGTATTTATTTTTTTTGAGGAGCAAAAAATGAAAAAATTAATCTATGTCGTTATTGTTTTGGCTATCCTTTTGTTGTTGGCGGCCTGGTTGCGCAGTGGTCAACCGGAAACGGCAACAGTTGAGGAGGCCGTGGTTGAAGAAGCCGTCGTTGAAGCCGGAGCGGTTGAACCGGCAGCAGCTGAGAATGCTGCGGTTGAGCCCGTCGCGGTTGAGGAAGATGTCGTTGTTGTTGACGTTGAGCCAGACAGCGCAGAAGTTGTAGAGGTTGTTGAAGAAAATCCTGAAGAAACCTCTGGCGAAGACGAAACAGTCGTTGAAGAATAAACAAAACTTCACAAGTAACCCCCGCTTTGGCATAAGTCGGGGGTTGTTTTTTGTTGTTGACTAATTATGTAACATAAAAATTTGTTAAACTTGGTAAGGAGGATAATATGCAGGTAGGGATTATCGGCGCCGGATCCGTCGGCGCGGCAACGGCTTTTGCCTTAATCATGCGCGGTGTGGCCCGTAAAATAACCTTGATTGATATGAACCGGGAAAAGGCCTGGGCCGAAGCTGCCGATATCGCCCACGCCGCACCGTTTGCCTATGCCAACAAGGTCAAAGCCGGCGATTACAAAGATTTAAGCGGTTGCGAGGTTGTTATTGTTACAGCCGGCGCCAACCAAAAACCCGGTGAAACCAGAATTGATTTGTTGGAGCGTAATGTCAAAATTTTTGCCTCGATTATTCCGCAGATTGTTGCCAACGCGCCGAACACCACTTTGCTCATAGCCACCAATCCGGTCGATGTCATGACCGAGGTTGCGCTTAAGTTGTCCGGTTTTCCCAAAGAGCGGGTTATCGGCAGCGGCACGGTTCTGGATACGGCGCGTTTTCGCACCGACCTTGGTTATCATCTCGGTGTGTCGCCGAAGTCAATTCACGCCAATGTTTTGGGCGAACACGGCGACAGCGAGGTTTTGTGCTGGTCAAACGGCGATTCCGGCACGCTGCCGCTTTATAAGCTGGGTGAAGAACTCGGCCGGCCGCTGACGGCTGAGGTCAAAGCCAGAATTGATGACGATGTCCGCAACGCTGCCTACAAGATTATCAACGGCAAGGGGGCCACTTTTTACGGCATTGCCGGTGCGTTGTGTCGCATTTGTCAGGCTATCACCACCAATGAATATGCCGTTTTGACGGTATCGACCCATCACGCGGAAATTGCGGGGGTTAAAGATGTTTGTATCTCTATGCCGACGGTTATTGGCAAACGCGGCGTCCACGATGTTCTTTATCCGGATTTGGATGCCGACGAAAGCCGTCAAATGCACGACAGCATCGAAAAGATGAAAAAGTTTTCCGATGAGGCTCTGGCGATGATTTAAATGCGCGTTTTTTCTCATACTCGCCAGTTAACGGCACTGTTTATATAATTACCCAAAGGCAGAATATCCCTCGGTATGATCTGTTCCCAGAAAAGAGGAAATAAAAAAGAAATCCCCTTAGGAGTAAGTCAAGCAGGGGAATTAGACAAATGGCATCGGCGTTGAGCCGGTGTCATTTTGTTTAAGCTCCACTGACAACGTTCATTATTATAATAACAAATATAATTTTCAACTAAAGTTTTAACTTCCTCAAAGGTTTGGCATGATTTAATATCTACTTCATCTTTGAGATGCCCGAAAAAGCTTTCAATTGGGGCATTATCCAAACAATTTCAGTTTTTTTAAGAAGCCATTCTCCGCTTCTGAGTAGGCCACCCTGGCTTTGAGTCCTTCTATACTCATTTCATCTATTTTTTTTGCCTCTTTGGATGGATGCCCTTTCTTTATTCCGTCTTGCAAATTACTCTTCTTCCATCGCTTGATAACATGGTGAAAATATTTTGCCGAAAATAGGTTAATATCAATGCCGGCTTTCCTGAATATCTGATTTGCAGTTTTTCCTTGCCGGCTCAACAACACCGCTCGCCTTTTGAACACTTGCGTGAATACTAATGTCTTGTCGCTTACTTTTTCTACCACTATCAATGATCTTAATCTGGTTTATTCTTCTTTACTAAATCTTATTTTGCTCATTCTTATATCCTTTTAGTGTGAGTTTAACAAAAAAATTCCCCTTTGAAAAATTTTTTTCAAAGGGGTTTTTCTTTTTGCCTCCACTTCCTAGGTTACAGATCAGAAAATTCCGAAAGGTTCTTTTTTTATTGGTTTCTATAAATTGCTGAGCTTTTCCAAAATTGCCGGACGGTTAAATGACGTATCAAAAAAAGGCAAATTTAATTTTTGGCACTCTTTGGCCAATTGTCGGGATCGTGCAACATGTTTTGCCGCCATCTCAAATAAAGCTTCATCGGTCATCGCTCGGGTATAATCAAAAGGCTTTTCATATTTCCGAACATTGCGGCAGACTTCTTCGGCTGTCAGTTGCGGATACCCCAAAACCACAAAATCAAAATCTTTGTTACCAAATATCTTAACCGCGTCGCTTAACCTTATTTGCGAGCCTTCAAGCACAAATCTGAAATCCGGATGGTTGTATGTCAGAGCAGCCATATACGAGGCAATGAACGGGGCTATCAAATAATTATCGGCGCCATGGTGGTAAAATCCGGCCTGAGAATAATTTTCTTGAAAAGCACTGATAAACGCATCGACGGAAACAATCCCGCGACCGGATTTACGACAAAGCATCTCAGCCAAAGTTGATTTTCCACTGCGTGCGGCACCGGCAATAAAAATATTTTTCATCGTCTCTCCGTTTTTCTGCAATAGACGTATGTGATTGATTATAATGACCGATTGAGTAAATTCAACTTTTTTGTTCAGCGTTGATTAGAGCATTGCAAAATCAAGAAAAGAATTGCTTTTGCAAAATATTCTTTCTAAAATCAGCGCCAAAGGCAAACAATATGATTACGATACACATCATCATCGGTAATATATTTTCGCTGATTTCGGCTGTTTGTATTGCCTTGTCGGCCATTAAAAACAGCAAGAAAGATTTCATGTATTGGCAGGTTGGCGATACCATGTCCGGTATTTTGGCCAATATTGCCTTGTCGGCTCATGCGGCTTTGGTAACCAGCATTGTTTGCCTGATACGCAATTTTTTGTCTTATACCGGCCGCCTGACCGGTAAAATAACAGCCGTTTTGTTGCTTGTGGGGGTGGTGACGGGGCTTTATGCCAACAACCTCGGAGTTATCGGCTGGTTGCCGGTTACAGCCTCGGCGATATATACTGTTTGTATTTATCTCACCAAAACCGATCAGCAAATGCGCTACGCACTGATTTTTAACATGGCTTTATGGGCCGTGCACAATTTTTATGTTATGGCCTATCCTTCGGCACTAATGAACACATTTTTGGCATTTTGGAGCGCTTATCAGGCCATTCGTCGTCGGCAACCGGTCTGACATACTTTTTTCTGCACAAAACACCAAAACAGGCTGGCAAACAATAATATCCGGGTCTATACTATCCAAAAAACAGAGATTTTTTTGGGGGCAAGAATGAACAGAAAATTGTTTTTTATGAGTGGTACGGCGGGAGCTTTGGTTCTGTTGGCCGTTATGAATTCTTTATACGCCGACGATTCTTCCGTGCCGCCGGCTGATTCTGTTATCGGCAAAGAGGTATTTTTTGATCCCTACACCGGAGAGCCTTGTCAGGAAGCTGATGTCTGGAGCCAAAACAACCACGCCGGCGAATGCTATCGCTGGTATGTCATCAAAGATAACGGCGACAGCTATGATTTGCTTTTGGATCACAACCTCGGAGCCAGAATTCCCTGGTTAAGCTATGAAGATTTTATCTCGGCCGGTGGTGAACCGGACGAATATGGCGCTTCGGGCAACAATCGCTATGGGCCGTTGACAGCCTTAAAAGAGCTGCAAAAAACCACCGGCTCGTTTAAGAATGTCGAAACCTTGACGGCAGAAGACAATGCAACCCGCCTTGTTGCCGGCGGTGAAGACTATATCATTGACTACACCGGCTACAAAGCGCGGCTGATAAGCGCGGCCGAGTTGGCCGAACTGAGCGGCAACAAACCAACCGAAGAAGAAAATGCCTGGCAGACCTCAAGCGAAAGCTATATTCACGCCTTGCCGCAATGGCTTTATGCCAATCTCGGCCGGCCGGATATATCACAGCCCGAAGTTCACGCCGCCTATTATACCGATACCGCCCATACCACCAAACCGGACACTGTCTGGGTTACTTGTTTGGGCAGCAACCTCGGCAAAGCCTCGGTAACCACAATGAGTCGCCGTGGACAAGAGCTTTTGGGTATCCGTCCGGTTATCCGTGTCAAAAAAGATAAGCTGTAACGGACACAAGACATTTTTTCCTTGCTGTGCTGGGATTTATTTGCTCAATTTTACTTACAAAGTTCCTGACAAACACAGCCAAAGCCAAATCGCCAAATAGTCATGAATCTCCGCCGGCATTAGCCGATGAAGATTCATGAACGTCTCTGCCGTAAAGCATCCAGTCATATAGATGCGACTTTTTGCGTACGTTAATATCCATTTCCTCAACGCTCATTTTGCCCTCGGTCAGTGTCGGCACATCCGAGAACAGAGACGTTCCGAGCCCCAATCGGTGGCCGTCGATTTTGGCGCCCAGACTCTCAACCAACGTCGGATAAATGTCAAACGGTGTAAACACGCGGTTTTTGGTATTGGCCGCCGCCACCGGAGCATTGATAAAAATATTAAGCGGTTTGCGGTTCATCTCTTTGGTAAAAACCTTATTCATCGTCAAATGGTCACCCAAAACCACGACAACCGTATCTTTGTAAAAATCCTGTTGCTGCAACCAGTCAATGAAATTGCCAATCTGTTTGTCCGAGCAGGATATCACGTTTTCAATATTGTTGTGCGGGCCGTATTGACGTTCGCAAACGCTGTCGTCAAAACGCGCCGTGCCGTAGTGAGTGTCAAGCGTCATCAGCGTAAAGACAAAGGGCTTGCCCTGCGCCACCAGATGAGCCAATTCTTCTTTGGCGTAAACAAAAACCTGTTTATCCGGCAGTTTGGTCGTCTTTTCAAACGAAAGCTCGATTCCGTCGCGCTCGGCATAAAAATTGGTGTCCAAAAGCCGTTGCGCGCCATGGGTTTCAACAAACTTGTCCATACCGGCAAATTCGCCGTTGGAGCCGATTAGCGTGCTTTCGATATAGCCCTCATCGCGCAAGATATCGTACAGACACCAAGCCTTGGGGAAAAATCCTTCTTTGGGATGAAACCAGTTTGGGTCGTTAATCGGCAGTTGTATTGGCGCGCCGCAGGTCTGCGCAAACAGCCCCGCCTGCGTCCACTGCGTGCCGTCAATCTCATAAGAGCCGCCGAGATATTCGTTATCGCTGAAGTTAATGTTTTCTTTGGCCAACTTGTGCAGTTCGGGAATAAGGTCTGCCTTAAAGTAATTATGCAGCGGCGTTTGCGCATAAGTCGCTTCAATCGATTCGGCAAAAATCAAAATCAGGTTGCGTTTGTGAGCCGGGAACGTGATTTTGGCCTGCTGCGGAATAACATAGTTTTCTTCATAAAAGTTTGAGGTCTCGGTCTTGTATTTATGATAGGTGAGCATATTATAAACATTCATGCGGAAGAAGACAAAAACCACACAAAACAGCAGCCATACAAGACTCAAGGCCAACCGTTTTTGCTTAACCCAGTCGCGGAAAGCGTCAATAATTTTGACATGGACGCGGTATTTCAATCCAAAGAACAAAGCCAACACCACAACAATAATTGCGCCGGTCATCACGGTGTTTTTAAGATAACTCATGATCATACGGATTTCGGATGAAAACGGCATATTGAGGTGGAACATAATCTGCTCGTAGGTAACCTCGCCAAACTTTCTCACCACCCAGTTGGCGGAAGAAAACATCATAAACCCGACAAAAAAGATAAGAAGCGACAACACGACTAAAACTCCAAAAAAAGTTAAGGCTCTTTGACTTTACTTAGCGCATTGTCCGCGCCGCGTCAAGAGCCTTAATCGGACGACAAACTTTTACAGACTGCGCAGCGTGTCCGTATCAACCAAATCCAGGTATTTGCCGAGATATTTCTTAATCTCGGTCGGATTCTCAACAATTTTGAAACTCGGGTTGCCATAAAGGATAACCGTTACGCCTTTATCATGCAATTCACCGATATAATCCAGATTCTTGTTAAACGATTTTTCGCCCAAAATAACCGATTTAACGTTAAGCCAGTCCATAAAAACCTTATATATTTCCTTAACGCCGCGTCGTCCGCCTTTAAGCCGCAATGTCGGGTAGTCGATTCCCGCTTTCAAGGCGCGCATATAGCCGTATAATCCGTAAACCTGCAAAATCACGCGTTTCGGAAACGGAAACAACTCGGCCATTTTCTCGACATCGCGGGCTTTGTCGATAAGCAAAATCCAGTCCGGATATTGGCGCATCAGTTCTGCCACATCGGCAGCGTCCATGGTTGTGTATTTGCCGTATATTTTGGAGGCTTTAACTTCGGCCAGCGTCAGCGGCTCATCGCCCCTGTCTTCACGACCTGTTGCTTCGTTAAACAGCTTCCAGTCATGGCCGGCAATATAATGACCGTCGGATGTCTCAATAAAATCAACCTCAATAAATTTCATACCGGCTTTGATGGAATCTTCAACCGCTTCGCGCGAGCTGGTATAGACATGTCCGTCGATGGTACCGCCGGCATGGGCAATCAGATGGTGCTCGCCGTTGTGAAAAGGATAGGGCGTTTTATCTTTAATATTGGCAAGCACCGCTTCGCCCCAAAGCGCAAAGACGACCACAAACCAAACAACCGCCAGAACCATAATTCCGGCTAAAATTTTTAAAAATATCTTCATCAAAAAGTCCTCAAAAATAACCAATAAACATTTTGTATATTAGATGGCGGAAACCGTTATCACAAGATTTTTTTAATGATTTCTGTTTATAATTCGGTATGCAGATAAGCTAAAAATTGTTTTGGAGGAACAGATGATTGAGGGTTTTGAGTGGCAACAATTTTTTGGTGCGTTTTTTGTTTTATTTGCGATTATAGACATTTTCGGATCTTTGCCGATAATTTGGGCGTTGCGTCGCAAAGGTCGCATGGTTAAGCCGTTCAAAACGGCCGGTTTGGCGCTGATAATGTTTTTGATTTTTTATTTTGTCGGAGAGGCGTTTCTGGATTTGTTCGGGGTTGATACGGCATCTTTTGCCGTTGCCGGCTCATTGATTATTTTTGTCATGGCCTGCGAAATGATTTTGGATATATCCATCTTTCAGGACACTCCGGACGCACCGAAGGATTCAAGCTTTTTTCCGGTCGTGTTTCCGTTGATTGCCGGTGCCGGCGCCCTGACCACGATGCTGGCCATTCGCTCGCAATTTTCACCGGTAAACCTTTTGAGTGCCGTTGTCGCCAATATGTTTTGCGTCTACGTCGTTCTGCGGATAGCCAACAAATTAGAGAAGAAGCTGAGCGCCGGTTTTTTATATATGCTTAAAAAGTTTTTCGGTATTATTTTGCTGACAATTTCAATCAAACTGTTTACCAGCAACATTACGTTACTTATAGAAACGGTTATTAAAGCCTCGTCTTAATTTTTAATCAGGCCGTGTTCCAGAAAAGAAAAATATTCCGATTGTGTGATAATAATATGTTCATGCAGCCGGATTCCCATGAGCTGGCAGGCTTGGGCAACGTTGTTTGTCAGCTTAAGATCGTTTTCCGATGGCCTGGCCGCGCCGGACGGATGATTATGGACCAAAATAATGCCGGCGGCATTATGCTGTAAGGCATCCATAACAATGTCACGCGGGGAAGCACTGACCGAAGACAAACTGCCTTTTTGCAAAAGCGCGCAGCCAATGGCATTAAGCTTGGCGTTCAGATAAATAACGTGGAGTTCTTCAACCTCGGAATAAGCAATAGTGCTGCGGCAAAAATCAATCAGATGGTCCACGTTTATCAAAACGGGTTTATCATCCGAGGCCAAATTTTGCCAACTCAGTCGTTGTGCCGCAACGGTAATGATTTTTAAAACGGTCACAACACCGTCGCTGACACCGTTAATTTTGCGCAAACGATATTCCGGAGCGGCAATTACTTTGGCAAAATTACCGAATTCCGCGACCAGCTTTTTGGCCAGCGGCTTAACGTCACGTCGCGGAATAGCCAAAGTTAAAACCAATTCCAGCAATTCATAATCAGCCATATCCCGACCGCCGCCAAGCAAAAAGCGTTGTTTGAGGCGTCTCCGATGTCCTACATAGTCCGGTTGTTGTGCGTTCATAAGTCGTTTAGTCCTGTTTTTTATAAGGCGGCCGGTCAAGTCCGGCTGGTGAATAGGTAAAAACCTCAAATCCGTCTTTGGTAACGGCCAGCGAATGTTCAAACTGAGCAGACAAAGACCGGTCTTTGGTAACGGCGGTCCATTCGTTTGAGAGAATGGTCGCCTCCTTTTTGCCAAAGTTAATCATCGGTTCAATAGTAAAAAACATACCTTC
>CASFJS010000016.1 GCA_949295085.1 uncultured Pseudomonadota bacterium
CGTTATCGCCGCCGTCAACGTCGTCTTCCCGTGGTCTACGTGACCGATCGTCCCGATGTTGCAGTGCGGCTTCGTCCGCTCAAACTTCTCTTTCGCCATTTTACTATCTCCAAAATAAAATTAAGTTAGTTATAAAAAAATCAAATAACCGTTCCGGAGGACAACGTATTTTTTCAAATACACGCCCTCCGAAACAGAATAATTACGCATTTTTGGCCTTTACCTTATCGGCAATTTCTTTCGGCACTTCGGCATAATGGTCAAACACCATCGTAAACTGCGCACGTCCCTGTGACAGCGAACGCAACGTATTCACATAACCGAACATATTGGCCAAAGGAACCTGCGCATCAATAACCCGGGCATTGGCACGTTGATCCATGCCGTTGACCAAGCCGCGACGCGAGTTCAAGTCGCCGATGATATCCCCCATATATTCTTCGGGCGTAACGACCTCTACCTTCATAATCGGCTCCAACAATTTTGGACTGGCCTGACGCATACCTTCACGGAAAGCCGCCCGGGCTGCAATTTCAAAGCACATAACGTTGGAGTCAACCTCATGATAAGCGCCGTCATACAGGTTGCATTTAACACCGGTCACCGGATATCCGGCAATAACACCGGCATCCATCGCCGAACGCAAACCCTTTTCAACACCGGGGATGTACTCTTTCGGCACGTTACCGCCGACCACGGTATTTTCAAATTCAAAACCGTTATAACCCTCAATCGGCTCAAATTTGATTTTAACCCGCGCAAACTGACCGGCACCGCCGGATTGTTTTTTATGGGTATATTCAATATCACACGGTTTGGTAATCGTTTCGCGATAGGCAACCTGCGGTTCGCCGACATTGGCGTCCACCTTAAATTCACGCTTCAGACGGTCGACAATAATTTCAAGGTGCAATTCGCCCATACCTTTGATAATGGTCTGCCCGGAATCCGGATCAGAAGACACCTTAAACGACGGATCTTCCATAGCCAGTCTGGACAATGCCAGCCCCATTTTTTCAACGTCGGCCTTAGTTTTCGGCTCAACGGCCAGTTCAATAACCGGATCCGGAAACACCATGTTTTCCAAAACAATCGGATTGCTCTGATCACATAAGGTGTCACCCGTGGTTGTATCTTTCAAACCGGCCAAAGCAATAATATCGCCGGCATGCGCTTCTTTCAAATCTTCACGCTTATTGGCGTGCATCAAAAGCATACGGCCGACGCGTTCTTTTTTGTCCTTAACCGAGTTGTAAACATACGAACCGGCAACCATTGTTCCCGAATAAATACGGGTAAAGGTCAAAGATCCGACAAACGGGTCGTTCATAATCTTGAAAGCCAGAGCCGACAACGGCGCGTTATCGTCCGCCTTGCGGGTAATAACTTCGTCGGTTCCGGGTTTAACACCCTCAACATCTTTCAAATCAACCGGCGACGGCAAATAATCAATCACCGCATCCAACAAAGGTTGAACCCCCTTGTTTTTGAAAGCTGTTCCGCAAAATACCGGCACAAAATCCTGCGCCAGAGTACCCTTGCGAATACATTTTTTCAAAATTTCGACCGAGATTTCCTTACCCTCCAGATAATCTTCCATAGCCTTTTCATCTTGCTCGACGGCCATTTCGACCAGTTCGGCATGATATTGTTCGGCTTTATCTTTCAGATCGGCCGGAATCTCTTGAATTTCAATCGGTGAATCCGCCGTATCACCGGTGTAGATGATTGCATTCATATTCAACAAATCAACCACACCCTTAAAATCGGCCTCAACTCCGACCGGCAGCTGCAAAGCCATCGGCCGGGCACCCAAACGGTCTTTAATCATATCCAGACAACGGTAAAAATTGGCGCCGATTCTGTCCATTTTATTGCAAAAACAAATTCGCGGAACCCCGTATTTATCAGCCTGTCTCCACACCGTTTCCGATTGCGGTTCAACACCGGCAACCGAATCAAACACGGTAATGGCACCATCCAGAACACGTAACGAACGCTCTACCTCAACGGTAAAGTCGACGTGCCCCGGCGTATCAATGATATTGATACGGTGCCCTTTCCAAAAACAGGTTGTTGCGGCAGACGTAATCGTAATGCCGCGCTCCTGCTCTTGTTCCATCCAGTCCATGGTGGCAGCGCCATCATGAACTTCGCCGATCTTGTGGCTCTGTCCGGTATAATAAAGAATACGCTCTGTCGTTGTGGTCTTACCGGCATCAATATGTGCCATAATACCGATATTGCGGTACAATTCAAGTTTATGTGTACGAGCCATTTTATTATCCTTGAGTTAATTAAAATTTATAATGAGAGAAAGCCTTGTTGGCCTCGGCCATTCTATGAGTATCTTCACGTTTTTTAACGGCAGAACCCTTATTGGCCAAAGCATCTAACAACTCGTTAGCCAGTCTTTCGGTCATTGTCGATTCGGAACGTTTCTGAGCCGCTTCAATAATCCAGCGGATAGCCAGAGCCTGACGGCGATCCGGACGAACCTCCATCGGCACTTGGTATGTAGCTCCGCCGACACGACGGGATTTCACTTCAACCAAGGGCTTAACATTTTCCAAAGCATCGGAAAACACCTTCAAAGCATCCTGTTTCGACTTGGCGGCAATGATATCAAAAGCCGAATAGACAATTTTTTCGGCAACGGCTTTTTTACCATGCTCCATTACATTATTAATAAATTTGGTCACCACCTTATCACCATACTTGGCGTCGGGCAGTATAGCTCTTTTTTCAGCTCTATGACGACGTGACATTATCAAATCTCCTTATTTAGGTCTCTTGGCGCCGTACAGAGAACGACGTTGACGACGTTTAGTAACACCTTGGGTATCCAAAGTGCCGCGAATGATATGATAACGAACACCCGGCAAGTCTTTGACACGGCCTCCTCTAATCAGCACCACTGAGTGTTCTTGCAAGTTGTGACCTTCACCAGGGATATAGCTGATTACTTCAAAGCCGTTTGTCAGGCGCACACGCGCAACCTTACGCAAAGCGGAGTTCGGTTTCTTCGGGGTTGTGGTATAAACCCTTGTGCAAACACCTCTTTTTTGCGGGCAAGCCTTCAAAGCCGGAACTTTGTTTCTCTTGACTTTGGGTGTTCGTGATTTACGAATTAACTGATTAATTGTAGGCATCACAAATTTCCTTAAAGTATTGGTTATTAACACAAAAACTCACAAAAAAGCGATTCCTCGCCTTTTTTGAGTCTCGGCACTCTAGACTCATAAATCCAAATAGTCAAGCCCTTTTTCGCCAAAAGATCCGGCCGTTATCCCGACAGCTCAAATATTCAACAACCGTTTCGGAATAAAATCTGCTTTTACAGTCTCCACAAAAATAAAAAAAGACTTGCCTTTTTAAAATAACATCTTAAGCTTTTCTCATATTAATTCGATACGGAGAAACTGTGATATTATGACAAACGAACAAGATATCGCTTCGGCCAGACACACGATTGAAAAAGAAATCGAAGCCCTTAAAATAATGGAAAACGAATTTGATGAAAACCTGACAAAAGCCTTGGATTTAATGCAAAACACCAAAGGCCGCGTCATCATAACGGGCATGGGCAAATCCGGACATATCGGCCGCAAAATAGCCGCCACTTTAGCCTCAACCGGCACCCCGTCTTTTTTTGTACACCCCGGCGAAGCCAGCCATGGCGATTTGGGAATGCTCACTGTTGATGACACCGTTCTGGCAATTTCAAACGGCGGCGAATCAAAAGAATTATCCGATATTCTGGTTTATTGCAAACGCTTTGGTATTCCGTTGATTGCCATGACCAAAAATCCCGATAGCTCCCTCGGCAAAGCCGGCGACATATTACTCAAACTGCCCGATGACGGCGAGGCCTGCCCCTTGGGATTGGCACCAACGTCTTCGACGACGGCAACTCTTGTCTTAGGCGATGTTTTGGCCGTTGCCCTGATGGAACGCAAGGGTTTCAGCAAAACGGACTATAAGCAGAGACACCCCGGTGGTAAGCTCGGTGCCATTTTGCAAAAAGTATCCGACCTCATGCATACGGGTGATGAACTGCCTTTAGTCAAAGAAACCACCTCCATGCAGGATGCGCTGCTTATTATGTCATCCAAAATGCTGGGATGTGTCGGAATAACGAACGATGACGGCCGGCTTATCGGTATCATTACCGATGGCGACCTGCGCCGTTGTTTGTCATCCGATCTGCTGCACCGGACAGCCGGTGATATCATGACGCGCAATCCGCGTACAATATCACCGGATGTGTTGGCGGCTGAGGCCCTTAAGGTTATGAACACAACCGGCAAAGGTATCACCCAGCTCTTTGTTATCCAGGACAACAAACCCATCGGCATTATCCATATCCATGACTGCTTGCGTGCGGGAGTAGCATAAAAAGTGCTGGAGCCCAAAGAAATAGACAAATACTTTCATGCCCCGTCCTCGTCAAAAAAGGCTAAAGAAGTAACCTTAAAACACACGCGGTGGGTAACGCTTATTAAACTGGCTCTGCCCGGTTTGGCCGCCGTTCTGGCCGTTACGCTTTTGGTCTTTCCCTCATTAAACGATGATATCCGGGATTTTGGTCTCAACTTTTCTTTCGGCAAAGGGGATATGGAAAAGCTCAATATTGAAAAAACAACGGTCTATGTAACGGATAAACAAAACAGGATCAGTAATTTTGAAGCGGAACAGATCAAAGAAACTTCGGCCGGATCCAAAATATTTGATTTATCCCGACCCGAAGCCATCCTGCCGATGGACGATAACGAATGGCTCAGCATCCAGGCCCCGCAGGGTATCTACAACCAGAAAAATACTTTGTTGCACCTGCAAAAACAGGTCGAAGGCTTTTACAGCCCGGGGATGTCACTCCTGACCGAAGAGGCTTTTATTAATTTTAGGGAATCTTTCGGCTATGGACATCGTCCGGTTAAAGGAGAGGGTTTTTTGGGTAAAATATCCGCCGAAGGATTTGAAGTTTCAGGAAAAAGGAACACCTTAACCTTCCTTGGAAAAACCCGGTTATTGATAGACGAAGAAACATTACAAAAGGAATAACGACATGCAGCGCCGGTTAGCAACTCTTATTTTTGTTTTATTTGGCATTTGTCCGGCATTTGCCGGCGACATCACATTAGATGCCGATGGCGGTGTCGAATACCATCAAAAAGAACAAAAGTTAGTAGCCGTAGGCAATGCCCGTGCGGCCAAAGACGATATGAGCATTCGTGCCGAAACACTGGTAGGCTTTTACGACCCTCAAGTTAAAAACAAATTACACCGGCTTGAAGCCTACGAACAAGTCCGGCTCAAAACAGCCCGTGCCGAAGCCGACGGTAACAGCCTGATTTATGATATTGATGATGATGCGGCCGTTCTCAAAGGCGCTCCGGCACACATCAAAACAGCCGATGCCGATATTACGGCCAAAGGCAGCATCACTTATTATCAAAGCCGGCGGCAG
Source organism: uncultured Pseudomonadota bacterium (assembly GCA_949295085.1). GTDB lineage: Bacteria > Pseudomonadota > Alphaproteobacteria > RF32 > CAG-239 > CAZU01. Next base: position 5,471 of record CASFJS010000016.1, read on the forward strand.
GCCGTGGCTCGTGACGGCGTTATAGCCACCGATACCAAAGGGAACCGGGTCTTTGCCGATTTGATGACGGCTTATTTTACGGATGATGGCACGGGAAAATTGGTTTTAGATAAAATAGACATTGAACAAAATGTTAAGATCATCTCCGAAGACACGACCGTAACGGCTCTGCGCGGCACCTATTTGCCCCGTTCGGGCGTAGTAAATTTGTTTGAGGATGTTGTTATCAATCAAAACGGCAACATATTAAAAGGAGCCCGAGCCGAAAGCAATCTTAACACCGGCATCAGCAAAATGATATCCGGCGGCACTTCTCACGGACGTGTCAGCGGTGTATTTAAAGAAAAGAAAAAGGAATAAACGCTTATGAACAAATTTTCGCCCGAAGCCAAACTCGAAGTCTTCAATATTGGCAAAAAATATAAAAAACGTCCGGTTTTGCGCAATGTTTCCCTTTATGTCCGCAGAGGCGAGGCTGTTGGTCTTTTGGGGCCTAACGGAGCCGGAAAAACCACTTGCTTTTACTGTGTAACCGGGCTTATCACTCCCGATTACGGAGATGTTCATATCGACGGGTTGGACATAACCAATCTGCCGATGTACCGGCGCGCCAGACTGGGTATCGGCTACCTGCCTCAAGAGGCCTCCATTTTCCGCACGTTGAGTGTTGAAGACAATATCAAAGCCGTTTTGGAAGTTGTCATTGAAGACGAAAGCCGCCGTGAATCTATGTTGGAAGAACTTTTAAACGAATTTTCGATTGCTCACTTGCGCAAATCACCGGCTTTGGCTTTGTCCGGCGGCGAACGCCGGCGGTTGGAGATTGCCCGCGCTCTGGCCAGCCAGCCCAATTACATTCTCTTAGATGAGCCTTTGGCCGGCATTGACCCGATTGCCGTCGGAGAAATACGCAATCTGGTCTCACAATTAAAACACCGCGGTTTGGGCGTTTTAATTACCGACCACAACGTCCGCGAAACTTTGGATATTACCGACCGTGCCTATATTTTGCACGGCGGCACGGTTTTGATGGAGGGAACTCCGGCAGAAATTGTAGCCAATGAAGAAGTCCGCAAAGTCTATCTGGGCGACAATTTTTCTATGTAGCGGCATAAGCCATGGCGCTGACCCCGAAACTCGAAATCAGACAATCGCAATCTCTGTTGCTGACGCCGCGCCTGCGTCAGGCTATCAGTTTGTTACAAATGAACAATCTGGAATTAAACGAGGTTGTGGAACAGGAGTTGCTCAATAATCCCCTGCTTGAGCGTGAGAACGAATTTCTCGCCGAAATACCGGATACACCTGATCCGGACATTAACGCCACAGATCTCATCGAGGAAACAGCCGGCAATGATACTATAATGCCAGATACTGATGAGACAACCGAATTTGATGATTTCGGTTCAGATAGTGAAGGCTACACCAATTTTGAAACTACCGATTGGTCTGATTACAACCAAAACAAAATTCGACGAAATGACGATGATGCCTTTGATTATTTTGAAAAAAAACTGGCTGCCGAAAAATCCCTGTATACTTTGCTTGATGAGCAAATAAACTTAACTTTTACGGAAACGGCCGACCGCCTGATGGCCAAAATTTTAAGTGAAAAACTTGATTCTGCCGGTTATTTTCGCGGTAATTTATCCGAAATAGCCTCGCGTCTCAAAACGCCGGTCGAACGCTTGCAAAAAATTCTCGCTCATCTGAAACAATTCGAGCCGGCCGGAATTTTTGCCGAAAATCTGGCCGAATGTCTTAAAATTCAACTTTCCGACCGCCGCAAACTTTCACCCTCATTGAAAATTCTGCTTGATAATCTGCCCCTGCTTGCCGAGCGTAAATTTAAGGAATTGGCTAATTTGTGCCGCTGTTCCGTTGAGGATATTCTGGCCGACGTCGCAGAAATTAAGTCCCTAAACCCGAAACCGGCAGCCGACTTTACCGCCGAGCAGACTTCTTACGTGATTCCCGATGTTTTTATCCGTCGCAACCGCCGCGGCGAATACCGGATTGAACTTAACAATATGACTTTACCCAGGCTGCTTATCAACCACAGCTACTATAGCGAACTCAAAAACGACAAATCGGCATCCCGTTATCTTAAAGAAAATCTGAGCCACGCCAATTTTCTGATCAAGGCTTTGCATCAACGGGCTTCAACCATCCTTCGGGTTGCCGAAGAAATTGTCCTGCGTCAATATGCCTTTTTTGAAAAAGGCATTGAATATCTGCGGCCAATGACACTCAAAGATGTCGCCGAAGCCCTGTCTTTAAGCGAAAGTACGGTCAGCCGGGTCACCGCCGGAAAATACCTCTCGGCGCCGAACGGTTTGTTTGAGCTTAAATATTTCTTTTCATCTGCCGCCGGCAGCTACATCGGCGAAACAACTTCCGCCACCGCCGTCAAACATAAAATAAAAAGCCTCATTGACGCGGAAGATCCGCAACACATTTTATCCGATGATAAAATTGTCGAGCTCCTTGAGCATGATGGCATCAGGATTGCCCGCCGGACCGTTGCCAAATACCGTGAATCTCTTAACATTCCGACCTCGGGACAACGCAAAAGAAGCAAACGGACATAACTTCGCCCGCTGCTGACGGAGTTGACTTTTGTATTGACTTATGTAAAATAAAATAGTATTTGATTGTAACAAACGGAACATCTGTTGGCTCCGTGTTTTTAGTCGTATTAAATTAGTTTTATAGGAAAAAATTATGCAAATTACACTTTCTGGCAATCAGGTTGATATCGGGGACAGACTCCGCAACCATGTAGAAGAAAACATCCTGAATTCGGTAAACAAATACTTTCCGGCACCGATAAACTGCTCGGTAAATTTTTCCAAGATTAAAGACGAATTTATTGCCGAGGTCACGGTTCATCCGGCCAAAAATATTGTTCTGAAAGGAACCGGCTCTGCGGGTGATCCTTATTCCGCTTTTGATGCCGCCAATGAGCATATTGCGACCCGCCTGCGTCGCCATAAAACAAAATTAAACGACCACAAAGGCAAAACAGGCTTGGCAGAGATTGCTAATGAGGCTGTTTTTTCCATTGATGAAGAAGCCGATGAAGTGGATATCGGCGATGCCCCGCTGACAATTGCCGAGCTGGAGGCCAATATTCCGGTATGCACGGTATCCGAAGCGGTTATGTACATGGATTTGAACAATGAATCCGCACTGATGTTCAAAAATGCCGCAACCAACAATTTTAATATGGTATATCGTCGTAAAGACGGCAATATCGGTTGGGTTGAACCAAAATAACATAAAGCTTAAAAGAGATGAATATTTCAAATATTTTAACTGAAAAGAACATTTTTTTGGGGCTTAAATCGGGTTCCAAACGAGAGTTTTTGCAAGATTTGGCCCAAAAAGCCGCCGAGGTCTGCGGGATCGATGCTTTAACGGTTTTCGATTCACTGCTGGAGCGTGAAAATCTCGGGTCCACCGGTTTTGGCGACGGTACGGCGCTGCCGCACAGCCGTTTTTCCGGGTTGGACAAGGTTTATGCTTTTTTTGCCAAGCCTTCGTTTCCGCTTGACTTTGACGCGATTGACAACAAACCGGTTGATTTGGTGTTTTTACTGATGTCGCCGGAAGGCAGCGGTGCGGATCATCTGACCGCGTTGGCCATGCTTTCCCGTATTCTGAAAGATGAAAGCACTTGCAACAAGCTGCGCCAAATGTCCAAGACAACCGAAATCTATGCCCTCTTAAACGAGGCTTAATTCTGAAAAGCGTTTGGAAACCAAACGCTTTTTGTTTATCTTTTAGCAATAAATATCTGCTAACATTTTTCTGTTTGTTAATCTTTAGCCGGAAAAAAACATGTTCTTGAGCCTCAACCGTAAAATTATCTATTCAATTTTAATTTTGTTTCTCATTTCCTCTCTGGTCTTTGTCATCACCTTTTACATTGCCTATCTGTCAAAGATAGAAAAAGATCAGCAACTTTCCATCCAGCGCAACCAGCAATACGCCGACCTCTTGTATCGCAACGCCAGCCTCACCCGCGAGATACGCCTGCTTTTGCAACAATACCCGGACATAAATTTTAACACCGACGATTACCAGTCGCTCAAAGCTCTGGCTTATGACAAAACACAATCCGAATTTATCGTCAACGAGCAAAAGGCCGTGATTGAGCGGTCCAAAAGCTTTGACGAGCAGTACCGGACCATTAATGCCGGCGTAACCATCATTGCTTGCGGCGGTATTTTATTGTCCTTATTTATTATTTTTCTGGGCTTTCTCATCAACCGCTGGATTCTTATTCCCATCAACAAAATGTCTCAAATATCCGAAGAAATAAGCCGTGGCAATCTACAGCTGCGCATTCCTCTGGCGGCCGATGGCAAATATCCCGACGAGCTGGATAATTTGGCCAAAACTTTTAATATGATGCTGGACAACCTCCAATCGACTTTATCCAAAATCCGCGACCGTGAAAATTTTTTACAATCCTTAATTGACAACATCCCCGACGGTATCCGCGTAATTGACGAAAACTACCGTATCATCATCGCCAACAGGAGCTATTACAAGCAAGTCGGAACCGAAGCGGGCCGCCACGGCCTTTGCTATGAGGATTCTTTCAACAGTAAACATCCCTGCGATTCCTCACATACGCATTGTCCGCTGCATGAAATCCTGCACCGGGGCAAACACCATATTAACATCATCCAACAATTTTACCGCAAACCGGAATGCCACATGGCTGTTAACGCGGCGCCGTTAATCGGCAGCGGCCCACACAAATATATCATTGAATCCATCCGCGATTTAAGCGACGATATTGACTTTTCCCATCAGCAAAAATTATCCTCTTTGGGCTTTTTATCTTCTTCCATTGCGCATGAGATCAAAAATCAGCTCGGCGCCCTGCGCATGATTCTGGAGCATTTTATCGGTAAATATTATACCGCGACAACCGACGACAACGAACAAAAGAAAATGATCAACCTGCTGCATACGGAACTTGTTAAGGCCATTGATGTTCCCGAACGCCTGCTCAAATTAACCCGCAACTATACCGCCGAGGAAACCGAAATAAACACCACGACCGGCATCAACGATGTTCTAAGTATTCTCGACTTTGAAGCCAAGAGCAAAGGTATTGACATAAATTTTCACAAACCGGATAAAGATTGCTGCCTCATCGGCAACGAAAGTGATTTCCGCATTGCCGTTATCAACATCATCCTTAATGCCATCAAGGCAACGCCGGCTAAGGGGCACATTGATATAACCATTGAATATACCGGCAACCGTTTTAAAATTTCTTTTGCCGACACCGGTTGCGGCATTTCAAAAGACGATTTACCCTATATTTTTAACCCGTTTTTTTCCGAAGGACATCAAAAACGCGACGGCCGGGGCTCCGGACTTGGACTGGCTATTACCAAATCCATTATTGAAAAAATGGGTGGTTCCGTCACCGCCGTTTCAACCCTGGGCAAAGGCAGCTGCTTTACCTTAACTTTTCCCCAAAATACCGATAAATCAGCCAATCACGCCAAACGGGCGAATAAAAAACTTGCAAAAAAAAATTTCCGGGGTTATAAAGCAACTAAAAATAAATCTGTTAAGGGTACCTAAAACATGAGTAAAGAAGAACTTCTGGAACTGAGCGGCGAAGTCATTGAAAAACTCCCCAATGCCATGTTTCGTGTCCGGCTGGAAAACGGTGTTGAAATTTTGGCTCATACCGCCGGCAAAATGCGCAAATTCCGCATTCGCGTCATGGTCGGCGATAAAGTTGATATTGAAATGACCCCCTATGATCTGACCAAAGGTCGCATTACTTTCCGCCACAAAGACTAGTTTACATTATGAAAGGAGCCTCCGTTCCAAAACGGAGGCTCTTTTCTCATTCCGCTTACCAGGCGTCCGTATAACCGAGCGCCGGATCATTAACGGTCTTTGCCCAGTTTTCATCCTTTTCCTTGATCCGAAAATTGCTGAGCTGATCATATTTATAAACCGGATTACCCCATGTCCAAGAGCTGGAACTGCCTCTGTCAAAATAGCAATAAACCGTTGCCACCGTTGCCATTTCCTGCGCATACACCGGAAAAATATTCCAATAAACTTTATTGTAGTCAGGATTACTATAGCCAATATCCGCCAACAACGCCCTATATTGTGTCGGCCGGTAAACAAACCCCATAATCGCATGCCAGCCCTTAAACTCGTCCATAGTAACTCCAACATTGGAAATTGTCGTATTCAACCAGGTATTGGTCTGAAAAGTCAACGGGTAGCCGCTTTCAATCGTATGCGTATGGCTGTCGCCGCCATCGCTGGTTGACAATTGAAAAGTTGCATTTTTCGGATTCGTCTGTAAAATAAAGTACTTTTTGAAAGCATCTCCCGTCCCGTCGCCGCCGGTAATAATTGTTTTATAGTTGGTTCCTCCCGCTCCCGCCGACAACAAATCCGTGCCGTAAACAGAATAAACTTCCGACATGCGCCAACGCATCGGCGTAAGCGTAATAACCTTGGCATACTCTTTCGGACATTGCGGTGCCGGCACAAACCCCATCCATGGCGAAGCAACACAATTATTACTTTCGCATTCACCTGGCTGCCCGGCAACTTCAAGTACGCCGCCATTAAGGGTGACGCTTGCCGTGTTCCAGTCAAACGTCCCGGTTTCTTTATACGTATTATCAACAACATAAATACCCTTGTTGATAAAATCGGGCAAAATATCACTGAGGCGGGCTCCGCCGCGCGTTGCCAGTTTAATATCATTCATCACCGATGTATAAGCCGGATTAACCTGATAATAATCATAGTCCCCCTTAGACCCCCTGGAGTTCGCATCCACTTCTATGTCGGCACCTGATGCCGTATACCCGTGGAAATTCTCATTCACCGGATACGCCACATCACTGACCAGACGCCGGGCTCTGATATAGCCCCCCTTGCTGCTCGTAGTCGGTGCGCGCAATTCAATAATTCCCTCGCGGCTGATGGCCACATTCCGTTTACCTGTTCCATCATCCGATCCCAAAAGGCGACTGTTCAAATCAGATGGCTCGGCCATACTTTCCGCAATTCCGGAAATATCACCGGTACCCAAAGCAATACCTTCCTCATCGGTAATAATGCTTTTTGAGGCCGTATCCAAAACACCTTTATCCAAATACATGGAATAGGTTGTGCTGCCCGGTTTGTTTTCAAAACCGATTTTTGACGCAACTGCAGACATGGATGACGTTCCGCTTTCACCGCTGACGGTAACGGTCGCCTTATCTTTTGTCAGCTCAACCTTTGCATTGGTGTTTTCCAAAATAACTTTGCTGTCCTCCATTGTCAGATGTCCGCTTGCATTGCGCAACACCAACGAACTCGCATCCACCAGCAATCCTTTGTGATTACCGCCGCTTTCATAATGGCTGCCGATAAAAGTAGCGCTGCTGTTAATATTTATCTTATTGCCTTTCGTACCGAGGGTACCGCCGACACTAAAACTCGGATTCACAACCCGCATCGTGCTGCCGTCGGCATAAATATTTGCATCACCTGCCGCAGCCGAACCGATTTTTAACGCCCCGTCAATAATATTCACATCCCCCGTATCAACATTAACATCGCCGACATCAACATTAACATCACCCTGAGCGACATTAACATCGCCGACATCAACCGTAACATTTCCGGCGTCAACATTAACATTACCGACCGCAACATCCAAATCGCCCGAGTTAACGTCTACGCCGCTTTGCGTTGCCCGAAAATAACTGCCGTCCTCGCCGCCGGCCGTTATACCTGTTCTGGCACGCAACCATTCGGCCGTCAAATCGCCGCTGATTTCCAAATCGCCGTTGATTGTCGTATCTCCGTCCAGCGTGTTGCCGCTGCTGTCAACGGTCAGCCCGTTGCCGCCGACTCCTATTTTGGCCTTTGTATCTGCGGCGATGGTAACGTTAGCCCCGCCGATATCCGTGTTGCCGGAAGCATCAATCTTAACGGCGCCCTTGCTTTCAAGGCTAAAGCTGTCCGGATCAAAATCTATATCGCCGCCGGATTGCGTCAAGTCGCCGCTAATGGTTGTTCCTTTCAGCGTTGTTTCGCCGGCCACATCCAAATCTCCCCGCAACGACGTCGACCCCTCAACCGTCAAATCATCGAGCACATCAAGTTTATCCGCAATTTTACCCCAGCCGGTCACCAACAAATTGCTCTCCTTATCACCCTCTTGACCGATTGAAACCGTATCACCCTGAGCAATCAAACTGCTCAGTCCGCGCATTTCATGACCATCCATATACAGAGTTGTCTGCATGGTGTTCTTGTCCAAATTACCGTCATCTATACGATACAAAACTTCATCCGAGTTAACATCACCCTGAACCGAGCTGATAGCCTTGTTGGATATAACAACCAGACTGCCCTCTTTAATATCATCGCCGGAAAAATTATAATCATCCGGATCCGCTTCCCACGTTCCCTGCACGCCGGACAACGTATAAGAAACATCCTCGCCTTCGCCGGCTTCCATGGAACGACGATACACACCGCCGTTAACCCCGATCATCGAGGCGATTTTTGACGCTCTCATCATGGTGATATCATCCCGTAACGGCGCCAAAACCGCCGTTGTATAAATGTGATGATCACGATCGTTAATATCCTTAACGGTCCTTTTGCGAACCGATATCTCAAAATCCTCAAACAACTTGCTTTGCTGTGTATCAAACCCGTAAGGCAAATAGTTTTTCAACTTTTCCAACTCGGCATCCGTCAAAGTAAAAACCTCACCGGCATGCGTTTCTCCGACCTCGTTATAGTTATCTTTAATATAATCATCTATCGCACTGGACATCATCCGCATCTGCGAGGCCACATTGATATCCTGCAGCTCGGTGGTTCTTTCGGCAGCTTTACGGTACAAAATAGGCGTAACCATCGTAATCAACCCGAGCAAAGCCAGAGCTTCAACCATCATGCTACCCTTTTGCATCATTTTGTTCAGATTATTTCTCTGCATTGCCGTCTCCCTATCTCAATTCCATATACGCCAAACAAGTTCCGTAATCATTCAAACAGTCTTTCAAACCGTAGTGTGACATCCCCATATTATTCGCCACCGGCTGCGGTACCTTATATTTTGTTCCCTCATAGTTGACAACATACAATTCGCCGCCTTCCTCAACCACATATCCCACCATTTCTTTCACCACAAACTGCACACGCAACGCCTGCATCAAATCCATCGACGGCACAACATCACCCTCATCCGAAACAACCCGCCATCTCTCCGGAATAGGCCCGTACGTGATCAACATTCGTTGCACCTTGTTTTCATCGCTCTTATAACACCCGTCTTCCCCCGTTTGCACGGTTGTCATATCTTTATCCATACAATAGATCGCCGTCACATATTCTTCATTATTGACAAACCCGAACGGCAGATAATTGCTCAAAACATCATCATCAATCCGCCCGCTGGTATAACTGACGGCCCATAAATCGTCCGTCGTATAAGGATAACCGTTTTCACGCATATACAAAACCCCGGCTTCCTCCTTAGCGGTCATCTGTAACAACTTGGCCTGTGCCACCGGCACCACCACCAACTCCTGCGTATCCTGCCGAACCGGCAGAAAATACGCGGCGATCATGGCCAAAAATGTTGTCAAAACAACCCAAACATACATGGCGTCAACCTTTTTCTACAAACTCTTGCTACCAGTATACCACATAAATTGTTTCAATTGTATTAAATTATCCGTTTTTTCGATTATTTTTGTTAAAACATCTAATAACTGATAAATTTGCATTTATTTATAAAAATAATCGGCTAAAATAACGGGTAAATTTGAGAGATAATAAAAAACACGGTCGACCCGCCATGATTGACGATCAAGAGCTTGAAGAAAACGAAGAACCTGTTGAAAATCCGCATCAAAAGCGCAAAAAAATTATGATTTTGCTGCTGCCGTTGCTGATAGTCATCGGTATATCCGTTGCCGTGTATTTTACGCTGAATAACGGCTACGATTCCTTATCCGGAAGCTACAACATCGTCCAATACAATAAAGACAACACCGAGGACATAACCGTTTTTTACGATCTTCCCGAATTTAAGGCCTCCGTCAAAGGAAACAACGGCAATCATGAGCTGCGCTTAAAAATAACACTCGAATTATCCAGCATCGAAGACCTTAAGATGCTTGAAATTTTGGCTCCGAAACTTCAAGATGCAATGCTCAGCCACATCATAGAACTCCGTTTTGATGAGGTAAGCGGTTCGCAGGGGCTCTATTGGTTAAAAGAAGAACTCCTGTATCGTTTTAATCTGGTGAGCGCACCGGTTAAAATCAAAAATCTTAACTTTAGCGTATTTGAGTTGCAAAAATAATTACAAGGACAAACAAATTGGTAGACGAAAAAAACGACCCGCATGAAAATGAACCTCAGGACTCCAAAGTCCTCAACCAGGAAGAAATTGATTCCATTCTGGGTTATGGCGTATCGGTAACCGATACGGCATCGCAAAAGAACGGGGTTCAGGCAATCCTAAATTCCAACATGGTCTCTTACGAGCGCCTGCCAATGTTGGAAATTGTTTTTGATCGTCTTATCCGTCTGATGGCAACATCTTTGCGTAACTTTACGCAAGATAACGTTGAAGCCTCACTGGAATCCATCGAATCAATGCGTTTCGGCGAATACATAGATTCGCTCACTCTGCCAACACTTTTAAGTGTTTTTAAGGCCGAAGAATGGGACAATTATTGCCTCATGTCTCTGGATAGTTCTCTCATTTATTCAATGGTTGACGTCTTACTCGGCGGGCGTCGCGGTACGGCAGCCATGCGCATTGAGGGGCGCCCGTATACCACCATAGAGCTCAACATCATCAAAGAGATTATCCAGCTCATATTGGCGGACTTATCAACCGCCTTTGATCCGATAACTTCCGTTGGGTTTATTTTTGACCGTCTGGAAACAAACCCCCGCTTTGCCACCATCACACGGATGTCCAACGCCGTTATCGTGGCGCATCTGCGTATTGATATGGAAGACCGCGGCGGCCGTATAGATTTGATGATTCCTTACGCAACTCTTGAGCCCGTACGCGAACTATTGTTGCAAATGTTTATGGGTGAACGTTTCGGTCGTGATACCATCTGGGAGAATCATTTGATGTCACAACTTTGGGAAACCAATGTCGACATCCATGCCGTACTCAAAGAAACATCCATTCATCTGAGCGATGTTTCCGGCTGGCAAAAGGGGTCTTTTCTGCCGTTGGATATGGCACCTCAAGACCAGGTAACCGTCTTTTGCGGCGATGTTCCCTTGTTTAACGGAGCTTTGGGACGGCACGAAGATCGCGTTGTTATCCGCATTGAAGGAAAGGCTGAAAAAAATGGCTAACTTGGAGCTCATTATCAACCTGATAATTATCGTACTGCTGATACCGATGATTATCTACGCTTATAACCTCAATAAGAGCTTAAACTCTTTGCGCCAAAATCAAAAAAGCCTGGCCCAGTTGGTTTCCGCCTTAAATGAAGCAACTTTTAAGGCCGAAAACTCCATCCCGAAACTAAAAACAGCCACCGAACATTCTTCCGAAGGCTTAAAAGAGGTTGTCGACAGCGCCAAAGAATTAAAAAATGACCTGCTGTTTATCAATGAACGGGCCGATTCTTTGGCCGACAGGCTGGAAAACGTCATCAGTACGTCGCGAACCATCAAACCGGCAGCTTCGGACACTTTGCCTCCGGCCGGAGCAGATCCGGCAACCGATCGTGCCGCCGCCGAACTCGAATTATTAAAAGCTTTAAGATCCATAAAATAGAGAAAATCAGATGCTTAAATCAAAAATCAAAATCCGTCTGTTGCCGATATTCATTTTTGTTGCCGCTCTTTCACTCAGCATCAAAATAACCAATGTTGTCGATCTCTGCCAAAAAACCGAAAACAGGCAGATCAGTATTTCGGCTTCTCATGCCCTTGCCGAGGAAAATCTGGACAAAGAAACGGCCGAATTGACCGATGTATTGCAAAAAGAATCAACCTCTGCAACACCTCAGCTTCCGCAAAACACGGCTTTTACCGATTCGGAGATTATGATTCTTCAAGAACTGGCCGAACGCCGCGAGGCCCTTGATATAAGAGCCCAGGATATCGACAAGCGCGCCATTCAGCTCAAAGTCGCCGAAGCCGAAATTGATAAAAAACTTCAACAGCTTAAAGAATACGAGCAGCGTTTAAGTAAACTCATCAACCAATACACCGAAAAAGAAAAACAAAACATTGATTCGCTGGTGAAACTTTACACCTCCATGAAACCCAAAGATGCCGCCCGTATCTTTAATACCATGGATATTGAAATTACCGTTGCCATTTTCAAAGGAATGAAACCTTCTGCCTCCTCGGCCATTCTTTCACAAATGAACGCCGACAAGGCTCAGGCCATCACGGCAGAACTGATGGGCAACAACATTTAAACAGGAACTAAAGCTGATCAACCGTGAGATGGAACAAAAAAATATTTGCCTTATATTTTCTGTCCGGCATTATAAGCGCCGGAGGATGTTTTTTTGCCGCCGCTCAGGAACTTGACACCGGCATCACCGGACTCCGCCCGCAGGAAAAGGTCGCGCTGACCGAGGATATCTCTCAAAAAAGCGCCCAAGATATCACAACCGAATCTTCGCCAAAGCCCTCTGCGGAAATTGCCAGTTTGCGTTTTGTCTGGAATGTTCCTGTCAATGTTGCGGCTTTTGAACGCAACGGCAAAATATGGATTGTTTTTGACCGCCCGAACCGTATTGATATCGATTCTCTAAAAAACGAAGCTAAAAATCTGGCTCGGGAAATTTACAGTCTGCCGCATCCGGGAGGCACCATCGTCGTCATCACGCCCGCGCCGGGAATCAAATATGCCCTGCGCAAAGAAGGGCTGCTGTGGATTGTGGACCTTTATAGCGGCCGCTCACCGCAAGCCGAAACTCAGGATTTGACTATTTTCACCCAATACGACAGTCTGAAACAGACTTATCTGTTCATTCCCAATAATCAAACCGGCAATATTTTATCCATCATTGACCCCGAAGTCGGCGATATTATATCCATTTCAACCACGGCACAGCTCGGCCTTGGGCTTAACACCGCTTATCGTTACCCCGATTTTGATATCTTGCCGACATTCCAAGGGCTGGCTTTTGTCATCAATGCGCCGGATATTGTCTTAAATCGCGGCAACTCCGGAATCACCCTAAAAGCTTTGGGACGCAGCCTCAATATTACCAGCGACCTGGATTTTTTAAAGCGTAGTCAACACCAGCTTAACCTGGACAAAGAAGCGGCTCATGCTTCGGCTTTCAACCTGCAAATAGCCCAGGATTTGGCCAGTCGCGGTTTTACGGATGTTGTCGATACTTTCAAACAAGATATTTTGTCCGCCCCTCAAAATCAAAAAAATATCATTCGTCTGAAATTGGCTCAATACTATGTTTACAACGGCCTCGGAACCAATGCGCTCTATATTCTAAACCAAATGAAGAATCTCAATCTCCCCGAAAGCCAGACGGAACATTTTCGGGCTTTATCCGGCATTGCCAACTTTTTGGCCCGTCGTTATCAAGAAGCCGTTGAAGATTTTTCTTTCGGCAGCATTCCGGAAAGCGCCGAAGGCGTTTTTTGGCGTACCATAGCCCAAAGCGCTTCCGAATATCATGAAGAAAACAACGCCATCATCTTTTCGCATATTTCGCTGATGCGTGATTACCCTCAGGCCATCAAAGATGAAGTAGCCATCATTGCCGCCCGCAACGCCATCGCCACCGGCGATGATCTGTCTTCGCAAAACTTTATTGATATTCTAAACTCTGTTCCTGACCGTTTACGCAATCTGGAACCACAAATAACCTATCTGGCTGCACAAAAGCTTGAAATGCAGGGGTATATCCGCAACGCCGTTAAAGAGTACCAAAAACTTTTGGACGGCAATTCAACCATGTTTTCAACCTATGCACGCCTGCATCACACCATATTAAGCCAAATGGTTAATTTCATCGACACCAAAAAAGCCATTGCCGAACTGGAAAAGCTGCGCTTTGCGTGGGGTGAGCAGACTTTTAAGATTCGTTTACTCAATCAGCTGGCCGATTTCTATCTGAAAGATCAAGACTATTACAACACATTACGCGTTCTCAACGAGGAGTTTTTTCTGGTCACCGGAGAACAAAAAAATCTTGTTGCCGGCAAAATGGTCAAAATTTTTGAAGACATTTTCATCGGCAATCATGCGGATGAAAAACTATCGCCGATAAAATCTCTGGCGCTGTACCAAGATTTCAAATGGCTGGCCGGTCTCAGCACGCGCCAAAATATGATTATTCAAAAATTGTCCGATCGTTTGGTTGCGGTAGATCTGCTGCCCCATGCTCAGGAATTACTGCTAAACTTATTGCAAAAACAAGATCTTTCGCCGGACAATCGCGCCCGCATTGGTTCACGGTTGGCCGTTATTGATTTGTTTGAAAACAATCCCCAAAGCGCCTTAACCATGCTGGAAATAACCAACGCTCCGGATTTGTCCTCCGCCACCGTTAACCCGCGACGCATTATTGCCGCCAGGGCTCTGTCGGCTTTGGGTCGCTCTGATGAGGCTCTGGCTTTGCTCAAAGACGACATGAGCCCCAACGCCATCCGGCACCGTTTTGAAATTTACTGGAATGCCGGTGACTGGGACAATGCTTCCAACACCATAAAATATCTTATTGAAGAACCAACCCCCGGCGAAAAGCTGCCGTTAGAGCAGGTTAACTACATTTTGGACTGGGCCACGACCTTAAAACAAGCCGGCAAAGAAACGGTTTTGGTACGCCTGCGCAACAAATTTATGCCTTATTTCAAAGATACCCCGTATGAAAGCGCTTTTGGTGTGCTGACCAGTCACCTTGAAGAAAACAAAATTGATATTAAAAACATCAACAATGTGATTAACGACATTCAGAACTTTAGCAATTTCTCCAAATTTTATACCGAATCTCTAAAAGAAAGCAATTTGGAATAAAATGAGCAGTATTTTCAAACTTCATTCGCCCTTTGCTCCTGCCGGTGACCAGCCGCAAGCCATTAAGGAGTTGTCAGACGGGCTAAACGACGGCATCAAAGACCAGGTTTTACTTGGCGTTACCGGTTCCGGAAAAACTTATACCATGGCCAAAATTATTGAAGAAACTTCGCGTCCGGCGCTGATTATGGCGCCCAACAAAACCCTGGCCGCCCAACTTTACACCGAAATGAAAGAGTTTTTTCCCGAAAACCATGTTGAATATTTTGTATCGTATTATGACTACTACCAACCGGAGGCCTACGTCCCCAAGACCGACACCTACATTGAAAAAGATTCTGCCATCAACGAGCAGATAGACCGTATGCGCAACTCGGCCACCCGCTCGCTTTTGGAAAGCCGCGATGTTGTCATCGTCGCTTCGGTTTCCTGCATTTACGGCTTGGGCGATGTTGAATCCTACGCCGCAATGACTTTACCCCTCAAAGTCGGCGACACTCTCAACCCCAAAGAAATCTACCAACGCCTGGCCGAGCTGCAATACGTCCGCAACCAGCAAAACTTTGTTCGCTCGACTTTCCGCGTCCGTGGCGACACGCTGGATATCTTCCCCGCCCACTACGAAGATCGCGGCTGGCGCATATCTTTTTTTGGCGACGAGATTGAAAAGATTGACGAAATTGACTCCCTGACCGGCAAAAAAACAGCCTCTCTGCAGCAGGTAACCGTTTACCCCGCAAACCACTACGTCACACCGCGACCGGCCGTTTCGCAGGCCATTGCCGGAATCCGCAAAGAATTAAGAGAACAGCTTGCTGCTTTTACCCGGGAAAACAAACTGCTTGAAGCACAACGCCTTGAACAACGCACTCGTTTTGACCTCGAGATGTTGGAAGCGACCGGCCATTGCAAAGGTATTGAGAACTATTCGCGTTACCTGACCGGACGGGCACCGGGCGAACCGCCGCCGACCTTGTTTGAATATCTGCCGGAAGATACCATCCTGTTTATTGACGAAAGCCATGTTTCGGTGCCGCAAATCGGTGGTATGTACCGCGGCGACTACAATCGCAAATCTACTCTGGCACAATATGGTTTCCGCTTGCCGTCCTGCGTTGACAACCGCCCGCTCAAGTTTGACGAGTGGAACCGCATGCGCGGCCAAACAATATTTGTTTCCGCCACCCCCGGCGACTGGGAACTTGAGCAAAGCGGCGGCGCCTTTACCGAGCAGATTATCCGCCCGACAGGCCTGACTGATCCCTTATGTATCATCCGTCCGGTCGAAAACCAGATTGATGACCTGATGCACGAATGCAAACAGGTCATTGCCAAAGGCAACCGTGTTTTGGTTACCACGCTGACCAAAAAAATGGCCGAAGATTTAACCGAATACCTCAACGAAAACGGCATTAAGGTTCGCTACCTGCATTCGGATATTGATACGCTGGAGCGCATAGAAATCATCCGCGACCTGCGTTTGGGTGTTTTTGATGTTTTGGTTGGTATCAACCTGTTACGCGAAGGACTTGATATTCCGGAATGCTCTCTGGTTGCCGTTTTGGACGCCGATAAAGAAGGATTTTTGCGTTCATCCCGCTCGTTAATTCAAACCATCGGCCGCGCTGCCCGCAACGCCGAAGGTCGGGTTATTTTGTATGCCGATACCGTTACCGGATCCATGAAAACCGCGCTGGATGAGACCGAACGCCGTCGTAAAAAACAAATTGAATATAATGCCAGCCATGGCATCACGCCGCAAACCATCAAAAAGAAAGTATCCGGCGTCATGGAAGAAATGACCGCCAAAGAGAGCCCCTCCGCGCCTGAAGATGAGGCCGTCCTGCTCAAAGATTTTGACAAGAAAATGCGCGAATACAACAAGCTGATGCAGCAGGCCGCTGCCAATCTTGATTTTGAAACGGCAATTCTCTACCGCGACAAGATTAAAAAACTTGAGGAAACATATCTCAAAAACTAACCGACCACTCCCCGACAATCTCATACCGTCAAACAGTAGTGAGGCTCCGCCATCTTCAAATCATTAAATTTTGCTGCCGCTTTCCTTGCGCGCCTTTTCAAGCTTTTTCAACAACATCTGCCTTTTTAGCCGGCTGATACGGTCAATATACAAAACACCGTCCAGATGATCTATCTCGTGCTGCGCCGCCACCGCCAAAAAATCTTCGGCCAAAATCTCCTGCGCCTCACCATTGTAGTCCAGATATTTAATCCGTACGCTGGCCGGCCGTTCAACCTCGGCACGCTGCCCCGGCACCGACAAACATCCTTCCTCGCTAATCTCTTTTTCTTCCGACGCCCACACAATCTCAGGGTTCACCAAATACATCGGCCGCGGTTCTTCACCTTCGCCGGCAATATCAATCACCACCAGCCTTTTGGACACCCCGACCTGCGGCGCCGCCAAACCGCAGCCGTTGTCGGCATACATGGTTTCCAGCATATCATCAAGCAGCTTGCGCAACGCATCATCAACTTTGTCAACTTTTTCCGCTTTTTTCTTCAAAATCGGGTGCGGATATTCATAAAGCTTTAATTGTGCCATTTTTTACTCTTTCAGCGTATTGATTTTGCCACCTGATCCAACAATGCGTTAACCATTTTCGGCTCGTTTTTGCTAAAGAAAGCATAGGCCAGATCAACATATTCCTTAACAATCACCGCCGCATCAATATCGGTGGTATACGCCAGCTCATACGCCGCACACAGCAACAATGCCCGCAACGTCCCGTCAAAACGGTCAAACTGCCAACCCTCTCTCAAATAATGCGCCAGAGATTTTTCCAATTCTTCTTTATGCTTATGCACTTCTTTAGTCAGGTGCGCAAAATAATCCTTGTCCATTTCTTCAATCTCGACCGGATCTTCCAAAACCTCATAACCGTCGCTGGTTTCTTCAATGGCATAGCGGCCGATCTCACCGTTGACAAAGTCTTTAATCACCTCATCCACCGATAACTGGCCATATTCAATCATATAGGTTGCTTGCACCGCTGCCAGCCGTGCCGCCGATTTTTTTCTGATTTTTTCCGAAATAAACTTAGCCATTTTAACTATTCTCCCTTAGGCTTGGCCATTTGTTCCAAAGTTTCCAAAAAGTCTTCAAAATCTTTCGGCTCGCGAAAATCGCGATAAACCGAGGCAAACCGAATGTACGCCACATGATCCAGCGTGGCCAAGGCCTCCATCACCATCTCGCCGATCTGGGTTGACGGAATTTCCGTTTCGCCGGTACTTTCCAACCGCCGTTGAATTGAATTAACGATTTTTTCAACCCTTTCCGCGGCAATCGGTCGTTTACGCACCGCCAAAGAAATCGACCTTGCCAGCTTATCGCGGTCAAACATCACCCGCTCGCCGTTTTTCTTAACCACCATCAAATCGCGCAGCTGCACATGTTCAAAGGTGGTAAACCTCTGGCCGCACTCGGGACATTCACGCCGCCGCCGCACCGCCGTGTCATCGTCAACATTGCGTGAATCTTTAACCTGCGTATCGTTACAACCGCAAAACGGACATTTCATCTGCTTATTTTCCCTGCTCTTTCAGGTAATCAACCACCTGATAAAGTTTTGAAGAATATCTGGCCCCTTTTATAAGGACAATATCATTATTTTGCAAGCACTTATTTAGCAAAAATTCCGCCACGCCGTCCTTAGTGTCAAAATAATGCTTTTCTTTACCGTCGGGCACCTGCGCCAGCATATCTTTCATCTCCGGACAAACGCCGATAACAATATCGATATCGCCTGTCGCCACCGCCCGACCGATTTCGATATGTCGTGCTTTTGAGGTATCGCCGAGTTCGGCCATCTTGCCCAATACGGCAATTTTACGCCCTTTGCAGGATATTTTGCCTAATGTTTCAATCGCGATTTTCATCGCTTCCGGCTGGCCGGAATAACTGTCGTCAATCAGAGTATATTCACCGCCGGCCGGCAACTTGAGCTGCAGCCTTTCACCGCGCCCCGGCAAAGCATCAAATTCCGCCAAATGCGCCGCCGCTTTGACAACATCAAGCCCCAACGCCTCCACCAGTGTCAACACGCACCAGGCATTGTAATACTGATGTTCTCCGGCCTCTGCCCCGAGCGACACCCCCGCTGCCGGGTGCGTATTTTTACCAAAAGCCACGATTCTGGCACCGGCCTCTGTCGCGCGCTGCCGCAACAATCCGGCAAAGTTGGTATCCTCGTTAATAATCGCCAAACCGCCTTTTTTTAAGCCCTTAAAGATCTCGGCCTTAGCCTCGGCAATTCCCTCAAAATTCTCAAAAAACTCTATATGCATCGGATAAACATTGGTAATAATCGCCACATCCGGCTGTACCATGGTTGTCAAAGCCTCGATCTCTCCTTTGGAACTCATCCCCATTTCAATCACCGCATAATCGGCGCTCATATCCATATCACACAACGTCATCGGCACACCAAGCTGATTGTTGAGATTGCCCGTTGTTGCATAAACTTTGCCAAACAACGACAACACAAATTTAATCTCCTCTTTGGTGGTGGTTTTGCCGGCACTGCCGGTCAGGCCGATAATTTTGCCTTTAAACAAACCGCGGTTATAAGCCCCGATATCCCCAAACGCTTTCTGACAATCCTCAACCACCGCTTGTCGATTCGCCGGCACATCGGCCACCAAATGTTCAACCAGCACCAGAGCCGCGCCTTTGGCTAAAACCTCTTGTACAAAATTATGTCCGTCAAATTTTTCGCCCTTAAGCGCCACAAACAAATCTCCCGGCTTAACCCGCCGGCTGTCGGTCGCAACTCCGCTTATTTCAACTTCGGCCAACTCACCCCTAAAGCCCACGATTTCTGCCAATTTGGCCGCTGTTATCTTTTGCATTCGTCCACCCTTTATCTCGTTAAAAACCTCAAAACATCATACCTCAAAAAAGCCAAAAAACAATCCGAAATATTTTTTAGACAAAAAAATGCTTGATTTTTATTTTTTAAAGTGCTACAACCCCCTCATCATAAAATATTATTATAGCCACATTTTCTAAAAAACGACGGCAGGTTTAGATGTCTTTCATATCTTAAATTCTTTCAGATACTGCCATGTCCTGCCGTCGTATTTTGCCGCGTTGTGAAACGCCTGCAAAATCTGCGCTTCCGTATCTTTTGTTTCTTTTGCCTTACGGGAGCCCAGCGAAACACTTTCAATCAATATGTAATAGGAAGCCCCCTGTCGTGATGATAGGCGGCTTCCGCTTTTTTAAACCTTTTTATTCTTGATAAATCGGAAACTTCCGGCACAAATTGATTGCTTTTTCGGCTGTCTCGGCAATTATCCGTTCTTCTGCTTCGCTGCCCACAACCTCAATCACGTCGGCAATCATATTGCCGATTTCTTCAAACTCTGCCTCCTTAAAGCCGCGAGTGGTTCCCGCCGGTGTACCAAGCCGGATACCGGAAGTAATTTTTGGCGGCTGCGGATCAAACGGAATGGCATTTTTGTTGCAGGTAATATGCGCCTTGTCCAAAGCATCAGCCGCCACATCACCGGTCACGTTTTTCGGCCGCAGATCAACCAACAACAAATGCGTATCCGTCCCGCCGGAAACAAGGTCAAGCCCGCGGCGTTTCAACGCTTCGCCAAGAGCCTTGGCATTTTTGACCACCTGCGCGGCATATGCCTTAAATGCCTCACTCAAATCTTCCTTAAAACAAACCGCTTTGGCGGCAATCACATGTTCCAGAGGTCCTCCCTGAATCCCCGGAAAAACCGCCGAATTTATTTTTTTTGCCAAATCCTCGCGGTTGGTCAGGATCATTCCGCCGCGCGGCCCGCGCAGAGTTTTGTGCGTTGTTGTGGTGACCACATCGGCCCACAAAAGCGGATTCGGATGCACACCACCGGCCACCAAACCGGCAAAATGCGCCATATCCACCATCAGATACGCACCAATATCATCGGCAATTTTACGGAATCTGGCAAAATCAATCTGCCGCGGATACGCCGACCCGCCGGCAATAATCAATTTCGGCTTATATTCTGTCGCCAACCGTGCCGCTTCGTCATAATCAATCAGCCCTGTTTCTTTATCAACACCGTAAGATACGGCGTTAAACCACTTGCCGGAAAGCGAAACCTTGGCACCATGGGTCAGATGTCCGCCGGCATCAAGGCTCATACCGAGGATGACATCTCCAGGCTGCAAAAGCGCCAAATAAACCGCCGTATTGGCCTGACTGCCGGAGTGCGGCTGCACATTGGCAAAACCGGCATCAAACAACTTTTTGGCTCGTTCAATCGCCAATTGCTCCGCTTCATCAACAAAGACGCAACCGTGGTAATAGCGCCGGCCGGGGTAACCCTCGGCATATTTGTTGGTCAAGATTGAACCCTGTGCCTGCAAAACTGCTTTTGAGACAATATTTTCCGAAGCAATCAGCTCAATCTGCTCCTTTTGGCGTCTCAGCTCGGCTTCAATCAAATCATAAATTTCCCTGTCTTCTGTTGGTAAATCTTCACGAAAATCCATTATATTTCCTTTCTATCCCAGTTCGGCAATCCGGCGGCAATGTCTTTCGCCATTGGAAAACGGCGTTTGCAAAAAGATGTCCAGATAGCGTATGACATCATCTCTGTTTTGCGTACGCGCACCAAACACCGCAATATTGGCGTTGTTATGCTCTCTTGCCAACGCGGCAACAGCGTCATTATACAGCAACGCCGCGCGAATACCTTTGTGACGGTTGGCAGCGATGGATATACCGATTCCGGTGCCGCAAATCAGAATACCAAATTCGGCTTGTCCTTGTTGCACGGCCTCGGCAACCTTATCGGCAATCAGCGGATAATCACACGATTCGGCCGAATATGTCCCTAAATCCTGTACAATAACCCCCTTGTCTTGACAATATTTTTTCACATATTCTTTAAGTTCAAAACCACCGTGGTCGGCACCGATAACAATTTTCATTTGGCCTCTCTTTTATATGACTTTTACTTCCTGCACATCATATAACAATTTTGTGATAAAAAAACACTTTTTTCAAAAAAAGCTATTGACTGCGGAAAAAATTTCTGTATATATAGGAAACACCGATTGAGAGAACGGTAACCATGATTGGCCGGTTGGCAGAGTGGCTCATGCAGAGGACTGCAAATCCTTGTACATCGGTTCAATTCCGGTACCGGCCTCCACAATTTACCGTCTTATTCCGGCTTAGCTCAGCGGTAGAGCAATCGGCTGTTAACCGATTGGTCGCCTGTTCGAATCAGGCAGCCGGAGCCAAAAAAACCACCCTTTACGGGTGGTTTTTTTGTGGCTCCCCGCTGTCCTGTTGAACAGGCGGCGCCTGTGAAGAATCAGCTCCAAATTAAAAACAACCGCTGCTCCGGTTGTTTTTAATGCCGGAGGCGATGTTTGGTTTGATTTTTGAGCCGTTGTAAGGCGGCGATAAAAATCTTAACAAACGAGTGACCGACGCGCGCTTGGCATTTTGCCTAGCAAGCTAGAAGCCGGAGCCAAAAAAACCACCCTTTACGGGTGGTTCTCTCGGATTTTATCCGATATTTTTACGATAAGGCAGCCAAATCAACCTTAACCCCGACACCCATGGTTGAGCTTAAAGCGATTTTTTTCATATAGGTGCCTTTAACACCCTGCGGCTTGGCTTTAATGATGGCATCAATAAAAGCCTTGGAGTTCTCGTAGATCTGCTCTTCGGAGAAACTGGCCTTACCGATACCGGCATGAACAATACCATTTTTCTCAACGCGGTATTGAACCTCGCCGGCCTTGGCCTTTTTAACAGCCGTTTCAACATCAGTGGTCACCGTACCGAGTTTCGGATTCGGCATCAAACCTTTAGGACCCAACACGCGGGCAACCTTACCGGCCATACCCATCATATCCGGTGTCGCAATCATCCGGTCGAATTCAATCTTGCCGGCCAAAATCGAATCAATCAGATTCTCGGCGCCGACAATATCGGCACCGGCGGCTTTGGCCTGATCGGCCTTTTCACCTTGAGCCAAAACGGCAACCCGTACTTTTTTGCCGTTTCCGTGCGGCAGGGCGCAAACACCTCTGACCATCTGGTCGGCATATTTCGGATCAACGCCGAGGTTAACCGCAATATCAATCGTCTCGTCAAATTTGGCCTTAGCGTTTTCTTTGACGATTTTAACCGCATCTTTCAAAGAATAAGCCTGATTCTTATCCAGATTTTTATAAGCGTTTACAATTCTTTTTCCCATCGGCTTACTCCACAACCTTAATACCCATCGAAACGGCCTGACCTTTAACCATATTCATGGCCGATTCAACTGTTGAGCAGTTCAAATCCGGCAACTTGGTCTCGGCAATTTCTTTAACCTGAGCAATTGTCACCTGACCGGCAACAACCTTACCCGGCTCTTTTGAGGCCGACTGAACACCGGCAGCTTTTTTCAAGTAATAAGCAACCGGCGGCAATTTGGTCACAAACGTAAAAGATTTATCCTCATACGCCGTAATCACGACCGGTACCGGAATCCCCGGCTCCAACTTCTGGGTCGCCGCATTAAACGCTTTGCAAAATTCCATAATATTCAAGCCTTTCTGACCCAAAGCCGGACCAACCGGAGGAGACGGGTTAGCCTTTCCGGCCGGGATCTGAAGCTTGATTAAACCTAAAATTTGTTTTTTAGACTTAGCCATTTCATCACCTTTTCTGTTGAGGTTTCGTGGTAAACAAGACGATGGCCGGTCTCCCACGAAATTATATATTAACACGATTCGTCTTTGGCAGAAAGATACCACCTCCTGCCAAAGCCGTTTCTGTATAACACAAACGTTGCAGATTGCAAGCTTTTTTTAACACTTTCTTATTCTGAAACGCAATCAAACGAACTCTCTACCTTAATAAGCCCCATCCTCACTACTGGTATCGGATTCATCTGTATCCACATGACCTTCTTCATGTTCATTTCCCTCAGAAACAGAATGGTTTCCTCCTTGTCCGCTGTCGCTTTCATTACCGTCCGGCTCATAATCACCACCACCGCCGGCTCCGCTGCTTCCACCATTTCCACTGCTTCCGCTATTTCCGCCATCTCCGCTATCTCCGTCGCGGCCGCTTGAGGTCGTTGAAGTACACCAGACAGCATTCAAATCAAACGGGCATTTGAGGGTGACTTTTCCGGAACATTGGCTGGTTGTCATGGTATAGCCGAGGTCTGCACAGGACGGCGGTGGTGCACAGTCAAACGCCGCTAAAGCCGTGCCGGAAAAACAACAGAAGCCGACCCCGGCCAGTAATAAATATTTTTTCATCGCTTTTTTCCTCCTTTTGTCGCGGCAAAACGTTCCTTTATTTGCCACAAAAAAGAGCCCCCTTTTCGAACCACCCGCAGCCTTTAAAACCTGTCATGCCGCCTTGCCAAGAATTCCTGCAACCAACCACATCACCTCGCCTTTGGCCAAGCAACAA
>CASFJS010000017.1 GCA_949295085.1 uncultured Pseudomonadota bacterium
GGCGCCTCAGACAAACATATTGACAAGGCTTATCAATCTGACTCCGGCATTGCAAAACCTAATCGCTCGCATTCCCGGACCCTGTTAATTGTTCTTTGGATATGAGGCTATGTGCTTAAGGGAAGATCCTTCGCTGCGCTCAGGATGACGTATCCAAGTCATTCTGAGGAACAACAGCGACGAAGAATCTCATCTGTCATCGCCTGAGCGAATGTAGTGAGCGAGGTCAGCGATCTTCCGATTATGTTAAAACAGTTGAAGACCCCTTAGCCTCGGGAAGAATACTTCCCGAGGCGGGGTGACATGGTTGGTTGCAGGAATGCTTGGCAAGGCGGCACGACAGTCTTTTTTTACCATCGCTTGTTTTCGTTTATTAAGCCAAACTTTAGCTCCGACATTTTCCTTATTACAATGAAAAACCCCGCAAAATGCGGGGCTTAAAGATTTTTAGCTAAATTCCTGTTCAATACTCTTATCCAACAGCGTTTCAAGCTCTTTTTGGCGCCAGTCTTTTAAAATGTTGCGGTCAAAAACATCAGACAGATACTCGCGGTCAACCGAGGGCATACCGGGGTGAATACCAACCTCAACCGCCTGATAGCCCTCCGGAACCTTAATGTTTTTGACCTTATCGCGCGAGATTTTGCAGGTGTTGATAATGCTGTAAAAATAAGTATCCGACTTGTATTTCCAGAGCAATTTATTGGCCGCGGCGCAAGAAATCAGCACCAGATTTTTAATCAACCCGCCGTCTTTGAGCCACTCGCAGCCTTGTGTTGATTTTATCGTCGACCACGGATTTTCATTAACAAAGCGCAGGCGGGGAATTTTATATTCCTGCTGTAATTCCAGAAAGGCCTTGAAAATGCCGGGTATCATATGAACATGACGGTGCGAGTCAATATGCGTCAGCTTGAGGCCGGCTGCCAAAGCTTTTTCAATCTGCGCCTTGACCTCGATTTTGACCTGACGTTTGAGCTCTTGCGGGTGCAAAACGGACAATAACGCCAGATTGACAAAACCATTGCAAAACTTGCCGCTGTTGTCCGTTAACATCGGAATACGATGACGTGATAAAACCGGATATTCGTTGGTTAAAACCGCGTGCAGACCAATGTTCAAATCCGGCATTTCTTTGGCCAGTTCAATAGCCTGCGGCGCGTATTTCATATTAATCATAATGCTGGTTGAGTTCAAAACGCCCTCTTTGTGTGCCTTGAGGATGGCCTGATTGACCCCGGGGGAAATACCGAAATCATCGGCATTAAAAATCTTTTTAAGCATTCTTGTCTTCTCCGTCTTTGTATTCGGCGATGTAGAGCGGACGTTTTTTAACCTCCATGTGGATTTTGCCGATATATTCGCCGATAATGCCCAAAACAATCAGCTGCACCGAGCCGATAAACACAACCGTGGTCATAATCGTGGCATAGCCCGGCGTCGGGTGTTTCAAAACAAAATGCTCAATAATCACATAAAGCCCCAAAAGGCCGGAAATGCAAGCCGTCAACAGTCCGAGGTAAATCGACAGTCGCAGCGGTTTGGTCGAAAACTGAACAATGCTGTTTAAGGCCAGCGCCAAAGACTTGCGGAAATTATACTTGGATGTGCCGGCAAAACGCTCGGGCGCGACAAAGTCTATCACCTTGACATTCTCATTGGGCATTGCCCAGGACAACAGCCCGCGGAACAGGCGGTCGTGCTCGCTAAACTTTTTCAAAAAATCAATATAACTGCGGTCAATCAGGCGGAAATCCGGCGTTTTGGCCGGAATTTTGGTGTCGGACAAAAAGTTGAGAATCTTATAAAAAGCGGCGGCGCAGAAGTCATAAAACTTTGAGGTGGCCTGATTGTCAACCCGCTTGGTTAAGACAATCTCGGCGCCCTCCTGCCAGTATTTAACCATCTCTTTGATATAAACCGGCGGATGTTGCAGGTCGGCGTCCATAAAGATAACCGCGTCGCCTTTGGCATAATCCATGCCGGCGGTCATGGCAATCTCGTGGCCGAAGTTGCGCTTAAAATGTACAATGCGCACGTGCTTATCCTTTTGTTGCAGCTTGCGGCATTTGGCATAAGTGTCATCGGTTGAGCCGTCGTCAACAAAAATCAGCTCATAGCTTTTAAGCGGCAGGTCTTTCATGACCCTGACCAGTTCTTTGTGCAGTTCGTTGACGCTTTCGCCCTCGTTGAAAGCGGATATGACCACGCTGACGCTGTCTTTCATTTGTTTTCTCCCGCAATTTTGCCGTAATAAAGTTTGTATTCTTTGATTTGGCCCAAAATATTTTCGGCTTTTAGCAAATATACCTCAGGTTCGGGCAAATTTGCAAAGGTTTTTTGATAATTTTGATAAGCCCACAAATTTTCATCAACCACCAAAATACCCTTGGCCGCAACATCTTGCATATCAATCCACGGGTTATTTTTTGGCGACATCAGGAACAACACCGCCGGATGATTGGCGGCATAAACGCCGACGGTTGAGGCCAGCCAGACGCTGCCGCCGACATAAGCGGTATTCCCGCCGCCGACAGCAGCGGTAAAGTCCGCCGCATTGAGCTTAAACTTGGCGCTGTCGGTTAACAGACATTGCAGCAAAAAGGCAACCGCAAACAAGCCGAGCGCCGCGTAACAGGTCTTGAGCAACGGACGAAAGCTCTTGCGGATATCAAACGGCAGCCAGACAAAAAAGGCAATACCCAGCATATACATCACCGGTGAGCCCCACATGCTTTTGAGTTTGATGCCCAAAACCAGCGATATTGCCGCCATGACCAGCAAAGGCAAAACGCCGGCAAAAAAGATAAACACACGGTCGGTCCCGGCGACGGAGACGGTCTCTTTGGGGCTGCAGTGCCGCGCCAGCAACAACGCTATCAGCGCAAAGGCCGAAGTCAGCGCCTGAGCACCGATAAACTTGAACGGATAGATGAGATGCGCCAGACCAAAGGGATAAGTTTTGCCGCCGCCGGAACGTCCGAGAAAATAGTCAATAACAAACCAATCGTGCTGCCACAGCCAGTAAATATGCGGCGCAACAACCGCCACGGCAACCGCCGCGGCAAGGTAAACTTTCCAAGACCTGAGGCGCGCCCTGCCCGCTTTGGTTAAAACCAGATAAGCGGCCAGACACAACAGTAGAATGCCGGAAACGTATTTGGTCAGAATGTTCAGACCGGCAAACAGGCCGAACAACAGCCAGTCCGTCAGGCGGTTGTCCTTAATACCGCGGTAGAAATGATATGTTGCCGCCGGCCACAACAGCAAGGCGATAATGTTGACGTTATATTCGGGCGTAACCAGACTGTAATAAGCGACACCCTCGAGAATCAGCGCGGCAATCAGCGCCTTTTGCTCCGGCAAAAACAAACGCGCCAGTTTATAAATATAGGCCAGACCGCCGATAACCAACAACTGGCTCAGGACGTAAAGCGCAGCCGGCGACGATGTCAACTGATATATCCAATCCGCCAAAAGTCCGGACAAAGGCGGGTGTTTGTTGGTACCCCATTCGCCGATAAAGCCCCAGACCAGAGCCTCGGCGCTGTCCATCGGCAGATTGGGGCGCAAAAATATCGGCAAAATTGACCAGACAAGTAAATGGCACAACAGAAAAAGGCTTAACGTTTTGGCGGGTTTCATCGGCAAATCTCCTTACCCCGATATCATATAAGCTTGCGGCAATAAAGCAAGAAAAAAGGCACTCTTTTCAAATTAAAAAGAGTGCCCTTAATTCAAATATTATTCTGAATTAATCTGAAATTTAGAACAATACTTTGGCGTTCAAACCAACCGTGTAGTCGTATTTAACATCTTTGTCTTCCGGCAACAGGTTGTAGTCACCATACATACCAACGGTGAAGTTGTCGGTTACGAAGTAGTTAGCCGCCAACTGGAGGTACAGATCCTCGTTGTGATCATCGCCCTCACCATCATATTCGTCACCGAATTCATAACGCAAACCGCCATCAACCGAAGCTTTGCTCCAAGCTTTGTGAGCGCCGACAAACCAAGCATATCTCTGCTCGTTGTTGTCTCTGTCGATATCGGCATCAACCGAGAAAGAGGTGTACGGTGTGAAACCGCAGTCCATTTCATAGCCCAACATTACATGAGCATTAACGCCCTTTCTCCAACGTTCGCTGGTTTCGTCATCCATTTTATCCTGACCATAGAAGCTCTGCGGATCATATGTCCAATAAGAAGCACCAACCTGTGTCAAAACTTTGCCGAAGTTGTGGTTGTATTTAACACCCAATTCATAATCAAAGTTATGATCGTTGTTCAGTCTTTCTTCTTTATCATAGTCGAAAGTATTTCCGATAGCACCAAATACGGCCAAATTATCGGTCAAACCGAAAGCCAACTGCTCACGGGCATACAAATCTTTTTCAGCGCCGCCATGTTCGCCTTCCATTTTTTCACGCGAAAACTGAACTTTGGTGTCGGACAGGAATTTGCCCTGTGTCGGCAAGAAGAACGGATTGGTAATATCTGCAGCAAAAGCAGAAGAAGTAAACATAACTGCCGCAGAAGCAAGCAACATAGTTCTAAATTTCATAAAAAGTCTCCTTGTTTGTTAAATTTAACAATGCAGCCGTTTTCTGACTACGTTCAACAGACTATTGCAATTTTTAGTCGTTGCCAAATCACAAAATATTTCAAAATACTAATAAAGTATATTTTGGTATGTTTATGTTTGGTATTGTCAGTTTAGTAATATCCGGTTAATATAAGGTTAACATCATTAAAACGGAGCATATTATGCAACTAAAAGTAAAGTACTTGAACCCAAGCCTGCCGCCGCTTACCTCCAAAGACGGCGACAGCGGTTATGATATCCGCGCGGCAATTGACGAATCGTTTGTTGTTCCGGCAAAGAGCATTGCCTGCATTCCGGCGGGGATATGTTTGGAACTGACGGATTATCCGGTCGAAAACGGCTGGTCTGCCGAGATTCAAATCCGGCCGCGATCGGGTCTGACCAAAGACGGCGTTATCGCCCAGCTCGGCACGGTTGATGTATCTTACCGCGGCGAGATTAAAGTCAATATCATGAATTTTAATGACCATGCGGTTGAGATTAAACCGCTGGAGCGGATTGCGCAGATTGTGGTTTGTCCGGTCTATAAGCCGGAGGTATGCCCGGCGGAGGCTCTGACCGACACCGCGCGCGGCGGCAACGGTTTTGGTTCCAGCGGCACAAAATAGAAAAAGAAGCCCTGAGTAACTTCAGGGCTTCTTTTTTGTTTACAAGAAAGTTCCGTAAGCTATCGGCGAAAGTTCGTAACTCTGGGGCTCATATCCGGAAGACTCCGTTGATGAACTTTGGCGATATACCGGTTCCTTTTTTTCTGCAGGTTCGGACAACACCTTTTCGGCTTCTGTTTCAGTCTGCGGTCGCGGCAGCCAGATATCAAGATAAGCCTCAAACTCCTCCGGATTATCACGGAAGAACAGATATGCCAAGGCTTTTATCGTCAGCTTATCGTTCTTAATCCGTTGCATGACCTCATCATGACTGCCCTCTTCCATCAGTCGGATATCCGCCGCTTCTTTGTCTTTGTTCCCGTCGCAGACAGGAAACTCCGCACTCTGGTAATCCAGTTTTTGAAAACAAGCGGACAATGCTTCATAATCCAGAGGTTTGACCTCGAGCAGCTCTCGCCAGAAAGAATTAATCCGGCCGACCCGCGCCCGAATATACGCCATATTCAGCCGGTTGGAAGCTTTTTGTGCCAGCAGTCGTTCGGCATTACGATTCAAATAGCGGTGCCGGTTAATATAGCAGACCAATTCGTCTTCCGAACGGTTTTCAAGCAATGCCGTATGGGCATCTTCCCATAAACCGTAACGCCCGACATAAGCTTTAAACTCCGGCTCTTTGACCGTCTGCAGCATTTTTATCTGCTGGGCAACCGGAAGCTCGTGACGGGTAATGAAAGCATAATACTCGGAAACATCGCCGCCGGTTTTCAGCCGCGCAAACATTTCATCCAGAAGCTCCGGCGCCAGACCGTGCCTGCTGATATGCGACCGGATCTCGTCCGGATTGCCGCGGCTTATCAACCTGCGCTGCTGAGCCGGCTGCAAACCATGACGGGAAAGATAGGCAATAATCTCATTATGGTCGCCGCGGGTTAAAATAACATCCTGCCCCTTGGCGCCAAAACCGTGGTATGACAGATAAGCGTCTATTTCCGCCTGATTGCCGCGAATGGCTATCATTTCCTGAATTTCTTCCGGTATGATATTATCGGTTGTCGGAGAGTGATGACACGCGGCACAACCATCGGTAAAACGTTTTGGCGGCGTCGCCTCGCCATAACGGCGGATCATATACATAATCTCTTCGTGATTGCCGCGATCCATTATCCGTTTGAGTTCTTCCGTCGGCAGTGTCTGTACTTTCCAATAGTTGCCGTGTCCGTAGTCACACTGACAATCCTGCCAGTATCCGCGCACGGTTTCCAGTGCTTTCATAATCTTTTCATGAAGCTGATTTTCGTGCCAAACGGCAGCTCCCTGAGCCACACATTCGTTGACTGTTGTCTTTTCCATATAAAAAAGATTTTGTGAGTTAATAATTAAATTTAAGTTGTTCTGACAATAAATTCATAATCATATTTTGTTATTTATGACACTAGCACTTTAAAACAATTTTTCAAGAGAATTCATTGCCGCAAAAAAAATCACCAACTTTATAAAAACACTTGCCAAAAGAAAAAAAGTATAATAAAAGGGAGGGCGAACTTGCCGGATGCCGGTTTAGCTCAGTTGGTAGAGCAACGCATTCGTAATGCGTGGGTCGGTAGTTCGAGTCTACTAACCGGCACCATTTAGTTTCCAAGGCTTTACGATAAATCGCAGAGCCTTATTTTTTTACTCAAAAAATCAAATTTACCCCTAATTTTTGATATAAATTAATCACGGTAAATATAAAACTCAGGCTTCAAATTCACCTTTCATGAAACTTTGCCCGGCCGGCATTGGCCAGCATATCAGCAAGGTTGTTTTCCATGGCGTGAGATTGATAAGCTGCTGCATGAACTGGAACTTTGCCCCCGTAAATACTTATTGAGAAGTTTCGTTTTTAAGTTCTTTTATAGCAAGACGGACTCCAAGGGCGTGCAGCGCCTTATAAATGGTTTCAAAGCGGGGTTTTACATCTCCGTTTAAGGATTTGTAAAGACTTGCGCGGCCGACACCCATTTTTTGAGCTAATTCGTTCATGCCACGAGCACGGGCAACGTCGTTGATTGCTCTTATGATATGTTCAGGGTCTTCGCTTTCCAAACTGAGCTCAAGATATTCTTTAATATCCTCCTCAGAAGTTAAATAATCCGCAACATCAAATCTGCTTAATTTGCAATCATTTTCGGTTATTTCAGACATCTTTTTAACTCCTTTGCTTTTTCAATATCCTTGTTTTGGGTGGACTTGTCGCCGCCGCAAAGCAGGACAATGACAACATCACCTTGCTGGCAAAAATACAGGCGATAGCCGGGACCATAGTGTATACGCGCCTCCGAAACACCCTCACCAACGGGTTTAACATCTCCCAAATTTCCGCCTATCATGCCATTAATACGGTCAAGTATACGTATTTTTGCGTGCCGGTCTTTTAATTTATCTAACCATTTGTCAAAGCGTTCGGTTTTTTACAATCGTAAACATATTTGTCCTTTCTTTATATAAGATTGTATCCTACAGGAAACAAGAAGTCAAGAGGTCTCTTTAAAATTTATTGCCGTTTCCCTGTTTTCTAATGCTTTTTTTGGCTCAAACAGTAAATGAATATCTAAAACGGCGATGTGGCGCTTGTCGGTTATTGGTGAATATGTCTTTTATTTTATGCCGGCGGCAAGGGTTTTAACACAATTAATAAAGTCTTCGCCGCGCTCCATAAAGTTTTTGTAATAACCGAAACTCGGCGCCGTCGGCGAGAACAAAACCAGCGTGCCGCCGGCTTTTTGCAATTCTTTATAAGCGACGTTGACGGCTTCTTGCAAGCTCTCGGCCTCAATCAATTTAAAATCCGGCCGGCGGACATATTTTCTGATACTTTCGGCAATCTGGTGGCCGCATTGGAACAGCGTTACCGCCACCTTAACCTTGGGGTTGGCCTCGATGAATTTGGCGTAGTCGGTATAGTCCTGTTTGTTTTCAATTCCGCCGGAGATAATCGCCATGTTATCGTCAAAGCTCTGCATACCGCCGATGGCCGCTTCCGGCGCGGTGGAAATACTGTCATTGATGAACAGGATATTGCCGACGCGGCCGATTTTTTGCAGGCGGTGCGGCAGCGGCTCAAACGACGGCAAAAAGCTCAACGCCCGCCGCCAGTCCAGTCCCAGATAGTCCAAAACCGTCATAACGCCGGCCAGATTGGTCATATTATGGTTGCCGCTTACTTTCAACGTGTCGATGTTGCAGACCGGCTCGTTTTGATAATAGAGCTCTTTGCCGGCGGCGTGAAAGCCCTCCTCTTTTTGGTAAAACATACGGTGCGGCAAATCCGACGTATAGCGCATCAGCTCGGCGTTTTCGGCGTTAACCACCGCCATACCGGCCCCGGCGGCCAGGTGCACTTTGTCGCGGCAATAGCCCTCATGCCCGCCGTGCCAGTCGGTATGCACCGAAAACAGATTGGTAAACATAACCACATCGGGCGAGTTTTCCAGATCAGCCGCCTGATAACTCGAAAATTCGCCGATAACGTAATCGTTATCCTCGTCAATCAGCTCTATCAGCGCTTTGCCGATGTTGCCGCCGAGGGCTACTTTCAACCCCAGCCCTTGCATCATATGATACATCATGCTGACGCTGGTTGATTTGCCCTTGGAGCCGGTAATGCCGATAACTTTGGTCTGCGGGTGGTTGGCTTTCATCTCGGCCAAAAACAGGTTGGTGCTGGAGGTTATGGCAAGCCCCTGCTCCTTTAAGCGCAGAAACTCCGGCTTATAAATGCTCACCCCCGGAGAGCGCACCAGAACATCGGCTCGGGCAGCCAGTTCATTGAGCCGCGCGATACCGTCGTCATCGTTATAGGTCCAGATATTGCGGCCGAGCCGGTGCTTTTCAAGATAATCTTTGACGGCACGACCCTCGGTGCCCAACCCCCAGATAATAATGTTTTTATCGACCAAGTCCTTAACCAGCATTTTTCTTCTTTGCTCCTTTTTTGGCATAGAATTGTCCCTCGGTTTCCTGCGCCACGGTCGAGCCCTGATGGATAACCATCTGACGGAACGGAATTTCTATGCCCTCTTCAATAAAGCGGCGGTTGATGATATAGCGAATATCGCTCGGCGCCGTCCAGCCGTTCCAGATATCGGTAACATAAAAACGCAGCTCAAAATCCAGACTGCTCTCGCCAAAGTCCTGAAACAGAACGTACGGCGCCATTTTTTTGGATACTTTCGGGTGGGCAGCGGCGCATTCTAACAAAATGTTTTTAACTTTTTCGACATCGGTGCCGTAAGCAACGCCGACTTTAACCGAATAACGCACCCAGTTGTCCTCATGCGTTAAGTTGGTAACCGAGTTGGAAAGAACGGTCGAGTTCGGAATAATCACGCTGTGGCGGTTGAAGGTTTCAATTTCGGTCGAGCGGATATTAATCTGCTTAACCTTGCCCTCCTCGCCATTGATAACCACCCAGTCGCCGACCTTGACCGGACGCTCAAACAGCATAACAATGCCCGACATAAAGTTGTTGACAATATCCTGCAAGCCCAAGCCGACACCAACCGACAAGGCGCCGGCGATCAGGGCGATGTTGGTTAAGTTGCCGCCCATCACGGCGATGGATAAGATACCGGCCAGCACATAGCCGATATAGGCAAAACCCGAAGCCAGCGAATGTTTGGTGCCGGCGTCGATGTTGGTTTTTTCCAGCAGGCGGAACTCTATGCGGTAGCGGACGAACTTGATAATCCATAAGCAGAGCAAAAAGACCACAATGCCCCAGAAAACCGAAATTAACGAGATTTCGATACCGCCGATCATAAAGCCTGAAACCGCCTTGTAGACCGCGCCCTTAAGCACATCAAACGGCACGCCCCACAACAAAAGCAATGCGCCGAGCAACAATAAAATCAATATCGGCTCGGCGATAATACCGAACCAAAAATCAAGCTTGCGCAAAAAGCGGCGTCTGACACGGAAAGTCCTGACCCAAAGCCCCATCAGCAAAACATGCTGAACGACATCGTATATCAACCGCCGCAAAATGCTGAACACGGCAATCACAATCGCCGAGAGAATCGAGTTGTTGATGATAAACGACGCCAAACGCGGATAGCCAAAAACCGACAAGACAATAATTGCCAAAGCAAAAAAGCTTATCAGCATACCGATACGAAAAGCCTGTCCTTCGCTTTCGTCTTCTTCCGTATCGTCCGTGTCGTCTTCTTCCGGAACGGCCTGATCGGAAGTAAAATAAATATGGGCAATCAGCACCACGCAAAAGGCCTTGATGACCGATGATATGGCCACCAGATACGACAACAAGTCAAACGAGTATTTGCCAACCGCAACGATATGCTGCAAAAAAGACATAATGCCGACCAGAGCAATGGTCAGATAAATGGCGCGGGTCAACCGGCGGGCTTTGTCGGTGGGCATATTAATCAGCCGCCATTTTTCATTGTACGGCGTAAAAACCACGCGGCAGGTGGCGCGGCCGATGATAATATAGAGCAGATAATACAACGCACCGACCAAAACCGCACCGAAAAAGCCGCTGCTCAAGATACCGGCAACCAATATCCAGTACAGGCAGAAACCGATGATGGCGGTCGGGATAATGCCATAGGCGCACCACACGGCAAAGGCGGCTATAATCTTGCGCCCCAGACGCGGCGCCTCAATATCCACACGGTAGCCCCAGCGGCGAATAACAAAACGCCGCAGCCACAGCCCCAAAAAGCTGATGAAAGCAATAACAACAATCATCAAAATCACATTGTTGCGGACGTCAATTTTCTGCTCGGCCGTCAACTCGGCATAGCGGACAAACGGCGATTTGACAATATCCATACCAAACGAAAAAAGCTCGCTGCCGGCTTTGAAAAAGACTGCCGGATTAACCAAAGCGCCCTCATATACCAACAGATTGCCCCATAAGGCCTGATTGCGGATATCAAATATCCGCAGGCTGATTTCATCAATCTTGGCGATTAAAATTTCAATCTCGGACAAGCGCGTTCGCTCATCGGCCAGCTCACGGTTGTACTCCTTGCGCTTTTGCGAGATAATTTTTGCTTCCGGCAGATTGTCGTTGACCTCACCCAAAGATTCTATCCTCTTTTCGGTGCGGCTGATTTCGTTGTCGGCATCTTTGCGGCAGGAATCAAGTTTTGCCGCGGTTTCGTTAAGATAAGACAACTCCGCGACCATGGCGTCGATATCCGGTTTTTTGGCGGTGGTCAGTTTTTCTATCCGGTTTAAGCGCGCCGAAACCTCGCTGTAGCTCAAACCGTTGCCGAGGTTATCCAGCGGCGACGCCGCAGCCGGACACAGCGGCAGCCCGAACAACGCCAAAAATAAAAACGCAAGCCATTTTTTCATTGCTTATCCTTTTTTAAAAACTGTTTTACCAAAGCCAGAATATTTTGCGCGGCAATACGCGCGGCATCGCCGGCAATCCACAGGCTGATGCCGTTATCGACCGTCATGTCCTGACGAACGCGGCCGACAAAAATGCTGCCCTCACCCTGAGCGTCGGTCAAAGAGGCATAGCCGCCGTCTTCCTGACGGTCGACCACCAGAACGCCTTTGGCTTTTTTGATGTCTTCACGGGCTATGGCGGCGTCAATCTCGTCAAAAGTTTCGACATTGACATATTGACCAATCCCGACAAAAGCCGGCACAACGGCACAATTGGCGTGGATTTTGACATCGCCGCCCAAGACCTGCCGGCCGTGCGAATCATACAGCCATTCGGCCAAAGTCTCTTCGCCGATAAACGAACCGGCCTGCGGAATCACATTAAAGGCCAGAGTTTTATGAAACAAGCCGTTGTCTGTCGTCACGGTGTCGTTCATCAAAATACGGCGGGTGGCGTTATAAAGCTCGCTCATACCGTCCTGCCCCTCGGTATCGGCGGCGATAAAAGCCGTCAGGCGGATGCTTTTAATCCGGTATTTGGTCGTCAGACCGGCCAAAGCGCCCAAAAGCTGCACCACCGGCGGCTGCGGCACATTGATAATGCCTTTGCGGGCGGCGGCAAGCGACGCATCGTTAACCCCGCCGACAATCATCGGAATATCGGCCTCACCCTCAAGCGCCATCGTCGCATTAATGACTTTGGCACCGGCGGCGGCAGCCTTTGGCGCATAATGCGCGGCGGCGCGCTCGTCGGCGGTGAATATCACGGCGGCAAAGTCCTCGGGGCGCAAATCCGCCAAGGGCAAAACCGGCAGCTCGTCATCGCCGAAAGAAACCTTCGGCCGGCCGACGGGTTTGTCGACAAAAACGGCAACATCATTCGCGGCAAAACCGCGCAAGGCCAAAAGCGCCAACAAATTTTGGGCTAACGCATTATGATATCCGACAAGGGCATATTGGGGCATTTTTTATCTTCTGTTCAATCTCAAAAAAAACAAACTCAGGTTATTTATAACATCTTTTTTGGCCAGACCAAGAATTTTTTGCAAAAAATCCGCCGTTTATATGTTGACACATTTGGACAAAAATGATATATTGTTCCTGTTTTAAGATGATTGTAACTATTATTGTTAAGGAATTTGGCTTCTTTTTGCGTTATGCGGGAAAATGCCGGGTTGTTTGACAATAGCGGTTGCGGTTGTTTTGAGGCTCTTGTACGAAACGCGTGCAAGATTTTTACAAATTTAATTTTTTTTATTATGACACACAAAACTTTTTCGGAAACATGTGTTTCCGCCGTTTCCCCTGTCGTCAAAATTTTTTCGGCATGGGCTATCAAGTACACCAGAAAGGATAACCGGTACGCCGAATATTTTCTTCTCTCGCACAAAAGAGAGATGAAGCTGCTCAGCAAGGCACCGGACCGGAATTTCCGCCGGATGGCTGAGCACCTCTGGCGGCCGGAAACAAGGATCCAATGCCTGAAAGACGGCAGGCTCTGGGAGCTGTTTATCGACGACCTCCAGAACAGCACGGAGTTCCAGGCCGCTTTCCTCACCGGAAACAGAGAGGAACAGGAGCGCGCCGTGGCCTGCAAAAGCTACACGCTCTCAGACAGAGAGCTGGTAGTGGTTTGCAACAGCCAATCCTGTTTTATCCGCGAGCTGCTCCAGAAGCAGCCGGCCAGCTTCACCGAAAAAACGGTGAGCCGGATGAACGAGGAGGCTAAGACCTTCTTGTTTACCCTTATCGTCTCCGGCAAGAGGATTGACATCCTCAGCCGGTTGGACACCCTCCTCTGGGATGCCCGCTCCGCGCAGGTTAAAGAACTGCAGTGGCGCGGCAAAGAGGGGCTGGCGCTGCTGATGGCAGATAAGGCTTATCGCCCCAACCTTTCGGCCGAACAGCTGGTCGAACTGCCGGAGTTTGAACTCTGGGCAACTCAGGCTGATCCGCTGGTGGTCGCCGACAAAATGGTTGACTACTGGCAGCAAAGCTACCAGTCCGAAAGGCTGATGAAGCTGGCCAACCGGCTGGTGGAATACGGCCGCAAGGACGCCATTAACAAGGCGCAGCAGATTGCCGCCCTGCCCAACCAGGGCATTGCTCTGGTATCGCAGTTCATCAAGGCCGGCATTGCCTGCCCGCGGTTTTTCAAATTGCTGCGGGTTAACGACCTGGCCGGACTGCTTGAGCGGAACCTCAGGCTCTGTTGCGCGCATGGATGCGTCAACCAGATACCTGAGGCGGAACTCCGCGAGTTGCC
The DNA here is from genome assembly GCA_949295085.1 of uncultured Pseudomonadota bacterium. Taxonomy (GTDB): domain Bacteria; phylum Pseudomonadota; class Alphaproteobacteria; order RF32; family CAG-239; genus CAZU01. The sequence continues at coordinate 13,883 of CASFJS010000017.1, forward strand.
CGAGGCTCTTAGAGAGCAGGCGTTGATTGCGCTGGCTTACGAAGGCGCTCTGCCGCAGCGGTTGTTCGATGAGGTAGCACCTGAGCTTAAGACAAAGCTCTTTGATATTATCGAAGAGAATGCTCAGGTTGAGTGGTTCCGGCCACTGGTTGAGCGCAAGCCGGAAGGCAATGTTGTCGGCACGCTCAAGAGCCTGCACCGCATCAGCGGCCGGGTTCAGGATATGTCGCTGGGAAGCTCTGTATGGGCTGAGGTTTTTGCCTCGGAGGGCTTTTATGATGGCGAGCACGTCATCAAGCTCCTGCAGAGCAAAAACTATCAGGCTATTCTGAAATTGGTTCAGAAACAGGGCCTGACCAAGGAGCAGTATACCGCCATGCTCTTTGGACCGCTGAGTGCTCAGGCACCGCAGTTTGAAGCCTATGTAAAAAAATAATCTGTTTTCTCCCCTGCCTTGTGAAAGGCCAAGGGGAGTTTTTGTTTTAAAAAACTTAAAGTTTTGCCATAAGTTGCTTGACATAAACACCAAAATGGCTTTAACTTTAGGCTTGTCTGATCAATTTTTAACGGAGATATGAGTAATGACCGCACGCACGTTACAAGGATTTATGGAACTTTTGCCGCAGGAGCAAATTGTGTTCAACCACATGAAAGACGTCATTGCCCATACCTACGAATTATTCGGATTTGCGCCGCTTGATACGCCGGTGTTGGAACTGGCGGAAGTTCTGCTCTCAAAATCCGGCGGCGAGACGGAAAAGCAAATTTACGCGTTCAAAAAAGGCGACACCGATCTGGCCATGCGTTTTGACCTGACGGTGCCGCTGGCCAAATATATCGCGCTTTATAACAATGAGCTGACGTTTCCGTTCAAACGCTACCAAATCGGCAAGGTCTACCGCGGCGAACGCCCGCAAAAAGGCCGGTTCCGCGAATTTTATCAATGCGATATCGACATTATCGACCGCGATGAGCTGAATATTGTTTATGACGCGGAAGTTCTGGCGGTGATTTACACGGTATTCAGCAAGCTGGAGCTGCCGGCTTTTAAAATCTATATCAACAACCGCAAACTTTTGAGCGGCTTTTTGGAGTATCTCGGCATTGCCGACAAAACGGTTGATGTCTTGCGGCTGGTGGATAAAATCAAAAAAATCCCCGAGGAGGCTTTTTTGGCCGAGCTTGCTGATTTGGGACTGGCGGACAAGGCGCGTGACGGCCTGCTTGAATTTATCAAAATCAACGGGACAAACGAACAAATTATAGCAAAACTTGAAGATTTTAACATTGGCGACGGCTTGTTTGCCGAGGGGCTTGAGGAGCTCAAAACCGTTGTGGCGCAAGCGCAAAATCTCGGTCTGCCGGCAGCCAACATCCAGATTGACCTGAGCATTACCCGCGGGCTGGATTATTATACCGGCACGGTTTATGAGACCTTTTTTGACGAATATCCGCAGTTCGGTTCGGTTTGTTCCGGCGGAAGGTATGATAATTTGTCTTCGGTGTTTACGGACAAGAAATTCCCCGGCGTCGGCATATCCATCGGACTGACGCGGCTGTTTGACCAGTTGCGCGCCAACAACCTGCTGCCGATTAAGACTCTGACACCCAACAAAGCGCTGATTATCACGCAAGATGCCGCCTTTACCGAGGCGGCGGTCGCGCTGGCCTCCAAATTGCGGGCGCAGAATATTGCGGTCGACGTGATGTATCGGCAATGCAAGTTCAAAAAGAAAATGGAATATGCCAACAAAATCGGCGTGCCGTATCTGGTTATCATCGGCGAGGAAGAAGCCAAAACCAAGCTTTACAGCCTTAAGGATATGGCTTCCGGCGAGCAAAAGAGCCTTGATGCCGCGGCACTGGCCGATGTTTTGCTAGGTTGATTTGCGCCCCTTTTTGCTGTTTAAATCCGCTTTCGTAAAAAAACTATTTATTGCTTTTTGGGGATTTGATTGTTTTTGAATACGCAAAAGCAATCAACAAGCTGGCGGGCAACCCAAAAGACAAAATATTATCAACCAATTTAACCGCCGTATCAAAAAAATTATCGTCAGGGGTAAACACAACACCCCAACAAAACAACAATATAATCGTCAATATCCGGCAATACGGAAGCCAGCCGAATGAGCTGCAATAATACGCCGATTTTGGGTAATTATCTAAAATATATTTTATAAACCGCGGCGTTTTGTTAACAAAAATCAATAGAACGCCTACAACGAAAAAAAGCAATAAAATGCTGCTAAAATTGTCAATTTCCGCATAAGCAAAAGGAATGGACAACAACTCATATAATCCGCCGAATAATAATGTTTCTTTTGAATATAGTTTCATTTCATCCATTCCTTTTGTCTTGATCTTATTATCCGTTGTTACCTCTTTTGCAAGTTTCAGCATATGCCGCTTGCATTCGAGCCAATCCTGCTCCAGCATCTTCAATATATGGATAAGCTTTTTTAATGCCTTTTATCAAAAATTTAGCTTTTGGATCTTTCACAAAATTATTTAATATTTTCGCTCCGTATTTGGCAATATTTTTATCCACAAATTGATTTCCCGTCGATATCGTATGCGGAACATCTGACATATATTTTAATTCATTGAATTTATTGGCAAAGCCTCTCATTGAACAATTTCCAATTGGCTGAGCGATCTTTGGCGTCGGTTTGCCGAGAGCGGCATAAAAGCTGTTTTGTGCCTCTGTATCGTTGCCGGACAGGCGTTGGCTTAAGTCTTGAACCGGTGCGCCGTTATCATTGCCGACCGTCAAACCGCTCGGTGCGCCGAGCTTGGTTGAGAGATTGTTCATCTCGTCTAAATCAAAACGTGTTTGCAACTTGTCGCGTAGGCTCATATTGCCGTAATCAATATTATCCGGGTTCGGATATTTGGCCTGCAATGCTTTAAGCCTCTTTTCCTCGCCCGCTCTTTGTAATTTTTCCAGCTGTTGCCGGAATGCTGTTTTTTCCCCTATTATCATCCTTGATATTCCTTTCTGTTCTAAAAAGAGGACAAAATTATTCCCCGCTTATATTCATAGAATAAAATTTGAACCAAAGTCAATACGGCCGCCGACTTATCAACAACTTTATTTTGTCTTATACGGAAAATTAAATCTATGGTTGTTTTTTTTGATTAGATCCTTCGGCGCTGAAGCGCCTCGAGGATGACTGTAAAAGAAAGGAGCGCCTCGAGGATGACTGTAAAAGAAACACTCCTCAGAATGACATTAACATTTAGACTGTCATTCCTCCGAACAAAAATACACCTAACAATGTCATCGCCTGAGCTTGCCTGAAAAGGCAAGCGAGGTCAGCGATCTTCCGATTTTTAAAACCATGTCACCCCACCTCAAGAGGCATTTCTCTTGAGGCTAAGGGATCTTCCGCTTATATTAAAAACAGTTGAATATGCCTGAGCCTCACTTCGTTCAGCGGCATGACAGTTTTTATTGCTTGGCCAAAGGCGGGCTGGCTTAGCATTAAAAAAGCGGGCTTGTTGTAAACCCGCTTTTTTTATCTTTGGCAAAAAGATTATTCGCTTTTGCTTTCTTCTTCGTCTTTGGCTTTGGCCGTTGCCGTCAAATCGTCGGCAATACGCGCCGAACGGCCGCGCAAAGCACGCAGGAAATATAACTTGGCACGACGCACCTTACCGATACGCGAAACCTCAATCTTGGCAACATTCGGCGAATACAGCGGGAAGACCCTCTCTACACCCTCGCCGAAAGAAATTTTGCGAACAGTGAAAGACGAGTTCAAACCATCGTTTTTGCGCGCGATGCAAACGCCTTCATAAACCTGAATACGTTCTCTGTCGCCTTCCTTAACCTTGGTATGAACTCTCAGAGTATCGCCTGGTTTAAAGTCGGGAAGATTTTTACCTTCGAGCAACTTTGCCATCTGCTCTTTTTCAATATTTTCAATAATGTTCATTGTTTTACCCTTTTTTATTACGGTTGGTTAGCTTTTACACCTAAATCTTTTTAGATGCAAGATATTTTTTCCACAGGTCCGGCCTGCGTTGTTCGGTTACAATTTCCGATTGGAGATGACGCCAGTCGGCTATCTTTTGATGATGTCCCGAGAGCAAAACATCCGGTACGCGCCGTCCCTGCCATTCGGCCGGTTTGGTGTACTGCGGATATTCCAGCAGACCATCCTCAAAGCTTTCGGAAACAAAAGATTCATCGTTTCCCAAAACCCCGGGTAGCAAGCGGATTATGGCATCAAGCATAATCATGGCTGCTTGTTCGCCACCGGTCAGGACATAGTCGCCGATTGATATATCCTCGGCGCCGAAAACCTCCAGAACCCGCTCGTCTATTCCCTCAAAGCGGGAACAGATAATCGTCAGCTCTTGTTCGGCCGCCAGTTCGTGAACCTTGGCCTGAGTTAAAGGCGCACCGCGCGGCGACATATTCAACAACCTGCCGCCGTGATAACAGTCTTGAAGCGCCGCCCCAAGGACATCCGGCCGCATTATCATGCCGGCGCCGCCGCCCGCGGGGGTATCATCTACCGAACCATGCTTGTCAAAAGCATAATCGCGGATATTGACTGCCTCATAAGACCATTTGCCTTCATCTAAAGCTTTGCCGGTCAGCGACGTTCCCAAAAATCCGGGGAAAAGCTCGGGAAATATGGTTAAGATTTTAACCTTCATTCTCCGCACCCTCGCCATCTGCGGCAAACTGCATCATCTCAACAATAATAAACTGTTCTTTGATATTTATGACCGGAACATAAGTTTTGGTAAACGGCAACATTTCCAACGCACCCTGCGGTGTTTTGATTTCAATCAAATCGCCGGCGCCGAAATTATACAGCGCGTTAACTTTGCCAACCACAGTGCCGCTTTTGTCTCTGGCTTCCAAACCAATCAAATCGGTATGATAAAATTCTTCTTCCGCCAGGGACGGCAATTTGTCACGGCTGACATAAAGCCCTGTTCCGACAAGGGGTTCGGCGGTGTTGCGGTCATCAACGCCCTCAATCTTTACCCTGAGGAGTTCTTTGGAACGGCCGACAATTTTGAGACGGAATGTCTTGTCGCCCCGCTCGTTGCTCAAAGCACCATAGCGGGTCAGGTTTTTCTCGTTGTCGGAAAAACTTTTGACCTTAACTTCACCCCTGATGCCGTGAACGCCGACAATCGCGCCCAAACAAACCCTATCTTCTGTCATAACTATCTAAAACCCTTGAGCAACTAATAGGTTATTCGGCAGAAGCCTCTTCGGCCGGAGCAGCTTCTTCGGCCGGAGCTTCGGCAGCGGCTTTGGCTTCAGCCTCCGCGGCAGCAGCCTCAGCAGCGGCTTTGGCTTTTTCTTCTTTTTCCTTAATGCGCTCCAAAGTCTTGGCCTTCGGGGCAGACTTCTTCGGCTGATCGCGCAAAGCCGGCGCAGCGACCAAACCTAAACCGGAAAGCATTTTGGCCATTCTTTCGGTCGGCTGAGCACCTTGTGATAACCAGTATTTTACTCTTTCTTCATTGATAACAAATCTGTCGGCGTGGTCTTTCGGCAGCATCGGGTTGTATGAACCCAATCTTTCAATAAATCTGCCGTCACGCGGTGCGCGCTGATCAGCGGCAACAACCTTGTAAAACGGACGTTTTTTAGAACCACCACGGGACAGTCTGATACGTACTGACATTTATTTTCCTTTCTTTAATCATTTAACATTCGGCAAACACCTCTAAAAAGGCCTCTTGCCACCCATGCCCCCGAACGGCAACCCGCCGAACGGAGATTTTTTTAATAACGGCGAACCAAGCAGTTTTGACATACCGCCCAGTTTGCCCATTTGCTTCATCATCGCGGACATCTGCTCATAAGATTTGAGCAGTTTGTTCACTTCATGAACTTCCACCCCGGCTCCGGCAGCAATTCTTTTCTTGCGCGAAGCCTTGATGATATCGGGGCTGCGTCTTTCTTTTAAGGTCATTGATAAAATAATGGCCTCTTGTTTTTTAATCAGCTTATCGCCGCCGGCAGCCTCAATCTGCGACGAAAACTTTGACAGCCCCGGCAACATTCCCATAATGCCGCCTAAAGAGCCAATCTTTTGAATCTGTTTAAGCTGGGATAACATATCCTCCAGATTAAACGATCCTTTCATCATCTTGTGCGCCAGCTTTTCGGCGTCTTCTTTATTGACGTTGTCCATAGCGCGCTCAACCAGCGAAACAACATCGCCCTGCCCTAAAATACGTCCGGCCAGACGATCGGCATGAAATTCTTCTATTTCATCAAGCTTTTCGCCGGTGCCCAAAAATTTTATCGGCACGCCGGCAGTCATTTTCATTGACAAAGCCGCACCGGCACGCGAGGAACCGTCAATTCGGGTCAGGATTAAACCGGTTACACCAACCTGTTCGTTAAATTCTTTGGCCACGGTGCAGGCGTCCTGACCAATCATTGCATCAGCAACCAGTAAGACTTCCGTCGGCCCTGCAATCTGTTTGACCTCTTTAACTTCATCCATCAACTCGCGGTCAATATGCAGCCGGCCGGCTGAGTCCAAAACAACGACATCAAAGCCGCCTTTTTTGGCAAATTCCAACGCACGTTTGGTTGTCGCGGCCGGTTTTTCGCCCTTGACAACCGGCAGAGCCGTGCCGTTGATTTGTGCCGCCAGCTGCGCCAATTGTTCCTGCGCCGCCGGACGATAAATATCCAATGATACCAGCAAAACCTTCTTTTTCTGTTTGGTTGCCAGACGCTTGGCCAGTTTGGCCGCGGTTGTGGTCTTACCGGAACCTTGGAGACCAACCATCAGCAAACAAACCGGCGCCGGCGCGTTCAAGTTAAGCCCGGCATTGCCGGAATCTAACAGTTGCAAAAGTTCGTCATGGACGATCTTGACAACCATTTGCCCCGGTTGAATCGAGCGGATGACCTTTTCGCCCAAAGCCTGTTCTTTGACATGAGATATAAACTCTTTAACCACCGGCAGCGAAACATCCGCCTCCAGCAGCGCAACGCGAATCTCGCGCATGGCGGTATTGATGTCGTCTTCCGACAGAACGCCGCGCGAGGTTATTTTGTTAAACACGCCGCTCAGTTTATTACTCAGAGCTTCAAACATTTTGTCCTCAAAAAGCTGTTCCTACATACTATTGCACGCCAGTGTGCGAACCCTCGCTGACTGGCGGCACTCCGCAGAGTGTGTAAATTTTCAAACCTCATAATTAGAAAATTTATTGGGTTTATAAAGATTTTTTAATTAAAAGTCAAGCTTAAAAATGTTTTTACGGATGATTACATCTGCAGTTGTTTATGATTAGAAACGGAAAATTAAGGATTGTGCGGCTAAAATGGTAAGGTTGAGATAACAGAAAACGGAGTGTTTTATGAAAATTGTTGACGCCCAAACGACCTCCTGCCTCAAAGATATTGAGAAGCTTTATACGGAGGCTTTTCCGGCCGAACAACGAGCGCCGTTCGAGATGTTTTTGAGCAAACGTGCGGACGGGGTGGAAATTTTGGCTCTGGAGGATGACGGCGGCGTTTTTTGCGGTATGGCGATTGTCTTTACCACGGCGACAACCGCATTACTGGCTTATTTTGCCATCGTACCGGAAAAGCGCGGCGGCGGTATCGGTTCACAGGCGCTTAAGCTATTAGAACAGCGTTGGCAAGATAAAAACTTTTGTCTGGAAATCGAAAGCACCAAAGTCAATGCCGATAATGCCGAGCAACGACGCTGCCGCAAGGCTTTTTATCTGCGCAACGATATGATTGAAGTTGATTTCGGTGTCAGGTTGTTCGGGGTTGAGATGGAAATTTTGAGCAACCATGCGGGATTAACCTATGATGATTATCTGGCGCCATACTGCCGTGTTTTCGGCAAAGAATGCGGACGGAATATTGCTAAAATTTGTTAATCGCGGCAAAAATTCGCGGTCAGGTAAAAAAATATCTTGCAAGTTAGAAAAAATTAGATTATTAAAGGAGTGATTTTTGACGGTCCCATCGTCTAGCGGTCTAGGACATCGCCCTCTCACGGCGGTAACGCGAGTTCGAGTCTCGCTGGGATCACCAATGCAAGCGGCAGGTATGGAAACTGCCGTTTTTCTTTTATAAATCAATAACTTAACCGAGTTCGGATGTTTGTTTTTTGAAAATTGCGTTTTGGGAGAATTTTCCGAACTCGTTTAGAGATAATCCTTTATTTTTCAATAAGTTAAGAGAGTTTGAGTCTCGTTAGTGTAGCGCGCAAAATGGTTCTGCAAATGTTGCAAAATGGTTTTGCATCGGTTTAAAAGTCTAGGTTTTGTTTAAGTTTTAAAAGGTGGGGTTTGTCGAAAAGCCTTTAAATCCGCCGTTTTCATAGCTGCGTTTTAAGCTGGTTTAAATGGTTTTAACCTCTTCTTAAATTTAAAATAAAGGGGCATTTAACGCCCCTTTATGCATGCTTTATACATATCATAAAGTGTCAAAATTGACGTTACTGATAAGTAGCTCATTGGCTTTTTTGCCGGAAAAGACGGTATTGCTTTGGGGCTGACGGGATTAGCTCTCGGAGTTGGAAAGGAAGTTACGGATCTAACGCGAAAATATTTTAACGAAGAACAGAAGAAAGCTTATGGAGGTTGGTCTGGTATTTGGTCCGATAGCCTAAAAGATATGAATAACAACATAAAAGGTTTTGCTCATGGCTTTGTTGACAACCAGCCTTGTTATCCATTGTTGAAAAAGCCATTGCCATAGTGCTTTACAAAATATATAAAACTGTATACATGTAGTATATATTTGTATTCTAGTAGGGAAGCCATGAAAACAAGTTACTGATTATCAATTTTTATTGATATACTTTACAAGATGAGCTACTATCCGAATAATATAAATATGAACCAAGGGGAAAGAATGCAAAAATCTTCCGAAAAATGGCTGACTTGGGCCAAAGAAATTCAATCAATTGCTCAAAACGGACTAACATATACCAAAGACGTTTTTGATAAAGAACGTTTTGAAAAATTAAGAGAAATATCCGCAGAAATTATGAGTTGTTACAGTGAACTCCCCATTAAAACAGTCAAAAATCTATTTTGTAGCGAAGAAGGTTTTCAGACTCCAAAACTTGATACAAGAGCCGTTATTTTTGAAGATAATAAAATTTTGCTTGTAAAGGAAAATGATGGACGTTGGTCTTTGCCCGGCGGATGGGTGGATTTTGACCAGACAATCAAGACCAATACGGAAAAAGAAGTCAAAGAAGAAGCCGGTCTGGATGTCAAAGCTGTCAAAATTTTGGCTGTTCACGACAGAAACAAACATAATAAACCGCCTTATGCTTATAATGTCTGCAAATTTTTTATTCTGTGCGAAGTAAAAGGCGGCTGTTTTCAAAAAAATACGGAAACCGTCGGGAGCCGATTTTTTTCTCTTGACGAGCTTCCCTGCCTTGCCGAAGAAAAAAACACCAAAGAACAAATTGAAATGTGTTTTAAAGCCTGTCAGAATTCTCATTGGGTGACTGAATTTGATTGATTTTATCATAGATGAGCAAATATTTTGTTTTTAAAAATTTTATTTATAGGTTTGATCATTATCGGTACGACAGGACTAAAACTTGTTCATTAAATAAAGAGTGATATTTCGTTCGGAAACCGTTATTTTTTTATGACATTCCAGTTGCGGCGGACAGAGGCTTGATATATCCGTCGGGAGGGGGGGGGTGCCGCCGGGTATACTTTGGGCGGCAATAATGTTGACAGTTACGGGGTTGACCACAGCAGCTTTACTTTCGCGTGACGAGGTTGCTTATCAAACAATCTGACTGCCGATTATCCCTGCGGATATCAGACAAATGATGATAGATGTTTGATAAAGCTGACAGGGTAGCCTTCGTCCGTACTTATCGGTTCATATTGTTGCAAAAATTTATTAAAACAATCTTCATCTATGAAAAGCTCTTCTGCATTGTCACGCGACCTTTTCAAAGTGCGTTTTTTGGCAATATCCATATCGCAAAGCACGGCACAAAACCGGATATTCGGCGTCAATTTCTTTGCCCATTGAAAATATTCCGTACGTTTTTCCCTGCTCCAAAAACCATAATCCAAAATAACATTTTGGCCTGATTTGACGGCCTTGGCGGCTTCCCGACGGATAAAATTATCTACTTCCCGATAGCGGCGTTCAAAATTGTCCGGTGTGCGACCGTATTTTTGCAGCATGATTTCATCGTGGGTAAATCGAACCGCCGGAAGTTCTGATTCTAATTTTTTAGCCAGCGTCGTTTTGCCAAATCCCAGAAAGCCACACATCAGATAAATATCCGGCTGAGGATGAACAAGAAGATGTTGAAACCATTTTTCCTGAAATTCGGTTTGTTTTTCAATTTCATCGTCTGATAAAGACAGGTGCTTAGGGGCAATCACAAGCTTGTCATCGTTATCATCCAAACGGTGTATAACGGCAATGCATTTTCCCTCAAACTCCGATACCGGATGGTTTATCCCTAAGATATAAGCATCCAGTTCTTCACCATCGTCAGAAACGGTATTGGGCACATATCCGTAATTAACCGGATAAACAAAACCGTGTTTGGGGTGGACAGATCCCAAAGGGCGGTCTGTTTTTATCTTAACGATTTTGCCGAGATATTGCTGCGGAACAAACATTTTTCTCTCCGTCTTTATTTTAGACAGCTTTTTTTGTGATTGAAATATTCCTCCACAATATGCCGGTTTTCTGAATGGATATAATTCTTCCAACGCTCGTCGCCAAATTTTATCATATCGCGAATCATTGAACCGCTGACAAACGGAAACGACGGATCGGTACGATCTACCAGTTCAATATGGTCAAAATATTCTTTAAACCAGTGGGCATCGTACAAACTGCCGGCGTAGTAGACATCCGGCCGCGGCAATGATGGAAAAGTTTCGCCGATAAAATCAAGAACATATTCGCCCCACTCTGCCGGATTATTGATATCAAAAAGGCCGATAATTCTTAATCGTTCGTATTCCGGTCTGGAGCGATAAATGTTTTGAATCATTTTTTTGCGCGTGGTGTAATTGAACGGATTGCGCGGTGTTCCCCGCTCCTGTATTGAGCCTAAAACAATGGTTACTCTTTCACAGTCCGTCAACATACGGTCAATCAGCTTGGCATGGCCAATATGAAAAGGCTGTGCCCGCATAACAGTTAAACCGTGTCGGTATTTAAAATCAGACATAAAAAAACTCCTTTATCAAGGAGCCGGCAGATAAAAAAGAAAAGACTTTCCTTTGTAACAACCTGGCTCGGGTTAATGTTCTCTGCTTATAAGCCCTGCAAGCACCAAGAACAATTTTAGGATAGCGGCTTTGGTATAAAAATCAAGCAAAAAAATCTTGACTTCGAGTTTACTCTAAGCTGTATACTGATATTATCTTGACAAAGTAACGAGTTGTAAAATGAGCAAACAAACGGTCTTTTATTATCATTTTGAGCCAATCGGCGGATGGTTTATCCTGAATTCCGTCATGCTGGTTACTTTTGGTTACTGGAGTATTGTCTGCCCCTGCCTGTTATATTGGTCGCAGATGCAGGTGTTGTGGGGGGTTACGTTATTTTCGTGGTTGGCCTGGGGGTGGCGCGACGTGGTTAAACATCGGTTGGCCGTATTTGACAACAAAAGTATTACGATTGACCATTGTCAACCCTTGGCATGGAAAGATATTAAAGCCGCCGAAGAACGTCTTGTCCGTTGCGGGTTGCGGAAATGCCGGATTATCGTACTAATACCTAAAGACGGAATTGATTACAAATATAACTTCCTGCAACGGCACAACGGCGGATTTACGGCTTTTTCGCTGCCGCTGTATGATGTTGTCAAACCTGATGATGCTGTTAAGATGACCGAACTGGTCAACAAAAAAATTAAAATTAAACAGTTGCCGAAAACTGCAAAATAGTTTGATGAAAAAAACAGCGCCAATTTACCATTGACGCTGTTTTTAGGATCGTTTTTATTCGACAATAAAATCCGGACGGACTTTTTGTTTGGCCAGGAAATCTTCCAATGTGCTATCCTGGTCGTCAAGCAAAGCCGCCGTCAGGCCACTCACGGTCCAGCAGGATTTTATATCCGCCAACCGGGCTCCGACAATATCCGTCTGTATGTTGTCGCCTATCATCAGAATATTGTGTCTCTGAGTGGTTGGACAACAACGCCGAATAAGGCGCTCAAAAATGCCGATATACGGTTTGCCGTAAGCTATAACCCTGCCACCGTAAAAATGATAGGCATCGGCAATGGCTCCCTGTTCCAAAAACAGTTTGCCGGCTTTATAACCCAAGATATTGGGATTCACACAAACCATGGGCTTTCCTGTCTGGGCGAGTTTTTTAAGCTCGGGCATAAATTCCGAGATATCGTCGGTTTTCCGCCTTTCCAGCAGAGGCATACCACAATAGATGAAATCAGCTTTTTCCGGCGTATCAACCATCCAATACATAGACTTGCTAAACAGCAAGGGAAAACCAATCTCCGGATTTTGCTCATTGGCGGTGCCAAACACCCAAAATTTATACCCCGTTACCATCAGTTGTTCACTGCGGATAATTTCGGCGGCATATTCTCCGGATGTCAACAACTCCATATAATGCTCATCTTTTTTGATGCCCTGCCGAAAATAAGATTCTTCAACTTCTTCCGCCAGACCGGATGTGTTCGCCAATACAAAGACTCGTTTGTTGCTATCCATAAGTTCCGCACACAAATCTTTGTATTCCGGTTTGATATCGGAAAAAATAATAACTTTGAACTTTTCGGCTATATTTTTTATATCTGCCATAGGATTTTTCCTTAACCTTACTCCGTTTCCGGCCTCGGCAAAGGTTTATGTTTTTAATATCCGCAAATCCCTGGAAAAGATGTTTTACGGCAAAAACGGCTGCCTTAATGTTGGTCCCGGACATACCTGGTATATCTCTGCGGGCGGCGCTTATAGCGGAGCGCTCTTTCGGCCGTAGTTTTTGCAACGATATCTTTTTTACGTATTTGCGGTATTGTTAATAATTAAATTCAAAATAGCATTCCGGTGCAATTTAATACATTTTGCGACAAAAAACAAGTTATTTTTAGACAAAAATATTTTTAAATTAAGATTGTGAAAAAATGCTTGACTTAAAGTTAACTCAACGTTTTATACTGTCAAACAGAATCGACTGACACAAAGGAGAAAATTTTATGCTATCCTGGAGCGTTATGGCCTCAATGATCGGCTGTACGATTACGATGTATTTGTTTGTGCGCTACGCAATAATAACCGGATTAAGCTGGTGGATTTGCCTGCCGCTGTTTTTTGTTCTGCTGATTATCGGTTGCACTCAGCCGCTAACAAGTTATCGGTTTGAGCCGCATCTTGGCTCGCTTTATCCGCTCTACCGTTACGGCCTGTATTTTCTCTTTATCGGTTGTCTTATTTTAATGCTGTTAACGCTCATGGCCGATGCGCTGTGGTTTGTCGGCTATAAGCTCAAATGGCTCAATGTTATGCCGACCGATAAAACCGTCTGCGTCAAATTTCACTTCGGACTTATTTTAGCGGCGCTGGTTATGACAAGCTATGCGCTTTATTGCGGAGTGAAAGTGCCCGAAGTTAAAGAAATCACTCTGGCTTCTGACAAAATCAAAAACAACCGCAAAATCGTGCTGTTAAGCGATATTCATATCCACCGTGTGATTGATGCGGACAAAGTGCGCAAGATTGTTGAGCGTGTTAATGCCCTTGAACCGGATGTTATTATTCTGGCGGGCGACATTGTTGATGACGATATGCGGCGAATTAAGCCGACGGTTGAGTTGTTGAAAGAACTTAAAGCCAAAGAAGGCGTTTATTTTGCCAGCGGCAACCATGAGTTTTATGCCGGTTACCGCGAAAGTCTGATTGCTATGCAGCGGCTCGGTTTTAAGACACTTGAAAATGCCGGCCAGAACCTTGGCGACTTGTTTATTGCCGGAATTCCTGATTATCGCACATCGCAACGTGTCGGTTTGTTGTGCAAACCGGAAGTGGCACTGCACAACGCCAAGGACGAACAATTTAAGATTTTGGTATCACACACGCCGATTAACCTCGGCAAAGACAATCATTTTGACTTAGCGGTTTCCGGCCACACCCACGGCGGACAAATTTTTCCGTTTCATATTCTGGTGCAATGGTCGCACAAATATCTGGCCGGGTTGTATGATATCGGCAACAAGGCCAAACTCTATGTTTCGCGCGGCGCCGGCCAGTGGGGCCCGCAGATGAGGTTTCTGGCACCGTCGGAAATAACTTTAATCCATTTGGTTTCACAACAAAATAAAGGAGAAAAAAATGAGCTTTAATTTTTACGTTCCGGTTAATGTGTTCTTCGGCCGCGGCGAGCTTGACAACCTGCATAAACACACCCTGCCCGGCAAAAAGGCTTTGGTGGTAATTTCCAACGGCAAATCGGCGCGCGCCAACGGTTATCTTGACCGCTTGTTGTCGCAGCTTGATAAGGCCGGTGTTAAGCACGCCTTGTTTGACAAGGTAGAACCCAACCCGTTGAAATCGACGATAATGGCCGGTGCCCAGGTTGCCCGCGACAACGGTTGTGATTTTGTTGTGGCGCTCGGCGGCGGCAGCGTGATGGATGCGGCCAAGGCGATTGCCTGCATGGCGGTCAATGACGGCGATTTGTGGGACTATATGCCCTGGGGCACCGGTAAGGCCAAAGAAAAACAGTATAAAGACCTGCCGCTGGTCTGTATTTCGACCACCGCCGGAACCGGCTCGGAGATTGACAACGGGGCGGTTATCACCAACCCCGAAACCAATGAAAAAACCGCCTATTTCGGCGAGTTTCCGGTCTTGTCAATCGTTGATGCCGATTTGATGGCGAGCGTGCCGGCCAAGCAGACGGCTTATCAGGGATTTGACGCCCTCTTCCACTCGACGGAAGCCTATATTGCCAACACCGCCAATCTGATGAGCGATATGTTTGCCCGCGCGGCGATTGAAAATGTCGGCAAATATCTGGCGCGCGCCATCAACAACGGCAGCGATATGGAGGCGCGCGAAGGCATGGCTTTTGCCAACTCGATGTCCGGCTATGTGATGTGTGTCGGCAGCTGCACCAGCGAACATTCGCTGGAACACGCCCTCTCGGCTTATCATCAGGAACTGCCGCACGGCGCCGGCCTGATTATGATTTCCAAAGCCTATTACACGCACATGATTAAGGCCGGCGTGCGCGGCGAGCGCTTTGTCGATATGGCGCGTTTTCTCGGTATGACGGATGCCAAGGAGCCGATGGATTTTATCAAAGCTTTGGACAAACTGCAGCATGATTGCGGCGTCGGTGAGCTCAAAATGTCGGATTACGGCATTATGCCGGAAGAATTCAAGACCATGACCGAAAATGCCAAAGACTGTATGGCGGTATTGTTTAACTTTGACCCGGCACCGCTGAGCCTTGATGATTGTGTGGCCATTTATCAGGCGTCGTACAAATAAGGAGAAAACAAAATGAAAAAACTATTGCTGACAGCCGCGGTGGTTTTGAGTTTAATCAGTTTTAACACGGGAGCACAAGAAATGAGAAAAGCCGAAATCGACACGATATTTGAACAAGGCGAACCCAATCCCTACGGTGAATTTTTTACCGGACAGACTTATCTGACGCGCTTAAGTGCCAATGATGAGGTCTGGAATTCGTCTATCGCCAACGTTACCTTTGAGCCTGGCGCGCGCACCAACTGGCACAAACATTCCGGCGGACAGATTCTGCTGGTTTTGGGCGGCGAAGGACGTTATCAGGAACGCGGCAAGGAAACACGTATCTTGCGTAAGGGTGACGTGGTGCGGATTCCTTTGAATATTGAGCATTGGCACGGTGCGGCGCCCAATTCATGGTTTACGCATATATCCATTGAAACCAACCTGCCCAATAATCAGACAACCTGGCTGGAGCCGGTCAGCGACGCCGAATATAAATAGTAACTTTGTACATTAACTCAACCGCCGAAAATTTGTCGGCGGTTTTTATTTGCGATTAATCAGACGATAAATACAAGCGGCGACAATACTGCGCGGCTTGAGTATATTCAACACCTCTGCTCCGCAGCCTTTTTGTTTGGCAACATGATAGGCATCGGGACAATCAATTTCCAGATGGCGCGGACTTAGCCCCAGAATATTGCCGGATTGCGGCAGGTGCGACAAGGCAATGCGTTGGCCGTAAAAAAGCGTCAGTTTGGCTCTGACGCTTGAGAAATCGAGATGGGACGCCTGCTCCGGTATCCGTAAGACACTGACCGCATAGCCTCCGTTCGGACAGGCGGTGTCAAAATTATTGTGCAGCATATAAAGTTCCAAACTCGGTATGCCAAGTGTGGTCTTGACGCCTTTCATCGTTTTGGGAAGATATTGATAGCGGTTTATCATCCCCTGCTCGATAATCGCCGAGGTCGCGACAACATCGTTCCAGTTCAGGCCTCTTTTAACTCTGGCATCAACCTTTAAAGTGCCGCGCAAATGTATCAACCCATCGTCATAACGATGCGGGTCTTTTTCTATCTCTTTATTTCTGATGAGGTGGGTGATGTATTCTTCTTTTGTGTCAAAAACACAAGAGAGTGAAGCTGCCTTATCATTATACTCAACTCCGTGGCAAACCGGAGTTTTTGTTATTACCGGCATTTTGATACACCACTTAAATTATTAACTTTGTCTTAACAATAACTTATTTTTTTGTCTAAATCAAGTATTTTTTTTTATTTTTTTATTTTTTGTCCGATTATTTTGTTTATAAACGTTTTTTGCCGATTTGCGCCCGAAAAAATATTTTATTTTTTTGAAAAATATGCTATAAGCAGAGACGGTTTTAATTTTGCAAAAGGAAGAATCATGTCCAAAGTTATTACAATGATACCCGTCAGAATGGCATCAACGCGTCTGCCCAACAAACCGCTTTTGGATATCAACGGCAAAACACTTATTCACCACGTTTATGAACATGTTAAAGCCGTTGTTCCGGGAGATATTGTTATTGCTGCCGGTGATCAGGTGATTGTTGACGAGGCACAAAAATTCGGTGCCAAAGCTATTTTAACCGACCCCGGCCTTCCCAGCGGCACCGACCGGATTGCCGCCGCCTTGAAAGAAATTGATCCGGACGGCACAAACTATGATATCGTTGTCAATTTTCAAGGCGACGGTATCAATGTTGATCCGAAAGTTAATCTTGGTCTGATTGAGATGGTCCAACGCACTGACTGTGATATTGCCACCTGCGGCATGATCTTCAAAAACGATAAAGATGTTGCCGACCCAAGTATGGTTAAAATCTGCATGGGCCTGCGCGACGGTGAAACCGAGGGGCGCTGCCTGTATTTTACCCGTGCTGCCGCCCCTTATATCCGTAACCCCGAAAAATGCAAAAACAAAGATTTTTATCATCATATCGGTATTTATGTTTTCAAGGCATCGTCGTTGAAAAAAATGGTTTCGCTGCCGGTTGGCGTTTTGGAAGCAAGAGAATCTTTAGAGCAGCTGCGCGCACTTGAAAACGGTATGACCATCTGCGCCAAGATTATTGATAATATGAAACTGGTACAAGAAGCGCCGGCCGATATCAACACACCGGAAGAATACGAAGAAGCTCTTAAATGGATTAAGTGATTTTTGCTTTGTTTTGTGATAAACATCCCTCTGCCGAGCAGAGGGATGTTTATTATGCCATCGTCGTATTTTTATCAAGCCAGTCCTTAAATTCTTCCAAGCTGTAAACTTCCGGTATCCAGCGCATATCTTCGGGCATATCGGTGGTAAATTCGCAACGGTAACGCAGCGGATGAGCGCCGCTCTTTATCGCCGCCTGCTGGTTGTAAATACGATCATCAACCAAGATGGTTTCTTCGGCTTTCAGCCCGTATTTGTCATAGCAGGCGCGCAGCATATCTTCCTTGGCGGTGTCATGCATAAATTTGCCATGCTGGACACACTCGATGGTTAAAAAGTCCGTCACCTCGGCCAGAAGCTTGTTTAAAAACTTTTTCTTGGTTTCGACATCAAAAGTCGCCGACATGGTAAACTGGCGGTAGCCTTTTTGGTGCAGCTCTTTTAGAGTTTCGATAACATGCGGATAAAGCGGACGATTGCAGAAAAACTCAGGCGAATGGCAAAAATCATAATCCATCTCGATGCCATGTTCAGGATGGGTTTTTAGCTCCAAAGCGCCATATTTCGGGTTAATCGGCAAAACCTTTGGCAAATCTTCCCATTTAATATTGCCATAAGTCGGCGCATATTTGGGGTGTTGGGTCAGAAAGTTGAAATAAGCGTAGTTCAGATTGGCCAAAACACCGTCAACATCCCAAAATATGTTTTTGATAATCATTGCGTATCTCCTTTTGTTATAAACTTGGCCTGTTCTCTTGCCAATTTGTCACATCTTTCATTCTCGGGATGGCCGTTGTGCCCTTTGACCCAAACCCATTGTATCCGGTGTTTTTCAAGCTCCGACTCGAGAAGCTGCCACAAATCGATATTCTTAACCGGCGATTTTTTATTGGCGGTGCGCCAGCCGTTTTTTTGCCAGTTTGGCAACCATTGAGTCACACCGTCCATAACATAGCGGCTGTCGGTATAGAGCTTAACCCGGCAAGGCTTTTTAAGGGCACGCAAAGCCTCAATAACCGCCGTTAATTCCATACGGTTGTTGGTGGTATCCGCCGCGCCGCCGCAAAGTTCTTTTTCTGCCGCGCCGTAGCGTAAAATAGCGCCCCAGCCCCCTGCTCCGGGATTGCCGGAACAAGCTCCGTCGGTAAAAATTTCGACATCCGGCATCTTAGAATTCTCCGCGGAAATAGTCATTGAAAAACTCATTCATAATCATGTTATAATCATCTTCGCCACGAATAACTTTGGCCACAAAAGAGCGCAGCTTGTTTTTGGGAATATAGATACGAAAATCTTTCGGCATGGCCATATTGGCACCGATAACGCCTTCAAGCTGAAAATCGTCCTCAATAAACGGCGACAAGACAATCTCGACATTGCAAAACTTGATGGCACCGCGCGGCGGCAGGCGAAGCTCCGGACGCGTAATAATGTTTAACTGTCCCTCAATACCGGCGATAACCTCCATCTGGTTATAGTTGGAAAAACGAACTTTGTTATATTCGCCACCGTCATTTACCACCTCGGCGGACAAGAACATCTCGCGGGCGATAACATTTGAAATATTGGCGCCCTGGATTTCAAATGAGACCTTTACATATTGCTCCGGCGGATTGTCAATGCTGTTGGGGTAGAGCATATCTTCATCCTGATTTTCCAAAGCCTCAATTTTCTTGTTGGCAACTTTGAGGTCAATATTGGGCTGCGGATAGCGGCCGAACATTCCGGCAATCACGGCATAAGGCGCCGGAACATTGTTAGAGCCGGAACGAATATAGATGGTGGAATTGCCGGTTGTCATCAAAGGGGATACATCGCTTTTGGGAATATAGGTGGCAATAAACCCATCTCCATTTTCATCAACACTGATGATGTGGTTGCGGACTTTATTGTGACTTGGAACCGTGCAACCGGAAATGGCATTTTCCAGCCAGCTTAAAAACCGATGTACGTTTTTGACCTTGACTTTGGCTTTGGCAACATCGCCGATTTCGCCATCACGCGAGCACTCGACGCCCCAAATGACAACGCCGCCTTCGGAATTGCCAAAACCGGATATGGCCTTGGATAAATTCTTGCGATCGTCACGATGCAGGGTATTGAAATTTTTGCCGTCGGAAGCAGCTTGTTTGAAGTCGATAAAAAGTTCTTCACTCTGGCGGTTGACAATGAACTCGTCTATTGCCTCTTCACCAAAATAAACCAGTTTTTGAAAAATATCTTCTGCGCGTGACATGGCTAAAAAACTCCTGCAAAATACCGCCTACGATTGTTTTTATGTTAGCGGATAATCTTTAAGATTTTATTTATGCCAGAAGCTTTTGCAGCTCATCATATTCCGTGTATTTATCAACAGCGCCCAATAATGTATATGTCGGATTGGAGGCAAAAATCCCTGCAGCGATATTTTTGATATCGTCTTTGGTTACGGCGTCGATTTTGGCAATAACTTCCTCAACGCTCAGACTGCGACCGTAAATCAGATTTTGGCGGGCCAAAACCTCGGCCGTCGACGAAGAACTTTCGAGTCCCATTTTAATGCTGGCCTTAAGCTGCATTTTGGCGCGCGAAAACTCTTTATCGCTGACTAAGTCGTTGCAGATTTTTTTGATCTCATCAACAACTACCGGAATTAGAACCGGAATATCTTTGGCGCCGGTACCGGCATAAATACCAAATATTCCTTCCTGAGTATGCGCGGCGGTAAAGCTGTAGACCGAATAGACCAGACCACGCTTTTCGCGAATTTCCTGAAACAGGCGTGACGACATACCACCGCCCAAAATTGTCGACAAGATGGCGACATCATAGTAGCGCTCGCTTTTATAAGGACAAGCCTTAAAGCCTAAAACCAGATGGCTCTGCTCTATCGGGCGACGCTCTAAGAAAAAGCCGCCGCCATAATTTTGTGCCTCGGTGGTAAAATTGGTCTTAGTGCGAAAACTTTGCATCCGTTTGGCGACCATATCGACAAAATCCTGATGTTTGATGTTGCCAACCGCGCAAAGCACCATATTTTCGGCGGCATAGTTGCTGCTGATGTAGTCAAGCAATGTTTGACGATTGAATGAACGAACCGTTTTTTCCGGACCGAGGATCGAACGGCCTAAAGCCTGATCCGGAAAAGCCGTTGCTTGAAAATAATCAAAGACGATATCGTCCGGCGTATCTATGGTCTGCTTAATTTCCTGAATAACGACATCGCGCTCTTTAATTAATTCTTCTTCCGGAAAGGTCGAATTTAGTATCGAATCGGTCAAAACATCTACGGCCAATTCGGCATTTTCTTTCATCATCTTGGCATAATAAGCGGTAAACTCTCGCGAAGTGTAGGCGTTTGACTGACCGCCGACATCTTCTATTTCCTCGGAAATCTGCAAAGCCGTGCGCGTCTTGGTCCCCTTAAAAGACATATGTTCCAAAAAATGCGATATACCGTTATTGCTCTTATTTTCGTAAGCCGATCCGGTTCTTACCCAGACACCTAACGAAACAGTTTCCAATTGCGGGCGCTCTGAGGTTATGATTCTTAATCCGTTGGTTAAAGTGGTTATTTGTGAATTCATTTTTACCCCGTTTATTTTAATTACATCGTTTTTATCGCTGTTTTGACGGCTCTTATTGCCGATTTAACGGCCGTTTCCATGCGGCAAGGATAATTTTTCATCGTCCAGTCGCCGGCCAGAAACACGTTCGGATATATTGTCAAAGCATTATCCGGACGGCGCTCATTATTGCCTTTGTCTTGGCAAATAGTGGCGTTTTTGCAGCATAATGCTTTGTACGGCGGCATAAAAGCCGAATTAACGCCTCTGATTTTATCAACCTCCTGCCATGACTTCAGAGCCTGTTCCGGTAATTTTTCATCCCGAGAAGATCCGTTAAAAATCGTTACGGACAAGCTCTTATCGTTCACACAAACTCTGTCGGTAAAACCGTTTGCAACACCGATAAGCGATATCTTGCCCGGCAAAAATATTCGCTGCGACGTGCGGTATATTATATTGACAATTTGATTATGTTCAAGAGGAATGACCGGTAAAACTTTGCTGCAATTAAAATTGTCCAAGGCTATGATAACTTTGTCGCCGGCCGCAATATCCACACAACCGTTTGAAAATTCGAGCTGAGCCGCTACGCCAAATTGCGCTTTTATTTTATGCAAACGCGTCTCCCGGTGTATCTCGTCGGCATAGGCGGCCAGTGTGTTAATAACCCTTTGGCTTAAATTTTGCTCAGAACACCACATACGGCGTTGCCGCGAGCTCCACGGAAAAGTGTTCCGGATGATTGTCCGGCAAATTGCCGGAGATATCTCCCGGGGTTCCGTGTTACATAACAATTTAAAAAATTGTCGCAAGTTTCGATGATACGAAAAACTTAATTCCTTATCCCGCATATCGATAAACGGAACACGCGAACACCACTCGTTTTTTTTAACGAATCCGGCCATAAAACAATCCGCCCCCATAATCATGTGAACGGCGTTATCCAGACGCATTTCCATGCCTGCGTCATCATAGGAATACGCCCTGCCGCCCAAATATTCTGCCGCTTCATATATAATGGAACGAACATCGGGGTAATGCCGCTTCAGATACCAGGCTGCAGCCAAACCCGCTATTCCACCACCGATAATGTGATATGTCCTTTGCGGCAACACGAGAATTTATCTCCCGCCAAAAGCCTTTAAGATTAAAAATATTTTGCTCGGCCATCCCAGCCGCGGTTTGGGTGAAATAACCTCCCAACCACGATTTTTCATCATATCAAAATAGCGCTTGTAAATATAGGCTATTACTCTGATGTTGCGTGCCGTTTTTTTATCCAGCCCCGTCAAAAGCTCAAACGCCCGGTTATAATTTTTTTCGACCGTTTGACCCAATTCTTCGCGGGCAATTGCCAAATTGTTATCCACGACGACCGTCATCGGATCCGTTGACATAATGCCGGCTTTTTGTAAAAGCTCTCGCGGAATATAGAGTCTTCCGGCGACGGCATCGTCCCTGATATTGCGTAAAATTTCGGTCATTTGAACGGCCATACCCAAAGAGGTTGATAATTCCCGAATCAAAGTCTCATCCCTGCAACCGAGAATGCGCAAAGACAAACTGCCCGGTGCGCAGGCCACACCCTGACAGTAGCGCTCGAATTCCGGCAATGACGGCGCCTGCAGAGGCCGCGGCAAATTCATGGATATACCGTTCAGCAGATCAATAAGATCCTGCTTGGGCAAATTAAAACGCATGCAATTTTTGTAAATATTGCGTCCAATATCCGATTCCGGAACTTTTTTGTCATAGATATTGTCCAGTTCTTTACGCCAGGCATTTAACAATTCCATTTTTTGAGTTAACGGAGCCGAACCGGAAACAATATCATCGATATGGCGACAAAAAGCATAGAGTGTATATATTGCCCGCCGTTCTTTGGTCGGTAATATGTACAACCCCCAAAAAACAGACAAACCGGATTTTTTAACAATCTTTTTTATCTGTTTGTTCATAAGACATGTCCTTGTCCAAAAAGCTTGCGTTTTACGGCGCTGAGGCCGCCAAACACAAAAGCCCAGAGCCAATCTGCCATATTAAGGCATGGCGGATTTTGCAAAAAGTCAATCCTTTTGTATTTTTGTAACATGGAATTGGTTAAAGAAAGAATAACACATATCTTCAACCTTAAAGTAAAATTTGTAATCTGGCCGGGCAACATATTGACATCTTTTAAGATTTTTTCAATTCGGCCGCATAATTCAAGCAATATCTTATCGGCTCCCGGTGTTGTGTAATTCAGACCGAAATCACCGGGCCGAACATCGTATTTTTGCATAATATCTGCCGGAATAAGGCATCTTTTTTGCAGACTTACGTCCTTTTTTATCCGTCCCAGATAATCAACCAGATAACAAACAATGCACAATTGTTCCATTGGCAAGACGGCTGACACCCGTTCGTTATACAATGCCAGAATCAGTCTGCCTTCCGGCGCGGCCAAAGCACGACAATACCCCAGAAGTTCTTCCCAAATGCGGATATGCGGCGCGCCGGCATTTTGTTCATACCCCCTCAAAACATCCAAAAACAACGACGCATCGAGGTTTTCGGTAACGAACATTTTGCCAAGCTTTTTTGCCGCCGGATAATCATCGTCTGTTTGCGGGTGCAAAAATGCCTGCCGGATATTTTCCAGCCGGCGTAATTTTTCATCCGTCGAAGACGACGGATCGTCGGCTATGCCCCGCACAATACTGACGCCACGATTATATGTATTTATCAATGCGGCAAAACGTTTTGCACATAAACGCATAATCAGAGATTGGGAGTTTTCCACCGTTTGATGATTCATTGTATCTTTAAGCCTTTGTTTGTTCAAGCCACGGGGCTATGTCATTTTGCGCCCGGCGACAATAAGCCTGCTTGCGCTCGGCGCCTTTAAGCTTGCGAAATTTTCCGTTAACGGTAATTGTGCCGGGGATTGACGGGAAAAGGCCGAAATTGACATTCATCGGCTGATAGTTTTGCGGATTGGTCGTATCGCGCAGGTGTGACCAAACCGCGCCAAAGGCTGTTGTCCGCGGCGGCAAAACAGGCGTGCGCCCCACAAACTCGCAAGCCTTAAAATAACCGGCCAGCCAGCCGACGGCGGCACTTTCGACATATCCCTCACAACCGGTTATTTGTCCGGCAAAGGAAAGATGAGGCTGTGTCTTCAAACGCAAAAAATCATCCAGCAGCAACGGACTGTTAATGAAAGTATTACGGTGGATACCGCCGAATCTGGCAAAACTTGCCTTTTCGAGCCCGGGTATCAGCCGAAAAACCCTTTGTTGCTCACCGTATTTCATCTTGGTTTGAAATCCGACCATATTGCGCAAAGTGTCTTCTTTGTTGTCCTGACGCAGCTGCACGACGGCATAGGGTTTTTGTCCGGGGGTATGCGGGTTGGTCAGCCCCACCGGTTTCATCGGCCCGAAAAGCAACGTATCCCGCCCGCGCTCGGCCATCACCTCAACCGGCAGGCAGCCGTCAAAATAAGAGCCCTTTTCAAATTCGCGAAAAACCATTTTGTCGGCATTCAGAAGAGCCTCCACAAAGGCATAATATTCATCTTCGGTCAACGGACAATTGATGTAATCAAACTTATCGCCTTTATCGTAACGCGATTGATACCAGGCTTTGGTAAAATCAATACTGTCTTTGTACACGACCGGCGCTATGGCGTCAAAAAAATTGAGCCCGCAACTGCCGGTTGCCGCCAAAACGGCATTGATCAGTTTTTCGGAGGCCAAAGGTCCGGCCGCAATGATTGCCGGCTGTTCCGGCGGCGGTAATTCGGTGACTTCTTCACTTACAAAATCAATCAACGGGTGGCCGCGCAGTTTTTGATCAATAAATTGCGAAAATTCTTCCCTGTCAACGGCCAATGCCCCGCCGGCGGGAACTCTTGTCGCGTCGGCGGCCGCCAAAACCAAAGATCCGGCCCGACGCATTTCCTGATGCAGCAAGCCGACGGCGCTGGTATCGGCATCATCCGAACGCAATGAATTGGAGCAAACAAGCTCGGCCGCTTTAGATGTTTTATGAGCCGGTGTCATAACCAAAGGGCGCATTTCGCGGATACTCACTTTTATTCCGCGCGCGGCTAACTGCCATGCGGCCTCGGCTCCGGCCAGACCGGCACCGATAATATGTATTTTTCCACCCATTATGCAAAATCTTTATCAAAAATATCAATGTTGGGATTTTATAAACGGATTTATCGTAAAAGTAAACAAAAACTTCGTTTATAAGTCGTGCATAACATTTGCCATTCTAAATAAAAAACAATATACTGGTGCCCGATACGGAGGATATTTTTTGAAAAAGGTTTGTTTTTTTGGCTTTTTTCCGGCAATCTGGCTGTGTTTTTGCGGTCCGGCTTATGCCAGTGAAGATCCGGAAACTTTTGAGCTGCCGACAGATTTTACTTTTGGTAATCTGCCGGATATTGAGCCTTTGGATGTTGAAACAAACGAATCACTCCCGCCTCCCGCCTCTATGGAAGCCGTATCCGAAACAATGCCGCAGCAGACATCTTTGCCTGAGGAAATGCCGCTGCCGGCAGATGAAGAAGTTGAGGACATCTATATTCCCTCTGCCAATAATCCGCCGGCGGATGCCTTTAGCGAAGACAGAAGTCTGACCGAAACACTCAAAGAAGATGCCGCCAAGCAGACGTCCAGTCCTCTGGAGGGAACCTGGGTTGAGAAAATCACTTCCTCCAACCCGCTGTCTTTACTGACGGCCGATAAGTCCGCCGCCGCTGATGATGAAGCGGATGAGGAGGAGCATTTGGAAGATATGATTCAGGGCGCCCGCGGCAACGATTTGAACGGCCGTTCAAATGCCTCTGTTTTTGATGTTGCCGGCGTGATGCTCCGGATGAATTTGTATCAGGCCGAAAGGACTCTGCAAAAACGCGGATTTAGAAAAATCAACGCCAGATTTCAAATTCCCAATTTTATCAAATGGCGCAATGAAGAAGCCTGCCGGCGCGAGGGTGTCGTCGGGTATGAGCGTTTGGAGGCCTGCGTTATCGACAAAGCCAAAGAAGACGGCTATGAATATATGGAATATCTTAAATATGCAAAGTTTGACAGTAAGGAAGAAATAGAGGTTTATTTTACCAGCAACTTTACCGATAATAAGGTTTATAAAATCGTTTATCGCTCCAGGATTGCGACCATTACCGGAAATTCGCCCAAGGCTATTTATATCCGCAATATTAAGGTTTATGATTTTTGGAAAAAAATCAACCAGAAATACGGCCAGCCGGATAATAAAACAACCGTCACCTGGGGATTGGGCGGAGATAAACCTTATCTGAAAGCGGATACCGGCTATTTGTTGCTGGAGGATCCGATGTTTCGCGAGCTTGATTATACGCGAATGTCACGCGAAGATCAGCGTTTTATTCACAGCGACTTTTATAATTTTTGATATTATGCCGGGGGTTTAGGTGTTATTTATTGGGAAACGGAACAAATGACAAGAGATTTAGTGACAGAGCTTGTTTGCACACGGATCAGCCATGATCTGGCCGGAAATATCGGCGCGGTTGCCAACGCCGCAGAGCTTTTGGAGGAAGGTGATCTGGATTTTTTGGATGATATCAAGGCGATTTTGAAGCATAGCTCGCAAACTTTGGCGGCGAGGATGAAGTTTTTTCGTATGGCTTTCGGTTTGGATAACGCCAATCTTGAAAATACCGATATTGTTATGAAAACGGCGCAGGATTATCTGAGCTGCCTCGGCAATAAAGATTACCCGGTTGAATTGCGGTTTGAGGTCAATACTCCGGGAAAATACCGAAAAGCCCTGCAAATGCTTATGATTATGGCGGATTTGTTGATCCGCGGCGGGCAATTGCGTATTTTTGAAACCGCCGGCGGTCTGGCGGCCGAGATTGCGGAAAACGTCAAAATTGCCGCCGATAAGGTTGAAAAAATACGCCTTTTTTCCGAGGGAAATATGCCCTCGCCCGATGCCGGTCTGGCTCCTTTGTATGCCCTGGCCGAAAACGGGCAACGTTTGAAACTTAACAATGAGGGCGGCTTTTTGCGCCTTACAGCGGAGTAATATGTTATATGCCCAGTTGTCTTATTGCCGATGATTCAAAAGTGATGCGCATGCTGCTCGGTAAAATTATGGAAAATTTCGGCTATACGGTGAGTGAGGCCGAGGACGGCGAGGATTTGCTCGAGCAATGCGGCCAAAGTATGCCCGATATCATTATCAGCGATTGGAGTTTGCCTTTGGTTGACGGTATTGACGCGTTGTATAAAATCCGGTCGGACCGCAAAATAACCCAGCCGATTTTTTTGTTTTGCTCTTATTTAAAAGATACGGATATCATTAAACAGGCTCTGGCCGGAGGGGCCGACGACTTTATCATGCGGCCGTTTGACGAAGATATTATTGCCTCAAAATTGAAAATTATCAAAATCATGCGGGGAGTGCAACGCCCATGAGACGCGCTGATTTTGAATTTTTGCTTGATTTGCTTAAAGAAAACGCCGGATGGGAATTTGACGAAACCCAATATTTTATCATTGATAAAAAAATATCCAATTTTATCCGCGAAAAAGGTTATGATTCGGTTGATGATCTTGTCTTGGATCTTAAAACGGGAAAAAGACCTCTTATTGCTCAGGTTGTTGAGGCGATGGCCTTTTCCGACACGGCGTTTTTCAGAGATTTTGAGGTGTTTTACCGTTTTCAACATGTGTTGTTGCCGGTATTAAAAGAAAAATGCCGGGCTTCAAAAAAACTAAATATATGGAGCCTTGGCTGTTCAACCGGCCAGGAGACTTATTCCATCGGTATTGCCATCAACCGTGCGCACAAAATGTTTGCCGACTGGGATATTCATATTCTGGGGTCTGATTTATCATCGCTGGCCATCAGCAAGGCCCAACACGGCAGTTATAATAATTTTGAGATACAGATGGGGCTTAATGCGCGCACCATTCTGGAGTTTTTTGATTATCAAAACGAGCAATGGAATATCCGGGATGATATCCGGCAGATGGTGGATTTCCGGCGTTATAACATGCTTGAAGAGGCCATTGTCAAATCAAAATTTGAAATTGTTTTTTGTCGCAATGTGCTACGTTATTTTTCTCCGGAATATCAGGATGAAATTTTGCGCCGAATCAGCGAAAAACAGCCGCAGGGCGGTTATTTGTATCTGGGAAAGGATGAGAAGATACCCGCGGTTGAAAAATATTACTACCGGCTGGATCCGGACAGCGGCGCCTATGTTGCCAAAGGCATTCACGCCAACCTTAACATTAATTCCGGAAAGCTGACCGAGCGGGCGCCCGCCGAGCCGGCCATGCCGAGTTTTGTGCGCCCGAGCAGCCTTATTAAGTGAATTTTCGGCCGTTGCGACCAGATTGGTGTCTGTTGTTGGGGCAACAAAAATATCCCGGAAAAAATTTCCGGGATATTTTGTGGACGATACAGGTCGGTTTATTTAAACCACCAGCCGTAGCAACCACTCCAACAGGTGTTGACATCGTGGTAGCCCGTGGCGCAACCATTCTTCTTGTAGCAGGTTATACCACTCGCCTCATCCTTTTCTTCGTCATATGTATAAGCAGCGCCGGGCTTTTCTGTTGAGTAGTCCCCTGTACAGCCGGTTGCTTTGTAACAGGCGAAACTTCCGTAGGTTGCACCTTTTCTTTCAAAGATGGAACCGTTCACCTCGCCATAACCGTCCGCGCAGCCGCTGACCTTAAAACACTTGAAGCCGCCGGATTCATCGCCGCTGACCTTAAAGTATGACGTACTCGGCTTTTCATCCACTTCATCGTAGCCCGTGGCGCAGCCGGTTGCCTTATAGCATTTGAAGCTTCCATAGGTGGCACCCTCTCTTGTAAAGATGGTCGCGCTGACATCGCTATAGTCCTTAGCGCAGGCGGTAACCTTATAGCACTTGAAACCGCCGGATTCACCACCGGAAACCGCAAAGTAATCCGTACTCGGCATTTCTTCCACTTTATCGTAGCCCGTGGCGCAGCCGGTTGCCTTATAGCATTTGAAGTTTCCATTGGTGGCGCCATCTCTTGTAAAGATAGTGGCATTGACATCGCCATAGCCCGTCGCGCATTTGGTAACGTTGTAGCAACTCGTGTTTCCGAACGCAGCACCATCGGAGACAAAGTATGTCGCATTCGGTTCTTTTTGCGCCGTGTAGGGTTCTTTGCAGCCGCCCACTTTATAACAGCTCGTACTCGTCGTTTCATCTTTACTCCCCTTAACATCGCTAAAGATATCCTCAGACGGCTTGCTGGCTTCTGTATAACCCGTGGCACAGCCGGTAACTTTGTAGCAGGTTTTGCCGCCGGCCGTCTTTGTCTCCGACGTAAAGTATGTTGTACTCGGCTGAGCAGACGTATATTTGTTAGCCGTGTCACATCCGGTAACCTCGTAGCACGTTGTCTCCTTGCTTGTATGTGGTACGGACGTAAACGGAGGTTTATCCGGCGCCTTTTCCAGACAATTCGTCGCACAGCCGTTTATTTTATAACATGTCTTCGATCCATGCTTTTGTTTTGTCATATCAATACACGTTTTTGTGCTTTCCGCACAGGTATCGTCACTTGAACAACCGGTCGCACAATAAATCTGCTTATAGCCTTTCAAGGTTACTTGATAATCATCGGTTATCTTTATACAATTATTCGTACTAGCAGCACCGATACTTTCCTGGCACAGAGGACTCAGGTCATAGCCAGTGACACAATCCGTCGGGAGCCAGTCATGCGGTTTTTTCGTTTTATATGTAACCATTTTGGCTTTTTCTTCCTTCGTACTTGCGTTGTAGGGGTCTCTGCAGGAGAATTTCGATTTCTCATAACAAACAACCCCGCCGCCATCGGAAACCGAGGCCTGGGGGTAATTAACCAACGCCGTATTTTTTGTAAATGAACTTCCGGCGACGTATCCTTTCGCACATTCACAGCTCTTATAGCGTGTGCTGGTGTCATCCGTACATCCATCGACCCCCACGTGAACGCCGCTGTTACAGGCGTATTTGTATTCCGGTGGCGCCGTACTTAAAAGGCCATAATCCACGCACGCCAAACTATCGGGTTGCCCCGTCAGATCATCCTCCGAGGATTTAAGCGCCTCCTGATAATCCTCAATCGGGGTTACCTTGGCCCAGGCAAAGGACGGCAGCGTCATGCCGATAAGCAATAAAACTGCCGATTTCTTAAATATCGCCGTCATGTCCGTATCCTTTCCTTTTTGATTACACATCGCAAATAAAGTTCTTTTATTGCCACGTTTTTATTTAAGTATATCATTAATTGGTTAAAAAAGCAATAATAAATCCGCCGTTCCGGATAGCGGCAGGATATTGTCACCCGAAGTTTTTATGAAATATTTTTCATTAAAGAAACGGTGTTTCCGCCTCGCAACTACTTATCCGTTGCGCCGAAAGTGTCTTGCCATAATTCTTTGACCGAATTGGGGCTCAGGGCAGACAACGGATTGATATTAATCTCCGGATCATTTGCCGGGCCGCTTATCCGGTAATTTACCGCAAAAACAGTTCCGTCGCTGCCGCTTAATAAGGTGCCGACAAGCGGAATCCTGCCCAAAAAACTGTTAAGACCGTATGCCGGCGCCAGCATTCCCCTGAAATCAAGCTCGCCTCTTTCATTATCATACACGCCGCTGCCGGATATGCCGATAACATTGCCGAAAGCCTTTGCATCGGACAAAACCAGACGCCCGTCCCGATAAGTGAACGGCGCATCAAAATGCGTAAAAGCTATGCCGTCGCCGGAAAGCATATCAACAATGCCGGTTAGGGAAGCCAGAGTCAGCAATTTGGCAAAAATGTTGGTCTTGACCAAATTGAAATCACGCGCTTTGATATGGCCGACAAAAGCCTTGTCCGCACCGCGCCTGGCGCTGATATTAATGCTGCCGCCGTCTACATGCTCATACAGGTGCAAAAATTTTAGGGCTGATCCGGCATCGTTGCTGTCGATATTTAACAAATACTCACCATTCGGCCGCGAACCATAATCGAGTTTTAGCCGGGAGATGTTTTTTGATTTGCGGCGGCCGGATTGAAAGTTGCCGACAATGTGCATATCATGAATGCCCGTCTTGTTTAATATTTCGGCCGTTCCGGCAAAATTGCTGACGGCAACCCCGGCGTTGGTCCACAGTTTGTCAACCGCGATATTAATTTTGGTATCGGGGATGTTGTCCCACATATCCGCTTCCGGCGCCGAGGCTTGAGAAACGTTATCCGTCTGATCGTCGCGGGGGGCTTCCTCCTCCGTAAAAAAGGCCGATAAATCATAAGAAGAACCGGATATAATGATATCAACGCTTTCGGACGGGTCATAATTAAACTTTATTCGGGCTTTGGCATTGGTCTTTGGCCCTTTGATATGGCTAAAGTCTATTATCGAGATACGGCTTGCGGTATCCAGAGCTATTTTGCCATTGACCTTAAATTCCGGCTTTGACAGGCTAAAAGCCGGAACCGACCTGACTTTGTCGCCTTTGATATCTATTGCCGCGGTAATTTCTCCGGCAACACCGGCTTCTTTTTTGAAGCCTAAAAAGCCGTAATCGATAATCGTGTTGCGCAAATTGCCGTGAACATCAACAACCGTCTTGTCATCGGCATAAACCGTAATAATCGCCTTGGCCGGTATTGAGCCCTTAACATAAGGGGCGTCAAGCGCCGCAATGTCAATTCCCAGCTTATCGCGCAACGCTTTATCAAAATTGAAGCTTACCCGATAACGGCGCAAAAAATCATCCGAAACAAAACTTTCTTCCCACAACAAACTCATCGGCAGCCCGGCAATTGAGGCCACACCCGATAAATTCATCCGGCTGTTGTCCAAAAGCAGCCGGAGACTTTTGGCCTCAACGGTGTAATCTTTAATGACGTTTTTAATGGCAACATTATGCAAAACGGCATCAACGTTAACCTTGACATCTTCCGGAGCCAGATCGTTGCGCAACTCAAACTCCAATTTTAAATCGGCAACGGCACTGCCTTTAACAGAATCCGGATCAAGCCCCATCTGGCTCGGATAATTTAACGGTTGGTGGTCAATCAGCCGCAGAACATCGCTGATGGAGCCGGCGGCATTAAGCTCCATCCTTAAAAAATTATCGTATTTGTCCAGATCATATAAATCGACATAACCGCGATTGAGCACGACATCGTCCGATTTGGCTTTGTCGAGGTCTATGCGGATATTGTGCTCGCTAAACGTTGCCCGGCCGTCAATATCGGTTACTTTGGGCATTTCGTTCAAATACAGAAGCGTGCCGCCGCGGATATCCGCCGTACCGGACAAGCCCTTGAATATGACGCCTTTGGCGGCTTTGTCATAGCCGAATTCAAAGGAAAAATCGCCGTTTTTAATAACGCCGTCAAATAAACTTTCGCGGCACCAGCTCCAGGCATCTTCACCAAAATATCTGGGCCAGTATTCGGTTAAATCATTGGTGGGAAGCTCGTTAATTTTGGCCGAAAGGCGAATTTGCAAATCTTTAAGAGAACCGTGACGCAAATATTCCTGCAAGCCCTTAACATCCAGCCCTAAAGAGGCCTCCTGAGCCCCCAGATTCAACCGGGCATCGGTTATCTTAATATCATCAAGATTGCCGCTTAACTCACCATTTAAAATCAGACCGGAAACATCATAATCATAGTTTTTGTCTGCCGAAAAATTTATTTTGCCTTTTTCACCGTTGAGTTCAAAGGCTATTTTATCCACTATCTTTTCACTGTTTTGCAAAATGTCATCCTTGTATTCGGCAATGTTTTGCAAATTAAATGTCGTGGCAAGGCTGCCATGCAGCGGAATCCGAATATTGTAAAAATCTTTTGAAGCTTCGGCCGGCGTTAACAACCCAATTAAATTGGCCGGTATCAGATCCGAAAAAGAAAAACGCAAATCAACCGCCGTGTCGGAATAATTGTATACGGCCGACAGCCCCAATGATGACGTGTTGCCGTCAAAAGGCATTAAGGCGTTTATTTCGGTACTTAAGCTGCCAAAACCACGATCAAAAGAATAATTAACATCGCTAAAACGCCACTTTTTGCCAAGGTCTACCTCCAGAAGTTCGACATCGGCACGGGTGATGTTGATGGTGTTGATGTAGCTTTCGGGATAGGTGTTGTCCTCGGAGTTGAAGTGTTCCCAAAAATCGGCGGCGCGGTCAAAATAGTACTCAAGCTTGCGGCGCCCTATTTCGGTGGTGTCTTTATCATCTTTGACCCCGTAACGGCTGAAAATAAATATTTGGGGCTCATCAATCTCAATCACACTCGGCGCGATGATACCGTGCAATAAAGCCCTGATACTGAAAGATAAGGCCACCCTCGGGGCATTGACGGTTATGCTGCCTTCTTTTTTGTAAACAACATTGCCGGCAATAATCCGGAGCGGCTGCACCGAACGAACCAGCTCCAGATTAACGCTGTCCAAGGTCACCTCATAATTGGTGTCTTCATGGTTAAGCGCCCGGATGATGTATGGTTTTAAAAACGGCAGGCCGATAGACCCACGATACAGTTGCCAGATGAACAACAGCAACCCCACCAGCAAAACAACGCCGGTGAAATCCGCAATTTTGCGCAAAGTATAGCTCCGATTACTTAATTTTTTCATTGTTTTGCAACCAGATTAAAATATCGCGGTCGTTGTTATGATCATACAAATCGGCATGGCCGGCATCGGGATAAATAATCAGCTCTTTCGGTTCGTTAGCCACGCGGAAAAGTTCTTTGGCCCGCTCAACCGGAACAGTCTTGTCCTTGGCTGCGGCCATCATCAGCAGCGGGACGTTCAACCGCGCCAAATTCTCCGTGTTGTCATATTTATCCTTAACCAGCCAATCAAACGGAAACAGCGGCCAGATACGCTGTTTGACAACATTTAGAATACTGTCGAACGGAACTTCCAGAATAAGCGCGGCAACCGGCTGGTTTTTCTGCTCAAAAGCCGTATGGACGGCCGCGTAGCTGCCCATTGACATTCCGTAAAGTATTAAATCCGCGTTGCGGTAGCCCAAAGAATGCAGATAATCAACCGCCGCCAGAGCATCCATGGCCAGGTTCTCTTGCCGCAAATCGCCCTCAATACCGCCAAAACCGCGATATTCGCCGATAAAGGCTCCGTAGCCGGCCTTAACCAAAGGCACCAGTTTGTGGTAGAAAGCCTCTATGTTATAGGCATTGCCGTGAAAGTAGACAACCACTTGTTGTTTTGCTCCGGGCTTAACAAACCACCCGTATAGTTTTGTGCCGTCTGCGGCCGGGTATTCAACTTCTTGCGCCGGAAAACCGGAAGCGATGGCGGCCGCCGGATCAGAACGCTCGGACGCGGGGTGATAAAAAAACCATTGCGGACAAACATAGACCGCCAGACAAAACAGTATGTACCCTAAAACGGCCGCGGATAAAATAATTTTTACGGACTTTTTAAGCATGCCCTTCTCCCAATTTGTCCGCCAGAGCCGCCGATAAAAACAAATCTATGTCTCCGTCAAGCACCGCCCTGGTATCTGATGTTTCAACCTCCGTCCGCAGATCCTTGACCATTTTGTAGGGCTGCAAAACGTAAGAACGTATCTGATAGCCCCAACCGTTATCCCCCTGATTGTCCCGCTGCTCTACGGCCCTGGCCTCGCGTTTTTTTATTTCCATTTCATATAAACGCGCCCGCAGCATTTTCCAAGCGGCGTCACGATTTTGGAATTGCGAACGCTGATTTTGGCATTGTACGACGATACCGGTCGGAATATGGGTGATACGAACGGCCGAATCCGTTTTGTTAATATGCTGGCCGCCGGCACCGGAGGCACGGTAGGTGTCAACCCGACAATCCGCCTCGTTAATATTGATTTCAATTGTATCATCAATGACCGGATAAACACCGACGGAAGCAAAACTGGTGTGGCGTCGGGCATTGCTGTCAAAAGGTGAAATACGCACCAGCCGGTGAACGCCGGTTTCGGATTTTAACCAGCCGTAGGCATTGTGGCCGGAAATCTTGAGCGTTGCCGATTTGATGCCGGCAACTTCGCCCTCGGTTTCTTCAATGTATTCAACCTTGTAACCATGCGCCTCGGCCCAGCGTGAATACATCCGAAGCAACATCTCCGCCCAGTCCTGGGCTTCGGTGCCGCCCGATCCCGAGTGGACCTCCAAAAAGGCATCGTTGGCATCGGCTTCGCCGGATAACAAAGCCTCAAGCTCGGCATGCCTGACCTTGTTTTGCAAATCGGCCAGTTGCGCCGCTATTTCATCAAGTCCGGATTGATCATTTTCGGCTTCGGACAATTCGGCCAGCTCAGCCAGATCCTCGGCATTTTGGCTCATCTGCCGAAAACCGGTTAAAGACGCTTCCAAAATATTCTTTTCGCTCATCAGCTTTTGCGCCTTTTGCGGGTGATCCCACAAAGATGCGTCAGCCTTCAGACTCTCAAGTTCCGATAAACGCAAAACGGCATTGTCGTAGTCAAAGAGACCTCCTCAGCAATGTTAAGGATTGCCTGATTGACTGGTTTAACTCATAGATATCGGCTCGCATAATTTTTTGCCTCCTAGTATTCGCCTCCGAACTGAATTTCGTCATCACTGTTATCTTCGTATGTAATCACCGGTGTTTCCGGGGTTTCTTCCGGAGTTTCGGCAGCCGGATCATCGCCGATAACCTTTTGCATTGTCCGGCGTTGCGCCGCTTCCGGCTTTAGGGCTTCCCATATCACGCTGTTGTCTGCCGGAGTGGCCGGTTTTCCGGTTTCGTGATTAATGCGCACAAGTTTAATACCACCCGGAATACGGAACGGAACGTCGGGCTGACCGTCAAGAGCCTCCCTCATAAAATCATGGAATATCGGCAAAGCCGCCGCCGCGCCGGTTTCGTAACGCCCAAGGGTGCGCGGCTCGTCAAAGCCGACATAAACCGCGGCCACCAAATCCGGCGAAAATCCGACAAACCAGGCATCCTTGGTATCATTACTGGTTCCGGTTTTGCCGGCAAGGTGTTTGCCGACGGCGCGCAACCGTCCGCCGGTACCGTGTTGAACGACGCCCTCCAAAATGCTGACCATCTGATAAGCGCTCAACGGATCTATAATTTGTTCGCGATTGTCCGGTAATTGCGGTGTTGTCTGTTCCTCCCATCTGGCGACGGAACACCCCTCGCAATCACGCGTGTCGTGACGATAAATCGTCCGCCCCTCCCGATCCTGAATACGCTCAATCAGGTACGGCGAAACCTTTTTACCGCCGTTGACTATGATACCGTAGGCCGATGCCATGTTAATCAGCTTGGTTTCACTGGCGCCCAAAGACATTGACAACAACGGCGGCAAATTATCATTAACGCCCATCTTTTTGGCATATTCGGCAATCTTGTCCATGCCGACATCCTGAGCCAAACGAACCGTCATAAGATTGCGCGATTTTTCAATACCCTGACGCAAAGTCATCAGGCCGTAAAACTTTTTGGAATAGTTAGCCGGTTTCCATAACGGCTGTCCGGCTCCCTGATCCAGAACAAACGGCGCATCCAAAATTAAATCCGTCGGTTCATAACCATTTTCAAGCGCAGCCAGATAAACTATCGGCTTAAATGCCGAACCGGTCTGGCGTTTGGCTTGTGTTGCGCGATTGTATTGTGATTTTTGGAAAGAGTAGCCTCCGACCATAGCCAAAATTTTGCCGGTATGCGGGTCTAAGGCTACCAGAGCACCTTCAACGTTTGGCAATTGGCGCAGATAATAACTGCCGGCCGCCATTTTATGCTTTTCAACATCTTGCTTGGCAATTTTTTCGACCAATACGACATCGCCTTTTTTTAAGACATCGGATACTTTTTGCGGCTGACCGCCGACAGATTGATTCCGCAAATTTTTACGCGCCCAGGCCAAAACGTTTAACGGGATTTCGCCTTTTTCGCCGGATTGCAACTCGATTTCGGCTTTGGTATCAGACACGTCTTTGACAATGGCTAAAAGCCAAATATCCTTAGCCCCGTCCGGCTTTTTAATGTTTTTGAAAGCCTCTTGCCAGCCATCTTCCAAAGGAATATTCTGCAGAGCTCCGCGCCAGCCGTGACGGCGATCGTAATCTTCCAGCCCTTTGTCAAAAGCTTTGGTTGCTATTTCCTGCAGGCGTGGATTTAGGGTGGTCCGGATCAATAAGCCGCCCTCATAAAGAGCATCCTCACCATATTCTTTCTTAACCAGTCTGCGGACATCTTCGCTGAAGTACTGGGCATCTTTAACCAATTCATTTTGAGCCGATATGACGTTGAGCGGTTTGGCTTTGGCGGCGGCCGCCTCGTCTTCGCCGACATAGCCGTCCTCGCACATCCGGTCAATCACCCAGTTGCGGCGGGCAACGGCGGCATCGTATTTGGTTTTTGGATTATAGTTGTTCGGCCCTTTGGGCAGAGCTGCCAGATAAGCAGCCTCCTCAAGAGTAAGCTCATCAAGCGCTTTGTTAAAATAGTTCATGGCCGCCGCGGCAACGCCGTAGGAACGGTTACCCAAATAAATTTCATTTAAGTAAAGTTCCAGAATGTGCTCTTTGCTGAAAGACTGTTCAATTTTGATTGCCAGCAACGCCTCTTTGATTTTGCGTTTATATGACAGCTCCGAAGACAATAAGAAGTTTTTGGCTACCTGTTGTGTAATGGTCGACGCGCCGGTCGGACGACGGCCACTGCCAAGGTTTTTGATATTGACCAAAACAGCCCGCATAATGCCGACCGGATCAATACCGAAATGATGGTAAAAAGTTTTGTCCTCGGCCGAAATAAAGGCTTGTTTGACCCGTTCCGGAATCTTGTCTTCGGGAACGAACAGTCTTTTTTCGAAAGCATATTCCATCATCACCTGACCGTCGCCGGCGTACAGGCGAGTTGTTACGGCAGGAGTGTATTCTGCCAGCTGACGGTATTCCGGCAATTCCTGCGATATTTGCCAAACCGAGGTTATAACCAGTATAAAGGCTATCACCGCAAAAAAGAAACAGGTGCTGATAAATGACGAAACAGTCTTAAGCATTATGACTCCGGCCGCAAAAATTTCGGTTTGATAATCTTTTAGTCAAAAAATCATTCTATGTCAAATATTAATGCTTGGGATTTTGAAAATATTGATCAATTGCTTTAACGGCGGCCTCACCAAGTTTGCGCCGGTAGGATTTCTGACGCAGCTGTTTTTCCTCCTTGGGGTTGGACAAGTAGCCCAATTCCAACAAAACCGACGGAACGTCCGGAGCCTTTAGGACGGCAAAACCGGCAAAA
The DNA here is from genome assembly GCA_949295085.1 of uncultured Pseudomonadota bacterium. Classification (GTDB taxonomy): domain Bacteria; phylum Pseudomonadota; class Alphaproteobacteria; order RF32; family CAG-239; genus CAZU01. The sequence continues at coordinate 52,392 of CASFJS010000017.1, forward strand.
CGATGTGCGTTGCTGACCGTTTTGGCTACTTTTGACATCTGACGGCTCAAAAGCGTGGCAAACTCGGCCGACGAATTGTTGGTCTCGCGCTGGGCCAGATTAAGCAAAATATCACTGACTTCTCTGGAATGTTCGGCAAAATTAAGTCCGGCGACAATGTCGGCTTTGTTTTCTTTTTCCGCCAAAGCCGCGGCTTCTTTGTCGGAGGCGGTTTCGGACAAAGTATAGACCGACAAGCCCACGGCTTTGCGGTTGCGAGCGCTGTCGGCATGAACGGATATAAACAAATCGGCATCGTGGCTGCGCGAGATTTTAACACGTTCGCGCAGCGGAATAAAGACATCGCGGCTGCGTGTCAGATAGACGGTATATTTGCCCTTTTTATCCAGCATTTCTTTTAATTCCCTGGCCATCGACAAGGTGATGTTTTTTTCGTAAGTTCCGCTGTATCCTATGGCGCCCGGATCAACGCCGCCATGGCCGGCATCAATAACAATAATTTTGCGTTTGCTGGTTTTGGCAACGGCTTTCGGTGTGGTGACGGGCTGTTTGCTTTGTGCCATATCGGCCGAATTATAGTCATTGCTGGTCAGGGCGTGTGCATTACCGACTTTAGCCAGAAAATCGCGTTCGGACGCGGTTTCCAAATCGATTGCAAAGCGCCAGTTGAAATTGCTTTGCGGCGCCAACATAAAGGCTTTTTTTATCAAAACCGGTTTTTGCAGGTCAAAAACGATACGCACGCCGTTTACACCGGTTGCACCGACCCGCACATTTTTAACCAACACGTTGTTATCTTTGTTGCGGCTGACCGAAGGCGCCACATCAACGCCCTGCGTGTCAATCACCAAACGATTTGGCGCGCTTAAAGTAAACACTTTATAATCGAATTTGGAATCCGCATCAAAAACTATGCGTACACTGCCTATGCCCTGGCCGATACGCAGGCCGGTAATTTTGCCGGCACAAGCATTGTTTGCCAGAATCGAAAACAGCGCCACCGCCGTGACAAATCTGCAAATTTTACATACAACTTGTCGCAAACCGAACATCTTTCATCCTTTTACCCTTGTTTTTCAGTATACGTCAGAGTTATTTACAATGTCTTAAAAAAATATCGGTACTTTGATAAAAATGTTGTTGTGTTTTTTAATAAAGGCGTATATGCTGTTGTCGTTTTCGGCAGGCCATCTTGTATCGGAACGGGATTGTGACTTTGAATGCGAACGTTTTTATCATACAAACCCGGTTTTGGTACCGCGCTTTTTCATAACGATCAGGTGCCGGTCCCGAAAGCAGACAAAAGAATTTTGCCGAGTGATTTAATAAGAGATTTTTTTTGAAAAGCCCAAAATTAATTAACGGAAAACCGGCTTTTCAACACAACGAAAAACGGCGCGCACCTTCGGAGGATAAGTCGCAGCCTTTGTAGAGCAGCGGATTTGTGAATATTGCGCGTTTTTTGCGTGTATCTTGATTAAATCTTCGGTACGGGAACTAAATTTAGACGGCTTTTTAAGCCCTGACGGAGATTTTGATGACGAAAAGAATGTTGATTGATGCAACCCAGCCCGAAGAGACACGGGTTGTGGTTGTTAACGGAAATAAGCTTGAAGACGTTGAGTTTGAAAGCGCTAATCGAAAGCAAATAAAAGGGAATATCTATCTTGGCAAGATTATGCGGGTTGAACCTTCTTTGCAGGCCTGCTTTGTTGATTATGGCGGAAACCGCCACGGATTTATGGCCTTTGGCGAGATTCATCCGGATTATTACAATGTTTCTCCCGAAGAAATTGCAGAGATTGAAAAAGAAGTTGATGAAATCATCGAAAACAAAAAACGTATTATCCGCGAAAAAGAGATTGAACGGGAGCGTCGTGCCGCCGAAAAAGCCAAGGCCCGTGAAGAAGCCTTAAAGGCGCAAGAAGCTCAGGCGGCCGCCGAAGAAGCCGCTAAAACAGAAACCGATGTTGAAAAGGCGCCCGATGAGCCCGTGACCGACAACGCATCATCCGCCGAAAGCTCTGCCGAGCAACCGGCGCCGGAGGTTGTTCGTATCAGTGAAGAAGAATTTATCGCCGAAGAGGAAGCCAAAGCTGAGGGCGAAGGCGGCAAAAAGAAAACAAAACGCCGGGTCTTGAAGAAAAGATATCGCAAACGGTTGGCCGCCGAAGAAGCCAAAGGGGAAATCAATAATCAAGAGCAGGAAGTTAAAGTTTTAGCCGAAGATTCCGGCCTGACGGAGGCAAGTATATCTCAGGAAGCTGATGATGAGGATAATGTTCTTCGTTCCGACGAGTATGATACCGAAAAATTCAACGATAACACCGAAACCGATGACGATGATGAAGTTGATGACGAAAATGATGACATTGACGAAAATCTGGACTTTGAGTTACAAAGAAAATTAATCAGAGCCCGTAAATTATACCACCGCCATAAAATTCAAGACGTTATTCAGGAAGGACAAACCGTTTTGGTACAGGTGGTTAAGGAAGAACGCGGCAATAAGGGAGCGGCGTTGACAACCTATTTGTCGCTGGCGGGGCGTTATTGCGTTTTGATGCCAAACCGGATTAAAAGCGGCGGTGTCTCACGCAAAATTACCAATGCCGCCGATCGCAGCCGCTTAAAAGGTATTGTTCGCGAGCTGCCGCTCAATCCGGATATGTCGATTATTGTGCGCACCGCCGGGGAGGAAAAAAGCAAAACGGATATCGTCCGCGACTACAACTATTTGATTCGGGCATGGAATCAGATCCGAATCGATGCCCTCCAGAACAAAGCGCCCAAACTCATTCATGAAGAAGGCAACCTTATTAAACGCGCTTTGCGTGATATTTATACCAAAGATGTATCGGAAATTTTGGTCGCCGGCGAGGATGCCTACAAATCGGCCAAAGACTTTTTCCGTATTTTGTCGCCGCACAGTCTTAAAAAAATCAAAAGTTACCGCCATAACGATATTCCGCTGTTTCAACGTTTTCAGGTTGAAGGACAGCTGGATAAGCTGCATGAGACCAACGTTCAGCTTGAATCCGGCGGCTATTTGGTTATTAACCCGACCGAAGCTCTGGTTTCGATTGATGTTAACTCCGGACGTGCCACCAAGGAAAAAGATTTGGAAGAAACAGCCCTCAAAACAAATCTGGAGGCCTGTGATGAAATAGCGCGCCAACTCAGACTGCGCAATTTGGCCGGATTGGTTGTCATCGATTTTATTGATATGGACGAGCCGGCCAATAATCATGCTATTGAAAAACGGATGAAAGAGGCCTTGAAAAAGGACCGCTCGCGCATCCAAATCGGCAAGATGAGTATGTTCGGCCTGCTGGAATTGTCCAGACAGCGGATGCACTCGGCTTTTTGGGAAAGCAATTATCAGGTATGTCCTTACTGCCACGGCAAAGGTATTACCCGAACTTTGGAATCGGCCGGAGCTTATATTTTGCGCTCGATTGAAGAAGAAGGCATTAAAAATCGTTCATCAAGAATCAACATCATCGTGCCAACGGATGTGGCGATTTATTTGCTCAACAGCAAACGCCGTGCCCTGACCGAGCTTGAACAGAAATACCGTTTGGATATTATCATCAGTGCGAGCAACGATGTTAAGTGTGTTTCCGACTATAAAATCGAGCGGACAAAAGCCGCGATAAAAGATCCTGATGAAAAGGGAAGCTCCCTGCCGGCAATGCCGGAAGATGGCGACGGACAGTCATCGGAAGCAACAGCGGAAAATGCTCAAAAGGGCTCGCCGGAACCAATGTCCGAGGACAATAATATGCGGCCGCGGCGCGGCCGGCGCGGCCGGTTTGATCGGCGGCGGGGACGCGGCAACAATACCCGGAAAACTCCGGCCAATATCCAGCCCAAAGAACATCAGGAGGCCGTTATCCTCTATAACAGCCATGAGGATATTCCCCCCGTTTCGGAAGAAAAACCGGCGGAAGAAGCCGCAAAGAAAGGAAAATCTGCCTGGTGGAAAAAGCTTATCAAAGGATAATCGGGCTGCTTGGCCGGCGTGTCGGTTTGTTTGTTGTTGCGGCGACCCTGTCGTTTTTGGGGGTATTTGAGGCCGCCGCGGCGGATATCCGCCTGATTTCGGACGAAGAAACCGAGCAATTTTTGGGCAGAATTATTGCTCCTTTGTTTAGGGCGGCGGGACTCAAATTTGACCGCCGCAATGTTTTTATTGTCGAAGATAATTCGCTTAATGCTTTTGTGGCCGACGGTAATCGCCTGTTTATTCATACCGGAACATTGACAAAAGCCGATGACGTCAATGAGCTTGCCGGTGTTGTCGCTCACGAAATCGGCCATATCCGGGGCGGACATATTTTAAGACAAAAACTGCAATTGCAAGATATTAACCGAGTCTCTCTTATTTCTGCTTTGTTGGCCGGTACCGGTGCGGCTTTAAGCGGGCGCGGCGATGTTGCCATGGCGGTTATGCTCGGCAGCCAAAGTTCTTTGCTTAATCATTATACCGGTTATCGCACCAGTGAAGAACGTTCGGCCGACGAGGCAGCCGTTGGTCTGCTGGCCGCCACCCGGCAATCGCCGGCGGGTATTTTGCGTTTTATGAAAAAAATTGCTCAGGATAATACCCTCAGCGGACGCGCGGAAAGTCCTTATTTCCGGACTCATCCGATTACGACCGAACGTATTGCTTTTTTTGAAAAGGCGGTCGGACAATCAAGTTATCGGCAAACATCCCCCGAAGACGAAACTTTTTTGCGCATTCAAGCCAAATTAAAGGCTTTTTTGCAGCCGCCGGAACGAACTTTTCGTGAATATTCACCGGATCGGACGGATGTTGCGGCACAATACGCCAGAGCTATTGCCTATTTGAAACAATTGCGGTTTGAAAATGCCCTGCAGATACTGGATGCCCTGCTCCTGCAAGAAAAAGAGAATCCGTTTTTTTATGAACTTAAGGGACAAATTTTAATGGAAACCGGACGCATTAAGGAGGCTAAAAACACCTTTGCCAAGGTTCTTGAGTTGTTGCCTCAGGCTCCGTTAATGCAGATCAACTATGCGCAGGCCGCTCTTGAAGATAGTCCGACACTGTCGGAAGCCCGACGAATAGCAGCCATCCTTAATCAGGCTTTGCGGCGTTCGGCAAACGGGTTTGCCTGGCTTTTGTTGTCCAAGGCTTACGGAATTGCCGGTGATACCGCGGCGGCCAACTATGCCGCAGCCGAATATTCGTTACGAATAGGCGCCCTGCCCACGGCTAAAAAACAATTGGCACAAGCACGTAAATATCCGGCCTCCGCTCAGATAAAACTGAAAATCGATGATTTGCAACAGCGTTTGGAATTGCTGGAAAAAAATTAATTTTTGCCGTTTGCCGACGGGATAATTCGTTAAGGCCTCTTCGGAATCCGTTGATACCGAAGAGGCCTGTCTTAAAATTAATAATAAGCCACCGCACATCTGGCGTAATCGTAACCAGAGGAGTGGTTCTTGATGGAGGTGCTGTACACATTGCCATCATACAAGTTCAGAGCCAAGATATTGTCACGACTATTCTCGTTGGAAGACCAATACCAGTCAATGACATTCAGAATAGTTGTGTCTCCGGCCGTTTTTATAGCGGCATTAACTTCCGTTTTATTGTCATACAATGTTTTTAATTCACTGGCGCTCGGCAAAAACCAACTGCCTTTGGATAAGCCGCCGTAAGTGCTGGTGTAGCATGAACCTGCCGACAGACTGGCATTTTCTCCCTGAGCGGCAACAATCTTCTGAGTATTGTCTTTGCCATTGGTGGCACACGTGGTATAATTGGAAGTTGTACAGTTGGTTAAAGACGATATGTCAGTACCATAACTTCCCCATTGAATGCCATTTTTTCCTTTGTCCAGGCTGATAGCCAGTTTTTTGCGCGTATCAAAGACAACGCCGATAGCGGTTTTACCATCAGGTTTTTTATTATAACATTTAAGGTCATTATATAAAATCGCACCAACCGTGCAGGTGACGGTGGTTGCAGGAGTGGAAACACAGAAAGCCTTTGTCTGGTCAAACGGACATTTTAACGTGTCTTTGCCGTCGCAATCATCGGCGGTCATGGTATAGCCGAGGTCTGCACAAGACGGCGGCGTTGCGCAGTCAATTGCCGCCAAAGCCGCGCCGGAGACACAACAGAAGCCGACCCCGGCCAGTAATAAATACTTTTTCATCGCTTTTTTCCTCCTTTTGTTGCGGCAAAACGAACCATTGTTTGCTACAGACAAAGAGGAATAAAGAGGCAGGAAAAAAGAAGTTTTGAGGATTAAAAATAGTGTGGCAAATAAACGTTCCTTTATTTGCCACACTTTCATTCAGTATATCATGAATTGGTTAAAAAAGCAATAATAAAACTTTGCGGCGTTATGTTGCCGGACGACACGGGGTTCTCTCGGGTCATTCTGAGGAGTTCTTCTTTTCCTGTCATTCTGAGGAGCGTTTCTTTTTCTGTCATTCTGAGGAGCGAGAGCGACGAAGAATCTAAGAGATCCTTCGCTTCGCTCAGGATGACGTACCTACCTGTCATTCTGAGGGACGAATGTCCCGAAGAATCTAAGAGATGTTTCGCTTGCGCTCAACATGACGGTAAGAAAGAGATCCTTCGCTGCGCTCAGGATGACAGTAAGGAGCGCTCAACATGACGATAAAGGGTGCTCAGGATGACAGTTTTTATTGCTTGGCCAAAGGCGGGGGATGGCTTCTCATGTTACTTTTGTGCGGACAAAAGTAACCAAAAGCCGCCGGGAGGCTCGCTTCTTCAGACGGTTTTGCCAACGCCG
>CASFJS010000018.1 GCA_949295085.1 uncultured Pseudomonadota bacterium
TATGCGCAACAATGTATTGAGGCCGGATATACCCAATATAATAAGAGCGCCAAGCCTTTCTGCCCACTCGGTCAAACATCAAAACAATGTGATCTTGACGGACATTATTACACATGTGAGGGTGAGGCGACAACTGAGCCAACTGTTTCAACTTGTGCAAGCATGGGTTACTTTACCGCCAGCAATCCTAATTGTGATTGTCAATACGGATATACCTCTGCCGGTGTCAGCGGTACCGATGGTGCGTGCTATAGGTGCGGCACTTCGACAGAATGTGTCGGTCCGTACGGAGCGACCAAATGCGCGACATGTGCGGGGTATACTTATGACGGCAACGGCTATGTGCCCCCTTCGGGTGGCGGTGGCGGTGGCGGCAACCCCGGAACTCCACCACTGGGTGACGGACATGAGGGGGCTCCGGATCCTGATAAAGCGGAAACAGCAACAAACAAAGACGTTACAAGGACAAATTAAACAGCACATCCGAAAAAGCGGCGGGTTCAAACATCCGCCGCCGTTTTTTAGAGTTGATGAAAGAGAGTCTTCAAAGCCTCGGCCTCACGGCAGTGTTGTAATGATTGATTCGGGTTTCATTTTCTGAGCGCTGCTTCTTCCCAGGTTTGCAGGCCGATATCCGCCCAATCAAGCGGAATCTTCTCGACAATATTAATATCGGCGATATAGGCGTCTTTAATATTTTCCAAAACCGTTTCAACAATAACGGCCTCTTTGGCTTTGCGCAGTTTGTCACGAACCTGCGGATTGATATAATCAAGAATGATTTTTTCGTTGGCCGAACGCACAAAAACCGCATGATCAAATCCGTCGTAAATAATTTTTGGCATTTGCGGCTGGTTTGATTTAGCCTTAAGGTAAATATAAAGGGTTCCCGCGGCATCTTCGGCAATATAATATTCTTTTTCGGTTGTATATTCTGACATCGTTTTTTTACCTTTGGCCTGACGGCCCATTATGGTCACCATAAGGAATATTATACGCAAATATTTAAGGTTTGCTTAATTACCATTTGATCATATATGCAAAAAACGCATCAATAAAATCCGCCCGCCGGTTCTGATAATCCAGATAATAGGCATGTTCCCACACATCCAGACACAACAAAGGTTGTCCGAGATCTAGGGATATGGGGTTGTCGGCATTGGCCGTTGTCGCGATGTTGATTTGACCGTCTTTTTGTACGACCCAACACCAACCGCTGCCAAATTGTGCCAGAGCTTTAGCCTTAAAGACAGTTTTGAAATCGTCATACGACCCGAAGCTGGTTTCAATCAGTTTCATGATTTTGAGCTCAGGCTCGGTTGCGCCACGGTCAGAAAGCGAGTTCCAAAAAAACTGATGATTCCACACCTGTCCGGCGTTGTTATAAATTGTCCGGTCTTTGGGGTGACGGAAGCTTTCTCTGATGACGGCTTCCAGCGGCATCCCGGCATAAGCGGTATCTTTTATCAGTTCATTAAGCTTGTCAACATAGCCCTTATAATGCTTGCCGTAATGAAATTCCAGTGTTTTGGATGACATATAAGGATCCAATGCCGTCAATTCAAACGGTAGCGGTTTCATCTCAAACATCGGTTCTCTCCCTGATTATTCCTGATGTTTTTTGATATAAGCACTGGTACCGATTTCATCAAGCATCTTTTGTTCGCGGGCGTCAATTTCTTTGCGGCGCCGCTTTTGGCGGTTATCATCGACAATCTCATAAGTTTTTCGGTCTTTATATACTTCGGCCATTTTATCGCGCAGTGCCTCAATCCGCTGCCGTACCTCCGTAAGATTATCTTCCAAAACACGGCGGCGTTTTAAGTACAAGTCGGTATAAGCGCCAAAATCGCCGATCCCCGGATTTTGTTGGGCAAACTCTTTTTCTTGTTCATAATCGGCAATGAGGCTTCGTCGCTGTTTTTCCAGGCTGGTTTCTTGTTCCAGTTCGGTTGCCAGCCGGCGTTGCAGCTCATCCAGCTCAAATTTTTTAATCCGACCGAGAGTTTGCAGCGAGTTGCGCATCTAGATCTCCGTCTAGTCTTCCGGAATGTAGGGAGTGGCTAAAATAGCCGCTAAAAGTTCGTAGCATTGTGCAAGAGTAAATTTTTCCTGCTTGCCCTGAGCCAAAAAGTCCTCCAGCATCGGGTAATAAAAAATCGCCTCGTCAACTTCGCGGTTTGAGCCCTTTTTATAAGCCCCCAGACGGATAAGCTCGGCCATATCCTCATAGGCGGCAATATATTTTCGCGCTTTGGCCACCAACGCGGCTTCTTCCGGTGTATCGCAATCGGGCATGGTTCGGGAAATCGAGCGCAGAATATTAATCGCCGGATAGCGGTTGCGTTCGGCAATGGCACGGTCAAGCACGATATGTCCGTCCAAAATCGAACGTACGGCATCGGCAACCGGTTCGTTATGGTCATCGCCGTCAACCAACACGGTAAACAATCCGGTAATACTGCCGGTTCCGGCGCCCGGTCCGGCGCGCTCCAAAAGCCGCGGCAGCTCGGAAAACACACTCGGTGTATAGCCTTTAGATGCCGGCGGTTCACCGACGGAAAGCGAAATTTCGCGTTGGGCCATGGCAAAACGGGTTATCGAATCCATCATACAAAGCACATCTTTGTTTTCGTCCCTGAAATATTCGGCAATAGCCATGGTGACATACGCCGCCTGCCGGCGCAACAGCGGGCTTTCGTCCGAGGTTGCCAACACCAGAACCGATTTTTGCAGGCCTTCTTCACCCAAAACGTCTTCAACAAACTCCTTAGCTTCGCGGCCGCGTTCGCCAATCAGCCCGATAACCGAAATATCAGAGTTGGTATGCCGGGCCATCATCGACATCAGGGTCGATTTGCCGACACCCGAGCCGGCAAAAATTCCCATACGCTGTCCCTTGCAAATCGTCAAAAAAGCATTAACGGCTTTAATCCCAAGGTCTACCTTGCCTTTAACCCGGTCGCGGAATTGTGCCGGCGGCGGGGAGGACTTAATAAAGTAAGGTTTGGCCCCTTTAATCAACGGGCCTTTGCCGTCAATAGCCTCACCAAAAGCATTGACAATCCGACCGAGCCAGGACGGGTGCGGATAAATAACCGGCTTGGCATCCAAAACCTCAACCAAACAGTTGATACCGATTCCTTCAAGAGAATCATAGGGCATCAAAAGGATTTTATCATCTTTGAAACTGACAATCTCGCAGGCGACTCTCTTGCCGCGGTTGTTAATAACATTGCAACGATCACCGATGGCCAGCGGGCTTAAAATGCCGCTGACCTCAACAAACAATCCCTGCACGCCGCTAACCCGGCCGTAATAAGCCGCGGCATCCAACTTAGCCAGAGATTGCAGCATATTATCCGTTAAAGCGCCCAAATCATTCATTCCTCTTCAAAAATTGATAACAGATTATAATAATATTTTATTCTTTGCCATAAATATCAAGGTTATCAACACACGAAACGCCGCAGTATAAAAAATTGTTAATAATTGTTAACAAGGCTAAACAATTATTTTTTATCGCTATATAGTATAAACATGGGTTGGTAAATGTTTGGAAAGGAAGTTGTGAGATGCGTGTTTTATTGGTAGAAGATGATTTTGCCGTCTCGCAAAGCATCGAAACCATGCTCAAGAAAGAGGGCATGATTGTTGATACCACCGACTTGGGCGAGGACGGGTTGGAAATCGGCAAATTGTACGATTACGATATTATCATTCTGGATTTAATGCTGCCGGATATGAACGGTTACGAGGTTTTGCGCAACCTGCGCGCTTCAAAGGTTAAAACACCGGTTTTGATTTTGTCTGGCTTGAGCGAGCCGGATAAAAAGGTCAAGGGGTTGGGCTATGGTGCCGATGACTATTTGACCAAGCCGTTTGACAAGAGCGAACTTCTGGCTCGTATTTATGCCGTTGTTCGTCGCTCCAAAGGGCATTCGGAGTCAATCATCAATACCGGCGATGTTGAGGTCAACCTAGACACCCAGACGGTGACCGTCTGTGGCAAACCGTTGCACCTGACCGGCAAAGAATACGGTATTATGGAGCTGCTGTCTTTGCGCAAAGGTTCAACCCTCAATAAAGACCAGTTCTTAAACCATCTGTACGGCGGCATTGATGAGCCGGAGCTCAAAATTATTGACGTGTTTATTTGCAAATTGCGTAAAAAACTGGAAAAAGCCTCCGGCGGCAAAAACTATATCGAAACCGTCTGGGGCCGCGGTTATGTCTTGCGGGATCCCGACGAACCGAAAGAATAACGGTAAAAGCCTCTCGGATTATGAGAGGCTTTTTTTATGCGGCATAACACAACGCCATTACCTGCCGGCTGCGGACGGAATCGGTGATTTTTGAACCGCAATAGGCAATAAACGATATTATATCTGCTGCTATTTTTTTATTGACTTTTACAACGTCGTCATTCATTCTTGAAACGGACAAGGTGATGTCTTGTCTGAGGTCTAGAACCCTCTGAAAACGCGTCAATAATGTAATGACGTTAAATTTTGCATGCCTGACAGTCTTGACTGGAAGGCGGCAAAATAAGCTGCGTGCAGTCAATATGCCGCACTATTTCGTTTAAGTAGGTTCTAGCTTCCAGTCACCTTTCATCAAGGTGATTTTCTTTTTTATAATAATAGAAAGAAAAGGACGTTAGAAATGATTAAAAAACTTCTTTTGGCTGGATGCTGTCTGCTTTCTGCCTGTACTTCATTAACATATCAAGAAAAAACTACTTTGCGAGAACTACAGATGCAGGGTATTACCGTAGACACTCCTGTCGGCGGCTGGTCTGCTCCGGCTTCTCCCGCAACTGCCGGTCTACTTAATCTATTGCCCGGAGTCGGCAATTTTTATTTAGCTTCCGGTAATGCGGCTCAAAGTGAACATTACCTTTATGGGGCTCTTAATCTTCTTACCTGGCCGATTTCAATTTTATGGGGTATTCCCGAAGGCATTATTGATGCCAATCGTATCAATGAACGTGAATTGATTTATTTCTATACTTTTGATGAACGCGGCCGGATGGCATTGGCCGACAACGGCTTTAAATTTAATGACCGAGGCCGATTGTTGAAAGTAAAACAGTAACGAAAAAAGATGATATCCTGACTGAAAAGAAAATATTTGAAAGTTTAAAATTATCTTCCGGCCGGATACAACCGGCCGGTCGGTTTAACGTCGAATCTCAAAACTTTCGAAATTGGCCTGCAAATAAGCAAGCAGGTCTTTATCGGCAAAAGGTCTTTCGCAATCATCGTCCGTTGTCGCTTTGTCCGTTTCAATCGGACGGTATTTTTGCAAAAAATATTTTTTGACGCCTTTTGCTTTTAGCGCTTTGGCTATTTTCCACAAATCATCCGCGCTGATAAACCGCGGATCACAGGTGGTGCGGCATTCAAAGTCAACGCCGGATTCTATCAGCAAATCAAGGCTCTGCAACACCCGAGCCAGATGATCAACGCCGATAATCTCTTTATAACGCGCGGCTTCAAACGGCGCTTTGATATCCAGCCCCACCCAATCGACCAAAGGCAGGATTTTGGCCAAATGCTCCGGCCGGTAGCCACCGGTGTGCAGGCCGATTTTATAACCAAGCTCCTTTACCCCGCGCATTATATCCCCAAGGCAATCCTGCACCAAGGGCTCGCCGCCGGAAAAAGTTACCGCATCCAACTTGCCGACCCGTGTTTTCAAAAAATCCACAAATTTTTCCCACGAAAAATCCGTTTCCGCAACAATCGGACGAATGGAGGCGTTATGGCAAAAAGGACAACGCCACGGGCAGCCCTGCATAAAGACAACAGCCGACAATACCCCGGGAAAATCAACGGCGCTGAATTTCTCAACGCCGCCGACAACAATTTTAGACATTTTCCGTTATGGATTATTCCGCCGCAATATCCATTGCATCACATTCGCAATGACAGGCGCAGCCGTCAATGGCCTTAAGCTCAGAAAAACATACGCGAGAGCGGTATTCCGACTTTTTGCCTACGTTAAATTCGGAGTACGGACGCAGATAACCCATAACGCGGGTCCATACTTCGCAAGGCTGTCTTTCTTCATCTGCAAGTTTGATATCTTCAAAATTAACAGTATTCATTATTTTTCTCCATCTTTCTATTATAGTATAAATCCAAATTTCAAGCAACGTCTTTTCTTGACGCCGCGGCTCTCTTGGCTGCCCTCAACTCCTCATCACAGATCGGGCAGTACTTATGTTCTCCTGAAATATATCCATGCTTCGGGCAAATGGAAAAAGTAGGAGTAATGGTAATGTACGGCAAACGGTAGTTCGTCAGGACACGTTTAACAATGTCGCGGCAAACTTTGGCAGAGGAAATACGCTGCCCCATATACAGGTGCAAAACGGTGCCGCCGGTATATTTTGTCTGCAGGGTAGACTGCAAATCCAAAGCCTCAAACGGATCATCCGTATAACCAACCGGTAACTGCGACGAGTTGGTATAAAATGGATTTTCTTTCGGGCCGGCCTGAATAATATCCACAAAACGCTTTTTGTCCTCGCGGGCAAAACGGGTTGTGGCACCTTCGGCAGGCGTGGCCTCCAAATTGTACATATGGCCGGTCTCTTCCTGAATCTTAACCAGCTTGTCACGGATGTAGTCCAGGAATTTAATGGCAAAATCTTGCCCCCACTGATCGGCAATATTGTGCTCGTCATTGGTATAGTTGCGGATCATTTCGTTAATACCGTTGACACCAATGGTTGAAAAATGATTGCGCAAAGTGCCGAGATAACGCTTGGTGTAAGGGAACAAGCCGCCGTCAATCAGCCGCTGTATCAGTTTGCGTTTAATCTCAAGGGATGTTTTGGCCAGCTCCAACAGCTCATCCAAACGGGCATACAAACCGGCCTCGTTACCTTTGTAAACATAGCCCAAACGTGCACAGTTAAAGGTGACGACTCCGATAGACCCCGTTTGCTCGGCCGAGCCGAACAAACCGTTGCCGCGCGCCAAAAGTTCGCGCAAATCAAGTTGCAGCCGGCAACACATTGAACGAATCTGCCCCGGTTTTAAAACCGAATTGATAAAGTTTTGAAAATAAGGCAAACCGTATTTGGCCGTCATCTCAAACAAAAGCTCGGTATTCTCGTCTTCCCACGGAAAATCCGGCGTCATGTTATAAGTCGGAATCGGGAAAGTAAACGGCCGGCCCTTGGTATCGCCTTTCATCATAACTTCCATATAGGCCTTGTTGATCATGTGCATTTCTTCTTTTAAGTCGCCGTAGGTATACTCCTGCTCCTCGCCGGCAATAATCGGATGTGTGTCGCGCAAATCCTCAGGACACACCCAGTCAAAAGTAAAATTGGTAAACGGTGTCTGAGAACCCCAGCGTGACGGAACGTTAAGGTTGTAAACCAGTTCCTGCATGCTTTGGTAGACCTGCTTGTAAGTCAGCTTGTCTTTGCGGACATAAGGCGCCAGATAAGTATCAACCGACGAAAAAGCCTGCGCGCCGGCCCATTCGTTTTGCAAGGTGCCCATAAAGTTAACCATCTGCCCGACCGCCGCCGACAAATGCTTGGCCGGACCGGCTTCGGCCTTACCCGGAACACCGTTAAAACCCTCGTGCAAAAGGTTCTTCAACGACCATCCGGCGCAATAAGCCGCCAGCATACTCAGGTCATGAATGTGCATATCGCCGTTACGGTGTGCTTCGCCGATAGCGGCCGGATAAACATGGCTCAGCCAATAATTGGCGGTCACTTTGCCGGCAACATTCAAAATTAAACCACCGTTGGAATACCCCTGATTGGCATTCTCGTTAATGCGCCAGTCAAGCTTTTCCAAATACTCGTTAATTGAGCTTTCCACGTCAACCATAACCTTGTGGTCATGGCGAGCTCTGTTGCGCTGGTCACGATACAGAATATAAGCCTTGGCCGTGGCAAAATAGTTGGCAGAGATCAAAACCTGCTCGACAATATCCTGAATCTGCTCAATCTCCGGCAGATTCTCGCTAAATTTGTGTTTTAACACTTTTAAAACCTGCGCGGTCAACAACCGGCTCTCGTCTTCGCCGAACTCTTTGGTTGTGCTGCCGGCCTTGTTGATGGCATTATAAATTTTTTCGCTGTCAAACGGTGCCAAAGTTCCGTCACGTTTAACAACTTTTTCGATTCCGATTTTCCTGCCGGATGATTTTTTATTCTCTGCTTCTGACATATCCTGTTTTTCTTCCTTAAACGATTTTGGTGGTTAGACTCTCACTATGCCAAATTTGACATTAAACATACAATATATAGTCTTAATAAAAAGTAAAGATACCACATATAGTATGCACAACTTTTTTATTATGGTAAAAAGGAACAATAATTTGTAGCTGTCAATTTGAGCTTCATTGTAACTTTTACCCCCGACAGCTCAACCCAAAATTAGTTAACAAAAAACAGATTTGGCACTATCTATTTAAAAAACTGTCATAAAAATTTTTTACGCTTGAGGATAAAATTCTTAACAAAAAAATTATTTGGCAATCTGTCCAAAAATTTAGGTAATTTAAGCAAGAAATTAACCAATTTGCGGCAATTTCCGAGTCGGTACCCTGCCGGCAGATTCGACTCGGCAAATCGAATCATCTGCCGAACGAAGCCTCAATAATTTTATTCCGGCGTTCATCTTCGAGGTCATGATTTGCCGGAATACCCAGTTGCGGCGCAACGGCCGATATAATCTCCGCTCCCGTCGGTACGGCGTTCCAGCCGGAAGTCACGAATCCGAAAGTATCTTTGGTGGCCTTGGGTTCGTCAAGCATAATCAGCAGGGCATATTGCGGATTTGACATCGGAAAAGCCGCCATAAAAGTTGTGCGAACCTTTTTATGCAGGTATTTGCCGTCTTTACCGAGTTTGTTGGCGGTTCCGGTCTTGCCGCCGATTTCATACCCGGACACATCGGCTCGTTTGCCGGATCCTTCCGTAACCACGGCGCGCAAAAGCCGGCGCATCTGTTGTGATGTATTGTCCGAAATAACCCGAAAGCCGTTTTTATCGGTATTTGTACGGCGCAAAACCGTCGGATTATGGTAAATGCCGCCGTTGATCATGGCCGCATAAGCAGAGATAAGGTGCAGAGGCGAAACCGAAATACCGTAGCCGTAGGCGATAGTTGCCACCGTCGAATCCGACTGCCGCCACTTATGCTCCGGCGGTACCAGAGGCTTGGCTGTTTCCACCAGCTCTAAATCCAGACGTTCAAAAAATTTTATTTTTTTCAAAAAATTATATTGTTCGCTAAAACCCGATTGCAGAGCCATTCTGGCCGACCCGATGTTGGATGAATAAACCAGCACTTCTTCCACCGACAACCAACGATTTTCGCCGCGATAATCATAGATGGTGTTGTACTTGAGTTTCAACGGTTCGGTCGCATCAAATTTTTCCGACAATCTGACTTTGCCGCTTTCCAAAGACATGGCGGTATTAAAGATTTTTAAAACCGAGCCTGGCTCATAAACCCGCGCCGTTGCCGTGTTAAATAAGGCATTTTTGTCTTTCAGGGTGATATTGTTGGGGTCATAATCCGGCAGCGATACCATGGCAATAATCTCGCCGCTGTTAACATCAAGCAAAATGGAGGTTGCATTAATGGCCGAAAATTTTTGCATATTTTGCATCAAAATCTGCCGGATGGTGTCTTGGACACCAAGATCAACCGAAAGCCGAACCGGAATTTGTGAATGAATAATTCTGTTGTCCAATCCTTTTTCCAGGCCGGATACGCCGTTATTGTCAATATCGGTTGATCCCACAAGGTGAGACATCAGATTCTGATGCGGGTAAATACGCTTTTCATTGGCACGAAACTCAAGTCCGGGATTGCCCAGAGCAATAATGGCCGACTGCTGGTGCGGCGACAGGTTGCGCTTGATGGTGTAAGTACCGCGCCGCCGTTTTAATTTATTATAGACCGCATCGAACCGGAGTTCGGGAAAGAGCTCAACCAGCTTTTGGGCGGTTTCGCGCGGACGCAGGATATTTTTGGCATTGGCATCCAGATCCCTTGTCGGCAGTGAAGTTGCAATGACGGCACCGTTACGGTCGGTAATATCGGCGCGGTGGATGGTTTGCCTTTGAGCAAAGACTCTGTCTTCACGGTTGTTTTCACGCAGATTGGGCAGCACACAGGCATCAAATAATCGCAATGCCACCAGCAGATAAGCAAAAAGCACCGCGCATATACCGATTAATATACGGCTTTTTCCGGTATAGCCGCCGGTTTTGGTGTCCCAGTTGGCAAACATATCCTCACGGCGGATATTAATTTCTTCTCCCGGCAGATAAAAACTGTTGTTTTTTTTCTTTCTGTACCAAAGCCCTTTATTCATAAGCTTCCTGCTTTATTTTTCTTTTTTACTAAAAAACACTACCTTTCCGCATTGGCCAACTTCTTTAATTTTCGGTTATGGCGGGCATAATCGGCAATATTTCTGCGGGCGATTTGTTTTCTCGATTCGCCCGATTCATAGTTAAATGGTAACGCAGAATAGTTAATAATTTGTTCAGCCTTAAGTGGGTTGAGTTTGATATGATCGGCCACCAGGGCGCGCAGCCGTGCCGGATTATTAAGTTTTGACCATTCGGCATTTAACACATGGATTGTTTCAATATCCGTCTGAATATCGCGATGAATGGTTTTGAGCTCATTTTCAAGTCGGTAAACCGAGTTTTTCATATAATTTGAGGCCGCAATGGTAAAAACAATCAAGACCAGACTTAAAGTAATTTGAGTTAAACGGTTGATATTCATGGGCAAAGGCTCCTTCTGGATATTCCTAATTTTTTATGGCATAACGCATTTTGGCCGAGCGCGAGCGGTTGTTGAACTCAAGTTCTTGAGCCGACGGCACAATCGCTTTGGATACAAAGCCGAAAAGAGCGTTTCCGGTTGAGTTTTGCTGCGGACGGTATCGTGAAACATGAACCGCCTTATCACAGTTGTTCTTAAAAAAGGTTTTAACAATGCGGTCTTCCAGCGAGTGGAAATCCACCACCACCAGCCGGCCGTTTTTATTTAGGCGACAAGCGGCTTTTGCCAAACCCTGACGCAGTTCATCAAGCTCATTATTAACGGCAATCCGCAAGGCCTGAAAACTGCGGGTAGCAGGGTCAATCGCCTGATGAAACGAGCGCTTGACGACCTGATAAATAATATGCGCCAGCTCCAAAGTCGTGGTAATCGGCTTTGTTTTGCGGGCGTCAACGATTTTGCGGGCAATCTGGCGTGATTTTTTTTCTTCGCCGTAGTTAAACAAAATATTGGCCAGTTCTTCTTCCGGCAGAGTATTGACCAAATCGGCGGCGGTTGGTCCGTTTTGCGACATCCGCATATCCAAAGGAGCAGCTTTGGCAAAAGAGAATCCCCTTTCCGCCTGATCCAACTGCATGGAGGAAACGCCGATATCAAACACCGCGCCGTCAATATTTTCATGAATCAAATGATCAAAATCGCCGAATCGCCCCGCCCGAAATTCAAAACGCTTTCCGTACAGTTGTTTGAGTTCTTCCGCGCGTGGCAACACGGTCGGGTCACGGTCCAAGGCAATAACGCGGCAGTCGGCTTTTTGCAAAAGGGCTTCCGTATAACCGCCGTTGCCGAATGTCGCATCGACGTAAACCTCGCCGTCTTTAGGGGACAAAGCCTGCAAAACCTCCTTTAACATCACCGGAAAATGTTTTTGGTAATCAGCGGTCATGCGTTATCCTCCGGCCGACGAATAGAGGGACGTTTTTTTAAGACTTCCGCGCGGATGCGCGCTTCTTCTTTGCTCCAGTTGGCGGGATTCCAAATTTGAAATTTACGACCCTTGCCGACAAAAACCGCCGTATCGGTAATGCCGGCATGCTCTAAGAGTTTTGCCGACAACATGATACGTCCGGTTGAATCAAACGGATAACGCTTGGCATCGCCAAACACAAGGTTGGTCAGCTCGTCTTGGGTTGAAGAAAAGAAATCCAGCGAATTTTCCATTTCGCTGGCCAGCTTGTCCAGCAGATCCTCCAGACAGCCCTCAATACAGGGGGCGGTCAAACTACGGTAGCAAACGATTTCGGATTGAGAGTCCTTAACGATGGAACGGTAATCCGCCGGCAGCGAGACCCGGCCCTTGGCATCGACCTTATTGGTCACCGTATCCATAAATAAAAAGGTTTTGCGCACTTTTTAGAATCCTCAATCCTTGAAACTATGTTTATGGTATAACATGGGATTTTATGGGAATCAATGGGAAAATTGAGCGTTTTTATGAACTGTTCTTGGAATGTTCTTATATAAACATGCTGTTATCCGTAATCTAGAAGACTTTGCCAAAAGTCAAAAAATATGAAAAAAATTCTAAAACAAATTTTTGACTTGTTTATATCTTGCGTCGGTAAGAAAATTATGCTATGTTGCTCCTGTTAATTTAAGAATATGTGTAAGCATCGCACGATAGGAGCTGGTGTGGTGTTTGTTGAAGTCTTTGCTCCAAAATTATGAATCCATGTATAATATTAAAAAATTGCCGGAGTTAGGCAAACCTTTTGGCCGGATTTTTATGGCCGAAGACGGCAAATTGTTTTGTCGTATAGCCGGAACGGATTGTCCGCCGGACGGCAATTATGTGCTGCACATTGAGGTGGGGCCGAACGGCAGCGCCGAGAATATGGCGGCAATCAGCAATGCCAAAGCCGTTGCCGTTCCGCAATGGCTTCCCGACAAAGTTTTTTCCGACGGCGCAGGCAATTACTATATTGTTGCCGCCGAGGAAAACGAAAGCCTGATTGCGGCCAAAGCTCAGGCAGCCGGCTGCGGTTATATGATTAACCGCCGGTCCGTGTTGCCTCCTGCGGAAAACGGTGTGGAATTTATTGACAAAAACGGTACGCGTCAGGACATCAAGGTGCTGTTTAACGAGGTCGGCACGCCGTACCGCGTTGTGTCTTTGGGGTTTTACGGTCCGACTTGCAAGGAGCTGTTCGGCTACGTTGAAGCGGAAGAAATAGAGCCGCTGGTCATCCTGAGCGAAGTTGTCGGAACCCCGGTGGCCGGTTTAGGTTCGTTTCTGAGGCAGGGGGAAGTGCTGTTGAAACGCCTTGACTATGACGAGCCGTTTAAGCTGACCAGAGAACAGCTTGAAAACGGCTACGAGGCCGACGGCAACATCTGGCGCCCCAAGTCCGGCAGGCCGCAACAATGGGTCAAAGCCGCGGAGAACATCTGCGCGCCTTACGGCGGCGGATTTCTGTTTTTGCCGCGCCCGATGGTAAACATTACCGATGAAACCAATATCTATGCCATCCGGCATGAGGTGTTTTCCGGCAATGAAATAATCCTCGGCAGCCACAGGATAACCCGCCGTTTTTTGCCAAGGACACCGCTGACGATAAGTGATTTTCGGGATATGTCGGCAGCCAGCGGCAAGTACGATCTCTCAAAGATTGTCGTCCTGATGAAACTGGGCGTCCGCTTTGAGGAGGTGCCGGTCGGCGTTTATCAGTTTCTCTAAATTAAAATTTGGAAACCGTTGCTTAAAGAAAAGCAGCGGTTTCTTTTTTTTTGAGATTAAACGGATATAATTCTTGCAATCATTTGCGGATTTGTTTATGCTCTACAACTGACGGGTAAGGCAGCCGGACAGCCGCGCCGCGGCTTTGACCGCGGTGAGGAAAGTCCGGGCATCAGGGGAACGGGGCACCGGGTAACGCCCGGCTGGGAAAACCCAAGGGAAAGTGCCGCAGAAAATAACCGCCGGACGATATGTTCGGTAAGGATGAAAAGGCGAGGTAAGAGCTCACCGCGGCGGTGGTAACATCGCCGGCATTAGGTAAACCCTGCCCGATGCAAGACCAAGTTAGGGGCGTCAAGGTGCAATTTTATTGCAAACCGGATGATACGGGGCGTTCTCCCTCCACTCCAGAGGTGGGTCGCAATGAGCCGTCCGGCAACGGCCGGCCCAGATGAATGGCTGTCGGTTCGGGCTTGCCCGAATTACAGAACCCGGCTTACAGGCTGCCTTGTCTGATGTTTATTGCAAAAAGGTTGACCAATGCAACACACCATAGCCCAACAGATAACTTTTACAGGTGTCGGTCTGCACTCCGGCGCGGCGTCGGTGCTTACCTTAAAACCGGCCGCTGCCGATACCGGCGTAATGTTCAGGCGTATCGATGTCGCAGGAGCCGAAATGGTTAAAGCACTGTACGCCAATGTTGTTGATACGCGCAACTGCACCTGTCTGGCCGATACTGCCGGTAATACCATCTCAACGATAGAACATTTAATGGCGGCCCTGTCGATTATGAAAATCGACAATGTTTTGGTAGAGGTGACCGCCCCCGAGATGCCGATTATGGACGGTGCGGCCGCCGTCTTCTTCACCGCTTTACGGCAGGTCGGAACCGTTGAACAAACAGCGCCGCGCCGTTATTTAAAAGTTTTAAAGTCGGTGCGTTTTACAGATGACAAAGGTAATGATGTCTTGCTTGAGCCGGCAGATAAATTCTCTGTTCGTTTTGAGATTGAATTTCCGTCAAAGATTGTTGGTCATCAGGTATTTGATGCCGTTATCACGCCGGAATTATTTGCCGCAGAAATCGCTTCCTGCCGCACATTTTGCGAAAAAACGCAGATTGACTATCTGCGCTCCATGGGCTTGATCAGAGGAGGCAGCTTGGACAACGCCGTGGTACTGGACGGTGAAACGATTTTAAACCCCGGCGGCTTTAAGGTGCCCAATGAATGTGTTAATCATAAGGTTTTGGATGCATTAGGTGATATGTATACGGCCGGCTTCCCCGTTATCGGCCGGCTGACGGCACAAAAAACCGGTCATTATCACAATAATCAGGTACTAAAAGCTTTGTTTGCCGATAAAACCAATTATGAAATTATAGAGGAATGATACAGATGAAAAAACTTGTTTTTGGACTTTTGTTTATGGTGGCAGCATGCGCTTCGGCCTCGTCGACGGATACCGGCAATCTGACCGCTGAGGAGCTTTATAATCAAGGGTATGAACAAATGCAGGATACGGCATGGTCGCGCGCCGCCGTATCTTTTGAAAAAGTTGAACTGGAGCATCCTTATTCCAAATGGGCGACCAAAGCCAAGCTGATGGGGGCGTATGCTTATTATAAAGACGAAAAATACGATGACGCAATTTTAAGTCTTGACCGCTTTATCCGCTACCATCCGGGCAATAAAGACATCGCCTATGCTTACTATATGAAAGGCCTGTGCTACTATGACCAAATCGTCGGTTCCGAGCGCGATCAGGAAATCACTCAAAAAGCTAACGAGGCGTTTGAGCAGGTTATTGTTCGTTTTCCGGACAGCGCCTATGCCAAAGATGCCAAACGCAAGCAGGTTTTGATTCGCGACCATCTGGCGGGGCAGGAAATGGAAGTCGGTCGGTTTTATCTGGCGCAAAAGAACTATCTTTCGGCCTTAAACCGTTTCACCACCGTGATTAAAGACTACCAGACCACGCCGCAGATTGAGGAAGCACTCTATCGTCAGGTCGAAATTTACACCATTTTGGGGCTCAACAAAGAAGCCGCCGATGCCCTAAAGGTTTTGGCGCGCAATTATCCCAAAAGCCGCTGGTACCAAAAGGCTTTGGGTCTTAGCGCATAACAAGAGACTGAGGCCGAATGCTGCGTTCGCTCAACATTAACAATGTTGTTTTGATTGACCGGTTGGATATTGATTTTGCGCCGGGGTTTGGGGTGTTGACCGGCGAAACCGGCGCCGGTAAGTCAATTTTGCTTGATTCTTTAGGGCTTGTTTTGGGCAAGCGGGCCGAAACGTCGCTGATTCGCCAAGGCACGGATAAATTATCGGTTACCGCGGTGTTTGATACGCCGGACAATATTGAATTTCACACGCTGCTTGAAGAAAACGACTTAGAAGCCGGTGACGAGATTATGGTTAAGCGCAACTTAAACACGACCGGCGCCGGCAAAATCTTTTTTAACGACCAGCCCATATCGGCCAAATTGTTAAAAGAAATTGGCAAATATTTGGTCGAAATCCATGGCCAGTTTGATAATCAGGGGCTCTTAAATCCGGCCAATCATCTGGCGATTTTAGATGCTTTTGGCGGTTATGAGGCCTTAAAGCAAAGCTGCCGCCAAAGTTTTAACGATTACCGCGAGGCGGTTAAACGACGCGCCGCCGCCGAGCACGACATTGCCAAAGCCAAGGAAGACGAGGATAACCTGCGCCATTGGATTAAAGAGCTGGAGCGAACGGCGCCGTGCCAGGGCGAAATGGCCGAGCTGCAATCCCGCCGTCAGGAGCTGATGCATGCCGAAAAGATTATCGAAAACTTGAACTATGCTTATAATGCTCTGACTTCCGGCCGCGATGTCTCTTCGGCGCTGCGTTCGGCACAAAGCGGAATTGACAAGGCCAACGGCTATGTCGCCGGCAAATATGATGAAATTTATGCCGCGTTGGACAGGGCGTTGATAGAGGTGACGGATGTCATTGACGCGATTGAGAGCGCTTCGGCGGATATCGGTGTGAATGCCGATGAGCAGGAAAATATTGACAGCCGCATTTTCGCGCTTAAAGATCTGGCGCGCAAACACGGTGTTGACGTTGAGGAGTTGTCCGCCAAGTTGGAAGAATTTAAGCGGCAATTATCATCGATTGAGATGGGTGAAGACGGCCTGACTGCCCTCAGACAGGATGAGCAAAACAAACGGCTGGCATATGTTGCTGCCGCCAATGCCCTGCATCAGGCCAGAGTTGAGGCGGCGCAAAAGCTTGACAAATTGGTGATGGCCGAACTGCCGCCGCTCAAAATGGACAAAGCCCGTTTTGAAACCGTCATCACGGCCAAAGACGAAACCGCTTGGTCGGACAAAGGTTTTGACGATGTCTGTTTTACCGTTGCCACCAATCCCAACTCACCGCGAGGCCCCATCAACAAAATCGCTTCCGGCGGCGAGTTGTCGCGCTTTATGCTGGCCTTAAAGGTTAATTTGATGTCGGCAGGCAGCGTGCCGACCATGATTTTTGACGAGATTGATGCCGGTATCGGCGGCGCGGTGGCGCAGGCCGTCGGCGAGCGTTTGGCGCGTTTGGGACAGAGCGTGCAGGTTTTGGTGGTAACCCATGCACCGCAGGTCGCCGCGCTCGGCACCAGTCATTTTAAGGTTGAAAAACACACCAAAGATGATATAACCACCACCACGGTTTATTGTTTATCCGCGGCCGAACGTCAGGAAGAAATTGCCCGTATGCTGGCCGGCGAAACCATCACCGACGAGGCCAGAGCCGCGGCCTTAAAACTTATGAAATAACAAAGGAATAAAAAAGATGAAAATACGTACCCGTTTTGCCCCCAGCCCGACCGGCTATATGCACATCGGCAACCTGCGCACCGCGCTTTATGAATACCTTATTGCCAAAGCCAAGGGCGGTGATTTTCTGCTGCGTATTGAGGACACTGACCAAAAACGCTATGTTGAGGGTGCAACCGACATCATTTATGACACGCTGAAAATGGTCGGCATCAACTGGGACGAAGGGCCGGATATCGGCGGCGATTTCGGCCCCTATATTCAGTCCGAGCGCAAGGATTTGTACGCGCCCTATGCCCACAAGCTGGTTGAACTCGGCGGCGCGCATTATTGTTTTTGTGCCGAGCGCGAAAAAGAATACGATGCCGAGGGCAACGAGGTCATCTGCAAATTTGAGGACCCCTGCAAGCGTATTCCGCTTGAAGAAGCCCGCAAACGCATCGCCGCCGGCGAGCCCTACACTATCCGCCAAACCATCAACAAAACCGGCAAATCCAAGTATGAAGACAAAGTCTACGGCATTATCGAGATTGACTATGACGAGCTGGACGAGGGCGTTTTGCTCAAAACCGATGGTTTCCCGACCTATAATTTTGCCAATGTTATCGATGACCACTTAATGGGGATTACGCATGTTGTCCGCGGCAGCGAATATCTGCCCTCAACGCCGAAATACAACCTGATGTACGATACTTTCGGCTGGGAGCGTCCGGTTTATGTTCACCTGCCGCCGGTAATGAAAGACGCCCAGCACAAGCTGTCCAAGCGCAACGGCGACGCCTCGTTCCAAGACCTTTTGGCCAAGGGCTATCTGCCGGAAGCCATCATCAACTATATTGCCCTGCTGGGCTGGAACCCCGGAACCGAGCAGGAAATCTTCTCGATTAAAGAGCTGGAGCAGATTTTCTCGATAGACCGCCTGAACAAATCACCGGCGATTTTCGATATCGTCAAACTCACTTGGATGAACGGTGTTTATATCCGCAATCTGCCGGCCGAAGAGTTTTATCGTTTGGCCGAGCCGCATTTGGCGGATATGCCGGCCAATGTCGACAAACGCGCTCTGGCCGCCGCTTTGCAGCCGCGGATTGAAACCTTTGGCCAGATAGCGGAGCAGGTGGCGTTTGTTAAGGCTCTGCCGGATTACGCGCCGGAGCTGTTTGTCAACAAAAAGATGAAAACCGATATTGAGGTTGCCCGAAAAGCGCTGCCGCTGATTAAAGAAGTCCTTACCGACCAAACCGAGTGGAATAACGACGCTTTGTTTGCCGCGCTCAAATCTTTGGCCGAGGCCAATGGTATGAAAAACGGCCAGATTTTGTATCCGGCGCGTATTGCTTTTTCGGGGCAGGAAACCACCCCCGGCGGCGCAACCGAACTGGCGGTGGTTTTGGGCAAGGACGAATGCCTGCGCCGCATTGACACGGCCATAGCCAAACTTTAGGCTTTTTTGCCAAACAAACTTGTTAAAAACAAAGCTCCGATATGAATAGATATCGGAGCCTTGATGATTAAGCCTTTTTGAGCATAACTTCGGGGGCTTCAATCCCCAGCAGATACAGGAGTTTGACCAGAATATCGCGCACCAGCCCGGCCAGTGTCAACCGCGAGCGCGCCAGCTCCGGCGTTGCGGCGGCCATAATCGGTGCCTCGTTATAAAAGCTGGAAAATACCTGCGCCAGCGTATAGGCATAGTCGGCGATAATGCTGGGTTCTTTTTCGTTATGCGCCCGCATAACGGCAGCGTTAAGCTGAGCAATCTTCAAGGCCAGATCGCGTTCGGCTTTGGTCTCAATAACCACCGCCGCCGGCGTTAATCCTTTTTCTGCCGCTTTGCGCAAGATAGAATTGATACGCGCCACCGCATATTGGATATAAGGGCCGGTCTTGCCCTCAAATTTGGCAAAATCTTCCAGCTCAAACACATAGCCCGAGGCAATATTGTTTTTTAAATCCTGAAACTTAATCGCCGCCATGGCAATCTGGTTGACCATGGTTTCGATTTCTTTTTTGCCGTAGCCCTCAACTTCGCCCGGAGCCGGCAGGGATTCGCGCACTTTGTCTTTTGACAGTTTAATCAAATCTTCCAGATTCATCACACCGCCGTCGCGGGTCTTAAAAGGCTTGCCGTCGGCGCCGTTAACCGTGCCGAAACCGATGTGCAGCAGCTTAACCCCCGGTGCCAGCCCGAGCTTTTCCGTTACCTCAAATACCTGCTCAAAGTGCAGCGCCTGCCGTTTATCCACCACATAAATAATCTCGTCGGCGTGCAGGTCGTCATAGCGCATTTTGATGGTTGCAATATCGGTCAGCTGATAGCCGAACCCGCCGTCGCTTTTAACCAGAATAACCGGCGGTTTTTGCTTTTTGTCATCATCCAGCCGGATAATCGTGGCACCGTTGTCAATCTCCGACACGCCTTTTTCCGCCGCCAGCCTGACCACCTCTTTGCAGGCCTCGTGGGCGTCACTTTCGCCGAGCCACAAGTCAAAATGCGCGTCCAGCTCGTGGTAGTTTTTCTTGACGTCTTCAACCGAAACCTTGCGCAAATGCTGCCAGGCGCGATAATATTCCGGCTCTTTGTCCTGTATTTTAGTAGTTATCAACCGCGCTTGTTCTTTGGCGGCCTCATCTTCTTTGCAGCGGATGTTGGCCTGTTTGTAAAAAGCCGAAATTTGCTTAATGTCATAAGTCTCAACCTTGGACAAATCGCCGTCCTGCCGGATAATTTCGGCCAGAATCATCCCCATCGGCGTGCCCCAGTCGCCGAAATGCACGTCGGATATCACCTCGTTGCCGACCAGCATTTCAATCCGGCGGATGGCCTCGCCGACCACGGCCGAGCGCAAATGCCCGACATGCAGCGCCTTAGCAACGTTTGGCCCGCCGAAATCCATCACGATTTTATGCGGCTTTTCCGCCTGAGCAATGCCGAGAGCTTGGTCAGCGCTTATCCGCTGCATATGTGCGGCCAAAAATGCATCGCTCAACGTGATGTTCAAAAACCCCGGCCCGTCGACGCTTATTTTGGCAAAATCCTGATCCTCGGCCAGTTTGGCGGCAATAGCCGCGGCAATCTCGCGCGGATTTTTGTGTTCCTGTTTGGCCAGCGCCAAGGCACCGTTGCATTGAAAGTCGCTCAAATCCGGCCGGTCCGATACCTTAACAACCGCCTGCGCCGGGTCAAGAGAAAGCGCGGCAAACACTTGCTTTAATTTTTGATTGAGGGCGTTTTCCAAAGACAAATTCATAATGACCGTATTCCTTTTATTTTTCACATCTGAAATAGTAGTGGTTAGGTACCAACAGCCGGCAGGTCAAAACCGTTTCTTTAACCGGAACGGCGTGGGTCCCGGTGCCGTATTTGACACACTCGGCGTCGGCCAGAGCTTTAACCTCGGCATAATCGGTATAAATTTTGTTGTAGCAAATTGCCGGTTTTTCGGGGGTTGAGGCACCGACATACAAAGGCGCGCCTTCCGGCACACCGGCCTCGCGCCGCCGGTCAACAAAAGGCCCAAACTGCGCGCAACCGCCAAGCAGCGCTGTCAAAACCAGCAGATTAATCAATTTCACACTTGCCAATTTGCCAAAACTCCGTATACTTAAACACAAATTTTGGTTAACTATAGCAAGAAGAACAAAAAATGCAAGCAAACAAATACATCGGCGATGAGGCTTTCGGCAAAATGCTGGCGCATTACGCCTGCGAGGCACCGCTTAACGTTATCAAAATGCGCTTTGCCGGAGCAATTTGTTCGCCCAACCTAAAGCTGCGTCCGACGGATGTCATATCATCCTTTTGGCCGGAGGGGCACGCCCCGAGGCTTGAGACCAAAAACGAGGCCGATTTGTTCTTCAAGTTTTTTATGGGTCTGTGGGACGATGTCTTTGAAGATGTCAAGGCCGTAAAGCTCAAACTGCCGGAGCTTAAAGAAAAAGACCTCGGACGTTATTGCCAAACTCGTTATGACGAGGTTGAGCAGGGCTATGTCGAGGGATTTTTCGGCGGCGAAGAAAACTTAAAAATGCCGGGCTATCTGGCACAGATTGTCGATTCTTTGTCTGAGATGGCGTCATTGTACCAAAAAATTGCCGTGCAGAATAAACCGACCCCGGCCGCATGGGAGGCCGTCCGCCACACCGACAAGGTGGTTGAGCGCGCCATTGCTTTTATCATCGAAAACTCGGTTCTGCCGCGGATTGAAGACCTCAGGCGTCAGGTCAACTAACCTCGCATTTGTCGGAAATAAGGATTATTGTGGCTTAAGGATTATCAAATTCCGGCCTGTTGGTTTTTGCAGGCGGTATCGATATTACCGCGTGCAAAAAGTCGGGCGGCCGATTATGATCCCTCAAGCGGCAAAACAGCCGTCGGCGTGGTCACTTGGGTGTCGGAAGACGGCTCGTCGCTCAAGGCCATGAATCTTAAGGATCTGAGCTTTAGCTCGCAAACCGACAAAAACAGCTTCGACCCCGATAACCCCTACGGCGGCCAGTATACCACCGTGCGCCATACCACGGCCGCCAAATATACCGAAGACATCACCGGTATCGACAACTATTCCAGAGTGCAATTGGCGGCCGCTTTCGGGACCGATAACCTGATCAGCGTCAACGATGTTAACCGTGCCTCAATGAGTGTCGAAAATATTGCTGCTTTCGCCGACCGCTACAACGCCACCCTCGGCGAATATGACAAGCTGATTGCCGACAGCAGCTATCAGGGGTTGAATTTGTTGACCGGCGGCCGGATGAACGTCACGTTTAACGAAACACGGTCGCACCGGTTTACGGTTGCCGGCCGGGATATGACTTCCGCCGGACTGGGGCTGCAGGCGGCGGATTGGGATGTCGTCGCCGATCTGAGCGACACGGTCGCCCAGCTGCAAAATGCCATTACATCGCTGCGCTCTTTTGCCGCCGAGCTCGGCAATAACTACAGCATTATCCAGACGCGGCAGAGCTTTACCGAGGCTTTGGCGGATGTTTTGGAAACCGGCGCCGATGATTTGACCCTGGCGGATATGAACGAGGAATCGGCCAATTATTTAATGCTGCAAACCAGACAGCAGCTGGCGGTTAATTCGCTCTCGCTCGCCGCCCAATCGGCTCAAAGTATTTTGAGTGTGTTTTAAGACAATACATCCCGGCAATGTCACCCTGAGCGTTTCCCTCCCGGTCATCCTGAGCGCCCTTTATTGTCATCCTGAGAGGCGCGTTTTTTTACAGTCATCCTGAGCACTTTCCTACCGGTCATCCTGAGCATCCTTTACTGTCATCCTGAGCGCAGCGAAGGATCTCTTTTTCACCGTCATGTTGAGCGTAAGCGAAACATCTCATGAAGTATGGATTCTTCGTCGCTCTCACTCCTCAGAATGACAGAAAAAGAAACGCTCCTCAGAATGACATTAACATTTAAAATGTCAAGCCGCCGAACGGAGTGAGGCTCAGGCATCTTCAACTGTTTTTAACATAAGCGGAAGATCGCTGACCTCGCTCATTGCATTCGCTCAGGCGATGACAATTTAAATTTTATCGTCACCCAAAGCCGCGTATAAGCCGCTTAGGCGGTTACACAAAGAACAATTAACAGGGTCCGGGAATGCGAGCGATTAGGTTTTGCAATGCCGGAGTCAGATTGATAAGCCTTGTC
>CASFJS010000019.1 GCA_949295085.1 uncultured Pseudomonadota bacterium
TCGGACAGAATGGTCGTTGGCGGATTTTGATTGGGCGGTTAAGGACTGAGCGTCATCGGAATCTAAAAAGTCGGACAGAATGGTCGTTGGCGGATTTTGGTTGAACGGTTAAGGATTTAAAAGGGGGAATTTTTAAATCCGGTGTTTGCGGAAGTATTGTCCGGCCTGTAGAACGGAGCTTTATGATTTATAAAAGAAGTGTGTTTTGGATATTTTATAAAAAAAAGCAAGTTCTATATGCGGAGAGTTCTTTGGTTCTCGTCCCGGAAAGCCGACGAAAAAGCGGTTTTTGCAACACGAACCAGCGGAACGAACGTTTTATAAAGGGTTATGCGTATTTTTATTCTTTATATGTTGCGGTTACCCGAACAAACATTTTACCGATTGTTTTGACCGATAAGGGGTTTAATTTTTTTGAGATTAGATTGGGGAGTAAAAATGGCTGAAGAAGCGATTAATGATACGGCAGTTTTGGATCAATGGGGACAAATTTGCGAGCAGTTGAAAGTTGAAATCGGCGAAACGGCTTTTGACAGTTGGTTGAAACCTTTGACCGTCGGATCCTTTAATAACGGGACAATGAACATTTGTGTTCCGACCCGCTTTATGCGAAACTGGGTTATCACCAATTACAGTGAGAGAATTCACAAAATATGGCAAAAGAAAAATCCGCAAATTCAAAATATTAATTTTATCGTTCAGGCCGGACAGGAGCCTATTGTCAATAAAGGTCTTTATAACCCGACTTGCCGGTCGCTTTTGAAAAGAATCAATTCAACACCGACGCCGCAAAACATCTATCAATCCGGTATCAATGCGGTTGCCAATACCAACGACGGCGTTCTAAATGATTCTTTATCGGTTCCGCTCAATCCGCAATATACTTTTGAGAATTTTGTTGTCGGCAAAACCAATGAATTTGCTTATGCTGCCGCCCGCAAAGTTGCCGAATCGCGTAATATTTCGTTTAATCCGTTGTTTTTGTATTCCGGTGTCGGCCTCGGTAAAACCCACTTAATGCACGCCATTGCCTGGCATATCAAACAACAGGATCCCAGCCGGCATATTGTTTATCTTTCGGCCGAAAAATTTATGTATAAATTTGTGCGGGCTCTGCGCTATAAAGACACGACCGCTTTCAAAGAGCAATTCCGCTCGGTGGATGTTTTGATGGTGGACGATGTTCAGTTTATGGGCGGCAAAGACACCACTCAGGAGGAGTTTTTCTATACTTTTAACTCGTTGATTGAAGAAGGACGGCAGATCATTATTTCCGCGGACAAATCGCCGGCGGATCTGGAAGGAATCGAGGCGCGCCTAAAATCTCGTCTCGGTTGCGGTCTGGTGGCCGATATTCATCCGACCGATTTTGATTTGCGCATGGGTATCTTGAACAGCAAAGCCAAACAGCTTGGTTTTGAGCTGCCGCAAAAAGTTGCCGAATTTTTAGCGACAAAAATTACTTCAAACATTCGCGAACTTGAAGGCGCTTTACGCCGCGTGATTGCCCACTCGCAGCTTTTAAGTAATCACGAAATCACGCTGGATATGACTCAGGATATCTTGAAAGATATGTTGCGGTCATTTGACAAGCGCACAACGATTGACGAGATTCAAAAGAAAGTTGCCGAATATTTTAATATCTCGGTTAAAGAGATGCAGTCTTCCCGCCGAGCCAGAACGGTTGCCCGGCCGCGTCAGATTGCCATGTATCTGGCCAAACAGCTAACTTCACGTTCGCTGCCGGAAATCGGCCGCAAATTTGACCGGGATCACACCACGGTTATGCATGCGGTGCGCAAGGTTGAAGAATTGATTGTCGAAGATGTTTCTTTGGCGGAAAATGTTGAGGCTTTGCGCCGGATGCTGGAGGCGTAAACCGGCTTAAAAAGCTGTTGACGACTTATTGTTTTGTCTTTTGATTTTGATTGGTTATGCTATCATTTAGGCAAAGTTATCAATAAGTCGTTTTTTATATGGATTTACGAAGATGAGATTTACAATTGAACGCGCTAATTTGCTAAAAACTCTGAGCCACGTGCAGAGTATTGTTGAGAAAAGAAACACTATTCCGGTTCTTTCCAATGTCAGGATTGAAGCTTTGGGTGACGGTATCAGTTTTAAGGCAACCGACATGGATACGGAAATCACCGAAATGGCCGATGCCAAAATTACCGAAACCGGTGCGACTACCGCTCCGGCTCATATGCTCTATGATATTGTACGCAAACTGGCCGACGGATCCCAGGTTGAGTTAATTTATCCGGATGATAAAGGTCAGCTGACAATTGCTTCGGGACGTTCAAAGTTTTCGCTCTCAACTATTGCGGTTGAGGATTTTCCGGTTATTTCCGGCGATAAATTGCCGACATCTTTTGTTATGGCAAAAGATGATCTCAAAGATGTGATTGATCGTACGCAATTTGCGGTATCAACCGAGGAAACCCGTTATTACTTAAACGGCTTGTTTGTCCATGCCAAAAAAGAAGGTGCCTCGGAGGTTTTGCGGGTGGTGGCCACCGACGGACACCGGTTGGCTTGTGTGGAAACACCTTTGCCGAAAGGTGCCGAAGAACTTAAGGGAGTTATTATTCCGCGTAAAACCGTTGCCGAGATTCGTAAACTGCTGGATGACAGCTCGGTCGAGAATGTGACTGTTGAGATCTCGGAAAACAAAGTACGCTTTTCGGTTACGGACATCACTTTGACTTCAAAATTAATTGACGGAACTTATCCGGATTATGAAAGAGTCATCCCGACAGATAATGATAAATCGCTTGAGCTTGCGGTTAAAGATTTGGCAGCAGCGGTTGATCGTGTTTCGGTGGTGGCAGAAAGAACGCGAGCCATCAAAATGTTAACACACCCGAACAAGGTTACCATTGTAACGTCAAGTCCTGATTTAGGCAGCGCCTCGGAAGATCTGGAAGCCAAATATGAACACGAAGAGCTTGAAATCGGTTATAATTTCCGTTATCTGTTGGATATATTGGCCGAGATAAAAGGCGATATGGTGCGGATTTCGTTTGCCGATGCGTCATCACCGTCGGTTATTCATGACACCTCCGATGCCAGTGCCATTTATGTGTTGATGCCCATGAGAATATAAATGGACAGTTTGGCGCGCGATTTAGCTCAGGTTACTTTGTTAAAGTCAGGCGTTTTACGTCTGACTTTAAGCAACTTCAGGAATTATGCTGCTCTGCGTTTGGATACAGATATTACGCCGATTGTTGTTTACGGTGAAAACGGCAGCGGTAAAACAAATATTTTAGAGGCGATTTCTTTTTTAACACCCGGCCGGGGGTTGCGCGGTGCCCGGCTGGCGGATGTTAAACGTTTTATTCCGCAGATTACCAGTCCGGACGATGTTTCTTTTATTTCGCCGTTGAGTTGGGCCGTGGCTGCCGATATTATAACCAGCGGCGAAAAATTCAGCCTGGTGACGGCGGTTGAAAAAAACTGTCGTGACCGTGATGAGACCGATGACGGTAAAAATTTTGAACGCCGAACCGTGAAGGTTGACGGCAATAGGCTTTCTTCTCAGGCCGAACTCGGACGCTATTTTTCGGCCGTTTGGCTGACACCGCAGATGGATCGGCTTTTTCGCGGCGGCAGCCAACCGCGACGGGCTTTTTTGGATCGTTTGGTTTATGCCTTTGATTTGGAGCACGCCAAACGAACGACCAATTTTGAGCATTTGTATCGCGAATGGTACCGATTGATTAAGGACGGCAAAAAAGATAATCATTGGCTTATGGCTCTTGAGGAACAAATGGCTTCTTTAGGCGTTGCCATAGCGGCGGCACGGCGCGAACAGGTGGCTCGTCTTAATACCTTTATTGAAAAAGAACCGGATGATGTGTTTCCTTCCGTGCGTTTGGAGCTTGACGGAACAATAGAACAAGCCCTTGATGACAAGGCCGCCGTTGAAGTTGAGACAGAATATTGTGATATGCTGGCAAAGCAACGTCGTTTTGTTCTGGAAAATGATAATCCCGACGGTATAAATCGTACTGATTTTAAGGTTTACTTCAAGAAAAAGGGGATGCCGGCCGATTTGTGCTCAACCGGTGAACAAAAATCGCTGTTGATAAGTATTTTGCTGGCACAAACCAAGTGCCAAACACTCTACAAAGGGTTTGCGCCAATCATGCTGTTGGATGAAGTGGCGGCTCACCTTGATGATATTAAACGTGAGGCTTTGCTTGAAAAAATCAAAAATTTGAATGTTCAGGCCTGGATCACCACAACGGATCCGGAGCTTTTTTCCTCACTTAAATCCGATGCGCAATTTTTACACATTAAAAATAACCAAATTTTGCCTTTTTGATTTTCGGGCGATTCGGATTGCCCGAACCAATGTCTAAAAAATTTTTTTAACCAGACTCAAAACGAATCCGGATAAGGATTTGAGGCGAATCGCTTGTTTTGTTGGAGGGAATCGGTAATTTTTTGTTAAACTTTTTTATTTAGCCTTAAGCTGATTTGAGCCGATTTAAGAATTAAATTTTGCTTCAATCAAAAGACTGATATATCAGATGGTGTTTATTATTTCACGGGTCATTATGGAAATCATGAGTTGTCGTTTTATGTCGCTGACAAGAGGAACGACCGGGTATCGTTCCGAGAGGGCTGCTTATTGTGTATTAATTGATGGTACTTTTATGTTTACCGTCCGATTTTAGGACTTTTGGCAATGTCGTTTACGGCTTTACAACCCGACAGCGGGTTTTTCCGGAGTGTGCCCGGATATAAGCGGAAAAGGCAGGGGTGTGGCGTATCTCAGGCTGAGATATAGCCATCGGATTGCATTTTAAATAGTTCGGCATAGCGGCCTTTTTTGCGCAGAAGACTCCGATGTGTGCCCTGCTCGATGATTCTGCCTTCTTCCAAAACAATAATACGATCCATTTCGCGCAGGGTTGACAAACGGTGGGCAATGGCAATCACCGTTTTGTTTTGCATCAGATTCTTCATCGATGATTGAATGTATTTTTCGCTTTCCGAATCCAGCGATGAGGTTGCCTCATCAAAAATCAGAATCGGTGCGTTTTTTAAAACAGCGCGTGCTATGGCTATACGTTGGCGTTCGCCGCCGGACAAAATAACGCCGCGGTCGCCGACTCTGGTGTCATATTTATCGGGAAAGCGCTCTATAAACTTGTCTGCAAATGCTTTCATCGCCGCTTGTCTGACCTGTTCATCAGAGGCGTTCGTATCACCATAGCGAATATTTTCCATCAACGTACGGTTAAACAGGCAAACATCTTGCGGAATAACCGCAATGTGTTTATGCAGCGAATCCTGCGTTATATTGCGGATATCCGTGCCGTTTATTTCAACAGCGCCGGATTTGACATCAAAATAGCGATCAATCAGTTTAATCAGGGTTGATTTGCCGGCACCGGAGGCACCGACAAGGCCGACTTTTTCGCCAGGCTTGATATCAAGATTAAAATTCTTAAAAATCAATTGCTTGTTGTTATACCCAAAACAAACGTCTTTGAAACGAATACCGGCTTTGGCGGCTTTAAATTCAACGGCCTGCGGGGAATTGAGGATATCAGGTTCCACCGCCAGTGTTTCTAATGCCGAATCCATCTGACCGAAAATGCGCGACAGATTGTTGACACCCCAGTTGACGCTGAAAACCATCCAAGACAAGCGGCTTAAGACTGTCAGGATAAAAATAAAAGCCGTCACGTCTATACGGCCATAATAGAGCAAAACCGCGCTTTGCATGGCAAACAGCAAGCCCGACAGAACCGCTACCGCTTCAAGGTAAAAATTGATTTGAGTCTTGCGTTTTTGTTCTTTGGTTTCGGCGCGGCGCCAAATCCGCAGATTGTTGAGCAGATGCAGGCGTTCAAATCTATAATTGGCAAAGCTTTTAATCTCTGAATAGTTGGCAATCGAATCGACAATAACGGCATTGGACCGGCTTTGCTGTGTTGAGGTTTGTTTGGATAATCTGGCGCGCTGCCGACCAAAATAGCGGCCGACGTAAAAAACGGCAATACTCCATACCATGACCGTGATACCCAAAAGCCAATCCATCCATGATAAAATTACCAGATTAACCAGTAAAAAGCAGGCGTCAAACATCATATTGCCGCAATGCATATAAAAATCGACCATACCGCTTTGCAGCTGATTGAATTTGTTTGATATGTTTCCGGCCATCTCGTTGGTGAAATAAGAAATGGAATGCTTGTTGACATAGGCAAAAACATCTTTGACAACAATGGAACGTATGTGCGGAATTAAACGATTGCCAAACCACATGCTGAGCGTGCGCAAAACCGAGGCCAGCAAATCGATCGCGGCACAAAACAAAATTATTGACGCCAAATGTCGCCAGTAGACCGGCGACGGCCGGTTGGCGGCGGCATAATCAAACAGCGAGGCAAATAAATAAGCCGCACCCTGCTGGCACAACTGCCCCACCACCGCAAACAAAACAATCAATATCAGAGTGTATTTAAATTGACGCAGATAATACCAAATAAATTTGAGTGCGGTTTTTTGCATAAATTATTAACCTAAAATTGACAGATTGCAGATATTGTAATAGCATGACGAAAGGTTTTGTGCAATATCGGAAAGCTTTATAAACATGGAAACACAATATTATACTCTGATTGAAAAGCAGGATTTTTTTGAGATTATTGAAAATAAATATGGTGAATTGGCCATTTTTATTGATGCCCGCGACGGAACCCCTTTTGAGCCGGTTTTACAATTTGACGGCAAAAAGACCGCTCTGTTGAAGCGTGATGCTCATTTGGCAGTTAAGCTGGATAATATTAACGAAGAGACGGTTGAGCCTCTGGCCGAGGCCGAATTTGTGATGATTGTCGAACTCAAGGGTAAAATGGTTGAGCGTGTTTACGGCGTGCCGGTCGAAAATGTTGAAGATATTGTATTTGAGGGGCGTCAAACACGTGCCGATGAGCTGGTCAAAGCTAAAAACCGTGATGAACTGCTGAAAAGTTTCGGCGCGGTTAAAATTTGGAAAAACGGCGAAAAAAACGTCAAATAAGTGAGGAAAAAATGATCGGTTTGGTTTTGGTTACGCATGGCAATCTGGCTAATGAATTTATATCGGCGATGCAACATGTCGTCGGGCACCAGGATCAGGTTGAAAGCGTTTGTATAGGCCCTGAAGATGACATGGAAATGCGCCGTAACGAAATATTGCAAAAGGTTAGTGATGTCAACAGCGGCGACGGTGTCGTGCTTTTGACCGATATGTTCGGCGGGACACCGTCTAATCTGGCGTTGTCGGTGATGGATCGCGCCAATGTTGAGATTTTGGCCGGAATTAATTTGCCAATGTTGATTAAAATTGCAACCCTGCGCAAAGATAACGATATGAAAAAAGCCGTTGAAGGCGCACAGGAAGCCGGCAAAAAATACATCAACATCGCTTCGCAACTTTTGGGAAAATAAAAATGGCCAATAAAATCGTTAAAGAGCTGGAAATAAAAAACATTAAAGGTTTGCATGCTCGCGCGGCCGCGGCTTTTGTTAAAACAATAGAGCCTTTTGACGCAGAAATTGAAGTTGAACGTATAGGACAAACCGTTAACGGAACATCAATCATGGGACTGATGATGTTGGCGGCAGCCAAAGGTACAACCATCAAAGTTTCTGCCGGCGGAAAGCAGGCAAAAGAGGCCATGGAGGCTATTGAAAAACTGCTGAATAACAAGTTCGGAGAAGAATAATTGCCTGCCAAAGCGCCGCGCAACAAAACCATTTGCCTGAGCAATGCCGAAATCAGCCGGCTGGCGGCAAAAACAATTAAGCTTAAAAAGCCCGCAGACATTCACGACGTTCTTGATAAAATCATCTGGCAGGATGCTTTTAAGGCTTTGGATATGCTGCCGGATGCTTGTGTCGATTTAATGATTGTTGATCCGCCGTATAACTTAACCAAAAATTTCGGCGGCGCGGTTTTTCGGGAGATGACTGACGATAAGTACCGCAGGTGGCTGGATGAATGGCTCCAAAAAACCGTGCGTATTTTGAAAGACAATGCCAGTATTTATATTTGTGCCGACTGGAAAACCTCTATTGCCGTTCCGTATACCGCCGGCAAGTATTTTGTTTTGCAAAACCGTATTTCCTGGGAACGTGAAAAAGGACGCGGCGCCAAAAATAACTGGAAAAACTGTTTGGAAGATATCTGGTTTTTTACCAAAAGCAAAAACTATAAATTCAATCTTGATAATGTTAAAATCCTCAGGCCGGTTATTGCACCCTACCGCAACGATGCCGGCGAGCCCAAAGACTGGTTTGTTAAAAGCGGGCAAAAGTTGCGACTGACCCATCCGTCGAACGTCTGGACAGATATTTCGGTGCCGTTTTGGTCAATGAGCGAAAACACCAATCATCCGACACAAAAACCGGAAAAACTTATTGCCAAGCTGATTTTGGCTTCATCAGACGAAGGCGATGTGGTGTTTGATCCGTTTGTGGGATCCGGAACCACCGCCGTAACGGCTAAAAAGCTCAACCGGCGATTCATCGGGGTTGAAAAAGAAAAAGAATATGCCGCGCTGACCGTCAAACGATTGGAACTGGCTGATAAAAACCCTAAAATTCAAGGGCTTGAAAACGGAATTTTTACACCGCGCAATATGTAATTTACGCCTAAATATCAGGTTGTTTGCCCGGTAAACACTCTTATCTCTTTGTACGCGGCAAAACGCCGCTTGAATTTAATATTGAAGGAGTTAAGAATATGTGTAAAGATATGAAAAATTCTTCGTCATCCACAAACACCAAAATGTCCGCTTTGAAGAAGTCAAACAACTCGTCTTCTTCGACTGAGAAAAAAAACAAGCCGGTCGCACAATCGGCATCATCTTCCAAAAAGGACTGCGGCTGCAATAATTACTAACTTCATTTATTTTGTTGAGCCCCTTGCCGAACGGTTGTTTAAACTTTCGACAGGGGGTTTAACTTTGGCTAGACTTATCACATAAAGAGGTTATATTTAGTTATATTTATAAAAAAATAAAAAGGTGCTGTAATATGAAAATATGTTTGGCTGTGGTTTTGGCGATGCTGTTTTGTTTTGAGGCTAAAGCTCAATCCGCCGAAAATCTGCAAAAAATTGAAACCTATCTGAACAACATCAAAAGTCTTAAAGCAACCTTTGTCCAGATGGCCTCTAACGGCGCAACGGCCGAGGGGCGCCTGTTTATCAAAAAACCCAACAAAATCCGTATGGAATATGCCGAACCGACCAATGTTCTGATTGTCGGCGACGGAGATTTCATTGTTTACAACGACCTTGATTTGGAACAGGTCACTCATATTGATTATGACGACATTCCGGCTTCGCTCATCTTATCAAACGAGATCAAAATTGACGGACAAAAGCTTAAAGTTATTGATTTTTATCAGGATTCCGGCTCAACTTCCATTACACTTGATTATGCCGAAAAAGGCGATATCGGACCGATTACGCTGGTCTTTGCCAATAATCCGCTGGAACTCAAGCAGTGGAAAATTGTTGACCCACAAAGTGTTGAGGTGACAGTTTCTTTATATGATGCGGTGGTTGATCATGAGATTGATGACGAAGTCTTTAAGTTTAAAAACCCTAAAAACCGTTCGCGCAATTTTAATAAGAAAAAATAATCCATGGACTCGTTTAAGCTGATTACCTGGAATGTCAATTCCGTCCGTATTCGTCTGGAGCTTTTGCAAAAACTTACAACCGAGCAAATGCCGGATGTCGTTTGCTTGCAAGAAGTTAAAGCCAAAGAAGAAGACTTTCCTTTTGCTGAGATTAAGGCAATGGGGTTTGAGTCTATTGCGCTTTATGGTCAGGCCGGGTACAACGGTGTCGCGATTTTGGCTAAGATACCGCTTAAAGACATTGCGCGAATCGACTGGGTAGGTAAGCATGATGCGCGACATATTCGGGCGACGGTATTTGATGATATTGAAATCAATGACATTTATATTCCGGCCGGCGGCGATATTCCTGACCCGATTGTTAATCTGGCCTTTGCGCATAAATTATGTTTTATGGACGACATCAGCGAATATTTTGAACAACATAAGGCAGAGCTCAGTCGGTGCAAGATGTTGTTGTGCGGTGATTTTAATGTGGCACCGAGTGAAAACGATGTTTGGAATCACAAGCAACTTTTGAAAATTGTGTCGCACACACCGATTGAGACGGAGCGCCTGACAAGATTGTTTAACTCGCTTGATTTTGTAGATGCGGTGCGCAAATTTTATCCCGAACCGGAAAAAGTTTTTTCGTGGTGGAGTTATCGCAATCCCAACTGGCAAACCAACAATAAAGGACGGCGTCTGGATCATATCTGGGTCACGCCGGCGCTCAAAGACAGATTGATAAAGGCCGAAATTTTGCAGGGATACCGTGCGGCCAAACGGCCATCGGATCATGTGCCGGTAATGGTTGAAATACGGGTTTAACCGCCAAAAAATTGGCAACCGCAACGTAGGGTCGAAAGTCATTTGCCAAAGCGGCTTTTTGCCACAAAAAAAGCGCCTCTGCAAAAGCAGCGGCGCTTTTGTTAAAAACTTTATCCGCTTTACTTACCGAGCTGTGCGGCAACTTCCGCGGCGAAGTCTTCTTCTTTTTTCTGCAAGCCCTCGCCGAGTTTGAAACGAACATAATCAACCAATTTGATATCCGTTCCGAGCTCTTTAGCGGCGTCGGCAATGACCTGTTTAACCTTTTTGTCCGGATCCATAATGAAAGCCTGTTCCTCAAGAACAACTTCTTCATAATATTTACGGACGCGGCCCTCAACCATCTTTTCGATAATGTTTTCCGGTTTGCCTGAGGCTTTGGCCTGTTCGGCAAAAATTGATTTTTCGTGCTCGACGGCTGCCGGATCAACCGAAGCAATATCCTTAAACAGAGGAGCGGAAGCAGCAATATGCATGGCAATGTGCTTACCGAGTTCTTCCAGTTTGGCTTTGTCAGCGGTTGATTCAAGAGCAACCAATACACCGATTTTGCCAAGATTGTTGCCGCAAGAGTTGTGCAAATATGAGGCAATAACGCCATTGTTTACCTGCAACATGGCAGCACGACGCAAATTCATGTTCTCGCCAATTTTGGCAATCAAGTCGGTTAAGCGCTCTTCAAAAGTTTTGTTGCATTTGGGACAATGAAAAGTTTTCATATCGCAAATTTCGCCCGAAGAGAGTAACGCAACTTTAGCGGCATCGGCAACGTATTCTTGGAACAATTCGTTTTTAGCAACGAAATCGGTCTCGGAGTTAACTTCTACAACGGCACCTTTGTTGCCCTCCACACAAACCGAAACCAAACCCTCCGCAGCAATACGGCTGGCTTTTTTGGCGGCCGAAGCCAAGCCTTTTTTACGCAACCAATCAACGGCCTCATCCATATTGCCGTTGGCCTCAACCAAGGCTTTTTTGCAATCTAACATGCCGGCGCCGGTTGA
Organism: uncultured Pseudomonadota bacterium; assembly: GCA_949295085.1. Lineage (GTDB taxonomy): Bacteria > Pseudomonadota > Alphaproteobacteria > RF32 > CAG-239 > CAZU01. The sequence goes on from CASFJS010000019.1 coordinate 11,472, forward strand.
TTCTCTTAATTCTTTTACTTTAGCGGCTGTAATCTCTGTCATCTTTTGTAAATCCTCTGTTTTGCTTAATTGGCGGCGGCACTAAAAATCTTAATGCCGCCGTTTTTTATGATATTAATGATTGAAATAAAGAAAAATTATTCCTCAGCTGCGGCTTCGGTTTTTTCTTCGGCTTTTTCGGCTGCTTTTTTAGATGTTCTTTTTTTGGCAGCTTTAGGTTCTTCATCCTGGTTTTCAACCATTTCTTCTACTTTAACACCCTGCGCGGCAATTTGAGCTTGCATACCATCCAAAACCGCGGCAGAAATCATTTCTGCGTAAAAACGAATGGCGCGAATGGCATCATCATTGCCGGGAACCGGTAAATCAACCGTCTCGGGGTCGGCGTTGGTATCGCAAATGCCAATAACCGGAATACCCAGTTTTTTGGCCTCTTTGATTGCTAAAGACTCTTTGCAGGTATCAATCACAAAAACCAAATCCGGCTGGCCGCCCATATTCATAATGCCGCCCAGCTCAAGCTGTAGTTTTTGCTGCTCTTTTTTCATGCCCTGCAGTTCTTTTTTGGTGTAGCCGGTTAAATCGCCTTTTTCAAACATCTCGTTTAATTTAACCAAACGGGCGATTGATTTGTGAACGGTTTTCCAGTTGGTTAACATACCTCCTAACCAACGCTGATTAACATAATACTGGCCGCAACGCTCGGCGTTTTCTTTGATGATATCCTGCGCCTGACGCTTGGTGGCAACAAACAAAACCTTGCCGCCCTGAGAAGCAATCTCTTTGGTTGTCGCCATTGCCGTATACAACATCGGGTAGGTCTTTTGCAGATCAATGATGTGAATATTGTCTTTTTTGCCATAGATGTAGGGTGCCATCTTCGGGTTCCAACGACGAGCGTGGTGGCCGAAGTGAACGCCGGCTTCAATCATCTGGCGTAAAGTAAATGTGGGAAGAGTCATGTTTTTATCCTTTTCCGGTTAATCCTCCGCGGGTCCTTGGTCATATCTGACACCGGAGTGAGGCTTAAAAGCAGCCCCAAAAACCCGCGTGCGAGTTATTAAGGACGCCCCATGCGCCCTTTTCAGGGAGTCTTTTTATACATAAACGATTAAAAATGCAAGAGTTTTTTTATAAAAAAGTTTGTTGAATTATCAAAGTTTGTGCTTGTGATTTTAAAGCTTTTGTTTTATGGTGACGCTTGGGTTATAAAGCTTTTAATAAGGGTCACCATGTCAGATTTGTTTGATGTCGCCCCGGAGGAGGCGAAAGAATATAGTGCGCGTTCGATCGAGGTTTTGGAGGGCCTGGAGCCTGTCCGCCACCGTCCGGGTATGTATATCGGCGGCACTGACGAAACCGCTTTACATCATCTGGTGGCCGAGATATTGGATAACTCCATGGACGAGGCCGTGGCCGGCTATGCTAATCATATTGATGTTCTTATGAATGCTGATTACTCGGTGTCTATCATTGACAACGGCCGCGGTATTCCGGTTGACCCACACCCGAAATATCCTGACAAATCAGCGTTGGAAGTTATTATGACCATGCTGCATTCGGGCGGCAAGTTCGGCGGCAGCGCCTACAAAGTTTCGGGCGGGCTGCACGGCGTCGGATTGTCTGTGGTTAATGCGCTTTCGGAAAAATTGGTGGTTGAAATTGCCCGCGACAAAAAGCTCTATCGCCAGGAATACGCCAAAGGTCTTCCGCAAACAGCTCTTGAGCTTGTCGGTAATGCACCGAACCGCCGCGGAACGTCCATCACCTTTAAGCCGGATCCGGAAATTTTCGGCATCAATTCTAATCTGCAACCCAACCGAATTTTTAGGATGGCGCGATCAAAAGCCTTTTTGTTCAAAGGAATTAAAATCAACTGGCGCTGTGCTCCGGAAATTATTGGTGAAGGAGAGGCAACGCCCCAAGAAGCCGAACTCTGTTTTCCGAACGGTATTTTAGATTTTTTGAATTATCAAATCGGCTCAAAAACAACCATTAATCGTCGACCGTTTGCCGGCGAGGCCGAGCTTGATAATGACGAGGGCAAAGTCGAGTGGGCTATCAGCTGGCCGGAAGACGAAAACGGTTTTTGCCACTCCTATTGCAACACCGTTATTACACCGCAGGGCGGTACCCACGAGGCCGGTTTTAAGGCCGCGCTTATCAAAGGGCTAAGGGAATACGGCGAGATGGTCAACAATAAAAAGGCCGCCTTCGTCACCGCGGAAGACTTTTTGAGTGACGCCGCCATTATGTTGTCGCTGTTTATCCGCGATCCGCAATTTCAAGGACAAACCAAAGACAAATTGACTTCGGCTAAGGCAACGCGCCTGGTTGAGGCCGCGGTTAAAGATTCTTTTGACCATTGGTTGTCATCAGATTTGGAAAATGCCGCGGCGCTGCTTGATTACGTGATTGAACGCGCCGAAGCCCGTAAAAAGAAAAAAGAAGAAAAAGAAAAAGTACGCAAAAGCCCGACAAAACGCTTGCGTCTGCCCGGAAAACTGGCCGACTGCTCGCAGGCTTCGGCCGAAAACACCGAAATATTTATTGTTGAGGGCGATTCCGCCGGCGGTTCGGCAAAGCAAGGGCGAGACCGTGTAACGCAGGCTATTCTTCCCCTGCGCGGCAAAATTCTCAACGTTGCCAGCGCTTCGCTCGAAAAAATTACCCAAAACCAAGAAATCAAAGATATGATTGAGGCTTTGGGTTGTGGCACAAAAGAAAATTACAAAGAAGAAAATTTGCGCTATGAAAAAATTATCATCATGACCGATGCCGATGTTGACGGCGCCCATATCGCCTCATTGCTGATGACATTCTTTTACCAGCATATGCCGCAACTGATTGCCAACGGGCATTTGTATATTGCCACGCCGCCGCTGTATAAAATAGCGGTCGGCGGTAAAAACTACTATGCCCTTGACGATGACGATAAAGACAAAATCCTCGCTAAGGTCATCAAAGGTAATCAAAAACCTGACATCAGCCGTTTCAAAGGTCTGGGCGAGATGAGCGCTCAGCAACTCAAAGAAACGACTATGGATAAGAAAAACCGCATGCTGCTGCGGGTGATGATTCCGTCAACGGCCACCGAGGAAGGCCGCGAAGAAGCTTTTGAAACCAGACGACAAGTTGAAAGGCTGATGGGCAAAAACCCCGAGCTGCGCTTTAAGTTTATTATTGAGCGCGCCAAATTTGTTGATGATCTGGATATTTAACGGTGACGCAATGAGGCTATCGGCAATTTTTCTTTCTTTATTGGTGGTTTTTATCTGGGGTATTAATCCGGCAACCAGTAAACTCGGTCTGGAACAAATACCGCCCTATACCTATCTGACCCTAAGGTATCTGATTATTTCTTTTTTGGTACTGCCTTTTGCCGACAAACCAACCAAACACGAACTTTGGCAGCTTTTTATCGTGGCCATAACCTCAAATGTCATTAATAATATTTTGAGTTATATTGCTTATGCCGAATTATCGCCGTCGGCCAGTACGTTGCTCATGCAAACCGAGGGGCCGATTTCGGTGTTGATGGCTTGTATCTGGGCTAAGGAGCGTATTACTCTGCGGCAGGCGATGTCTATTTTGTTATCCTTTGTCGGGGTTATGGTGATTTTGGGGCTGCCGCAGATGAGCCTTTTGGGCGTGGGGCTAATTTTGCTGTCGCGCGTGTTCTGGGGCGCCTGCCAGATTATATTCAAAAACACCAAGCATATGTCGATGACAACGTTTTTGGCGTATTCATATTTGTTTGCAGTGCCGTTTACCGCTGCCGGATCCGTTTGGGTTGAAAACTACGATTACCGCAATCTGGCGGAGGTTAATTGGCATATTGCCGGCTGGACACTGGCGTTTGAGGTGGTGTTGCTGTCGTTGGCGATGGTGCTGTGGCAAAAACTTATTGCCGCCAACGGTGTCAGTAAAATTGCGCCGTTTTGCACATTGCGAATCGTTTTTGGTATCGCGGCCGGTGTTATAATTTTCAACGACCCTCTCAACTGGCAAATTTTGCTCGGCGCCGTATTGGTTACGTTTGGTGTTTTGTTGACGATGCGTGATTTTAATATTATTTTAAAGGCACGGACAAACTCCGTTGCCGTTTATCGTAATGCCCACCGCGTTTTGATGGAGCGGCGGCTAAAAAGAATATCTTTAAGGAAAAGACACAGATGATCAGAAAATACCGGGCAGAAGACATCGACAAGGTTTTGGATATATGGCTGAGAGCCAGCGTGCAGTCACATAGCTTTGTCAAAGAAGAATATTGGCAAAAAATGGTTCCGGTCATTAAAAAATATTATTTGCCGAACACCGACAGCTTCGTGTTTGAAGACAGACACAAAATTAAAGCTTTTATGAGTATTATTGATGACAAACATATCGGAGCTTTGTTTGTTGACCCTCATTTTCAAAATCAAAAAATCGGTACCAAACTGGTCAATTATGCCAAAAAGATTTATCCTGAGCTGACACTTAAGGTTTATATCAAAAATGCTGAGGCAACCCGTTTTTACCAGCGTAACGGTTTTAAAATCATTGCCGAACAGACCGATGACGATACTCAGGAACAGGAATTGTTGATGAGCTGGTCGTTGGAATGCAAAAGCTGCCATACCAAAAAACATCCCGGTGATTCTTAAAAAACATAGCTCCGATAATCGTCTCAGACAATTATCGGAGCAGTGAATTAAAAACTCTCTAAGCAAGCAAGAACATTTTGCACCCCGTTAGTGATATCCATACCATTGACAGGGATGATCCGGCACCATTGGTCAATTATATCAATCAGCGGATCAACCGTCTTAAGGTAATCATTCAGTCGCTGCGTTATAAGCGCGTCGTCCTCACGAACAACAGAGCGACCGCCGCACTTCGGACAGCACCCCGCGGCGGCAAAATGCGTTGTTCCGCAGAGCTCACAAATACGGCGCTGGCTAATCCGCGACAGGATATCATTAATCGGTGTGGTCATATAGACACAAAGCGGTTCAAAAGCCTGCTGACACCACCCTTTCAAAGTAATCAGCTGCGACAACCGGCGCGGGTAACCGTCCAGGATAATATTACCCGAAGCTTCATCCAAAGCTTTTTTGACAATCGGGTTGACGATATCATCATCAACCAATATCCCCGATTTGACTGACCGCGCGATTTTAATGCCCAACGGTGTTTGTTGTTTGACCGCATTACGCAAAATATCGCCTGTTGCTACTTTTAACATTTGGCCTTGTTCAACCAGTTTGTCGCCCAGCAATCCTTTTCCGGAACCCGGCGGGCCGAATAAAATAATTAATGTTCTCATTTTTACATGATTTTTAATATCTATCTTAATAATTTTAACGAATGGATTTGTTATAATGGCAAAAAAGTTTTTTGTACAGAATTTATTTGCATATTTTAGGCTTGACTTTTAGTAAAATTTTGGTTACCTTGCACTCAATCTTGAGTACGGGGTTATAGCTCAGTTGGGAGAGCGCTTGAATGGCATTCAAGAGGTCAGGAGTTCGATCCTCCTTAGCTCCACCAATTTTGAAAAAGGCCCGTCAATCGGCGGGCCTTTTAAAATGATAAGATCGCCAAACACGGGGTCATAGCTCAGTTGGGAGAGCGATTGGTTCGCAATCAATAGGTCGGGAGTTCGATCCTCCCTGGCTCCACCAGTTTTTAGAAAGCCTGCCTTATAACAAGGCAGGTTTTCTTTTTACCATGGGCTTACTTTAACCGTCAGCCGCGGAAACAAAGGATCAGTGCTGCCAAAGTGCGAATAAACGTATTCGCCGTATTTATCTGCCGTCAATAACGAATTAAAAGGCCAGGTTGATTTTAGTTCCGGTGTAAACCGGTACTTATAAAAATCTTGTTTTGTGTCGTTATAAATCAAAAAGCTTTTGGTTTCAAACGGCCGTTTTGTTATGGTTAAGACGCCGTTTCTGGCCGACGACAGGCGGATGATATCCAGCGCCGGAAAAAGTTTTTTTACTTCGTCGTAGGATAATTCAACCGGCAAAAAATAGCTGTTTTGCCAGACGACATCATAGAATTTGAAGTTGGCCGAATTGTAGCCAATCAGCCGATTGTCGACAATAAATTCAAAGTTGGAGGCAAATTCGTCCAACCGCGTGCCGCCGGCGCCGATATATTCGGAATAGCCGCCGGAGCCGTGCGAATAGTGTTTGGTAAAGACCATGCGGTCTTCAACCATTCCTCCCGTTGACCAAAAATGTCCCGATGGCGAATACAAAACCTGGTGATTCTCGCCTATTTGATTATCCAAAACAGCCTGCGGAAGCTGATATTCGCTGCCGCAAGCCGCCAGCAGCAAACAAAAAATTAAACCGTCTTTGCGCATAAAAAAACTCCGTTAAATTGAGATTTGTTGTTGCAGTTTTGCCGAAAGGATATTAGCTTAAGATAAAGTTTTAATCAAGGAGTTCTTCTAATGTCTGCCGAGCAAACACCACGGGCGCTGCGTCATAATATTGTTATTGTCGGCCGTCGTAATGCCGGAAAATCGTCGTTGCTTAATGCCCTGACCGGACAAAATATATCCATTGTTTCGGCCGAAGCCGGCACCACTACCGACGCCGTAACCAAGGCGTACGAGTTATTGCCGCTGGGACCGGTAACCTTTTATGATACGGCCGGATTGGATGATGATTCGGCTCTTGGGCAAGAGCGGATAAAATCCACCCGCAAAGCGCTTTTTAAGGCCGATGTTGCGGTGGTTGTGGTTGGCGAAAGCGGTTTAAGCCATTTTGACAAGCGGATTATCACCGATATCCGCCAAATGCATCTTCCAATGGTGGTGGCTTTTAACAAAAGCGACAAGAAGACCCCGCAACCCGCCGACGAAGACTATTGCCGCAACAACGGAATAGCCTGCGCGCGTGTTTCGGCCATGACAAACAGCGGTATCAACCGTCTAAAGGAGCTTATTATTGCCGCCGTACCGGAAGAAGACAAAAAACCGGTTTTGTTGCTTGACGGGCTGGTTGCCGCCAAAGATAAGGTTGTGCTGGTGGCACCGATTGATTCTTCGGCACCTAAAGGGCGTTTGATTCTGCCGCAAATGCAGGTGTTGCGCGAGATATTAGACCTAAAGGCGGTGGCCGTGGTGGCGCAAACCGACGAATTGACCGACACTCTGGCAGTGCTTAAAGAGAAGCCGCGAATCGTGATTACCGACTCTCAAGCCGTTTTGCAGGTTGATAAAACCGTGCCGCAAGATATTGCTGTGACCACCTTTTCGATTTTGTTTGCGCGGCTAAAAGGTGATTTGCCTGTTTTGGCGGAAGGATCCAAAACCATCGACAAGCTTGAAAACGGCGCCAGAATTTTAATTGCCGAGGCCTGTTCTCACCATACGCAAGAAGACGATATCGCCAGGGTCAAAATTCCGGCCTGGCTGCAAAAATATTGCGGTAAAAAACTTGAGTTTGATTTTTGCACCGGCTGTGATTTTCCGGAAAATTTAGAAGAATACCGGCTTATTGTCCATTGCGGCGGCTGTATGCTCAACCGGGCGGAAATGAATCGCCGGCTTAAAGAATGCGTGCGCCGCGGTGTGCCGGTAACCAATTACGGCCTGGCCATTTCCAAGGCTCAGGGTGTTTTGGAGCGCGTTATGAAGCCTTTTGGTTTGTAAGATGATCGGAAGAAATATCGTCCTTTTAAAATTTATGAACTTTTTTAACGGCTTTTGGCTGTTTTCACCGCTGGCCGTTATTTATTTTGAACAGGTAACGCACTCTTATGCTTTGGCCATGCTGGCCTTTTCTCTGGTTACACTGACCCAGAGTTTGGCAGAAGTTCCCTGCGGGATGTTTTCTGACCGCTGCAGCCGCAAACAAACCTTGGTTTGGGGCAGTCTTTTTATGTTTGGCAATATGGCGTTATGGGCGGCCGGCGGTGTTTTTGATTCCGTAGCGCTGTTATTTATCGGTTCGTGCTTTCGCGGTATTGGTTTGGCTTTTAAATCCGGAACGGATTCGGCTTTGCTTTATGAAACTTTGGCCGAAATACGCCGGCGCAAATTGTTTATGAAAATTGTTTCCAAAATAACGTCTTTTTATCAGCTCGGCGCGCTGTTGTCGGCTTTTGCAGCGGTGGTTATCGTTTATTATTTTTCGTTACAGTTTTTGGTAAATATTTCGGTATTGTCTTATTTTTGCAATATTTTTGTTTGTCTGATGATGGTTAACCCTAAAAATGTTTTTGACCGGAGTATTTCACCTAAAGAACAGTTAAAAAGAAGTCTTAAAATTTTTATGCGTAATTCCAGACTGCGCAAATATGCCCTTTTACAGGTATTTACACATTCGATTCAAATTTCGTCTTTTCGGTTTGAAGGCGCTTATTTTGAAAAGCTGGTGCCGCTTTATTATGTCAATATTGCGCGTATTTTGCAAAACTGTATCGGTTGGCTGAGTTTTTATCTGGCGGCAATGGCCGACAAATTTAATTTGTTGAAAGTTTTGTATTATTCGATATTGGGCAGTTCGGCGGTGCGGCTGGCCGCTCTTGTGATGAATAATGCCGTTACGCCTTTTTTCAGCGCGTTGCAAAATGTTTTTTACGGGTCAGGTGTGGCTGCAACAACAACGCTGCTGCAAAAAGAATACCGCAACGGGCTGCGGGCAACGATGGATTCAATTGTTGGCCTGTTGGGCGGTATTACAACAGCCGTTGTCGGTTTTTTGTTTGGGGTGGGTGCTGATATTTTTTCGCCGCGCGGAATTTTAACTGTTTCGGTTTTTTGCATGATTCTGCTCGGTTTGATGTACGGACGTTTGTTCAGACCCGTGCGCCGTAAGTAGCTCCTCTTGTTTTTTTGCCGGCAAGGCTTATCTCTTTGACGAAAACATTAATTTTATAAGGAGAAAGCCTCATGAAAAAACTATTGTTATCATTAATTTGTGTCTTGTTGGCGGCAGCTAATGCTCAGGCCAAAGATAAACATAAAAACAAAGGATTTGTTTTTGTGCCGGAAAACGAAGTTATCGAAACCGTCGCCGACGCCAAAGACAAATCAGACGATACGTTGGTTGTCCTGCAAGGACAGATTGTTAAGGCCCTGGGCGATGACAAATATCAGTTTACAGATGAGACCGGTGAGATTATTCTGGATATCGACCAAGATGATTTTGACGGTGTTACCGTTACCGCCGGTGAAATTATCCAGATAACTGGTGATGTTGATAAAGAGATGATGAAGCCGACCGAGGTCGATGTTAAGCACATAAAAAAGATTAAAGATAAGAAAAAAGGAAAACATAAAAAATAAGCTGCTTATTATGTTTTAGCAATTATTTTTGGAAAAGGCTGAAGCTTAAGCAAGCTCACGGTATTTATCTAATGAAGCTGTCATCTTGAGGAGTGTCTCTTTTCCTGTTATTCTGAGGAGTACTTCTTTTCCGGTCATTCTGAGGGACGAATGTCCCGAAGAATCTCAGAGATCCTTCGGCGCTGACGCGCCTCGAGGATGACCGTAAGGGAGATCCTTCGCTGCGCTCAGGATGACAATAAAGGGCGCTCAGGATGACCGGTTTTGTTGCTTGCCCAAAGGCGGGGGATGGCTTCTCATGTTACTTTTGTGCGGACAAAAGTAACCAAAAGCCGCCGGGAGGCTCGCTTCTTCAGACGGTTTTGCCAACGCCG
>CASFJS010000020.1 GCA_949295085.1 uncultured Pseudomonadota bacterium
CAGACCGTCACCTTCTATTCTAGCAAAGGAGTTTTTATGTGCATAGCTCTAAGCTCTTTGGAACTACCGGCCTAGCCGGTAGTTTTCTTGTTACAAAAAACTGCCGGTGCGGCCGGCAGTTTAGAAGTCAGTCAGCAAAAATTAAATATATTTAACCTCAATAATCTCAAAAGATTTGCGGCCCGATGGCGCGCTAAACTCGGCCACGTCACCGACTTCTTTGCCGATGAGGGCTTTGGCCAAAGGCGAGGACAACGAAATCTTGTTTTTTTCGATATCGGCCTCATAGTCGCCGACAATCTGATAGGCTTTTTCTTCGTCGGAATCTTCATCGGCCACGACAACGGTGGCGCCGAATCGAATGACATTGCTGCGAACATTGGCAACATCAATAACCTGAGCACGGCTCAAAACAGCCTCTAAGTCTTGAATGCGGCCTTCAATAAAACTTTGTTTTTCTTTGGCGGCCGAATATTCGGCGTTTTCCGACAAGTCGCCCTGGGCGCGGGCCTCGGATATGGCGGCAATGATATGCGGGCGCTCAACGGCTTTTAAGTTCTTTAACTCGGCTTCCAAAGCATTATAACCGACTTTCGTCAGAGGAAATTTTTCCATTTTTCACCTGTCCTGTTAGAATATTTCAGAAAAAAAGAACTGCGAGGGAGTAAACTCCTTCACAGAACGATTCTTGTATTAAACAACTAAGGGGGAATATAGCATATTTGAAAAATAAATCAAGAGTTTTTCTTTGCGGGGGAAAAATCAAGCAAAGCGCTATACAATCGTAAATTTTATGCTAAGCTTGACGCGTATTTAAACTTTCTCGGAGAATGGAATATGAAGAAAATTTATATGGCGGCGATCACTGCAGGTGTTTTGGCCTTGAGCAGTAATGCCAATGCGTATGATTCGACCGGTTGCGGCTTGGGGTCGATGGCCTGGCGCGGGCAGTCCGGTATCGTGCCGCAGGTTTTGGCCGCAACAACCAACGGTATTTTCGGTACCCAGACTTTCGGTATTTCGACCGGTACGTCGGGATGTGATCCGAATGGTCGGGTTACCGGCGGTACGGGCAGAATGCTCTTGGCTTTTCTGGAAAACAATATGGAGCAGTTTGCGCTCGATGCGGCCGCCGGTGAGGGCGAAACATTGGTTACCGTTGCCGGCATTTTGAATGTTGATGAGAAAACATTTGCCGGTAAAGTGCAGAACAATTTCGGCGTGTTGTTTGCCAGCAATGATGTCGACGCGGTTGATCTGACCCTGTCGGTGATGCAACTGGCCAAAGCCTAAGTTCCGATAAGGATTGGTATTTTCGGGGGCGCCGGATGCGAATGTTGTGCGGCGCCTCTGTTTTTTTTGAAGCATGCGGTATTTTGTTTTTTTAAGTTTATTTTTATTGGCAACGACGGCTCGGGCGGCTGATTTTGCGCAGTCTGAGGCGTGGCTGGCGGCAGGGCATTATCAAAACGGCGAAAGCTCGATTGATTCGCCGAGCTTTTTTTTGAGTAAAGACGGCAAAAAAAATCCGGCAACCGAACTTGAGGCGACGATTAAATTGTTTGCCGGTAAGGATGATGAGAAAAAATGCCTGTTTCCGTCGCGTTATCTGTTGTTAAAAAAAGCCGGATTGGTTAAAAGCCAGTTTCCGCAATGCGATGAATACGAACAATTTAAGAAAGATTTGCAGCCGGCCGGCGTGACATTGCTTTTTACCGATGCTTATATGAATAATCCGTCGTCAATGTTCGGGCATACGCTGCTGAGAATCGATACCAAGCGCAAGGGAACGCAGCTTTTGGCGCACGGCGCTAATTACGGCGCTTTTACCGGCGACGAACCGGGGGCGTTGTATGCGGTTTTGGGATTGACCGGCGGCTATTTCGGCGGTTTTACGGTCAAGCCCTATTATGATATCATCAATACCTATAATAATATTGAAAACCGCGATATTTGGGAGCTTAATCTGGATTTTTCGCCGGAGGAGCTGGATTTTTTTGTGGCACATTTGTGGGAGATCGGGCAGACACAGTCGCGCTATTATTTCTTTAGCCGCAATTGCTCTTATATGCTGATGGAAATGCTGGACGCGGTGCGGCCGTCGTTGAAGCTGGCGCGGCAGTTTCCGGTGCATGCCATTCCGTTGGATACGTTTAAGGCGGCGTATCGGGCACAGGGGTTGGTTAAGGGGATGAACTACCGGCCGTCGCGGCAAAACAAGATAAGGCACCGTTATCGCGAGATGACGCCGAAGCAACGACAGGCATATCGGAATATTATCAAAAACAAACAATTTGAATTGCCGGCAGATATGAGCGAAGCTTATAAGGCCGATGTCTTGGAAACGGCGTATCAGTATGTGCAATACCAATATGTGGCTGGTGATTTGGAGTTAAAAGAATATCGGCGGCAAAGTTTTGACGCACTGCGGGCGCGCAGTAAACTGGGTGATAAGGGACGTATCGGTGATGACTTTGCCGGAAATCCGCCTTTGCAGGCACACGAATCGATGCGGTTAACGGTCGGGGCGGGGGTGCGCAACGGTGAAGGCTTTGAGGAAGTCGGTTTGCGGCCGGCCTATCAATCCCTGACGGATAATAGTTTCGGGTTGCCGAAGGGAGCCGAGATTAATTTTTTGGAGACGCGCTTCAGACATTATGACGAACAAGACAAATATGTTTTGCAGAATTTTGATTTGTTGACCATTCGTTCGATTTCGCCGATTGATGCGATGTTTACGCCGGTGTCATTTCAGATTAGGGCTAATGTCGAGCGGTGGCAGAATCCGCAAAACGGGCGCGAGGGGTATATCGGTAATCTGACTGTCGGCAGCGGCGGGGCTTATGCTTTTGCCGATTGGTTGTGGGGGTTTGCGCTTTTGAATACAAAAGCGGCGTATGGCGGATTTTTGCCGCATAACTCATGGTTAGCATTCGGTGCGGATTTAGGAGTGATGGCTGATTTCGGAAAATGGAAAATTTTGGGCGAGATTGAGCCACAGTGGGCCAGCCAGAAAATCGGGCAACAAACAAGCTATAAACTGGAGATGAACTACGTCTTGAGCACAAATTGGGCCTTTGGTATGCAGGCTTTGTATAATGATGCTCGGGGTGATGATGAGGAAGAATTTTCGGCCGGTTTCAGATGGTATTTTTAAGGGAAAAAGAAACCCCGATTTGCGGCGGCAAAACGGGGTAAAAATTATTCGGCGACCGAGATGGTTATGTTGAGGCGTCCCTCGGAGTCCTGATAATATGACTTTATTGCGGAAATGCCTTCCGGCAGTTGATGCTTGCCGACGGGGTGTCCGGTGTGGTCAAATTCAACCAGACTCATCAAACAGTCATCTTCAAGGAGCTCAACGAAAACATGACCGGCACGGTTGGCATATACGCGTTCCATCGCCTGAATGTAAAATCGCTGTTTTGATGTTTCAAGGGATTTGCCGTTAATCAGCAGATGACCAGACGGGGAAACCGAAAAACATTCGGGCAGTCGAACCGTAAGATCTTTTTTGATTGTGGTTATTTTTGTTTTTTTGCGGCGTGTCACGAACAGACCAACGGCAATAACCAAAACAAAAAACAAGCCGGTAAGGCCATAAATCGTAAAGTTATCCATAATTTTATAATATTAGGAGGTTAATAATAAGACATTTCTTTTGTTTTTATGTCTATTTGTCTAAAAAGTCAAGGGAATGCTGTGATAAGAAAAAATATTTTTTACGCCGGCGGTTGATTTTTTGCCATAAGGTGTATATGCTGGGAGCAGTTTTTTATCGGAGGAAAGAATAATGTTGAGAGATGATTTGCAAAAAGCTTTGAAAGAGGCCATGTTGGCTAAAGATACCGCAACCACCGGCGCTGTTCGCCTGATTATTGCCGGACAGAAGGAAAAAGACGTTGAGGCGCGCGGCAAAGGTCAGGAAAAAGCGACGGATGCCGAGTTGTTGAGTATGATGCAGGGGATGATTAAGCAACGCAATGATTCAATTAAGATGTTTATTGAAGGAAATCGTCCGGAGCTGGCGGATAAGGAAAAAGCCGAGATTGCGGTGATTGAGCGCTTTTTGCCCAAACAAATGAGCGAGGCCGAGGCTGAGGCGGCGGTTAAAGCCGTTATTGTCGAAACCGGCGCGGCGTCAATGAAAGATATGGGCAAAGTGATGGGCGCGCTTAAGGCCCGATATGCCGGACAGATGGACTTCGGCAAGGTTAACATGTTGGTTAAGGCGCAATTGGGCGGCAACTAGGATTTTTAATGACGGCGACGGATTTACAGCGATTTTGTGATGAGCTGCGGGCGAAGATATCGATTGTCGATGTCGTCGGCTCAAAGGTCAAGCTTGTGCGCAAAGGGCGGGAATATGTTGCCTGTTGTCCTTTTCATAACGAGAAGACGCCGTCGTTTACGGTTAACGAAACCAAAGGTTTTTACCATTGTTTCGGTTGCGGCGCGCATGGCGATATCATCAGATTTGAGATGGAAGCCAACGGTTTGAGCTTTATTGAGGCTGTGGAAAAACTGGCGCATAAAGTCGGTATGCAGCTGCCAAAGCTTAACCCGGAAAGTAAAGAACAGGCCGAGAAGCGTGCGACGGCCTATGATATTATGGAAATGGCAGCGCGTTTCTTTGAAAAGACTTTGCGGCTGCCGGCCGGACGCGAGGGACTTGATTACTTGTATTCGCGCGGGTTTGATGATGAGATTATCCGCAAGTTTCGTTTGGGCTTTGCTCCGGGTAACAACGGGCTTAGGGCGCAGCTTTCGTCACAAGGTATCAGCGATAAGGAAATGGCCGAGCTTGGGCTTTTGACCATACCGGAAAAAAATCGCCCGCATGATTTTTTCCGCAACCGCGTCATGATTCCGATTATGGACAAGCGCGGCAAAGTGATTGCTTTCGGCGGGCGGGTGATGGACGGCAGCCAGCCGAAATATCTAAACTCGCCGGAAACACCGGTTTTTAATAAAAGGCGGATTTTGTATAATCTGAATTATGCCCGCGAGTGCGGTTATGACGCCAGACGGTTGATTATCTGCGAAGGCTATATGGACGTTATCGCGATGGATAAGTATGGTATTGGCTACGCGGTGGCGCCATTGGGCACGGCCTTGACCGAAGATCAGATTCAAGAAGCCTGGAAGGTGGTTAATGAGCCGATATGCTGTTTTGACGGCGATGCGGCGGGTATTCGGGCGGCCACTCGTTCGGTTGATCGGGTTTTGCCGATTTTGAAACCCGGTTATTCGTTGCAATATGCTTTTTTGCCGGATAAGCAGGATCCGGACGAATTTTTAAAAGCCAAAGGGACGGAAGAATTTTTGGAAGTGGTGACGGCAACGGTGCCGCTTAAAGATTTGTTGTGGCGCAAGACTTTGGAGGGAAAGCTTATCGGCACGCCGGAGCAAAAAGCGCGGATTGAAAAAGATATTAAGGAAGAAGTGTCCAAAATTGCCGATGAGACGGTGCGCGGCTACTATATTCAGGAAATGAAACGCAAAATTTACAGCGATTTGGTGGAGCCCGGTCGTGCCGTGCGTCGCCGTGAGAGCGGCAGAAATATGCACGTTAAAGAATCTGAGTCGTTGGTAAAAGGAATTAAAACGGATCTTGACGATTTGGTGGCCAGATATATTGTCTCGGCGTTTGTTTGTTATCCGCAATTGCTGGAGGAGTATGAGGAGCGCCTGCTTGATTTTACGATTAAAGACGGTAAACTCAAAGCGTTGTTTGAGGCAATGACCCGTGTCGTGCATGATGCTCCGGAGGTGAAAGACGAGGCGGGGCTTTCGGCAAAGCTTGATATGTTTTCGTCTTTGGGCGAATGGCGAAAAATGATTGATGCACATATCTTGAAAAAACAATGTCCGGATATTATAAAAATGCGCAAAAATCTGGATGAACGGATTATTGAAGTGCAGTTGCGCCGGCTGGAGGCCGATATCAGAGAAAGTAAGAGAGTTCTGGAGAGCGGCCGTTTCAGCGATGAGGATTATCAGCGTTATGAAATGCTTAAAAAGGAGCGCGACTTATTGATAGAGGAAAACAACGGTTTTTAGGAGCGTGTGAAATCCGGCTGTTTTTTGGGAGCGAATCGGTATATTAATGCTTGACAAAAGGCTTAAAAATTATTAAAAGTTAATGTCAGTTTAAGCTTAAACAAAAAATCGATTTTTTAGGAAAATTTATGTCTGACATAGAAAATTCGGATTTGTATGAGGGTGCATCGGCCGATGCACCGCTTATTGATTCTTTGGGCAGCGCGGTCAAAAGATTGATCGATAAAGGCAAAGTGCGCGGTTTTATTACGGTTGAAGAACTTAATAAAGCTTTGCCGTCAGAGCGGGAAACTTCCGAGCATATAGAAGATATCATGACCTCGATTTCGGATATGGGGATCAGTATCATATCCGAGGCGGACGCCGACAGCTATGAAGGTGATATTTCCGATGAGGAAAATTATGATGAAAATGAAGAAGAAAGCGGTAATTTTGACGAGAAAGAGCTGGGGCGCAGCGATGATCCCGTCAGGATGTACTTGAAAGAAATGGGCTCGGTCGAGTTGTTGTCGCGCGAGGGTGAGATTGCCATTGCCAAACGTATTGAGGCCGGCAAAACCGTCATGATTGACGGGCTTTGCGAAAGCCCGATGACCATTAAAGCCATTGCCGGCTGGCGCGACGAGCTGACAGAAGGAAGCATGCAGCTCAGAGATATTGTCGATCTGGAAATGATGTACGGCGACGATATGGATGCCATGGCCTATGATGACGAAGAAAGCGGTAATGCCAGCGAGGATTTGGATAAAGTTGCGCAGGAGCTGGACGAAAAAGAAAACCTTGATGATATTGACGAGGATTTGGAAGACGATATCGAACTTGACGACACGGTTGACGATGATGAGGAAGACAGCGCCGATGAAATGAATGAAGGCGAAGAAAATAACGTCGACGGCAGCGGAGAAGACGATATTGACGGCGGCGCCGGCAGAGCCTCGGCATCGATTGCGGCAATGGAAGAGGCCTTAAAAGAGCCGGTTTTGGATATCCTAAATAAAATTTCGAGCTATTATGATGATTTGAAAAAGATTCAAAACCAACGGGTCGCGGCGATTATTGCCGGCAAAAAAATTGCTCCGGCGGTCGAGAAAAAATATGTTGAGGTTAAAAAAGATCTGGTTGAGTTGATGAGCTCAATCCATCTGAATGCGGTACGGGTTGAGCAGTTGGTGGAACAGCTTAACAGCCTTAACAAGCGCCTGATGGGCTTTGAGGGCAAGTTGCTGCGTTATGCAATGAGCTGCAAGATCAAGAGAGAGGATTTTTTAAAGCAATATCAAAAGGCCGAGCTGGATCCGAAATGGCTTGCCGAAGTGGCTAAAATTAAAGATAAACATTGGCAGGAGTTTACGGCTAAGTATGGTACGGAGATTACCGATCTGCGTGACAGCGTGGCCAAAATGGCGCAGGAATGCGGACTACCGATTAGCGAATACCGCCGGATGGTCGATACCATTAAAAAAGGCGAAAGAGAGTCCGAACGCGCCAAAAAAGAGATGATTGAGGCTAACTTGCGGTTGGTGATTTCGATTGCCAAAAAATATACCAACCGCGGGTTGCAGTTTTTGGATTTGATTCAGGAGGGCAATATCGGTTTGATGAAAGCGGTTGATAAATTTGAATATCGCCGCGGCTACAAGTTTTCGACCTACGCAACATGGTGGATACGTCAGGCTATTACCCGCTCAATTGCCGATCAGGCGCGGACAATTCGTATTCCGGTGCATATGATTGAGACAATCAACAAACTGGCGCGGACATCGCGGCAGATGTTGGCGGAAATGGGGCGTGAGCCGGTGCCGGAAGAATTGGCTAAGCGGTTATCTATGCCGCTTGAGAAAGTGCGCAAGGTTATGAAAATTGCTAAAGAGCCGGTTTCGCTGGAGGCGCCGGTGGGGGATGAAGAAGATTCATCGCTCGGCGATTTTATTGCCGATGAGGGTGCCTTACAACCGTTGGATTCGGCCATACATTCCAATTTGAAAGAAACCTGTACACGGATTTTGTCGTCTTTGACGCCGCGAGAGGAGCGGGTGTTGCGGATGCGGTTTGGTATTGGTATGAATACCGATCATACGTTGGAGGAAGTCGGCCAGCAGTTTAATGTGACGCGCGAACGTATCCGGCAGATTGAAGCCAAGGCTTTGCGCAAGCTCAAGCATCCGAGCCGATCGCGTAAACTCAGGAGCTTTTTGGATCAATAATATGCCGGAGGGGCTTGGGTTTAAGCCCCTTTTTTGCGGTGCGGAAACTTGACAAGCGCAAATGAAAATGTTACGAGAGTTTAGCAAAATAAATTTTTAACTTTATCATTATGGAACAGAAAGAATTATTAGAGGCAGCGCGTGAAGATTGTCAGGCCGCTTTGGCTTTGGCTCAAAAGGTGATTGATGGCGATGTTGCTTTAACTATTGGCGGATTGCTGGAAAGCTATGTGTGTTTGAAGCATTGGTATCAACAGCTTAAGGAAGAATCGGAGCAAACTGATGATGTGTTGCAGCTGCGGCAACAGTGTCTTGATTATTTGATGGCGTATGAAGAAGAAATCTTTTTTGATTTTGAGACGGATATTTTAGCGTATTTCAAGGAAAAAAAGATTGAAGGCTTTACATCAGATGAGCTGAAAGCCGCCAGAATTTTTATCGATGCGGCGGAGCAAAATATCTGGTTGGCGATTAAAGATTGGCGCCAGTTTTTGCCCGAACAGATTGCTGAAAGGTAGTGTTTATGCGTTGTTTGACGTCCGAAGTTTTCGGGCGTTTTTTTATGATAACAGATGAGGCGAAATTTTGCTTGACTAAGGCCGGGTTTTGGCTTATTTTGCAACCAGTCTTGAAAGACGGGCCCTTAGCTCAGTTGGTTAGAGCAGGCCGCTCATAACGGTCTGGTCGTTGGTTCGAGTCCATCAGGGCCCACCATAATAAAAACCTATCCCTTGCGGATAGGTTTTTATTATGGTAAGAATTGACCGCTCGAACCAACGAGATGTTGGTTTGACTACAAGGGCCAGGCGAGACGCGGGTGCTTTCGCTATGATACTTTTTTCTTTTATCACGGGCTTTTAGTGACAATTTGTATTAATCACTTCAAAATATCGGTTCATTGTCCGATTTACGGGGACAGATTAGGATGGACTTTTTTTGGTAAAAAATGCTTGACAAGAGGATGTTTAAATATTATTGACTCAAGCGATAAACGGTAAAAGCAACCGTTTGACCTGTCCAAGACTGCAGGTGGTGTTTGAGAAAATGAGGGGAGGGTCAATAACCCCGATAATATCAGCCATCTTAAATATCCTGCACAGACGGAGTAAGTGAGATTTTTTTTGAAATCAATTTTTTCTCCTGGGCAGATTTAGGTGCCGCCAGAGACGGCCGCAGAACGGGGGAGAAAAAACTTTCCCAGTCTGTTGAAATGTCTTGGCGGATGTGTTTGTAAAATGCATTTCCGATGTGTCGGTGATGCGATAATTGGAGACAACAAGTGAACCGCGAAGAAAAAGCACAATTGCTGGCTGAGCTTCAGGAATTGTTTAACAACTCGGATACGATCGTTATTGCCCATTACAAAGGCTTGACGGTGGCTGAGGTTTCCGAGCTGCGCGACAATATCCGCAAAGCCGGTGCCGGCTTCAGAGTTACAAAAAACCGGATTACTCGTCTTGCTCTTAAAGGCACAAAATTTGAATCTTTGGCCGATTTGTTTACCGGACCGACAGCAATAGCTTTTGCCAATGATCCGATTTCGGCCTGCAAAGTTTGTGTTGAATTTGCCAAAACCAATGAAAAGCTGGTTGTTCTCGGCGGTGCGATGGGAACAGGTGTTCTGTCGCTTGAAGAGATCAAACGTTTGGCTTCTTTGCCGTCGATGGACGAGCTCAGAGCCAAGATTATCGGCCTGTTGCAAGCGCCGGGGTCTCAGCTGGCCCGGGTTACCAAGGCTTATTCAGAAAAGGGCGAGGCAGCTTAACAGCGTCTGCGTTTGTGAAATTTAGTTTGTTAATTTATTTTATTGGAGAAAAAAGATGGCCGATTTAGCCAAATTAGTTGATGAATTGTCAGCCCTGACCGTTATGGAAGCCGCTGACTTGTCTAAAATGTTGGAAGAGAAATGGGGCGTTTCCGCCGCTGCTGCCGTAGCCGTTGCTGCCGGTGGCGCTGCCGGTGGTGCTGCCGCTGCCGAAGAAAAGAGCGAATTTGATGTTGTTCTGGCCGAAGCCGGTGCCAACAAGATCAACGTCATTAAAGAAGTTCGCACGATTACCGGTTTGGGCTTGAAAGAAGCCAAAGACCTGGTCGACGGCGCTCCGAAGACCATTAAAGAGGGCGTTGCCAAAGCCGAAGCCGAAGAAATGAAGAAGAAATTGGAAGAGGCCGGCGCCAAGGTTGAATTGAAGTAATTTAACCGGTTTGTTTTTTGAAACCGCGGAACGGACAAGTGTTCGTTTTGCGGTTTTTTTGTATCTTGCGACGCAGCTTGACAAAAATCATCAAAATGATATTTTGAGGAAAGACAAAAAATTATTAATTTTAAAACTTATTTATTATGAAAAGAATTGCATTTTATGCGGGAAGTTTTGATCCTTTTACCAAAGGACATCTGGCTATTGTTTGTCAGGCATTGAATATGTACGATCAAGTTATTGTTGCAATCGGTCGTCATCCGGAAAAAAGGCCGCTGTTTGATGCTGAAACGAGAATATTGCTTATCAAAAAGTCACTTGGGGACTTTGTCAAGGCTTATCGGAGCCGGTTGTTGAACAGCTATTATTTTTCTCCGGTTCAGAAAAATGCGGCAGAACGTCTGATGATGTTTCCGGAATGTGTGACGGTCGTTGTGTACGACGGGTTGACGGTTGATGCGGCGGTGGAATACGAAGCAACGGATCTTATTCGCGGCGAGAGACCAATCGGCGATCATGATGTCGAACAGCAACTGGCAACGATTAACCGGCAATTGCTGGATGTCAGAAGACAAGTGCTTAATCAGGTGCTCATACCGGTTCCGGCGGAGGAATTGTTTTATGTTGCTTCGTCAACGGTTAAGAGCCTGTGTGAGGTTGGTGAATATATTGCGGCAATGCGATATGTGATGCCGTCGGTGCACCGGGCTTTGATGGGACACTATCTGCAAAAACGCTATCAAACAATGGCCAGAGCTTGTTTTAGCGATGGTCCGGAGGATGAGTTGCGGGATCTTGCGGCCGATATCGCTTCATGCTGGCGGAGATTGTCCGGTGCTTATGGCGATCGCGGATACCATTCGCTGAGTCATGTCGGTTATTGTCTTAATTTGCTGGATATTCAAGCCAGAAAAGAAGGCTTGTCGCGTGAGGATAAATTGTTGCTGGAAAGAGCCGTGTTTTATCACGATATCGTCGTCAATGAAGCGGAAGCCGAGGTTCGATCGTTGCAAATGGCTCTGAAAGACCGGGACGAAGAAGCTGATGAGCGGTTGGCCGAGATTATATTGGCGACTGTTTTTGACGCATCCAGCCCCAAGAATTGTCTGGCGGAGCTGATGCATGACATTGATCTGGCTATTCTCGGCGATACCGCTAATTACGGAGCGTATGTTCAAGGGGTTCGGCAGGAATTTTCTTGGGCCGGAACCAGGAAATATGCCGAAGGTCGTTTAAATGTTTTGATCAATTTGCGGGGTCGGAACAGGCTTTATTACCGCGATGATTTTGATGCCATGTTTGGTGAAGACGCAAAACAAAACATCTGCAAAGAGATTGCTTTTTGGCAATCGAGGCTGTAATTCCGTGATTTTAAGGGCGCCAGGAACGGCGCCTTTTTTGTGTTTGTTAAATAATCATTAAAGCTTATATATTATATCATAAAGCATTATACATGGTGACAGGACAGAATATGACAACAACAACCGTTAGAAAATTACCGCTTAAACAAATATTGCAGGAGGCTTGGGAGTATTGTGCCAGAAGTCGGCGTGTGAGTCTGGCGTTTTCGGCGGCTGCCTATGCTATTGGTGCTTTGGCGCTGTTGAGCTGGAAAAGTTTGTTTTTTTGGCCGGTGTTGGTGTTGATTTATGTTTTGTGGGGAGCTTCGTTTCGCTACTATCTGAACCGAAAGCCTTATTTTGATTGGCCGGCGTTGTTTAATTCGCTGATCCCGTCAACCAAGATTGTGGTGTTGTCGGTGGTGGTGGTCAGTGTTTTGGTGTTGTTGCCGATGGCGCCGTTGTTTATGAATGTTTCGCCGGAGTTTAATGCCGCTTATGCGCAGTTTTTACAAGGTAATTTTGAGCAAAAACAGTTATTAATCTGGGCGACGGATCTGGTGTTTTTGCTGATATCACCGCTGATTGCTTATCGGCCTTTTTTGGCTTGGATTTCGGCTTTAAGCGGGCGTTCGGGCTCGTTGAGGTTTGCCTGGAGCCGGACCAAAGGCAATTACGGTGCCTTTTTGTTGATTGCCGTTATGACTAATCTGACGTTGGTGGTGACGCACGGGCTTATTTTGTTTTGCGGCGGCAATGATTATATGACCTTGTTGTTTGCTGCGCCGTTGACAATCTATTTTAATGTTGTTTCGGCCAAAGCGTATGAATTCTTCTTTTTGGATATTGAATAGCAAAAAAACTGCTTTCCGGATAAGAGAAGCAGTTTCTTTGTTACGCTATTTCTGGGCGTAATTGACAATAAAGTCATAAAAAATGGTGTTGTCAACCGATTTGACCTCAGCATTTTTGTGAGGAAACAGACGACACCACGAAAATTCCTTGGGCTTGTATGGCTGTCGTTGGATTTCGTCAAATCCGGCAGGCATAACATCCGGCGGAAACGCAGTGACAAGGTAGTTTTGTTGCGAAGGCTGCCAAGTGTAGCGTTCGACAAAAACCTTGTTGTCAATTGTTTTGCGCAGGAAAAAGTCGTATTCGTTTTCGGCCGGAAATAAGTCAAACGGACAATCAAATTCCGCCATAAAAACCGGAACATTGGAGCGGCTCTGCCATACAACAGCGTAACGGTTGAAGCAATAGGCTGTCCGTTCCAGAGTGGTAAAGCGTTTGGGCAAAAATTTTTTGAGCCACAAGCCTTCGTTCCACCTTACTTCGGCGACACGGTCGCTATCTACCAGCGCAATCTGAAGTTCTCTGAAAACCTTTTCAAAGAACGCGCATTTGTCAGCCTTGCTGAGCAAATACGTCTTCTCATTTTTGTTCATATGTATATATATTTTATAATTTATAGTGGCCTTAAAATAGGCGCGAAAGGCTGTGTTGTCAACAGTTATTTGCGAAAAAGCATCATTTCTTTATGACAACATATTTAAAAATTCGGCTTCGCTTAAGGTTCGGATGTCGAGTTCTTGGGCTTTTGCGGCTTTGGATCCGGCGTCGGTGCCGAGGATGACGTAATCGGTGTTTTTGGAAACCGAGCCGGCAACTTTGGCGCCGGCGGCGAGAGCTTTGGCTTTGGCTTCGGCACGGGTCAGGTGTTCCAATGTGCCGGTAAAAACAAGCGTTTTGCCGGAAAAAGGCGAATCGGTGCGGGCCGTATCAACAAAATCTTCAACCGTGATTTGTTTAAGCAAGGTATTGATAATGCTGATGTTGTGCGGTTCTTGAAAAAACTCGACCATGTCTGTGGCCATGGAGGCGCCGATGCCGTCGATAGATACCAATTTGCCGGTTTCTTTGTTAATCATATCCTGCATAAAATCGGTAAATCGTCCGTAGTTTTTGGCAAGAAGGCGTGCCGTTGCCGTACCGACCTGGCGAATTCCCAAAGCATAAATAAAGCGCGGCAGCGAGATGCTGCGTTTGGTATTGATGGCCTGAAACAGATTGTCGACCGATTTTTTACCCCAGCCTTCGCGGCGTTCCAGATGCAGCCCCTGAGCTGCGGAGAATAAATCGCCGCCGCCGTTGCGGATTTCAAGCGTAAAGATATCGGCAGGATTGCGTAAAATGCCCTCTTGATAAAAATCTTCAATGATTTTGTCGCCGAGTCCGACAATATCAAAAGCATCTTTGGAAACAAAATGGATAAGGCGTTCTTTGGCCTGCGCCGGACAGGACAGACCGCCGGTGCAGCGGCGGACGGCTGCGTCTTCTTCGCGGATGGCATGAGCGCCGCAAACCGGACAGGTGTCCGGAAAAACAAACTCGGCAGCAGCGGACGGACGTTTGTCCAGACGGACGCCGACAATCTGCGGGATAACATCGCCGGCGCGTTGGATAATTACGGTGTCGCCGATGCGGATATCTTTACGTTTGATTTCGTCTTCGTTGTGCAGGGTGGCGTGCGAAACCATTACGCCGCCGACATTGACCGGTTCCAAATCGGCAACGGGAGTGAGGGCGCCGGTGCGGCCGACCTGAATGCGGATATTGTCTATTCTCGTCAAAGCTTGTTCGGCCGGAAATTTGTGCGCAATCGCCCAACGCGGTGTGCGCGTTAAAAAGCCTAAGCGCTCCTGCAGGGTAATTGAGTTGACTTTATAGACCACGCCGTCAATATCATAAGGAAGTTCGGCGCGGATTTCCATCAGGCGGTTAAAACTTTGCTCTATTTCTTTAAGATTGGCGCATAACGTATTGTTGGGGTTAACCGGAAAGCCCCAGTCGCGCAGGTGGTTGAAGAATTCGGCCTGAGAATTCCAACAGCGGGCGGAAACTTCGCCCCAGGTATAAGCAAAGATGCTCAAGTTACGCTCGGCGGTAATTTTTGGGTCAAGTTGGCGTAAAGAACCGGCGGCAGCGTTGCGCGGGTTGGCAAAGGTCTTTTTGCCGTCGGCGGCGTATTTTTCATTGAGGGCAAAAAAATCGGCCTTAGACATATAAACCTCGCCACGGATTTCCAAGACTTCCGGTACACCGTCCGGCAATTTGAGCGGCAACCGGCGAATTGTTTTCAGGTTTTCGGTGATGTCTTCGCCGGTGGTGCCGTCGCCGCGGGTGGCACCGCGGACAAAGATGCCGTTTTCATAACGCGCGGAAAAAGACAGGCCGTCAATCTTGGGCTCACTCATAAAGGCGATGTCATCAGCCGTGTTAAGAAAGCGTTTCACACTCATGACGAAATCGCCGACCTCGTTTATGGAAAAAACATCACCCAAAGAGAGCATCGGAAAAGTATGGGCAACCTTGGCAAAGCCGTTTTTGACGGATGAGCCAACGCGTTTTGACGGGGAATCGGCACGAATCAATTCCGGAAAACGGGTTTCGATGGCGGCATTGCGATGTTTGAGGCGATCGTATTCGGCGTCGGTCAGATAAGGATCATCGTTTTGATAATAGGCCGAATCGGCTTTGGCAATTTCATGCGCCAAATATTCAAGTTCCGCTTTAGCTTCGTCAATGTTCAATTCGGTAATTTCTTTCATCTTTCGTCTCCGCTCAACTGTCGTGCTTAATATAAAATCTTTGCCTTTAAAATACCATGATAAAAAGATATTTGTGCAGAGCAAAAAAAAATCCCGCCGGGTTGCGGCGGGGTATTAAAAACTGGTATGGGCTATTTTTCCGGACTGACCAGCATCATCATCTGTTTGCCCTCAAGTTTGGGCGCCTGATCGAGTTTGCACAAGCCTTCTAAGTCTTCAAGCAGGCGATCAAGAACCTCTTTTCCCATATTATTAGCGCTGAGTTCGCGTCCTTTATACCGCATGGTGAATTTAACCTTATTGCCCTCGGCCAAAAATTTCTTGGCCTGTTTGACTTTAACTTCGTAATCATGCGTGTCAATCATCGGGCGAAGTTTGAGCTCTTTTATCTCAACAACTTTTTGTTTGCGTTTGGCATCGGCTTTGCGTTTTTGTGCTTCGTATTTATATTTGCCGTAGTCCAAAATCTTACATACCGGAGGTGCGGCCTGGGGCGATATTTCAATTAAGTCAAAACCGGCGGCATCAGCCATTTCAAGAGCCTGGGATATTGATACAACACCGTGGTTTTCGCCGTTTTCGTCAATTAGTCTGACTTGTTTGGCCGTAATTTCTTCATTAATGCGTGGTCCGTCGTTGTCGCGTACTGGCGCATTGGTATATTCTTTTGCTATTGTAGCCTCCTGTTGTTGTTAAAAAATTTTGTCGACAAACATAATACAAAACAAATATAAGTTTTCAAGATAAAAAATTGATTAATATTCAAGATGTTTGGAAAAATTTATTCGGCCGGTTTAAATAACTCGGTGATGTTAATTTGCAAGGCGTCGGCAATGGCGTAGAGAATATTGATGCTGGGATTGGTGCGTCCGTTTTCAATCTCGGAAAGATAAGCACGATCAATGCCGACGGTAACCGCCAGTTCAATCTGGGGTAACTGCTGAATTTTGCGGTATTTTTTTATGTTTTTGCCGATGTTTTCAACGCGGTTGGTCAAAGGGAACCTCCTTATGACTGAAAATCATACAGGAAGTGTATGTTGTCGCGTTTTAATTTGTGTTGACTATAATCAACATTTGAGATATAGTATTAATAGATGGACAAAATTTTTCAATAAAAGGGAGAAGAACGATGAGTGAGGAGCAAAAAGGTTGGGAACCTACTATACATGATGTACGTGACATGCCTGCAGAAGAGCAAAAGAAAATTCTAGAGGAAATTTATGCTAACAGGCATAATATTCTTGGTACTTCTGAATTAAAATTGGAGGAAAGAGCTGGACGAATGACTGCATTAGATGAAGTTAGGTATGGAGAAAAGGGTGAAGGATTTGTTTTGTTAGAAGAAACTAAATCTGTGCTTCGTGATGGTTTTGAGAGCGGTATCTGTAATAAAAAAGGAAAAGGCTGGGGAGTAAGAATAGCTTTCGATGGAGCGTGTGCAGCAGGAGGTATTTTAAATTTTAAAGAACAAGAGAAACATCTTCATAATTTGCCTAATATAATAAAAAAAGATAAGGAATTTGTAGAAGAATGTTTAAAAGACCCAGTCTATAAGGAGATTTTTAAAAAAGGGCGGAGTATTAATAATAATCCTTATAGATTATCTTCTAAGGATAAGATGTTGAGTAAAATCGGTATTAAAACAAAGAACATGAAGAATAAAGAGCGTTTTGATAAGTTTGCATCATCATTATATAAATTACATAGCGAGGCTTCTCTTTATGGTATTATGGATAGTGTGGTGAAAAAAGGTGATTTTTCTGATTTTGATAAACTATTGGAAGCCGCAAAAGAACGCGTCAAAAAAGACATAGAAATTGATTCTCGTCGATTTTGCAGGACTCAGGTTCAATTAGAAGCTTATAATATGGCTGTTTGCAATATAAATGAGGGTAGAAAAGACGATCTTGTTGAAAAAATGGCTGATAGGTTCGATCCGCAATTTAGAGATACAGATGTCGCTAAAGATGATGTCGGAAAGAGAAAAGAGGCTGAAAATCGATATGCGGCGAGGAAAATTCTTAAAGACAGAGGTGCTTTTAGCGATAAATTGCAAACTTTGCGAGGTTTGAACAAAACAGCTGCCAAGCCGGTGGTAAAATGCGAAATATCTAAAGATATGTCGCGTCGGTTTTCTCAAGGTGGAAGACAATAGTGTTGTTACGATTTATTGAAAACCTCGTGATGCGAATCCCGGGGTTTTTTTGATGCGGATATATATATAATAGCTTGGTGTTTTGTATCGGAATCGAAACACAAAATACGCCGATAATCGCTTACATGAGATGAGAATAAGGGGTGTGGATAAAGTTTTTCATATAAAATTTTGTTTAATTTCAATAACATAAAATATTTTACATATTTTTTTATTTTTTTTGAAAAAAGGTGTTGACTTTGCAGATTGGTTGTCATATAACCCCTCTCGCTGACGCCGATAAACGAAAGCAAGTTTTGAAGTGCTCAGTAGTTATAGAAGATAGTAGATATTGATGATAAAAGGATACGCAGACAGTATTGTATGGGAATATGATATGAAGTCTGGAGTATGAATAAAGGACCTTAAGGAAATTCTTTATG
>CASFJS010000021.1 GCA_949295085.1 uncultured Pseudomonadota bacterium
ATCACCTGTGAAATATCCCGTCTCGGTCGCTCGTTGCTTGAAGTAATGCGGATTTTGGAAACCTGTTTATCAAAAAATTGTCAGGTCTGGACATTAAAAGAAAACTATCGCCTCGGTAATGATATACAAAGCAAAGTTTTGGCTTTTGCCTTTAGTTTGGCGGCGGAGATAGAAAGAACCCTCATATCCCAACGCACAAAATCATCGCTTTCAAATCTCAAAGCCGCCGGCAAAAAACTGGGGCGCCCCTTTTCCGCGGAATCTAAGAAGCTCAAACTCTCAAAAAACACCAAAAAAGTGCGAAATTTGCTGGCACAAGGCGTGTCAAAAACCCAAATTGCCAAAATTCTCGGCGTGCAAAGGAGTACATTAAGGCGTTTTATCGGAAGAATAAAATAATTTATGCCGCTGTTAAAATAAAATCAGTATATTGCTTAGGAGCTCGCTTTAGGCCGATGTCTTTTCATAAAAATCCGTCTAAAAAAATATTTTTGTCTAAAAAAGCTGTTGCATTGCCCCTGATTTTGTGGTATATTAAAACCCGAAATAAAGAATTATTATGGATTTTATTAGAATAATAAGAATCTAATTCCTCCTGATAGTTCAAAAAAATAAAAAAACAAAAAAATAAAAAAACAAAAAAATGAAAATAAAAAAAATTATTGCCGCCATACTCAGTATTTTGGCGGCCGGCGCTACGATGTGCCTGATGGCCCAAGAAATCATCAAAATGATTGAAACGGGCCTCCCGATTGAACAAAACAATCCCAACGGGGTCATGTGCCTCTTTTTAATAGGGGCTTAATAGGGGCGAATGTGACAGTCGTTCCATGGATGATTGTCAATAAGGACAAGGCGCTTGGCGCGGGAATAATCGTGTCGGGTATCGTTGGCGCTTTGTGCCTCATCTACACGGGGATGGTGAGCATTCTGGCCGGAGTAGAGCTCTGCTACCCTGTCAGCTACTTTGTACTGGCAGGAATGGCGGGAATCGTCATGTGGTGGGTTGGAAACATCGTCATACAATGCGCCGATGACCGCCGATAAAATGGAAAAAACACTTTTAACCCTCCGAAACGGAGGGTTTTTGATTATCCGCCATATAAAAACAATAATTTTTTATCAATCTCTTGAATCCGGCAAACGGAGTTCCTAACTAAGTTATTAGCAAAAAGATACCGATAATAAAAGAGGTGTCAAAACTAAGTTATTAGCAAAAAGATACCGATAATAAAAGAGGTGTCAAAAACAGATTAAAAAGGAGATTGAAAATGTCAAACGAAATTATGAATCGTAAAGAACGCCACAACACGCCGCTGCGTTATGGTTTTAATAATGAGTTCAGCGATCTGATCAACAGCTTTTTCGGCAATATGCTGGATCTGCCGTTGGAAACACCGGCCGCCCTGCGCCAGAGCATGCCCAAAGTCGAGGTTGAGGAGAATGAAAACGATGTTGTCGTTTCGGCCGAGATGCCTGGAATTCCGGAAAACAACATCGATTTGGAAGTTTCTTCCGACGGCTACTTGACCATCAGCGGCGAAAAGAAACAGGAAAAGAAAGAAAACCGCAAGGGAAGTTATTTTTCCGAGTTTTCTTACGGCTCCTTCAAACGGACAATTCCGCTGCCGTGGGATCTGAAGTTTGATGACGCCAAAGCCGATTACAAAGACGGTGTCTTAAAAGTCTTGTTCCCGAAATCGCAAAATGAGCAGGGCAAAAAGAAAAAAATTTCCATCAGCCGCAAATAATCGCTTAATTCCAAATGATAAGACGCCCCTTTTGAATAAAGAGGGGCGCTTTTGCGATCAATCGGTATGATCAACCCTAAACAATCCCCAAAGGCGACACAAACGATTCGGAGGCCGCTTTTTTTATAACTTGGTGGGTAATACTTGACTTTATATATATAAGGCTTAAAATTTAGCTGAAACAACAGGAGGATAATGCAATGCTTAAATATATCTTATATATATTGGTGGGAATTGTCATTATAGGGTTAATTGCCGGCGGTATTCATCTATGGCAGGTAAACCGGAAAAATGCGAAAGATATGGCGCCTTACGACGGAGAGCCGGTTGCCGTGACCAAAGATTTGGGGCGTGTTTTGGTTGTCTACTATTCCTTGAGCGGCCATACCAAAGATATTGCCGAGCGTATCGCCGCAAAAACCAACGGCGATCTCTATGAGATTAAAACCAAGGAAAAATTAAATAACACACCTTGGTATTATCTGACCCTGCGTAATCAGATCAAAAATAAAGAATATCCGGAGCTGGAGGGCAAATTGCCTGATATGAGCAAGTATGATACTGTTTTTATCGGTGCGCCGGTTTGGTGGTATACGTTGGCAACCCCCTTGAGCTCGTTTTTGAAACAGGTTGATTTTGAAGACAAGGTCATTGCTCCTTTTTCAACTCAAGGCAGCAACTATGGTTCGTTCTTCAAGGATTTTGCCGCACAGTCTAAAAACGGCATCCTGAATAGAATGGCCTCATTTAACAATCTGCCGGATAAATACGACGCTCAGGTTGACAACAAAATAGCCGTGTGGTTGAACAGTTTGTAAATATGCGGGCGATCGTTTCGTTGCTCTGGCCATATCCTTGACAGCATTGGCAGCGGCTTATAAACATTATTTTATTATAAGCCTGCTGCTTTGTATCTGTTGCTCGTTATTGCTGAGCATATCAACAATATTGCCGCTTAAAAGAGAATCAACAGAACCTATCGAAAACAAAGTTGCCACGGGGAGCCTGACGGCAGCTTTGACGGTTAAAGAGCGTGCTTCATCAGGCAGAATAGACGAACGTCATCTGGAGGCGGGTAATATAGAGGTAACCGCAGTTTCCATAGATGAGCAAAGTCAAAAATTTTATCAAAATCTGAGTAATAAAGCCAAACAAGATGCGGCTGCGGAGTTGTTGCTAAAAAAAGCAAATGAGAAACAGCAAAAAAGCAACAAGCAACAAGAAGCATTACAACGCCACCGGCAGCAAAAACAAAAAGAACAAGCGAATAGAAAACTTGAAAACCAGCGTCAGTTAAAAAAACTGCAAAATCGCAAATTGCGCAAAAAAATAGCTCAAAAAGTCGAACGTAAAAATATCCGGTTGGATGATGAGCAAATCAAAAAAATAAAGCTTAGAGCTTCGCAGGGAAAATCCAGATAGGCGGTTTTTCATGGTGCGGGAAGCAACCCGTTACATCATCAGGGTCTTCATATTTTCTTTGAGCCAGAGTTCAATTCCTTGGCGTGCCACAAAACGAAATTTCCCAATCAGTTTCGGGTCTTCGGTTTCCAGATAATAAGCGATTTCGGTATCGGTCATTTCTTCAATATAATCGGCAAAAGCAAAGATCAAATTAACTTTACGCGGCCACACACCGTCGTTGACAAAGATATTGTCTTCAAAATCAAAAAATATTTCATCCAAAATAAATTTTAGTCGTTCATCAGTCATTACCAGTCTCATGTTGTTAATATACAATACAGATAATAGAAAAACAAAAAACTATCAAGAGTGTTGTTATATTTTTACAATATGTGGGGATAACTTTATCGCTATACTTTAGGCGAGCCTGTGTGAAATAAAAACAATTTTACCGCAGATATTAAGGCTTTTGTAATCTGCAACGTTAAACGAACGGTAGGCTTTATTATCAGAAGATACTTCAACCGAATTATCAAACGGATTGATCTGCAACCGGCGAAGAATAACATCACCGTTAGTGTTGAGCAGATAAATTCCGTCAGAGGATGGCGTACTGTATGATGTATCCAGCCAAATAATATCTCCGGGGACAATTGTCGGTGTCATGGATTCGCCTGCTGCCCGTAAAATTTTTATATATTCCGGGCGAGCCGACGTATAAAGCGCGGCCGTTTCGGCGGTCATAAAAATTTGGCCGATAATGTTTTTCTGTATTTGCTCAAAACGTCCTTTTTCCGGCCCCTCCATATCAATAACATCAAAAGCGACAGGAACTTCGGTTTTGGTTTTGCCGAAATTAAAGAGGCTGGATATGGTACTGAGCTTATCTTGTATTAAACTTGGCGGCAATTGAAAATCACATAATTCTTGTTCCGGCACATCCAAAATACGAGCCAGCTTCCGCCGGGTTGTCTCATCCAGGCGTTTTGGGGAATGACGCTTGATAAAATGAAATAAATAAGTCGAATTTTTCCCCAATTGCAAAGACAATGCATTAAGGCTGAGCCCTTTTTCTTTAACGGTCTTAGCCAAAAATTCCCTGACTTGCTGCAGCTTATCCATAAACGATACTCCTCATTTTCCAAATACAAAAGGAATATATTGCATTCTGACAACTTTGTAAACAGCTTTTGCGATTTTTAAAATTTACATTGACTTGACATCAAAAGTTATTGTAATAATACAATATATAAAAACAAAAGGATTGCCAAAATGACCAATTCTTATACAAGCAAACAAGATGTTATCGCGAAAGGTATTGTCAAAAGAAATAATGTTTACTATCAGCAAACCTTATTGGAAATTTGGTATGCTAAAGGCTGGCTGGAGCTCAAAAATTCACGCTACGGTGCGGATGATCGTTTGCGATTTGGGCTAAAATTCATGGTCGATTATTATATTATTAATCATGCCAAGCTTCATTCCGCATATATTTTCAACAATAAAATCGACAGGTCGGTTAAAATTGAGAGCGAGAATTTTTTAGATGCACAGAATCGCTATCGCCGCGCCGTCCGAGCCATACCGGCAGAATTTTGGCCGACAGTCAGGAAAATATGCCTTGAAGAAAAAGAACCGGTAGCCCCGGCAAAAATGAGCGAAAGACAAAAAACATATTTTTATTTTTTATGTCGGACCGATTTATGTCGCGGGCTTGATCGTATTATTGACGAATATACTAAAAGTTGAAAATATAAGTAAATAATAATTAAAACTTTACATAAATAAAAATTTATAGTACAAGCAACCTGTTCAATTTAACGAAGGACGACACACATGGATTTTGTTGAAGTATATGCAGTATTTTTTACTATCTTAAATGTAATTAATCAGATCAAATACGGTTATTTATCCACACATATAATTTTCAGTATAGCCATTGAAATTCCTATACTCGGAAGAGTTTTTATGTTGTGGTAAAAAAAATTTTGTAACCACGTATTGACATATCCGTCGGGTGGGTGTACAAAACTAAGTACAGTGAGAAAGTGGGTCAAGAGCTTTCTCACTTTTTTTGTAACCATCGCTGTTTTTCAATTTTCATCTTTGATAAAGGAACCAAAATCATGGGACTGGCCACGCCTGTCAAGTACTCAACCGTATCTGCCATGGAACGAAAAATAGAAAAATATTTTGCCGAACGGGCGAATCGCAAAGTTGAAATCTACAGCCCTAAAAAAGGAGAGGTCATTGAGGTGGCCGAACCGGCTCCGTTGCATTTAACAGGTCTGTGTGATTATTTGGGTATTTCGGGGCATGATCTGGATGAATATCAAAAAAAGCCGGAATTTGCCGAGCTTATTCGCCGGGCCAAGAAAAAATGCGAGGCTTATTTGGTCGATCAATGCGTTCGGTTGCACAAGGCAGATTTTATTTTAAAAAATAATTTTCCGACCGATTGGCAGGATAACGCCGACAACACGCTCAATGAAGAATTAAAAAAAGTGTTAGTTGAATTTGTAACCAAGTAACAGAGTCCGAATTTCACATGAATAACCAAATCATTATTGCCCGAATACCGCAGGCTTTTGCACCGTTATTGACCGAGCATCACCGTATCAAATTCTATTATGGCGGCAGAGGCGGTGGCAAATCTTATGCTTTTGCCGACAGCTTGCTGCTTAAAGGTCGTATGCAAAAACTCCTGATTGCTTGTCTGCGTGAGGTTCAAGACAGTATCAAAGATTCGGTTTATCGCTTATTGTGTGATCGCATTGCTTTTTACAGCTTGAATGATTACAGAATACAAGAAAGCAAAATTGAAAATAAGATAACCGGAACGCAGTTTATATTCAAAGGTCTGCGCGATCAGGATATTCAGAAAATAAAGTCATTGGAAGGCGTTGATATCGCCTGGATTGAAGAAGGGCAGAGTATATCCAAAAAATCGTGGGATATTTTGGCGCCGACCATTCGCAAAGATGGCTCGGAAATATGGATTTCAATGAACCGGGAGGAAGAAAACGACCCGCTTTGGGTTCTGCTGGCGGCCAATCCGGATGAGCGTACTTTGGTGCGGCAGGTTAATTATAATGATAATCCTTTTTGTCCGGAAGAATTAAAGTTACAGGCCGAAAAATGCCGTTTGAAAAATCCGGATGATTATCTGCATATCTGGCTCGGACAACCTTTGGCGCAAGGAGCCGCCAAGCTCATTGCCCCAAAAATCGTTCGGCAGGCTTTTACCGTCAAAATGGCCGCAACTGATTCGCCGTTGATTATCGGCTTGGATATAGCCCGTTTCGGCGATGATTATACGGTTTTTTGTTTTCGCCGTGGCCGTTGGTGTCAAAAATTTATAACCCTAAAAAAACAGGATGTTGTCAGCATCGCCGATTACTGTCAGGGGATTATAACCGATTATGCGCCGGCGCGAGTGTTTCTGGATGCCGGCGGTATCGGTGGTGGTGTGTATGATATTTTGGCAGCAAGGGGTTTCCGCGATATCATCCGTGCAGTCAATTTCGGATCAAAAGCCATTATGGAAGAACGCTATGCCAATCGCCGGGCCGAGATGTGGGCCAATGCGGCAGCCTGGCTTAATCAGGAATTGCCGGTACAGATACCGCCGGATGAAGAATTACTTTCGGAACTGTGCTGCGTCAACAAAAAATATGATACGCGCGGCCGGTTGTTGTTGGAAAGCAAAGATGAGGTCAAAAAAAAACTGGGGCGTTCGCCGGATAAGGCGGACGCTTTTGTTTTAACCTTTGCCGAGCCGGTTTATGACTGCGGCCGCACCAGGACTTTCGGCAAATCGGGACAAATTGCCATTGAGGATATGTTCGCGGAAATCAGGGATAACGGTAAATGGTAACAATAAGGAGGAAACAAATGATTCACGCAATTGCAGACCGGGTATTTATCCGGCTCTCAGATGATAATACCACCACGCCGGGCGGTATTATCTTAACCGACGATTATCACCACGGCCGTACTGTCGGCCGCGTGGAAAGTGTCGGTTCTGCCGTTACTTCGGTAAAGCCCGGCGACAAAGTTTTTTTCCATATTTTTGATGAATTGCCGACACTTGATAAAGATGTCGTGGTCGTCAGAGAAAATTCAATTTTAGGAGTATTTGAAAATGAGTAAAACAAATCATATTTCCCGCGCGGATGAGGTCGAAATCTGGATTAATAAGATTACCAAAGCCGAAAACACCTGGCACGATTACCACCGTTTGTTGGAAGATATCCGCAAATATTATCGCAACGAGACCAAAAGTGATAAGCAAAATATTTTTTGGTCTTCCGTCGAAACCTTAAAACCTTTTTTATATTTCAAACAACCGCGCCCTTATGTCGAACGCAAAGACAAAACAGCGGGGCAAATACCCAATCTGGCTTGTCGGATATTGGAAAAAGCGCTTACTTGGGATTTGCAGCAATTTGACTTTGACAGTGTTATCAAATATGCCCGCAACGATTTTTTGCTGGGTGGTTTCGGCGCGGTTATTGAACGTTATAAGCCAAGTTTTGGAACACTCGAAGATATGAACGGCAACCAAATAGAGGTAAAAATCGATGAAGTTGTGACAACGGAATACCTTGATCCGCGGTATTTTATAGCCGATTCGGATAAAGTCGGTATTTGGGAAGATTGCAATTGGTTTGCCGTTCGTCAATATATGAGTCTTGATGAAGTAGCCAAAAATTTCGGTAAAGAAACAGCTTCATCACTGGCCGTTGACAAAAGCGAAAAAAACAAATCAATCGAGATTTATGAAATTTGGGACAAAAAAGATTGTCGCACCTTATACCTGAGCAAAGCCTGTCCGCAAAATTTTCTTAAGGTGATTGATAATGTTTTTTCACTCACCGGATTTTATCCGTTGCCGAAGCCGCTTTTGGCCACTTGTACCAACGACAGCCTGATTCCGGTGCCGGATTATACGCAGATAAAGCCGCTTTTGGACGAGCTTGACGGCGTTACCGCGCGTATGGAAAAGACCATGAAAGCCCTAAAAGTATCCGGCTGTTATGATAATGCTTTTCCCGAGCTTGGCAATATCTTAAACAAAGACGTCACTCTGGTTGCGGTATCTGATTTCGATCGCTTGAAATCAGCCGGCGGTATTAAGAATATTGTCGATTTTATGCCGATAGAACAATATATTACGGCACTGCAGGCTTTGGCGCAACGGCGGCAGGATTTGGTTAATTCCGTGTATGAAATTACCGGTGTCAGCGATATTATGCGCGGGAGTTCCAAAGTTGGTGAAACGGCAACCGCCGTAACCCAAAAAACCAATTTTGGCACGTTGCGCAATCAGGATCGCCAAAACGACATGCAGCGGTTTATTGCCGATTTATTCCGGATTAAGGCCGAAATCATTTGCGAGTGTTTTGCCGCAGACAAGCTTCTGTCTTTTTTATCGCCGGCCGAACGAATAACACCAGAGGCAAAAGCCGCGGTAAATCTTTTGAAAAGCGATAAACTGCGCGACATGATTTTAGGTGTTGAAAGCGATGTAACCTTTAACGAAGATGCCCGCGCCGAAAAAAATCTGAAAGCCATAACCACAATTCACACCATGATCGGGCAGGCCTTTGATGTCGTGAGTAAACAACCGGCGTTGCTGGATATTTATCGGCAGATGATTGCCAGTGTGGTTGCGGGGTTGTCCAACGCCCGCCAATATGAAAGCACGTTAACCAGCAGCTTTGATAAAATAGCTGCCGAATTGGCGGCACCGGATCCGCAGCCGGCGCCGCAGCCGAATGCGCAACTGATGTCACTAGAGCTGCAAAAGCAGAAAAATGCCTGGGATTATCAGATTAAAAAAGAACAAAATGAACTAAAAAGAGCCGAGCTTTTGCTGCAACAGAGGCAAAATGAAACAAAAAACGTATTTGATAACAAGCAGCTTGAAATACAAACGGCGCTCAAAGCCGCCGGCAAATAGCCTTAACCAAGCCTTCGTGAATTTAACGAGGGCTTTTTTTATAAGCTGTTATGCAGAGTAAGAAAGCTTAAAGCCATGACATATTTTACCAAAAACTTTTCGGCAGAGGTTCTTCTGCCGGATGGGACGGTTGCTGTCTCGGCCAAAGACATCGACCGTTATCTGCGAGCCAATCATTTGGCGGCGCAGTCTGATTATTCTGCCGAATATATGCAAAACATTCGCCGGAATAACGAAAAAAATCAGCAAAAAGAGATTTTTGCTGAAATTGTTCAACAATATAAAAAAAGGATATGGAATGAGTGAAATAAGACAAGAATTGGAGCGCGTTGCCCGCGAACTCAAGCTGGATAAAGATGATTCGCCGGCAAAATCGGCTCCGAAAAAGGCCGCTTCGGGAGATAAAACACCTCTCAAAGATTCACCGGCCGATGAATATTTGACGGCTCCTCGGAGCTATCAGCAAAAATACGCCGAGGCCTTTGCCTCTCTTTCCCCCGAATGGCGCAAATACTTGTACGTTCGTGAACAGGAAATAGAGCGCGGCCTTGACGATCTGCGACATCGGATTGACGCGTACAAATGGCTGGAAGATGCCTATGCCGCGCGCTCCGATGAATTGCAGAATTATGGCATCAAATCGTCTAAAGAATGGCTGGACAACATGATCCGTATGGATACCATGCTGAGCCGTTCGCCGGCAGATGCCATAAACATACTGGCCGATGTTTATCATGTCGGCCGTCAACA
Organism: uncultured Pseudomonadota bacterium; assembly: GCA_949295085.1. Classification (GTDB taxonomy): domain Bacteria; phylum Pseudomonadota; class Alphaproteobacteria; order RF32; family CAG-239; genus CAZU01. The sequence goes on from CASFJS010000021.1 coordinate 9,871, forward strand.
ACCGTCGTTTGTGGCTGAGGCAATCCGGCCGCAAAAATCATTGTCGGCAGCCTTGGCAGACCAAATGGTGCAAAAACAGGTAGCTGATTTTGCCGCCGCGCAAGATACCGAGGGTCAGCCGCTGCACCCGTTTTTCCGCGAAGTCATCAAAGATATGTATGAACTTTTGCAAAAAGGTGTGGTCAACAGCCTTGATGATGCTTATGAAGCGGCCGTTTGGTTTAATGCGACAACCCGCGACAAATTGATTGCCAAACGCTCTCAGGAAGCCCTCGAGCTTAAAAGCAAAGATGCGTTAAAGTCAAAAGAAGCGGCTTTTGCCCCCAAAGGCAAAGCAGATCTTGACACCAGGGATTTAAGCCTGCGGGAAGAACTTGAGATGCGTTTTGCAGCCTTAAACGGTGAACTCTAATTTTTTAATAAAGGAAAAAACGAATGGCTAACAGTAATTATAATGATTTATTTACAACCACTTTGGAATCGCGCGCCGGCAAATTAGCCGACAACGTTTCCAAAAACAATGCTTTGTTGTCAAAACTCAAAGCCAAGGGCAATGTCCGCGCTATTACCGGTGGTTCCAAAATTTTGGAAGAACTGGAATATGGCGAGGGCGATATGGTTTGGTATTCGGGTTATGATACGATTGATTACACACCCAAACAGTTGTTTACCGCGGCCGAATATGCTATCAAACTTTGCGCCGTTCCGGTAGCGGTTTCCGGTGAGGATTTGCTCAAAAACTCAGGCAAAGAACAAATCATGGAGCTGATGGAAAAACGTATCCAGAATGCCGAAAAGACCATGTGCAATCAGTTGTCTGCCGCCCTTTACGGTGATGGCACGGCCTCCAACGGCAAATCCATCGGCGGCTTAAAACTTTTGGTCGCCGATTCTCCGTCAACCGGTACGGTCGGCAACATCAACCGAGCCACCAGCGGCAATGAGTTTTGGCGCAATCAGGCCAAAACCGTTACCGGACTGAGCGCCTCAAACATTATTCAGACCATGGATGAGATGTATATGAAATGTTCGCGCGGTGTTGACAAACCGGATTTGATTGTCGCCGATGATGTGCTGTATGCAATGTATGAACAGGCTTTGCAGCCGCAGCAGCGCTTCAGCGATCCCAAACTGGCCGACGCCGGTTTTACCAACCTTAAGTTCAAAGGTGCCGAGGTCATTTTTGACGGCGGGCAGGGCGGTCATTGTCCGGCGAACCACATGTATTTCTTAAATACCGATTACCTGTATCTGCGTCCGCACAAAGACCGCAATATGAAAGTTATCGGCGGCGATCGTCTGGCGGTTAATCAGGATGCTTTGTATCGGATTATTGGTTGGGCCGGTAATATGACCATGTCCAATGCCGCGCTGCAGGGTGTGCTGATTAACGGTACTTCAAGCGGCGGTCAGCAGTCCGATGACAACGAAACGGCATAACCGTCATTTTTATGGATATAACGGGCAGGCTTTATCAAGAAGCCTGCCTTTTGTTTAGGAGCAAAGGAACAAAGACATGGATTTTGCCACTTATCAGAATCTTATTGAACAAAACAAAAATCGCCGCAACGACAGTCTTGTGGCGCGGTTTTATGATCGTCCGGTCAAAACGGATCAGCTTGATGCCAACGGTATGCCGATATTCAAAACCGTATGCTATTGCGAAATACGTATCAAAGACAATACCACCGAGGTTTTTGACCAACCGGCGACAGAAGAAAAGATAGCGCGTTTTCCGGTTGAGTATGCGCGTTACCAGCTTTCACGCAAACAGGTTGAAAACGGCACGCCGCTGGAACAATTTGCCTTTTTGACTTTAAGCGAGATTGAGGCCTGCAAATATCGCGGCATCTTCACGATTGAAGCCCTGGCCGATTTGAGCGACACGCATGCCAAAGATTTGGGGGTTATTGAAGAACGCCTGCTGGCCCGTCGCTTTTTGGAAGGCAATCGCAAGATTAAACACACATTGGATATGGAAAAAATGGAGGCGGAGTACAAACACAAAATCGCCGTTCTCGAGACCGAAATAGCCCGTCTTAAAAAGACCAAGCCGAGGAGGGCAAAACGATGAAGTCAATTTTGGATATTTGCTGCGAGGTGGCAGATATGGCCGCAACCAAACGGCCGGAAGATTTGTTAAACAGATCCTCACAACAGGATAGTATATTTTTGAGTATTGCCAAATCGGCTCTGGATAGCCTGCTGCGTTATGGTGATTGGCAGGAACTGACCAAAGAAGGCGTTTTGCGCACCTCCGGTAAACGCGGTTGGTATTTGTTAAATGATATCTGCCCCGATTTTTACAGCCTCGTTAATAATACCATCTATATTAAGGATGAACACGAAAAAGTTATCGGAGCCATCAATCCGGAAGATTGGATGCGGGAAAAATATTTTTGCGAAACCGTCTCGCAGACCAAGTTTAAGCTCCAAAACGGGATGATAAAATTTTTAACCCCGCCGCCGGACGGTATCAAAATCGTCTTTCAATATCGTTCAAACACCGTTTGCCTCGATCCGCAACGCGGCTACGAAGAAAAAAACGCCATAAGCAAAAACACCGATGTCCCGGTTTTTGACGAATATTTGGTTAAGCTTGGCATTTTATGGCGTTGGCTCAAACGCAACGGTATGGACTATAGCGAAGAATATACCGAATACGAAAGAGAATTAAAAAAGAAATTTGCCACATCGCTGGCCGTTAAGGACATTTGCTTATCGGGCGGCAATTTTGATGTGACCGCAGCAGGAGTAACCATCAATGTCCGTACGTCTGATTAACCGCAACAATAAATCCGTTGACTACACATTGCCGGCGCCGGTCGGCGGTCTAAATGCCAGAGACAGCCTCGATACCATGACGGCAACAGATGCCATCGTTTTAGATAATTATATTCCGGGTGATACAAGTCTGGCACTGCGCCGCGGCTATACCGTCTACGTCAAAACCGATAGTCGCTTTGTGACTCTGGCCGCATACAGCAAATATAATGAGCCGCGTTTTATCGGGATTGCGGAAGGCAAGGCTTATAATCTGTCTTCAAAAAAAGCGGTGACCCAATACAGCGGCATCAGCTTTTTGGACAGTCGGTGCCAAACGGTTCAATACAAAGATCATATGTTCTTTATGAACGGAGTTGATACGCCGAAAGACTTTTATGTCGATGAAAACGGCGACGATGTTTTTGCCGATTGGGGATTTAGCGCCGAAAACCTGACCGCGGCCAAGATTATCAGCGGCGCGGTATCCAAACAGTTTTTGTGGTTTGTCGAAATGGGCGCCATGCGTGTTTGGTATGCGGCCGAAGCCGGCAATATCTCCGGAACCCTGAAATCTTTTGATTTAAGTTCGGTATCGCGTTTTGGCGGCCATATCATGGCGATTTGCGGATGGACACAAGACGGCGGTCAGGGCATAGATGACCTGACGGTATTTATCACATCTGAGGGCGAAGTTTTGGTTTATTCCGGTTATAATCCGAATTCGGCCGAAAACTGGTCTCTCAAAGGCTCATACAAAATACCCAAGCCGATAGGCTATCGCTGCGCCTTTCAATATCAGGGCGATATTGTTTTGATAACCGAAGACGGTTATTTGCCGTTGTCAAAAGTTTTGCCGCTTAATCAGGCCGGTGTTTCGGCAATGGCCTTTTCCGATAAAATTCGCGGTTTGGTTTTGGAACGAACGGCCAATAACAAGAACAAAGACGGCTGGCAGGGAATTATTTATCCCAAAGGCGGCTACGCGTTGTTTAATGTTCCGGTTTCGCGCAATTTTGAGCAACACGTTATTAATTTAAATACCGGTGCCTGGTGTCGTTTCACCAATATCAAAGCGTATTGTTGGGAATTGTTTGAGGGGCGTTTGTATTTTGGCTCGGATTACGGCGTCTATTTATTTGATGACGGCTATTCCGACGGCGGCACCCATATTTACGGCGAGGTGCAACAGGCTTTCAATAATCTGGGCTTTGCGGGGTTAAAAAAGATTCAACTTTTAAATCCGCGCACCAAATCTTCGGCGCAATACGCATTGGTGATTTACACCAATATGGATTTTGAAGAGCGCAAAGTTTCTTATGCCGAAAATGTCGGCAGCGTCGGCATCACCAAATGGGATGAAGCACCGTGGTCGTGTCTGGCCAACCCGATAGGCACCAAATGGCAAACCTTAAAAGGCACAATCCGCTCGCAATGGATTGCCAATTCGGCCACCGGATTTAAGGCCTCGATAGTTTTCAAAACCAAAACCAGAGGCAATTTGATTGAGTGGTTTGATACGGGGGTGCGCTATGAACGGGCCAGCGGTATTTTGTAATCTGTTAGCGGATACCGACGGCCGCATAACGCGTTTTGTTTGTGCGGGCCTCGGCAGCGATGATAAATGGCTTGATCAAGAGCATTATACGCTGGGCTTTGCCATCGACGGCAGGCTTGTCGGCGGGTTGATTTATCATGATATCCGGCGGGGACGCGATTTATACTGGACGATTTATACCACCGATAAAAGGTGGTGTAATCGCCGGATATTAAAGGCCGTTTTCGGTCTGGCGTTTGATTTTTTCGGGGTTGAAAGAATAAGCCTTTTGGTCAATACCGAAAATCAGGATTGTTTGCGTCTGGTTACAAAACTGGGATTCAAACAAGAAGGACTTTTGCGGCGCTATCGTGATGACGGCGCCGATTGTTTTTTAATGGGGTTATTAAAAAACGAACGTAAATTTTAACAACATGTATAAGGAGAAAAAATATGAGTAAAGCAGTGGGAAAAATTTTTGGCGGCGGTGCCGAGGCAAGCACGTCAATGCATACCGGTGAGCGCGAAATTTTGGATTATTTGAACAACTATAACACGGCCAATTATGACCAGACGCTCAATAATCTGACATCTTATGCCGCCAATGCGTCCAATCAGCTCAACAATATGGGAAACTATAATTTCAGTATTAGTGCTTCGGATGATGCCAGACAGCGGGCCGAGCAGGCTGTTTATAATTCCTATGTCGACAAATTGCAGCCGCAGTTTGCCGACCAGACGTCGGATTTGGCAACACGTTTGGCCAATCAGGGCATTTCTGTCGGTTCTGAGGCTTATTCTCGCGCGATGACCGATTTGCAAAATAATCAGAATAATGCCTTAAATCAGGCAGCTTATCAATCCGTTTTGGCCGGACAGGATGCCTATTCCAAAAGTCTCAATGACCAATTGGTTGCGGCCGGATTTACCAATACGGCACAAAGCAATTATATCAATCAGTTGTTACAGGCGCTGCAAAATTCTTATTCCGGTTATGATATCGCCATGGATAAATACAAAGTACAAAGCGGTGCAGATGACCGGATAGCCCAAAACCGTCAGTATAATAACCAGATGTATCAAAATGCCGGTAATCAGTTTATTAACTCGGCAACCACAGCGGCCATCACCTCATTATTGTCCGATGAACGGCTCAAAGAAAATATTGTTCCGGTCGGCAGGCTGGATAACGGCTTGACGATTTATTGCTTTAACTTCAAAGGCTCGCATGTGCCACTGATTGGTTTAATGGCACAAGAGGTGCAAAAAGTCATCCCGTCGGCAGTAATTGAAGGTGACGACGGATTTTTGCGCGTCCGTTACGACATAGCCTGCAAATCGCTGCCGGCCGGTAATAAAACTCTAACTCAGGATAAGGAGAATTAATTATGCCATTTGATAGTGAAGGAATGTTTTCCCGGCTACATAATTGGGAAGATGATCGCATCAACGATATTGATATCGTCACCGACCACATGGATGAGGAAGACGATAATTTTGCGGATGGACTCAGCCAGTGTTTTCTAAAAAACGGCAATTCAAAAATGGAGGGCAATTTCAATGCCGGTAATTTCAAACTAATGAATGTTGCCAACGGCACGCTGCCGGCGGATGCTGTCAATCGCAGCCAGTTGGATAAAAGCGTATCTGACAACGCAACAACAATCAAAGAAATTATAAATACTTTGGTTAAAATCGGCGATATCAAAGCCTCAGTCGTGGCTTCCAATCACGGAAATTGGCTTTTGTGCAACGGCCAAGAGGTTTCACGCAACGAATACGCCGATTTGTTTGCCTTGATAGGTACCAATTTTGGTTCCGGCAACGGCGTCAGTACATTTAATGTGCCGGATTATCGCGGTAAATTTTTACGCGGCCTCGGTGGCAATTCGGCCGAAGATATTTATACATCTCAGGAAGAGGGTCTGCCGAATTTAACCGGTTCGTTAAACAAAATCGCCACCTTAAACGCTGCGGTGGCCGACGGTGATTTGTTTACCCAGTCGGAATACAGCGGGCAAAATTTTTCGGCCTCCGGTTCGACCTCGCGAGGGTGGTCAAAGGTTGTATTTGACGCTTCCGGAGCCAACGAAATTTATGGCAATTCGGAACACGTGACGCCGGAAAACCATGCGGTTTACTGGTTTATTAAAGCAAAAAAGGAGGAATAAGAGATGGTCGGAAAAATTATGCCGCAACTGATTGAAGTTCGTCAGGGTGATAACTTTACCATTCAGCTGCAGTTTCAAACCGAGGATGGGCTTCTGGATATAACCGACGCCGAGCTCAAAATGCAAGTCAGAAACCGTGAAGACAATCAGGTATTATTTACCAAAACAGGTGTTATTGATGATGCCGTCAAAGGCAAGGCGCATTTGGCAATTTTGCCGACAGATACCAAAAATTTGGCAATTGACGGCGATTACGTGACCGATATTCAGGTGTTGTTTGCCAATGGCGAAATCCATACGGTCTATCCCGGTGATGTGTCTAAGGTAGCGTCTTTTATCGTCAGTCGCAACGTAACGGAGTAAAAGATAATGGAAAATACAATAATTTTAGGTTCCGGACAAAAAATCGAAGTCTTGTTTCAAGATGAAGTTAGTCTCGACATTGATTGCGCGTTGCGCTACATTGAATCCGGACAAAAAGAAATTGCCGACTATGTACAGGATGTTGCCAAACCGCAGCTTGACAACGTCATTGAACAGGCAGAGTCCGATATGGCAGACGAAATAACAAAAGGCATAGCGGCGGCCGCCGCTGCAGCTTCGGCCGCTGCCACAGCGACGATTAATGATTCGATCGATGGCGCCAATGCCCAGATTGAAGCTTATGTCGCCGCCAACATTACGCCGGATTTGGATGCGGCTTTAACCTCGGCCGAGGGCTATGCCGCCGCGGCATCCTCCTCGGCAGCAGCTGCAGGTTTAAGTGCCACGGCAGCAGCAGAAAGCGCGACGGGTGCCGAAGATGTCGTAACGGGTTTTGATAACCACGCTGCGGACAAACAGAATGATTTTGATGCCAATGCCGCTGCCAAAACAACAGCTTTTAATGATAACTACACAAATAAACTACAGGCCTTTAATGACAATGCGACGGCCAAACAACAAGCGGTTGATGACAGTGTCACGGCTGCCGCAACATCTGCCTCGGAGGCGGCAGACAGCGCGGCGGATGCCGAAGAAGCCAAAAATCTGGCCAATCAGGCGGTTGAAGAACTGGGTGATTTTGATACCACGGTCAGCACCGCCAAAAGCGAGATTACCACGTTGACCAACACATCAAAGAGCGAAATCAGCACTTTGGCGGCTACGGAAAAAACAGGGATTGAAACCGCGGCCGATGAGGCCGAGACCGTTGCCGTTTCCGGCATCAATACCGCCAAGGACAGTGCCGTTGCGGCAGTCAGCGCCGCCGGCGAGGCCATAGCCGATTATCAGCAGCCGATTGTTCAGATTACGGCAACGTCCGGCACGGTTACGCTGGAAACCACCAAAATCTACCAAATGAGTATCAGCGGCGATACGACATTCAGTCTGCCGACAAGCGTGACGACCGGATATTTTAACCAGATTAAGGTGATGGCGGCCGTTACCGGCACGCCGGTGATAACCTGGGGAACAACCAATTTCTTTAATAAAGAAACACCGGAAATCGAAGCCGGCAATTATGATTTTTACTTTGATTATGACAATGCGCTGGGCAGCTGGGTTGCCGGCGCTTTGGCGAAAGGAGGGGCAGAATGAGAGAATTGTGGAGCAAAAGTTTATTCCGGACTGGTGCGGCCATGGATCCGTCTGTCGTTGATGTTCCGGTGCGTTTTGATTATACGGGAGCCGTGCAGGAGTATACTGTTCCGAAAGGCTGTAAAAAGCTTCGGGTTGATTGTGTCGGCGCCGCCGGCGGCGCCGGCGAGGCTGCGAGCGCGCCCAAAGGCGGAAGAGTGGAATGTGTTCTGTCCGTGAAATCGGGAGAAATATTATATATTTATGTGGGACAACAGGGGGCGGCGGCCAGCGCGACGAATTACGAGGCTTTTGGCGGTGGCGGGCTTAAAAACACGGTCCCGAGCAACAGAGGTTATTGCGGCGCCGGCGGTGGTTCTTCCGACATAAGAAAAATCAAGGCCAGTGACGGAAGTTATTACGATACTTCACATACATCTTGGGAAACGGACGCTTCTTTATTGAGCAGGATAGTGGTTGCAGGTGCAGGTGGAGGTGCCGCATGGGGCATAGC
>CASFJS010000022.1 GCA_949295085.1 uncultured Pseudomonadota bacterium
TATGCGCAACAATGTATTGAGGCCGGATATACCCAATATAATAAGAGCGCCAAGCCTTTCTGCCCACTCGGTCAAACATCAAAACAATGTGATCTTGACAAACATTATTACACTTGTGAGGGTGAGGCGACAACTGAGCCAACTGTTTCAACTTGTGCAAGCATGGGTTACTTTACCCTCAGCAATCTTAATTGTGATTGTCAATACGGATATACCTCTGCCGGTGTCAGCGGTACCGATGGTGCGTGCTATAGGTGCGGCACTTCGACAGAATGTGTCGGTCCGCACGGAATGACCCAATGCGCTGGATGCGCGGGGTATACCTATAGCACCGACGGCTATGTTCCCACTCCGGGTGGCGGCGGTAATAATACTCCGGGAAGTGATGTTAACACCAATTTTTCCCCCAGTGATCCTAACTTAGGAGCTCCCGCAGTAAGAAACTAGGAATTTGTCCTTGACGTTCCGTCTCCCCGTGAATGGAACATTCCGGGGAGGCGTTTTTTTATGGCGCTTTTATGACATAAAACTTTGGTTTTATATTGCAACCGGCCGAACAGCGCTTATCTAAGGCTTTAGTTGTCAAGAGTGTTTTCGGCAGGTTTTAGCATGCAATTTTTCAAAAAAAGCTTTTTTTCAGCAACCGCTCTGTTTGCCGCCGTGTTAATCGGTGCCGGTTGTTCTGATCACGCGGCAAAATCGGCCTCCTCACCGACCGGAAAAGAATTGGTGATTAATGTTATGCCGCTGCGGATACAAGATGTTTCGTTGACAAACCAGTATGTCGGTTATGTGACGGCAATTAAGGCTGTTGAAGTTACCCCCAATGTATCGGGATATGTGGATGAGATTTGGGCCGAGGGCGGAAAAAACGTGACCGAGGGCGATAATCTGGTTTTGATTGACCAACGCGAATATAAAGCCCGGCTTGACTCCGCCCAAGCCGCCGCAACCAAGGCCAAAGCCGATTTTGATAATGCGGCGGCCTACTACAAACGAATGCAAAATGCCGGAAAGCAGGCTGTATCCGCCAGCGAACTTGACCAGGCCAAGTCTCAATTTCTGGCCGCTAAAGCGGCTCTGCAACAAGCCGAAGCCGATGCGAATCTGGCTGCCGTAACGTATGATTACACCATTTTGCAGGCGCCGATCAGCGGTGTTGTCGGCGATGTGACGTTGACCAAAGGAGATTATGTGGCTCCGGACGGGAATGGTTTGTTCAGCATTATTCAATTTGACCCGATCAGGGTAAAATTTGCCATATCCGACAAAGAATATCTGGAGGCCGTTGCGGCAAACGGTTATGACAATCCGTTTGCCGATCGTCGCATTATGCTTAATCTGGCCAACGGACAAACTTATCCGCAAGAGGGAATTTTTCGATATGCCGATAATCAGGTTGACAAAACAACAAATTCCGTCACGGTGTTTGCTGATTTTGCCAATGCCGGCCGGCAGCTTTTGGTGAACTCGTATGTTGATGTTTTGACCGTTAGAAAAATGACCGATATTTTTTTGATACGACAAAATTATGCCGTTTTGAACAATGACGGCGCTTTTGTTTATGTTATGCAAAAAGGCCGTTTAAAACAGGTCCCGCTAAAAATCGCCGGCTATTTCAAAGATTATTACGTGGCGGAAAATAAATTTGCCCGGGATGAGTTTCTGGTTATTGATAAAATAGGCCGTATTGAGCCCGGAACAAAACTTAAAATGAAAATCAATCAACCGGCGGAGGTGCCGTAAATGTTCTCGGAATATTTTATTGACCGGCCGCGTTTTGCCGGTGTGGTCTCCATCGTCATGGTGTTGCTCGGGCTGTTGGCTATTGCCGTGCTGCCGATTTCGCAATACCCGAATATTACGCCGCCGCAAATCGTTGTGAAAGCCACCTACCCCGGTGCTTCGGCCAAGGTACTGGTTGATACGGTGGCCATTCCGATTGAAAATGCCATTAACGGCGTGGAGGATATGCTTTATATGTCATCGACAGCGGATGACAACGGCAGCTATACGCTGACCATTACTTTTAACATTGGCACAAATCCAGACATGGCCAGGGTTAAGGTACAAAACCGCCTGCAACAAGTGAATTCGCAACTGCCGGAAATCGTAACCAAACAAGGAATAGACATCACCAGCCAATTGTCAAATATGCTGGCGATGCTGGTTTTGCGTTCGCCGAATAACAGTTATGACAGCCTGTATTTATCCAACTTTGCCTATAATAACATTCAAAATCCGCTGCTGCGTATTAACGGTATGGGCAGCGTTGATATCTACGGGCCGCAGCACTCCATGCGTATTTGGCTTAATCCGGCAAAAATTGCGGCACTCGGTTTAAGCAGCGCCGAAATTATCCAGGCCGTTGCCAGCCAAAACACACAAGCTTCCATCGGATCAATCGGCGCGGCACCGAGCCCGCAAGATACCCCTATTGTGCTGTCGTTGACGGCTAAAGGCCTGTTGAATACGGCAGAAGATTTCGAAAACATTGTTGTGGCAACTTCCGGCAACGGCGGCATTATCCGGTTAAAAGACGTGGCCCGCGTGGAAATCGGTGCCGACACCTATAACATGGACGCGCATTTTGACAATGCGCCGGCGGTCATTATCGGCTTAAGCCAGACGCCGAACTCAAACTCGCTTGATATTATGAAAGATGTTCGACAAGAAATTGAAAATTTAAGTCAAACTTTTCCGACAGATATGGAATTTCGCGTGGCTTATGATTCGACGGAATTTGTCCGCGCTTCCATTGCCGGTATTATCGAAACGCTGGCGGTTACTTTTTCGCTGGTGGTTTTGGTAACTTATGTATTTTTGCAAAAAATACGCACCACGATTATTCCGTTGATTACCATTCCCGTTTCACTCATTGCGACTTTTGCGGTTATTTATGTTTTGGGGTTTGACATCAACATCCTGACCCTTTTTGCAATGATTCTGGCTATCGGTCTGGTGGTTGATGATGCCATTATTGTGGTGGAGCGCGTCGAATACCTGATGGCCGAAGAAAAACTGGATGCCAAAACCGCCGCCATCAAGGCCATGAAACAAATCGGCAGCGCCATTATCGCAACAACTTTCGTGTTGTTGTCAATTTTTGTGCCGGTCGGGCTGATGGCCGGAATTACCGGCAAAATATATCAGCAATTTGCCGTTACCATTGCCGCGGCCATTGTTTTTTCGGCTATCAACGCGCTGAGCCTGAGTCCGTCGTTGTGCGCCATTTTCCTGAAAGACGGAAGCGAACAGCCGGCCAAGGGATTGTTTCAAAAATTTAATCAAATGATTGAATACGGCCGGCAAAGATATCTTAAAGCCGTTACTTTTTTTGTAAACCGGCTTAAGCTGACGGCTTTTATTATTTTGCTGGTTATCGGGCTTATCGGCCTTGGTTTTAGCCTGACGGCAACGTCCTTTTTGCCGGAGGAGGACCAAGGAATTATTTTTGCCAATATTCAATTGGCCAATACCGCTACCATTAACCAAACCAACCGGGTTTTGGCCGAGTTGGCCGAGAAAGTTTTGAAGACAGAAGGCGTCCAATATTTTATATCCGTGGCCGGGTATTCCATTCTCGGTGGCGGCGGCGAAAATGTGGCGCTCGGGGTTGTCGGTCTTGAGGACTGGAGCAAACGCAAAGCCAAAAATCTTTCCATGGAGGCTATCAGCAACCGCCTGATGCACGAATATGGTACCAACACACTGGCTCAGATAGACTTTTTTGCACCTCCGGCCATTCCCGGAATCGGCAGCGCCAACGGGTTGTCTTTTGAATTGTTGGCAACCGACGGAAAAACAAGCGGTATTGCCTTGTTTGACGAAATGGAAAAATTTTTGGCCGCTCTCAACCAAATGCCGCAAATGGCCTATGCTTTTAGTACTTACACGGCCGATACACCGCATATCTTTCTTGATATTGACCGAACCAAACTTGAAAGCCATGCCGTTACGGTGGCTGATTTGTTTGCCGCGCTTAACAATAACCTCGGCTCCAGTTATATTAACAACATCACATTGGACGGACAAGTCAACAAAGTCATTGCTCAGGCCGATTATCCTTATCGCAAGAATATTGATGATGTTTTGGATTTATATGTCAAATCGGAAAACGGCGATATGATTCGACTGCGTTCACTGGCCGAAACCCAAACAAAAATCTCGCCTAAAATATTATACCGTTACAACCTTTACGGAGCCGCGGCGATAACGGCGCAGTCGGCTGCCGGGATTTCCAGCGGCACGGCCATTGAGGCTGTGATAAAAACCGCTGCGGCCACACTGCCCGAAAATTTTCAAATTGCCTGGACCGGCTTAAGTTTGCAAGAGGTTGAAGCGGCCGGTCTGGCCGGATTTTTGATTGCTCTGGCACTTGTTTTTTGTTATTTGTTTTTGGTGGCGCTGTATGAGAGCTGGACACTGGCTTTTGCGGTCATGTTTTCTACCGTTTTTGCCATTCTCGGCGCACTTATCGGGCTGCATATCATGGGACAGTCTCTCAGTATTTATGCCCAACTCGGATTAATTATGCTCATCGGTCTGGCGGCCAAAAACGCCATCTTAATTGTCGAATTTACCAAGGACTACCGCGACAACGGGTTTTCCATTCCCGAATCTGCCGAGAGAGGCGCCGGCGAAAGATTCCGCGCCGTATTAATGACGGCTCTGACTTTTATTCTCGGTGTGTTTCCGATGATTGTGGCTAAAGGCGCCGGCGCGGCCAGTCAGATTGCCATCGGATCATCGGTGTTTTTCGGGATGATTGCAGCAACGGTTGTCGGCGTCATTTTTATTCCGTCTTTGTTTGCCTTGTTTGAAACTCTTAAAGAGCGCCGCAACCCCGCAACGGAGAAAAAACATGTTTAAGTTTGTTTTGCTTTGCGGTATGGTTCTGATTTGCACGGCATGCAGTGTCGGGCCGGATTACAAAAAACCGCCGGTTTATCGCGACGAAGATATTGCCGCCGGTTTGGGGCTGCGCCCCGGAACACCTCCTTGTATAACACCGGATTGGTATAAATCCTTTAATGATTCCTCCTTGAACCGGCTTATTGCCGAAGGCTTGAAACATAGTCCGGATGTTAAAACCGCCCGCGAAAAATTAAAACAGGCACGTTATCGGCTCTTTATTGACCGGGCCGGATTTTTGCCTGATTTTGATGCCAAAGGAACGTATGATAAAAGTCATCAAAATCTGGCAGGGAGCTTTCCGATTGACAGCGAATATTATCAAATCGGTTTGGATGCAACATGGGAGCTTGATATCTGGGGCGGACAAAGACGCCTGAACGAAAGCGCCAAAGCCCTGCTTAAAGCCGCAGCGGCCGATTTTGATAACGTGCGTTTAAGCCTTGTTGCCGAGATTGCCTCACAGTATATCAATTGGCGATTGAGTGAACGTTTGCGGCAAATTACCGAAAAGAATCTTGAACTGCAACAACATATTTTTGAAACCGTTAAATCGCGCTATGACAGCGGCCTGTCCGATGAACTGAGTTACCAACAGGCTCGGTCCGTTCTTGATACAACACAAATGCAGTTGCCGGAAATTCTCATTCAGGAAGAAGCGTACCGCAATGCTCTTGCCGTTCTCACGGGACAGCTGCCGCAAAATATTAACAAGTCATCGGACAATATTTTGAAACAACCGCCAGCGGTTGAAATACAAGAGTTTTATCATCTGCCGGTCGAGATTATCCGGCGGCGGCCGGATGTACGGACCGCCGAACAACAACTGGCCGCACAAAACGCTCTTATCGGCCAGGCCATAGCCGGTCTGCTGCCGGCGGTCTCGCTCAGCGGCTTTCTCGGTTATCAAAACCGTCGTTTAGCACCTATTTTTGCGCCCGACTATAATATGTATACCCTCGGCACGGTCATTAACCTGCCGCTTTTGCACTGGGGTGAATTGCTTAATCAGGTCAGGATTCAAAAATCGGCCACGCGCGAAGCTTTTGCCCTGTATCAAGCCAGCCTGCTTACGGCCATAGCCGATACCGCTAATGCTTTGAAAAGTTTGGATGAAGAAAAAAAACGCCATCAGAACGCCGAAAAAAGCATGGTCGCAAAACAAAAAATCCTGAAATTAAGCCTCAAAAAATATCAAAGCGGTTTGATTGCTTTTTCCGAGGTGCTGACGGCCGAACAAAACAAACTTGAAGCCGAGCAGACTTATCTGCAAAGCAATGCCGATGTTTATTTGAATATTATTCGTTTGTACAAAGCCATAGGCGGCGGTTTTACGGCTAATCGTAATAATCAGGTTTGCCAAAAGGATGAAACAAATTCGGCTGCCGTGCCCGATAAAGATTGATGTTGGTTATTTCCGGAATATCGTGCGTGCGGTACCAATACCCTTTCTTTTTCATACAATCTCTGTATTTTTTCGGATCCATATCACTATCATCATAACGGGAATTAACAATTAACGGCTGCGCGCCCGGATACGGTACATAGGTAGCCCAAATGCCCCGGCTTGATGTCCAGTCGGCTTTGGTGTTAAGCTTGGTTTCTTCGGTATAAAACCATGAACGATAATCCGGAATAATCTGAATGGCCTTGGATGCTTTCAAACATTCGCCGTGATCTCTGGCAAATTTTTCAACCCCGGTGCGGGTACGTTCCCAATGATAGACAACCTGCCCCGTACCACCGCTAAAATAAGAACAAGAACAAAGCAACAGACTTATCAGCAAAACAGTTTTTTTCATATCAAAAATCCAAATTTGTATAGTTGCGGGCCGGTAAAATACCGCGAATCGTATCTTTTAGCAGATCTTTGAATGCCGGACGAGACTTAATCTTTGAGTACCACAGTTTGGAAGAGGAAAATTCATCCCAGGGAACATCGCCCAAATAATCAATGACCGAAAAATGTGCCGCCGCCGTCAGATCCGCCAACGAAAGTTCTTCTCCCGCCAGATATTGGTGTTTTTCCAGCAGCCATTCAATATATTCAAGGTGGTAGCCCAGATTGTTCAAGCCTATCTTTAAGATTTTTGAATCCGGCGCCAAGCCTTTGGCAAACCTTTTATATACCTTTTCGGCCACAATGTTGCGGTAAACTTCACGATAAAACTTGTCGTCAAACCAATCCGTCATCCGGCGGATTTCGGCCTTTTGTTTCGGCGTACCGAAAATCAACGGCGCCTCGGCAACCGTTTCCTCCAGATACTCGGAAATGGCATAATGCCCCACGATTATATTGCCGTCATTCAGGAAAACCGGCAAATCTCCGGCCGGATTTAATTTGTACAAATCGGGTGACGGATGCCACGGTTCTTCCTCCTTCAGGATGAAGAGCATCCTCTTTTCGCTCATTTGCAGGCGTATTTTGCGCGCAAACGGTGATGTCGTATGATGTACCAATAAAACCATAATGCCTAGAATATATCCGCTCTTTTAACGGGCGTCAAGTTTGTTGTCGTGATTTTCAACGCCATTTGCCGGCGGAATATCCTCTGACCGGACGGGAGCCTCATCTGCCGCCGTATCCGGCAGGGTTTCGGGGTGTTCGCCCGCCGACATATCGGGGGTTTTGGCAGAATCACCGTCCGGACTTTTTGCCGTTTCCGGCTGAGTTTCGGCAATGTCTTTATTTTCGGGCAAATTCTCGAGACCAAAGGTCGGCGGTACCGTCCCCTCGTATTTTTTTTCAAACTCATTAATGGTCTGTTGCAAAGACTGTTGCAAAATATCCAGATTGCTTTTGTTGCTTAAATAGCGTGTCAGCCACCGCGAAATCATCTCGCGGTTGCGGGAAGTTTTGGATATGCCTATAAACACCGGAATATTCCACAATGTTTGTTTGGCCGGTGCAACCTGCTGACGCAGGCCCAATCTGGCAGCCTCCAACATACCGTTATAGTAACTGGTGATGATATAGTCGACCTCTTTAGTGAACAGTTTTTCAAACATCTGATAGGCAGAATCCGCCTCTTGCGGCTTAAACTCGGCAACCTTTCGCTCAACAAAATCGGTAAAAACTTCTTTGGTGTTGCGAATGCCTTTAAGCTTTTTCAAATCATCGGTCGATTTAACCTCATCAATGCGGTTCGGCAGCATAAAAACCGTTATCGGGTTGTAAAGCGCCGCGGGAAAAACCAGGTGCAGTCCTTTGAACATTTCCGTTTGATAATAGGCCCCGAGAAAAAAATCAATATCGCCCTGACGCACTTTTTGAGCCAAAGAATCAACGTCCTTTTGCAGCAGATCATATTGCAGCTTAAGGTTGGCCTCTTTGGCAAAAGTATCCAGCATCGGCTGAAACAACGTGTGAAAACTGCCGTAGACGGTACTTTCCGGATGATCCACATAGCCGAACGGAGCATAATTGATATAGCCTGTCACTTTAAGTTCGGTTACTTTTTGCGGATTTTTTTCTTCATAACGGACAAAAGCTTGTGCCGACTCCGTGGCCGACAACAACATACAACAGCCAAAAACTGTGAGCAGGATTCTTTTCATGGTTGCTTTTATCTCCTTAATCGATTATATTGAGAGTTGTTGGTGTGATTGTAATACCTAAGGAGTTAATTTTAATTTAAGGATACATAAATGGATACTCTGGGCAGCTATACGCAAAATGAAGTTGCCGGCCTGAACGAGGCCGAATTGGAATCTCGCGCATTGATTAAAACGGCATCTGCCTTAAACAGAATTAAAGAAAATTGGGCCGAAGCAAAAGAAGAACTCCAACAAGCTTTGGATAAAAACCGCCGGTTGTGGAGTGTTTTGGCATCGGCCATGCAGGAAGAAGATTGTCCGCAGCCCAAAGAGGTCAGGCAAAATATTTTGAATCTGGCTTCATTCATTTTTCAGCGCACTTTGGATGTTACGGCACATCCGGCACCGGAAAAACTGGATATTTTGATCAATATTAACATGAACATAGCCCGCGGTTTATCCGGCAAGGCCGAGTAAATCTCATTGCCACAGGCTGTCCGGTTTTCCGCGCCGGCTCTTATTGACTTCAAGTTCACAATGGCAGAGCGTCAGATAGTTTTCTTTTTCCCACGGGCGACGCCGACACGGCAGAATGCCCGGAGGATACGGGTTTTCTTTTTTGTTATACCGAAAGGTTGTTCGGGGCATGGATATATGCGGGAGGTTATGTGAATTTTCAAAACGCATTCGTTTCCTTTCTTTACGGTGGTAATGTATTGTCAAAAAAGACTTTTTCAACCGTCACTGAGCGGATAATTTTGATTATTTGCGTTTTTATAAAAAAAATGATTGACTATCAAAAATAAATATATTATCAATGCTTCATCTTACGGGGGTATGGCGGAATTGGTAGACGCGCTAGACTCAAAATCTTGTGGCCTCAGGCCGTGTCAGTTCAAGTCTGACTACCCCTACCAGATTGTAATGCCCTGTGAACCGTCGGTTTGCAGGGCTTTTTGTTTGACGGCGGCATAGTTGCCGCTTTTTCATTGACTTTAAGCTGGCAAACTTCTATGCTGTTTTTGAAATTTTTATTTTTATTCAATAACTAATTCTTAAAATTATGGTACTCACAATCTCTGCCATTGCCGCAATCGTTTCGGGTTTGAACATCGTCGGCGGCCTTACCATTCTCGGTTGTGCCATGAGGCGTGATGAAAAGGCCGAGAAAAAGAAAAAAGAGCGGAACGCCTACAACTCGGAAGAAGCCGACAAAGCTTTTCTTGATGTTATTGCACGCGATCCCTATCTTTGATTTTGAAAAACAGGTGTCGGGAAATCCGGCGCCTGTTTTTGCCGTTCGGCGACCGATTGATATTCAGACCGGCATATTACAAGCCAATCTTTTCATATTTTTATATTCAAAAACAATACGCTATGCCTCATCTTTGGATAAGTTGTTAAAAATAGGTTTATTTTTATGAAAATTCTGCTATAACCTAAGGTAAATTTTAAATAACCGGGCTTTATCTTTATGAAATATAAAGGAAAATTAAAACTCAAAAAGGCATATTCTCCGCATTATGCCGAAAAAAAACCGTTCTTTTCCGAAAAAGAGATTATTTTTCGGAATGCCGGCAAAGCGATGGTTTTTAAATTTTCCTCGCGGATGCAGGTATTTATTCTGACTCTCTTTTGCCTGATTGCCGGATGGAGCAGTTATTCTTATTATATGTATAACAAATCGGGGCGGATTATCCTTGATAAAGATATGGAACTGGTTGAAACCCGCGATGCTTACGTCGATTTGATGAGCGATTTCGTCGCCATTCAAAAGAATATTGACGAAGTGCTGACTTCCATGAATGATGACAAAAGCAAAGAAATTGATAAATATAAGCGTCAGGCCATGGTGGTTGAGGACAAGATTAAACAGATTACCGCCGAAAAATCTTGGGCCGATGATAAAACGCTTCATGACAAGGTTAATATCAATGAAGTTATTTTGCAGCGTGATTTGGCTGCCGCCGAACGTGATGCTCTCAGAGATCAGCTCAAAGAGCTTGAGGAAGCCGTGCAAAACATCAAAAAAGCCGAGATGGACGTGTTTAACAAGGTTGAGGCTATTGCTTCCAAAGAAATTGGTAAGATTAAAAGTGCTTTTGCAAAAGTTAACAGCTCGCTTAAACGTCAGGGGCTTTATTTTAATCCGTTGGCCAACTCAAAAAAACGTGAGGCCAAAGGGGGAACTTTTATTCCGGAATCGGCCTTAGAGCTGCGTGATGAGTTGATTGCAAAAAAAATAGGCCGTATTTACAAGGCCGTTGATGATTTGGAATATTACCGCGAAGTCAGTCAATACGTCCCTATCGGCAAACCGGTATGGAGCTATTGGGTCAGTTCAAAATTCGGTGTACGCGAAGATCCGTTCAATCAGCGTGCCGCCAGACACAAGGGGATTGATCTGGCCTCAAGACAGGGTAACAAAATTAAAGTTATGGCTAAAGGGAAAGTGGTTAAGACCCAACATTCCAATAAAGGTTACGGTAATCTTGTGGTGGTTGACCACGGCAACGGTTTTACGACAAAGTATGCGCATATGCACAAAATATACGTCAAAGACGGTGATTATCTGGAAATTAATGATGCCATTGGTGAAGTCGGCAATACCGGACGTTCAACCGGACCACATTTGCATTATGAAATTTTGTACCGTGGCCGGCCGGTGGATCCGATGCCGTTCATGCAGGCCAAAATTTCGTAATTTTGCTTGAAAGGAAAATAAAATGAAACGACTGAAAAGATTGATTTATCTTAAGTTGGCACGGCGTTTGAGCAAAAGCACGACCGGCGCACCGGTACCGAGTATTATCAGCGAAAATACCAAGGTTAACGGCGACATTCTGAGTGACGGCATTATTCATGTCGACGGACAGGTTGAGGGAGATATTGCCTGTGATGAGTTGGTTATCGGTGTAAAAGGTTGCGTTAACGGCGCTATTAAGGCCAACAACTTGCAGCTTTACGGTGTTTTGAAAGGCAAAGCGCTTGTGGACAACCTGTTTGTGGCAAAATCCGCCAAGCTTATCGGTGATGCGGCGCATAACACTATTGCGATTGAGCCGGGCGCTTATATCGACGGTCATTGTATTCGCCAAAACGGGCCAATTCCGGCAGAAGCCGGCAAGCCGGATCTGATGTTGGTTGATAAGACCAAAAAAACACGCCACGCCTAAGACAAAATATGTTTCCGCAGCCCCGCTTAGTCGCGGGGTTTTTTGCATCCTTTTATTTTTGGCACGATATTTGCATCTGTCTTGTTGAGTAACTGTAACCAGAAAGAGGTTTTAAGATGCCAATAGCCAGTTTTATTCCTTCGGTTTCGGGGATGGAAGCCATGAGCCACGCGCAGCAAACGGTGGCGGAAAATATTGCCAACATGAACACCACCGGCTATAAACAGAACGAAACCCTGTTTTATACCCTGCTCGGTTCGGAAGGCGTTAACTCCGGGGCTCAAAGCGGGCTGCATTCGTCGCGGGTGGATATTACCGGTGTTAACTACTACGACCGCACCAATATCGGCATTGAGGGCACGGTTAAGCCGACGGGCAACAGTTTTGATGTGGCCTTAAACGGCAACAGCAATGCCTTTTTTACGCTGGATGACGGGTTTGGCAATCTTTACTACACCCGCGCCGGCGATTTTACCCGCCTGACACAAGACGGTGTGGTTTATCTGGTTTCCAGCGGCGGCCTTTATGTACAGGGGTTTGAAGCCACGGAAGACGGTTTTAGCTCCGCTTTATCCAACATCACGATTGACGCGCCGCAAACCATTCCGCAAAAAGAAACAACCGAGGCCTCTATCATTGCCAACGTACCGGCTAAAGATGTTGACCGCTGCGTTTACAGTATCCGTATTTATTCGGAAAACTATGACGGCGCCAATCTCAATATGATTTTGGAAAAAATTGAGGGTCGTGATAACAGCTGGAATTTGTCTTTTGAGTTGGAGGACGGTACCGCGGTCGGCGATGCAACGGAACTTGTTTTTAATACCGACGGAACGGTTAAAACCCCGCAG
The DNA here is from genome assembly GCA_949295085.1 of uncultured Pseudomonadota bacterium. Lineage (GTDB taxonomy): Bacteria > Pseudomonadota > Alphaproteobacteria > RF32 > CAG-239 > CAZU01. The sequence continues at coordinate 12,479 of CASFJS010000022.1, forward strand.
AATGTTACCGCCGCAATCACTTGGAATGACGGATCGTCAAGCAGTGTTGCCATTGATATTTCGGCATTGACTCAATATGGTGAAAGCTCGCAGATAACGCAGGTCAATCAAAACGGTTTTCCCTCCGGAACGCTTGAATCCGTCGCTTTTGACGATGACGGCGTTTTGCGCGCCAGTTACTCCAACGGCAGTGACGTTGATCTGGCAAAATTGGCCATTACCGGATTTGCCGCACCGGAAAATCTGCTGCCTTATAACAATACGCTGTTTGAAGCCAACGGCGAAACCGGCAACAGCTACTACGTTGAGCCGGACGGTATTATCACGCCGCAATCACTCGAGACCGCCGCGGTTAATCTTGAAGAAGAGTTTTCGCAGATGATTATCGTGCAGCGTGCTTACAGCCTCAATGCGCAAAGTTTTACCGTTAACAATGAGATGCTTTCGGTCTTGGTTGATTTGAAAAGCTAGGCCTGCTGGAGCTTGAAATGAGGTTGATATTAAAGGCTTTTTGGACGGTATGGAATTTTTGGTTTCGTCTTCCCGACAAGATTCGCTTTTTGTTGGTGGGCGGTTTTAACGCCACGGTATCGTACCTGATGTATGTCGGCTTTGTCTTGTGGCTGGGCGAGGATAAATATTGGCTTTCGATGACTTTGGCCTGGGTGTTTTCATCTTTTATTTCTTTTACCACGCAAAAGGTTTTTGTCTTTTGCACCAGAGGACATTTTTATGACTGGGTCAAAGAATACATCAAATGTGTCGGTGTCTGGATAGTGGCCTACCTGATTAATACGGTGATGTTGGAAGTATTTGTGCGGGCGGCCGGAATAAACGTTTATTTGGCGCAATTTTTGGCCATTGTCTGCACCACCGTTTCCAGCTATATTTTGTTTAAGTATTTTGCCTTTAAGCATTAAAAAAGGCCGCCATAAGTCCGGCGGCCCTTTGTTTATTGTTTTTATTTGGATTTTTTGGTCGTCTTTTTAGCCGGGCTTTTAACCGTTTTCTTGCCTGAAGACGACTTGAGCGCCGCTGCCGGTTTCAGGATAATTGACTTAACATTGCGCAACGACGGCGTTTTGGCCGAAACGCTTTTAGGCATCAAAACCCTGACCGAGGCGGTCTTCCGAGAAGATTTCAACTGGTTTGAAAGCTGGTTAATGGCGGCATCCCAATCGCTTAAGCTTGAGTTGGCCGGGCAACCGTTGTTCTTCCAGATATAATAAGCGGCTTCACGAATAGCGTCTTCATTAAAATTGTACATTTCAGTTCTCCGAAAAATTAAGTTATCACGTTCTGTCATTTTCTTATAATGGTTTATTGGTTAAAAAATGGTTTAGATACCTCGTTTTGGCGATTAAATTTTTATTAAATCTTTCTTGCTATTTTTTTTGATTAGAATTGTTAAGAGGAGACCTTTATGGAACATGCCGATTATGCGAATATTACCGCTTTTGCTTTCGGTACGCCGGATCGCGGTTTTTTGAACCAGCTTCTCGGCGCTTTAAACGCCCTTGCCGACCTCTGTGGTTTGCCGTTTGACAGCAAAACATCTTTTTTGCTGCCTGACGGAGTAAATGACGTCATGCAAATGAGGGAGGGTATTTTTTATGCTCAATTCAAGAGTTATGCCGAATTTCGCAAAAAAATATTTGCCATGTTGGATCTTTATATGCAAGAGGTCGAACAAATACCACGAATTTTTATAACCGCTTATAATCTGACCGAAAGCTTAAGCGCCGGCAAAAACACCGATATGCTCTGCCGCGCGGTTAAAGAATACTATGCCGAACATAATCTGGGCTTTGTCCTGACGGCGGTTTTGACCAGCCGCGCGCACAAGTATAAATACGTCGACCTGATTAATGTTCCCAAACATTTGCTGACATTTACCTCGCGTATCCGGCTTTTGCAAAACAAGAAGCTGCGTAAAAAAGTGTTAATGACCATCGGTACGATTAACAATTTCAACCGCCGCAACGTTAAGGAAAAACAAAAAGAGTTGCTGTCTCAGTTGAAAAAGCTTAGAAAAGATGCCGCGCTTGCGTCGTCCGTTGATAAATTGGAAGCTTTTATCAAAACGGACAAAAAAGTCGTTTTTTGCCTCGGCGGACGCGTTGCCGGACCGGAAATTGTTTTTGACGTTAATTATGCCAAAAAGCTTTATGCCTCGGCGGATAAACTGGCGCGTATCGGCTACGGTATCGTATTTGTCAACGGGCCGCGCACGCCCAATGACGTGACGGACTTTTTATATGAAAAATCACTCGGCAATCCGCAAATTGTTTTTCAAAATTGCAAAAAAATCGCCGAAAACGATTATGAGCGGACACCGCAGAGCTGGCGCATTTATTCCGGCAAATATGAGGATGATTTCAGACTGTTGCAAAAAATAGGCAATATCTACCCCGGAATTATCGGTTTTGAAAATACGCTGGTGGTGCACTCGGCGGATACTTATGCCAGCTGTGAGACAGCCAATGCCGCCCTGCCGACAGCCATCAGCAAGGGATTATATATTGATCCGGACGTGCGTCCGGATTGCTTAAATCTGTTTGAGCTGTTATGTCCGAAATACGCCATTGATTTTGATGATTTTGTGTATTATGCCGTGCATATGAAAATTGAACCCCATGATTTGCGGCCACAGGTGTTGTCCAGTCCGCTGCGGGTTTTTGCCGAAACGGCTCTTAACCGTTTGGCACAGATGGAACAAAAAGGAAAATTCTGATTACGGTACCCACGGCGCGGTCAGGGCCATAATCCTGGCAATAACCTTTTCCTCATCGGCCGGCGGCAAATCGCCGGCCATGTTTATTTCTGCCGACACCGTGGCTCCGCTTTTCATCAGGGCCAAAGCTTTTAAAGCTCCGGCGGCGGCCAAGATATCATTAATATCTGACGCCGCCAGCGTGACGGGAGCCCCCTCGCCGGCCAACCTGATATTTATCTTAGCAGCGGCATAATCCGTTTTAACTTCCACCCCCAGATAACCGAGACCGGTGATTTCTTTATAAATATTTTTGGTCGATTCATGGCACAAGCGCATAATATATTTGATGGCAATCGTCAAGGCGACATACGGTTTGTAGGCTTCGGTGGCCTTGGCCGCATCGGCAACTTTGAACACGGCGCAATCAATCCGGTTTTCAACATGACAAGATTCGATAAACAAAGCCAACGCAAACATATTGAGCGAAAAATCCGGTACGTTGCAATGTACGATAACAATGGGCTCATCGGCATAACGAATGACAAAATCACGCGCCGGACGACGGTAGTCGTCAAGATTTTTGCCGGTAAAATCGCTGATATTAAAGACCGGACGTTCCTGCTTTAGAAAAATATTGTCCGGATGTTCGTCAAACGCTATTTCAATCATATTTTATAAACCCTCTTGGCGGGTATGTTAGCGCTGATTGGTTAGAATTTTGTTAAAAAGAAAAAGGTTCCGGTGTTACCCGAAACCTTTTTCTTTTTTTAACAGGCCTTTATCATATCTTCGTAAGCCTGTTCGATTTCCTGCTTCAGGGCTTCCATATCGCTGCCCTCATGGAAACCGATACAGCGGATATCGTACCTACGCTTCTGGTATTCGGCCTCGATAGCTTTCCAGTTCTCGACGCCTTTTTCGTTGAACAATATCACCTGAGGTATCTCAGGAAACATTGTCAACATATACCAGATGTGGGTACCGGCGATGCCGATGCTAGCGCGCAAGCTCTTATACATATTGTAATAGAGCTTGTGCGGCACACCTCGGATACCGAAGACCTCCTCGTTTTCTTCCATACCGGGGACATAAAGCCCGAATTCGGCAGCCAGTTTCTGCACTTTGTTAAAGTCTGCAACTTTGTTAAAGTGCTGACCGAGGACGAGCTGCTCCGGACGATCTTTGAGGAACTCGAAAGTCTCGAAGAATCTAAGAGATCCTTCGCTTACGCTCAACATGACGGTAAGAAAGAGATCCTTCGCTGCGCTCAGGATGACGGTAAAGGGTGCTCAGGATGACAGGTTTTGTTGCTTGGCCAAAGGCGGGGGGATATGGTTGGTTGCAGGAATGCCTCCCAAAGGCGGGGTGACATGGTTTTAAAAAATGGAAGAATGCTTCCCTCCACCCTGTCATGCCGCCGAACGGAGTGAGGCTCAGGCATCTTCAAATTTTCTTTTAACATTGGTTTTTATTTTAATGTTACTTTTGTACGGACAAAAGTAACCAAAAGCCGCCGGGAGGCTCGCTTCTTCAGACGGTTTTGCCAACGCCGGCATGTCAG
>CASFJS010000023.1 GCA_949295085.1 uncultured Pseudomonadota bacterium
CCCCGCCTTTGGGCAAGCAATAAAACCTGTCTCCCGTCTTTAAAACCATGTCACCCCGCCTTGCCAAGCATTCTTGGCAAGGCTCAGGCATCTTCAACTTTTTTTAATACAATCGGAAGATCGCTAATCCCTCACTCCGCTCGGGAGCGATGAGATTGTCAGGCGTGTTTTTGTCCGAAAGCGATAACGGCTTAAATAAACATTATAAATCCTTGGCACAATCGCCTCTTTAAAACCTCTGAACCATCATTATATATACCCCGATGACTTTACGCCAACCAAGGAGAAAAACATTATGAAATATTTTGCATTTGTACTGGGCTTTTTTGCCATCTGTGCTGTTGCTTTTGCTCAGGAAAGCAACGAAATACTCGAAACCGAAGTTGAAGAAGAATACTTCCAAAACGAAAACCAAAATCCTGACAAATCAATCATTTATATATTTTTCAATAATCAACCCTGCCCGACCTGCCCGCAGGCCATCGAAATGATAGAGGAAGTTTACAATCAAAATTTCTTAAACAACTACAGTCTTTATACCATTAACTACGGCGAGGATTCAAATTCCGGCTTTATCCAGACCTACGCTTTGAGCAACCCGCTTGAAGTGGTGATGGTCGATGTTGAAGACGGTGAGGTTCAGGGCTACCAAAAAATAGAAGGACTGCAAGATATGACACCAAATCCGCAAGCTTTTAACGAATATTTTATTACTCAGGTTAACGGCTACCTTGATAACGAATAAACCGATTCAAAAAAGCCGGCTGACAACAACCGGCTTTTTTTATATAAATCGGGTTCTAAAAAGTAAAACGGATACCGCCATACCATTCGTGGGCATTAACCTCGGCACCCTCAATCTTACCCAGCGTATAATAACGATAGCCGCCGTCAATGTTCAAACATTTGTTGATACGGATTGACAAACCGCCGCCGATCTGCCAGGTAAACTTGTCTTCTTCCCACTTACGCGGAATACCGCTTACCGCATTTTCGTTGACCAGTTCCAATTCGCTAAAGCCGACACCACCGCCAAAATACGGGCTGATCCAGTAATTAGGCATCAAATCGACATACAGGTTGAGCATATACGAAGTCGACGAAACCGTCGCCGTTGATGTATGCTGTCCCGTGCTGATAACATCTTCTTCGGCATCATCACGGACAACGTACTCAAACTCGGCTCGAAAATATTTGTACTTGTACCCGACCGCGCCGGAATACATTCCCACACTGTCCAAATCGCTTATCTTGCCGTCAGTGATGGCATCATCTTTGCTGTTAAGGTTGTTCCAGGTCATACCGCCGCGCGCCGTCAGATAAAAACCGTCTCTGGCTTCTGCCGCAGAACTCAGTCCAAGTACCAAAACAAAGGCCGAGCAAGCTGTTACTACCCCCTTTTTCATCAATAGTTCTCCCGATAGAATCATCTCATTGTGCTCACTCTAGCACGTATTTCTTATTTATTGGTTAAAATTTCACATTTTTTACACACGGCATTCCTTACACAAAAAATAGTTGAAATAACTTTTGACAATCCACCAAATTCATATTACCTTTTCCGAAAAATTATTATTTATTACCTCTTATAATTCTAGGTTATGAAAAAAATTCATCTTGATTGGCGAACCTCTTTTATATGTATCGCCGTATTTTTAATTATTACACTCTTTGCGGCTTTGTTTATTCTGGCAAATAACCTAACCGCACAACAATAAAAACTCTTTTATAAATTTTCACACAAAAAACGCCCGACCTTCTCCGGTCGGACGCTTTTTGCTTTTTAAGCTGTCAAAAAACCGCTGTTAGCAGGCTTTTTTGCAGCAGCAGTCGCTGCCGCCGACAACACGTTCGTTCTTGAACATAACCGCAGCCTGTGCCGCAGCCAGACGGGCTACCGGTACACGGTACGGCGAGCAGGAAACATAATCCAAACCAACCTTGTGGAAAAACTCGATTGATTTCGGATCACCGCCGTGTTCACCACAAACGCCCAAGTGCAAATCCGGATTAGCTTCGCGGCCTTTGCGGCAGGCTCTGGCAACCAGTTTGCCCACACCGTCAACATCAATTGAGGCAAACGGATCGGCAACATAGATACCTTTGGCGCGGTATTCGTCCAAAATGGCACCGGTATCATCGCGGCTCATACCCAAAGTGGTCTGGGTCAGGTCGTTGGTGCCAAAACCGAAGAACGCAGCCGTCTGGGCAATTTCTTCCGCCATCAAAGCCGCGCGCGGCAACTCAATCATCGTGCCGACGATGTAGTCAATGGTCTTGCCTTTTTCGGCAAAGACTTTTTCCGCCGTGGCATCAATAACCTCTTTAACAATATCCAGCTCTTTCTTGGAACCGGTCAACGGAACCTCAATCTCCGGAATAACTTTGATACCCTCGTTCTGGCATTCCAAAGCAGCTTCCAAAATCGCGCGGGTCTGCATCTCGGCAATTTCCGGATAAGTAACCGCCAGACGGCAGCCGCGGTGACCCAACATCGGGTTAGCCTCGTGCAAAGCATTTGCGCGGTCTTTAACCTGCTGCAAGGTCATACCCATCTTATCGGCCAGCTCCTGCATCTCCGCATCGGTGTGCGGCAAAAATTCGTGCAAAGGCGGATCCAACAGACGAACCGTCACCGGCAGACCGTCCATAATCTTGAACAGATCTTTGAAATCCTGTTTCTGGTACGGCAACAGCTTGGCCAAAGCGGCGCGACGGCCTTCGGTCGTGTCGGACAAAATCATCGCCCGCATGTCACCGATACGGTTGGCATCAAAGAACATATGCTCGGTTCTGGCCAGACCGATACCCTGAGCGCCAAAGTCGCGCGCTGTCTGGGCGTCTTTCGGTGTTTCGGCGTTGGCGCGAACCTTCAAAACGCGAATTTCATCAACCCAGCTCATCAATTTGCCGAAGTTGCCGCTGTTGGTGTCGGCCTTAACCGTCGGAATTTCGCCCTCAATAATCTGACCTTTGGCACCGTCCAGAGATACCCAGTCGCCCTCTTTGATAACGACACCGGACTTGGTGGTCATGGTCTTGTTGGCATAATTAATGGTAATGTCGTTAGAACCCGAAACGCACGGTGTGCCCATACCGCGAGCCACAACCGCAGCGTGCGAGGTCATACCGCCGCGCGCCGTAATAACACCCTGCGAAGCATGCATACCGCCGATATCCTCAGGCGAGGTCTCATTACGGATAAGAATAACTTTCTCACCTCTTGCAGCCCAGGCCTCGGCGTCTTCGGCATTAAATACCGCACGACCGACCGCTGCCCCCGGAGAGGCCGGCAAACCGGTGGCAATAACGTTTTTCTTGGCTTTCGGATCCAGCATCGGATGCAGCAGCTGGTCTAACTGATCGGCACCGACGCGCATAATCGCCTCTTCTTTGGTCAACATGCCTTCTTCAACCATCTCAACCGCCATACGGACGGCAGCGGCAGCGGTGCGTTTGCCGTTGCGGCACTGCAGCATCCACAATTTGCCGTGCTCGATGGTGAATTCCATATCCTGCATATCTTTGTAGTGGGCTTCCAGCTTGTTGCGGACATCAACCAGCTCTTTGTACAGGTGCGGCCATTTTTCTTCCAGTGACGTACCGTCGCCTTTAGAGGCCATCGGCTGCGGTGTACGAATACCGGCCACAACGTCTTCGCCTTGAGCATTAACCAGATATTCGCCGTAGTAAACATTTTCGCCGGTCGCCGGATCGCGCGAGAAGCAAACGCCGGTAGCGCAGTCATCGCCGGCATTACCGAACACCATGGTCTGGACGTTAACCGCCGTACCCCAGTCGCCCGGAATATTGTTCAACTTGCGGTAGGTAATGGCGCGCGCAGCCATCCAAGAGCCGAACACGGCGCCGATTCCGGCCCACAGCTGCTCCCACGGATCCTGCGGCACAACTTTGCCGATTTTCTGGCCGATTTCTTTGTATTCGTTGACCAGTTCTTTCAAATCTTCGGCCGTCAGATCGGTATCCGATTTATAGCCTTTGGCTTTTTTCATATTATCCAAAGCTTCTTCATACAAATCCAAATCAGCGCCCAAAACAACGTCCGAGAACATCTGCAAAAAGCGACGATAGGAGTCATAAGCAAATCTTTCCGAACCGGAAGCTTTAGCCAAAGCTTTGACCGTTTCGTCATTCAAACCGAGATTCAAAACCGTATCCATCATGCCCGGCATCGAAACACGCGCACCCGAGCGAACCGAGAACAACAGCGGATTGTCGGCATCGGCAAATTTTTTGCCCATAATACCCTCAACATAAGCCACTGCCTGCTTAACCTGTTCTTTCAAGTCTTCCGGATAAGTTTTGTTATTGTTGTAATAATACGTGCAAACTTCCGTGGTAACCGTAAATCCCGGAGGAACCGGCAAACCGACCGTATTCATCTCGGCCAAGTTGGCGCCTTTGCCGCCCAGCAGGTTACGCATGGAGGCATTGCCCTCGGCTTTGCCGTTTCCAAATGTATAAACCCATTTACTCATGGTAATGATAGCTCCTTTCGTAAGCTTTTGTTAAAACGATGTTCGGGGCTCAAAAACGCCCCGCCCAAAATTGTCGCAGTCAGGTTATATCAAGAATTGCGATTCTTCAAGAAAAATATGCAGATATCCTTAAAAATCAACGAAGAATCACCCATTCATCCATCCCTCGACCGAACACAGGCAAAAACCCCTGCCGAAACAGGGGTTTCTTGCTATCGGGTCAGGGTTTTATACCGGTTGCGGTGCGGTCTGGCCGCTTCTTCGCCCAGCCGGCGGACCTTATCTTTCTCGTAGTCTTCAAAATTACCCTCGAACCACTCAACATGCCCTTCGTCCTCATAGGCCAGAATATGTGTCGCCAAGCGGTCCAAAAACCAGCGATCGTGCGAAGTCACCAGCACGCACCCCGGAAACGCCATAATTCCCTCTTCCAAAGAACGCAGCGTATCGACATCCAGATCATTGGTCGGTTCGTCCAGCAAAATAACATTGGCGCCTTTTTTGAGCATTTTGGCCAAATGCACGCGGTTGCGCTCGCCACCCGAAAGCTGGCCGACTTTTTTCTGCTGGTCGCTGCCCTTAAAATTAAACTGGCCGACATAAGCTCTGGACGGCACCTCGCCTTTGCCGAGCTTAATCATATCCAGCCCGTCGGAGATTTCTTCCCACACCGTCTTGTTGGGATTAAGCTCATCGCGCGACTGGTCAACATAGCCGAGATCAACCGATTCGCCGAGGCGTATCTCGCCGGAATCCGGTTTTTCCTGGCCGGTAATCATCCTGAACAAAGTCGTTTTACCGGCGCCGTTGGGGCCGATAATGCCGACAATCGCCCCTTTCGGGATCCTAAACGACAAGTCGTCAATCAGCATGCGGTCGCCATATCCTTTGGAAATATGATTGGCCTCAATCACCAAATCACCCAGCCGTTCGGTCATCGGAATATTAATCTTGGCCGTGGTAATTTTTTCTTTCTCCGCCTGTGACAACAACTCATCATAAGCATTAATACGGGCTTTGGATTTGGCCTGGCGGGCTTTCGGATTTTTCTGAATCCACTCCAACTCATTGGCCAAGACTTTTTGCCGTGCCGTTTCCTCGCGAGCCTCCTGCTCCAAGCGCTTTTGCTTTTGCTCCAGCCACGACGAATAATTGCCCTCATAAGGAATCCCTTGCCCGCGGTCAAGTTCCAGAATCCAACCCGTTACGTTGTCCAAAAAGTAGCGATCATGCGTTACCATCACCACCGTACCTTTGTAGTCCTTCAGATGATGCTCCAGCCAGGCAACCGATTCGGCATCCAGATGGTTGGTCGGTTCGTCCAACAGCAACAGATCCGGCTGTTGTAAAAGCAAACGACACAAAGCCACCCGGCGTTTTTCTCCGCCCGAAAGCTTGGTTACATCGGCCTCGGCCGGCGGACAACGCAGCGCATCCATCGCAATCTCAATCGTGCGCTCCAAATCCCAACCGTTACAGGCATCGATTTTTTCCTGCAAAGCCGCCTGTTCCTCAATCAGGGCGTTCATTTCATCATCGCTCATCGGCTCGGCAAACTTCATTGAGACTTCTTCAAACTTTTTCAACAAATCCCTTGTTTCGCCAAGGCCGTCCATAATATTTTCCATCACATTTTTGTTTGGATCCAGCTTTGGCTCCTGTTCCAGATAACCGACTTTAACACCTTCGGCCGCCCAGGCCTCGCCGTTAAATTCTTTGTCGACCCCGGCCATAATTTTCAACAATGTTGATTTACCGGCGCCGTTGACACCCAAAACGCCGATTTTGGCTCCCGGCAAAAACGACAACGTAATTCCCTTAAACAGCTCTTTGCCGCCGGGAAAAACTTTGCTCAGGTTTTGCATGACAAACACATACTGGACTGCAGCCATCTCAACTTATCTCCGCTAAAATTAAACTTCGGGCTAAAATATAAGGGCAAGTTTGCGCAAAAGCAATATTTTTTTATTTTTTGCGACTGATTCGCGCCGGTGCGCTCAAAACACGCTGACTTCCAACCGAGGCTCCCGCCGGGCGTATCTGATTGCCGGCCTGCATGGAAGCGTCCTTAAACTCCACCTTTCGCACATGACTGGTATCACGGTTATAGATTGCCGCCGCCCGCTGCCGTACGTTGGAATTGCGGTCATAAATAAAGCCGGCATCATAGGGCCGCCGCGGAGTCAAAATCTGCCCGTCCGGCATTTTGATTGTCCCGTCGGCATAAAGCGTTGCCTTAAAAATATCCTGAGCATCAAATCTTTTAACAATATCGGCACAATCGGCAAAATTATCCAGCTGCTTGGCCACAAAGACGTCGGCCTTTTCTTCGGTAAATATACGCAATGCCTTATCCTGCAAGGAATCCGACGGCGATTTGGTCAGAATAATCGCTCTGGCCAGCAACTCAAACGTATCATATTTGGCCGAACCACAGGCCAGACCCTGCCCGGCCACGGCTCCCAAAGCCCTGGCTTCATCCTCATACGCCATCTGCGCACCGGCCGGAGTCGCCAAAGCAAAAACCAGCCACACAGCCGTCAATTTCAATACATTCATCTTTTTCATCTCTCGCCGTATTATATAAATATGCTCAAAAAAAAGCAAATTAATCTGTTTTTTTATCAAGAATCAAAAATATCGGTTGACATTTTTCTTTATTTATACTAGCTTGCACTCAACTTTTAAGATTGAAGGGTTAAAGAGATGAAGATCTACAGTTCGTTAAAGAGCAAGAAAGTGCGCGACAAAGACTGCCAAATTGTCCGCCGCAAAGGTCGCGTTTACGTCATTAACAAAAAGAACCCCAAGCTCAAAGCTCGTCAGGGTTAGTTGGCTTTGCTCATATTTAATTTCCGCCTCTGCTTTCGTGCAGAGGTTTTTTTTATTTAATTAAAATTTATGTGGTTATTTTGTTTATCAGCTTTGAAAAAGCTCAATTCTCTCATTATAATAAGAGACCTGAGCAAACAAATATCGGAGTGTTGTATAATGTTATCGCGTTTTTTGTTCTTAACTTTGTGCCTGTTTTTATCGGCACCGGCATACGCCCAGAACTCAACCGCCGGAACCGAAACCGAACCGGCCGAAACCGAACCGGCCTGGCAGCCCAATCCCGAGTATAATACCATCCTCGACGAAATATCTTCCGCCATCGGAGATTCGGCCCTCAACAACATTTCCAACGCCGAACAGGTCTTTTGTTACCAAATTGCCAACCGCCCCGAAAACTACACCGGTTATACAATTGACGGCATGGCCATTGTCGGGTTTTGCGGTGTTATCAATAAAGAATTACAAACACTGATAAAATCAGAACTGTTGATGAACCCCGAAAATATTTTATTTGATGTGACCGAAAACTGTGTCATTCGGCCGCAGGTTATGCTGCGCTTTGTCCGCGGTATTGACGCCACCGATATTTTGCTGTCATCTCCTTGCCATGCTTTGGCTGTTTTTTACGGCGGCAAAATTTCTGCTTTCAACGCCAAACCGGCCTCTCAGATTATTGATGCCATCATAGACCCCTTAATCAAAAACAAAGTTGATTTTGCCTCACCGGCATTATTCAACCAGCTCATGCCCATCGGCGTCGCCCAAACCGATGAACAAAAAGCCCTTATTCAAAAGAAAAATGAACCGATACGTAACTGGCAGCAAAAACAACAAGAAAACAAAGCGCGCAAAGCCGGCTGGAACAAACTGAAAGCCGACTAGACCTATTCGAGCCGGCTTTTATTGGATCATACAATCAAACCAGATTTTTCAAGCGCTCAATCGAAATATCTATGAGTTTGCTTTGCGCTTTATGATCCAGACTATCATCCAAAATTTTTCGCACCGTCGCCATCGTCAAATCGGCCGTTTTTTGCGTTACTTCCCGAACAGCGTTAATCTCCGAGGCTTTCAACCGCGATTGCACCTCTTTTTCTTTTGCCTGCATCTCCGCTTCTAATTTGGCCAGGGCTTCTCTTTTTATCACATCCGTCTCACGCTCGGCCCTGGCTAAAATATCCGCGGCCTCTTTTTCCGCACCGCGAAATTTGCGTTCATATCCTGCCAACAATTTTTGAGCATCTTCTTTCAGAGCCGACGCTTCCTTTATTCGGTCGGCAATATCCGCACCGCGCTGTCTTAATTTTTGCAAAATAATCCTACCGACGGGTCTGAACAAACAAACAATTGTCAAAACAAATGTCAACCCGACCCAAAATTCGGCCTGCATATAAAAAGGCCCTGTATGCCCGAGCCCGTGTGTTGTATTTTCCAAAACCTGAACCACGTCAGACGCAGCATTTAACACGGCATCCTGCGTTGCGTCAATAATTTCTTTGTCCGGAATCATCTGAACCATTTTTAATCCTTTTTCAATTTTTTCAACGTCACAGCGGCATCTTTGCTGTTAATTCCCACAAAACCAAGTTTTTGCAACACTTCAATGGCCAAATCGGCTGACGCGTCTTCAACTTTTTGCATAGCCTTATCTCTTGCCGCATCAATTTTTTTCTCACCGGTTTCAATTTCTGCCGCCAATCGGGCAGACAATTCCGTTTGACGTCTCAAAATTGTCTCATTCAGTTCATCTCGCGTTTTTTGCAACGTCACGGCCGCCCGTTCGTTCGCTTCCTGCAACGCTTGATTATATTTTTCAAGCGTTTGCTCAACCCGCCGCTTAATCTCGGCCGCTTTTTCCAAATCACCGTCAATTTTGGCCTTACGTAAATTGATCATTTCTGCCGTTTTGGGTATAATAAAACGACTCATGATAAACAACATGGCAAAAAAACAAACAACCAGCCAAAACAGCTGCGACGGAAAAACGCTAAAATCCAACTGAGGCATCTTATAACGCTCCCAAAACACACCTTTCTTCTCCGGCGGGAATTTCAAATCATGATAATTCCCGCAACAAAAGAAGAAAGCTTTATTAATTGCCGCTCAACATAACCAGAGCAATAACCAGTGCATACAAGGCAATGGCTTCAACCGCGGCAAACCCGACCCAACCGTAAATATCAATATCTTTTTTAACTTGCGGATTGCGGCCGACGGTTGCAATAATCGTCGTCCATACCTGAGAAACACCCCAGGCAGCAGCCATCATTGACAAAGCGCACATACCGGCGCCGATATAAGCTAGAGGTTCCATTTTAAGTTTTTCCTTTCCCTAAATAAAGTTAAACATAATTATTAATGTTCATGAATGGCATCACCGAGATAAATGCAACTCAGAACGGTATAAATAAATGCCTGCAACAATGAAATAAAAATTTCAAAACAGATGATAATGCCGTCAAACAACAACGGCACAATCCCGAATATGCCCAGGCTGACAATAAATCCGGCAATGATTTTCAGCATAATATGCCCCACCGTCATATTGGCAACCAGACGAACCGTCAGGCTAAACGGTTTTGATAAAAACGAGATCATCTCAATCGGTATAATCAACGGCGCCATCGGCCACGGAATACCGCGCGGCAAAAAAGTCCTGAGCCAGCCAAGCTTCTTTTGCCTTATCCCGACCACGACATTCAGCAACAATGCAATGATCGACAAACTGCCGACGGCCGTCAAATGCGACGTAAACGTAAACGCATAAGGAAACAATCCCAATACATTACCAAAAGCAATAAACAAAAACATCGTAAAAATAAACGGAAAATACTTCAATCCCTCGGCACCGATGTTTTCACGCAATAAATTGGTCACAAATTCATACAATCCCTCGGGGACGGACTGCGCAGCATTCGGAACCATTGTCCTTTTGCGCAAACACACGCCCAACACCAATGTTGAAACGACAACCGCCAAAACCATAAACAGCGATGAGTTGGTAAACGAAATATCGACACCGCCGACCTCAATCGGAATAATCGGCTTAATTTCAAACTGCTCCAGCGGATTAGACACCTTTATGTCTCCTTATACTTTTCCCATCCTCCTGACGCGCCAGCCGATAAACATTTAAAACACCGGCCGCTCCGCCAAAAAACAAAAACACCGTCATACACCACGGCCGAGTACCGAAAAATTCATCAGCCACATATCCCAATGCCGCACCGACAATAATCGCAGACAACAGCTCCGTTCCTATCCTTAAACCGATTCGCGAAGCCCTCTTCACCTCACTATCCGAAACCTTTGACCGCGTTTCAGCTTCTCTTTGCTGCAATGCCGCAATTTTATTTTCCAGTTGTCTGATATCTTCAGGCATTTTTTCCATAGCTAAGACACTACACCATTAATTATTAAGCAGTTATTAAAATGAAATGATTTTTTGCATAAGTTTATTTATGTGCCGCCAAATGCTCATCCAATATAAGCCTAAACTCCTCCAGCGGCCGAAAACCGGAAATGAGTTCATTTTTTTCTTTTGAAGACACGACAAACGAAGGTGTTCCGGTAATACCCAAATCAGATAATCCGGCCTGACGATCCCGTAAAATTTTATCGGCAGCTTTATCATTTTTCAGACATGCCGAAGCTTTGTCATCGCTGACACCGCTCAACGCCGCATATTGCTTCAAAACCTTCTGCGGCCGAAAAGCCAAACTCCAATCGCGTTGTTTTTTAAACAACACATTTGCAAAACTAAAATATTTGTCCTTCGCAACACATTCGGCCAGCAATGCGGCATCCATCGAATTTTTGTCAATCGGCAGCGGCACAAACACGACCCGCACCAATCCTTTATCCACATATTCCTTGATCAATTCCGGCAGAATATCCAAGTGAAAATCGGCACAATGGAAACAACCGAAAGACGAATACTCATACAACGTCACCGGCGCATCGGCCTGTCCCAAGACATGATCCTGCGGAAACGCATAATTCAACGGAATTTCTCTGGCCTGCATTTCCTGTGCTGCCTGAGCCTGCCGCACCAGAACAAAACCGCCGTTACCGTCATATTCAAAACCTTTGGCATCCAGATACAGCCAACCGGCTGCCAAATAAACAATCACGCCGGCACAAACACCGCTGATAATTCTGATAATTCGTTCCAATCCCATCATATATCACTCTTATTGTTGGACATAATTGCCCGGCCGAGATCCTGCACCGCCGAACAGAGCTCCGGATGTTTGATATCCTCACTCATTTTCCTAATATAATTTTCTTCTGCCGCCGTTACAAGTTTTTTTTCCGGCTTATAAAGAGGCTGCTGGGAAACAACAGCCGGATTCTGTAAAATCTTAAGTCTTTGCACTGCTTCATAACCGAAGAACGTATTAACTTTATCAATCACCAAACGGCTCTTTAACTGCATTTCAAGGGCAAATGCGCCGCTTGCAACCTCCACGAACAACACGCCTCCCGTACGCTCACCTTTTTTAAAATCCACCCTCACCGGCAATGAAAAAGCAGCCGTATCCTCGCCGACGATTTCTTTCCAACTGGCAATAACATCTGCCTCGGCAAACGCCTTGCGGCCAAGCATTTTTTTAGCCAGCGGCGCCATAACCGCCCCCATACCGGCCAAATCACCGGTACGCCTCTCGTCACTGATAATTTTTTTTGCTTTTCCCATATCATAACATTTAACAAACAATATCAACAAGGGCAAGGCTTTTATTGACTCCGTCCCCCGCCAAGCGATATAATCTGTCTCAAATTTAAGCTTTAAGGATGGAACAGATGGATTTTGCACAACTTTTTCAGGCTTTATTGGCGCTGATTTTTGTTATCGGGCTGCTGTTTATAACCCTGTGGTTTATCAAATTTTGCCAGCAAAAAGGGCTAAACTTCCGCTTTCCCGGCTTTAAAAATCAGCACAATCGCCTGACGCTTATTGAACAGCAAAAGCTTGATGCTAAAAACAGTATTGTTTTGGTTCGCTGCGATTCCCAAGAGTTTTTGATTTTGCTTGGCAATACCAATTTATTATTGCAGTCCTCTGCCGTGAAAGTTTCCGACAATGTTTAAAAAATTATTCTTACCGCTAACGTTTTTTGCCGCTATTTTGTTATGCGGCACACCCTCTTTTGCTCAAAACATCAGTTTGAATATTGAGGATGTTTCGACCGGCACGGCCACCGCCCGGGTATTAAGTGTTTTAGCCTTAATTACCGTCTTGTCGCTGGCGCCCTCGATTGTTATTATGATGACATCTTTCACCCGACTGATTGTCGTCTTTTCAATCACCCGCTCGGCTTTGGCCACCAATGCCACGCCCCCGAACATGGTATTGATTTCGCTGGCCTTGTTTATGACTATTTTTATTATGACACCGGCTTTTGAACAATCGTGGGAACAAGGGTTAAAACCGGTCATCGACGAAAAAATTGAGTTACTTGACGGCATGGAAAAAGCCGTGCAGCCGCTCAAGGAGTTTATGGTCAAAAACACCCGTGAAAAGGACTTGCAATTATTTAACGATCTGGCCGGCGAAAAACCGGAAAAAATCGAAGACGCCTCGCTTAAAACGACGATTCCCGCTTTTATGATCAGCGAACTGCGCCGTGCTTTTGAGATTGGTTTTTTGATTTATATTCCGTTTTTGATTATCGACATGGTTGTTGCTTCGGTTTTGATGTCCATGGGTATGATGATGCTGCCGCCGAGTGTCATATCTCTGCCGTTTAAGATTATCTTTTTTGTGTTGATTGACGGTTGGTATATGTTGGCGGGCTCCCTCATCAACAGTTTTCATTAAAGGATGAAATACCGATGAAATATTCTTTTGATGTTCATGAATTTTCGTTCAACAAAATCAAAAAAGGCACCCGCAAAATCGGTATTCATCTGCTGGATAAAAAAGCCCAGCAAGTCAAACTCGGCGACACCTTGGATATGCGCAATGCCTCAACCGGCGAACGCCTGTCATGCAAGGTTAAAGGTATTGGTATTTTTGATAATTTTGATGACGCGATAGATGCTTTGGGCGCCAAATCCTTAGGTTATGACAACAAGCAGGAACTTATGTTGCGTCTGGACCGCATTTACCCTAAAAACCTGCGGCGAGAGTTAAATACCGTAGCTTTTTTTCTGGAACCACAGGCCGAATATCAACATTTGATTGAGCGTGGCGAGATGGAAAGATAATTTTTTTTGAAAATCTGCTTGCAAAATAAAAATAAAACGGTTAATAAAGAGCAAGACCGATGATACGATAACGGAGAGATGGCAGAGTGGTCGAATGCGGTTGACTCGAAATCAATTGTACTCCTTACCGGGTACCGGGGGTTCAAATCCCTCTCTCTCCGCCATTTACAACAAGCCCTCCCTTGTGGAGGGTTTTGTTGTAAATGATGAGGAAGGACGATTTGAAGTCCCGGTACCCTGGTATCGGGGGCTGGAGTAGAAAAACAACCGCTGCTCCGGTTGTTTTTCGCCGACAGACGAAGTTTTCTTTTTGAGCGCAGAAAGCGAAACTTTCTGTCGCGAAATTAGAAAACAAGTGACCGACGCGCGGTTAGTGAGCTACCTTTAGCGAACTTACCAAGCTAGACCAAATCCCTCTCTCTCCGCCATTTTAATTAAAAAGACGCTTGGAAACAGCGTCTTTTTTCGTATCCGGCGGAAACGCGGGCTGCGCCGACGGTTGACTTTGCCGAAATGACTATGGTAAGCTCTTTTTATGTTGAAAGATACAAAATTTTCGGCACTTACATACATGGCCGATTTTGGGCGAGTCACTTGAGAGGTATACAATATGAACAAAATTGTAAATATTGAACAAGGTGATCCTGATATTACTGATAAAATAAAAAATATGGTTTTAAAACAGGTTAATCTCATCTTAGGAGTTTCGGAATGAAAAAATTTGCTCTTATCTTTGCTTTTGCCTTATCTCTTAGCCTGAATGCTTATGCCGAAACGTATCATGGTATTGATATTGATAAGGTATACAGTCAAAGTGACTGGAGCAGTAAAGATAAAATAAAAGAGATTATTGATGATTATTCTTTACTGCTGCAATATAATAATGAATTAAAACAATGTAGTGAACAGGCCAATCAATTCGATTGCATAAATAATTTAACACAAAATATCATGCAACATTTTTATAGCCATAATTATGAAAATAACATCAGTGATTATCAAAATTACGTTGAATCAACTTTTACAATTTATGGCATTGCTTATTGTTTAAATAAATACAATACTCCGTCAGGTACTGTTTGTGAACAGGAAAAAAATGCGCACATTAATAAACTCATGAAACAATATACAGAAACATTATTGTCACAAATTGAGAAACAAATTAATGTATTTAGTTTCATTAAAGATTATGAATGAAAAAGGGGAAAACCAATTTTCCCCTTTTTTAATATATTGTTTAATTTGAAATATGGTATCCGTTAGTTCTGTTATCCCAACCTTTTCCAAATACGTTATATTCACTTCGTTGTTTATCTTGTTCTTTCACAAGTCCTTTATATTTATGAAGAAATTCATTATAATCCATATCTTTTAATCGGCTTAAAGTAGTTTTACCTATAATATCACCAACAGGATCAATCCCCAAAGCCTTATGTGTTGTTTCAATAGCATTTTGCGGACTGGTTCTGATCCCGTGATCAAATACAAAACCTCTTATCTCGGGAGGCAGGGTGTTTATTCCATTCCAATTCCATACTTCTTTGAATAATAGTGCGTTAGCTCTTTCTCGGGTAAGATTTTTAATATCTTCATCGGGATGGTATCTTTTAGAGATGCCCATATTTGTTTCTCCACCCCGATCTTTAGGATTGTCTACATACCCTCCTTCGTTTGGAATTGCATATTCTTGCAAAGCTCTTTGATATTCCTTATCATGAAGCATATCATCAATGAATTCTTTAGAAAACCCATCACCATAAAGAGAATAATCAATATTATTATTCATGATATTGTTTTGACTATTCGTTGC
>CASFJS010000024.1 GCA_949295085.1 uncultured Pseudomonadota bacterium
GCGCTCAGAATGGTGCGTTTCAGGTCATTCTGAGGAGCTGTGCGACGAAGAATCTTATTCTTAAAGAGATGTTTCGCTTACGCTCAACATGACGGTAAAGGGTGCTCAGGATGACAGGTTTTGTTGCTTGCCCGAAGGCGCGACAAGGCCTTGTTGCATGCTGCGCGGTATTAAATATCGGCGATGACCGTCATGGAGATAATCTCGTCCGGATCGGAAACCTCGCCGTTGGCGCCTAAACCTTTTTTTATCATATCAACATATTCCATGCCGGAGGTTACTTCACCCCAGACGGTGTATTGGCCGTTGAGCCACGGACAATCGGCAAAGCAGATGAAAAACTGGCTGTCGGCGGAATCCGGCAACATTGAGCGTGCCATTGATACCGTGCCGCGTTGATGCGGCAGGCGGTTGAACTCGGCCTTGAGCTTTTGACCGGAGCCGCCGGTGCCGGTGCCGTAGGGGCAGCCTGTTTGCGCCATAAAGCCATCAATCACGCGGTGAAATTTGAGGCCGTTGTAAAATCCCTGGCGCACCAGTTCTTTAATACGGGCGACATGATTGGGGGCGACGTCAGGGTGCATTTCAATAATGACATCGCCGTTTTTGAGCTTAAGCAGCAGTGCGTTTTCCGGATCTTTGACGGCGTAAGAATGTTTGATTTTTTTGGCGCGGGTTTTGCTCTGGGTCAGCTTTTTGGTGGTTTCTTTGGGCAGACCTTTGGTCTTTTTGTCGCTCAGGCTTTTGGTCGCGGCGTTTTTAATCTGTTTGGTTTCAGCCATGGTTTAATCTCCTTATGATAAAATTTTGTCTGCTATCTATATAGGTATCGGCAGGCGAAAATGCAAAATATCAACCCAAAATAAAATCAATCCGCTGTTCGGGCGTCAGCCCTGAGGGATAGCGTTTGTCAACCCGCTTGATGGCTTTTTTGAGCCCCAGACCGTTGGCAATCTGAATTGCTAAGCCGGGGCGGGCGTTGAGCTCCAGCATCATCGGTCCTTTTTGGGCGTCTAAAACGATGTCGGCACCAAAATAACCGAGACCAGTCATCTCATAGGCTTTGGCGGCAATCAGCAGGTGTTCGCGCCATAAAGGAACCTGAATCTTGCGCAAATCGGCATGGGTATCGGGGTGGATGGTCAAAGGCAGGTTGTGTTGGACGGCTTTTTTGGTTTTGCCGGTTTTGATATCCAGACCGACGCCGACAGCGCCCTGATGCAAGTTGGCGCGGCCGCCGGATTCGGCCGTGGACAGACGAGTCATTGCCATAATCGGGTAACCCTTGTAAACAATGATACGGACATCCGGCACGCCATGATAGCTGTAGTCTTTAAAAACATCGGAAAAATGCACCACTTCTTCAACCAATGCCTCATCATAACGGCCACCTAAGGAATAAAGACCGCTTAAAATATTGGAAATATGCTGGTAGAGCTCTTTGTAGGACATGGTTTTGCCAGAGGGCAGAGTAAAACAATCATCGGTATAGTCTTTAATCACCAAAACGCCTTTGCCGCCGGAACCATGAGCCGGTTTGACAACAAATTCGTGATGGTCTTGCACCATTTTTAAAATGTCTTTGACCTGATACTGGTGCTCAATAACCCCAATCATATTCGGGGTGTTGACGCCGTATTGCAAGGCAAGAGCCTTGGTTTGTACTTTGTCGTCGACCAGAGGATAAAGGCGGCGGGCGTTGTACTTGCTGATGACATGAAAGTTGCGGGCGTTCATGCCCAAAACGCCTTTGGCACGCAACAGGGTCGGCGAAGTGAATTTTTTGAACCAGCCGAACATCTTACAGCCCCTTTTTGACCAGCGGCGCAAAGCGCTTGAGCTCGGTCAAGCGATAGCCAGTATAGGTACCGAGCAGCATAACGACAAACAAAATCACCAGATTAAATTCGTTAAAGACAAACATAAAGTGGCGAATATAATCGTTGGCAATAACAAAATAAACGATGATGCCGACGAGCAGACTGTTGAAAAGCTCTTTGCCAGCGTTGACGGGGCCGTCTTCTTCCCAGGTGATGGAAGCGCGCTCAATAACCCATGCGGTAATGATAATCGGGAAAAAGACCGAGGCTTGCGCGATCTTGATGTCAAAATTATAGCCGACAAAGGTCAGAAAATGGATAATCAAAATAACAAAAATTACGACGGCCGAAATACGCGGAACCAACAACAGGTTGAGTTTGGACATAATAAAGCGGATCATCAGACCGAGCAGGATAATGGCGACAAAACAGGTCAGGCCGGTTACAAAACCGGTTTTGACCAAAGACATGGCAATCAGCATCGGGGTAAAAGTGCCCATGGTTTGAACGCCGACGATGTTGCGCATCAATACCACCAATAAAATGCCGATCGGAAAAACCGACAGCCATTTTAAGGTGTTTTGCTGCGCCAACGGCAGGCTGTAGATGGTGTGGTCAAACCAACCTGACTTTTCGGCCAGATTGGCGCGACGGCTGGCCAGATTCATGGTTGAGGTAATGGATTTTTGCAGCGAAAATTTAACCTCCGAGTTAATGCCGCCTTCAACATCCAAAAGCGATTTGCCGCCGCGTTGAAACAGCAAAAAGTTGTCCGGCAAGCCTTGTTTGGCCGTGGCCGGATCATAGAGATGCCAGGCATTGCCGATGTAGGCTTCAAGCATTAGATCAGGGGTGATTTTTTGGCCTTCTTCAAGCTTTAGGCCGCGAGCGGTACGAGCCGAGATACCTGCGACTGCCAGAAGTTCCTGCATGATTTCGATTTTGGTTTTTGGCGCATATTGTACCGGCAAATAAGATTTGAGGGCCGGCGCGAGCGGTTCCTGATTAAACAGGTTGATTAGCTGCTCAACGGTATCGTTGCCGGGCATTTGTCCGGCCAGTTTGAGAATCTGGTGCGCCTGAGCCAGCTTTTGTTCGTCAAGTTCCGGCGGCTTTGGTGCCGTGGGGGATTTGTCTTTGAGTTTGTCTTTGCCCCAGGTGTTGTCAAAAATGATGATTTTGTAATAAAGGTTTTGTTCGCCGGTTTTGTTTTTGGCCGTAAAGACAATGCGGTCGGCGTATTTTGAGGTTTGGTAGCCGTCGGCGGTAACGTTTTCTTCCAGAATCTTGAAACCTTTGTTTTTGGTCGGAATACCTAAGCTTACTTTAACCGGTGAGCCGTCGGCGGTAAAGCTAACGTGTGCCTCAATATCCCAAACATTGGCGCTTTGCTTCGGCGAGAGGCTGAAACCCCAGTATTTGATTTTGTAATACATACTGTAGCCGGCAAAGCCCAGCGATAACACCAAAAAAACGGTTAACAGCAGGCGGACGGAAAAAAAATGTTTCATGGTTGGTAAAACCTTTGGCAAAAGTTTAGTGCAGGGTGTTTTCCAGTGAAGAATCGACAATAAAACGGCCGTTCAAAATGTTGCGGCCGATTAAAACCTGATAGCTGAATTTGTCGCGTTCGGCCAGAGTGAATTCGGCGTTGATTGTTTCATCGCCCATTTTGACACTCATATTGACGACATAGCGTTCTTCCTCGTGGTTGATACGGACGATGTGGGTACGGCGTTTGATTGGTTTTTCAAAATGGTGTTTTTCGCCGTTTTTGCGATTGACAATGTTGAACGAGACCCATTTTTCGCCATCGCGCTCAAAAGGTTTGATGTCGTTGGCGTCCATAGACGAGGTTTCGGCGCCGGTGTCTATGCGCGCCTGAAACGGCATTTGAACCGGCGTCACATAGAGTGTTTCGACTCCGCCGATGATTTTGGCTCCGGTGACGGTCGGTTGCGGGACGACGGGTGTTTCGACAACGGGGGCAGAGTCAATATTGCTTTGGCAGGCAGAAAGTATCAACACGGCAATTCCGGCAAGGATTTTTTTCATGGATAAACCTTATTCATAACGGATTTAAAACTTGCCTTAATTTAGCCTATAAAAGGCATTTTTGTAAAGTTAAACTTTCAAAAAAATGCCAGTTTTATACAAGATTTTTTTGAGTTTTGAATGTATCATCAGAAATAAAGGGTCGCCCGCAGCGAGAAGGCAAAAGCGGTGTCGGACTTCGGGTTGAGCGCCGGATCAAAATAAACCTGAAAGTCCGGCGTCAGGGTCATCCATTTGGAGATACCGAAAGTTACATAGCTTTCCAAAACTTTTTCATAATCGCTGCTTGTCGGTTCGCCGACGGCGTCTTCGTTGATATGATTTAAGGCCGCGGCAAAGCCGATTTGATCCAGCGGGTTGCGGTTGAACGGATTGTTTAAGACCACACCCAAAAGACAGGAACTGTCAATTTCTTCCTCATCACCGGAAACACCGTTGACACGGCCGAAAAGCGCCCATTTGTCGTTTAAGTTTTGCGAAAAGTTGAATGACCAGCCGTTGGTGGTTTGCGGTTGAGCCCGAACGCCCGGCTGGTTGTAAACCAAAAGCGAATATTGCCCCGGGCCGAAGCCCTTGATTGTCGGATTGTATGCAGCATAGCCGAAGGTGGTATAGTGTTTTTCATCCAGATGCGAGGTTGAAATGCGGGTGCCGCTGACATTGGTGGCGTCTTGAAAGCCGGCGGCAAAGCTCCATTCCGGCGTCGGGGTTATCCGGATGTAGGAACCGAGACCGGCGGTGGGGTACGAGGCTGAGGCATTTTGCGAAAAGGTCCAGTTGATAAAGTTTTCCTGCTGGTTGGCGTCATAGGTGGTGCCGTCAAAGTTGGAAACCGGGTATTGACCGAGGCCGACGGTCAGCCAGTCGTATTTGCCGGGGAGCCGATAGCTGACGTAGAGTTCCGGAAATTCGTTGCTTTGTTCGTCATAGTCGTTGATTGAGGTGACAACGCCGATGTTGTCGTCAATTTTGCCGGAATTGGCGCCGGTGTAGCGGACAATGTTGTAAGCCACATTAAGGGTGGCACTGCCGAAAGCGTTGTTGAACAAATCCCAGCTTATGGCCGGATAAAGGATGGTTTGCAAAGCGGTGCTTTTGCCGCCCGGGGCGCCGTATTGGGCAGTAAACGAGGCGGTGAGCGAATAACCGAGGCCGTATTCTTTTTGCAACCGATCTTTGAAAGCCGAATAATCTTCGCCCAAACGGCTAAAGCGCAGGCGCCGGTAGTTTTCGGAAATTTGTACGCGGCCCTCGGCGCTTTCCTGATGGGGCAGGGCGTTGCCGTCGTCAGCCAGAGCGGAATGGCAGCAGAGGCATAAGACGGCGGCGGGCAAACAAAACGGTACAAAGCGAGACGGCATGGCAAAAATCCTTTCGACGGTAGTGAATAATGATTGTCTGATATATGTTGTTGCCGATAAATTTAAAGAGGCGGGCGAAAGACGATGTTTTTTTGTTTACTTTTGTCTAAAATTGTGCTATGGCGTATAACTGATAATTTAAGTTTAGTTAAAATTATTTTATATGGAGAAATGTGTTTTTTATTCGGCGCTTTTAGTGCCGGTTCCGGAAAAGGCTCAGGGAGCCAGATGTTATTGGGCAGCTTCGTTGTCATCTTTGGTTGAAAAAGCCAATGTTATTGCTTTCAACACGGAAAACAAAGAAGATATAAAATCTTTGTTGAAAGCTGATTTGGAAGAATTAAGAGCCAAAGAAAATCCGACAGACAACGATCTTGTCAATATGCGCTTTGAGGAACAGGTGCTTGGTATGATCGGTGTCACCGGTTATGATCATGTTGTTCCGAAAACGCTGCTGGCGACTCTCAATGAATATTGGGGAGTGCGTCTGCAGGCAAAGGACGTCATCTATCTTTCGTGGGTGGTCGGAAAAAATTAAGTTACATTTAAAAAAATTATTATCATGAAAAAGGTTGAAACGGCCGAAGCGGTTGCAACGGCCATGGCCAATCTGTTTAAGGAGGATTGGAAAGGCTTTGTATTTGAGAACAAAGCCAGATTGGTAAAAGTGAAACACGACATCCCCGGGCAGCTGGCCTGGATGTTGATCGCCCAAAGAGGCGAGCAGGAAATAACATTTCTGCTGGAATGCTCAACCAAATATGCGTATGCTTGTCCGGTTGAGTTCAGGTATGAAGCGGCAGAACCATCGGGGGAGGTTTACCTTGACAACAAGGGAAACACCGGAAAGGTAGAAGTTGTGAACGGTGAAGTCGCCATCGTCTGGGATAGTTGGGAAGCGTAACTTAAAAAAGCGGAATCTTGCCAGAGCAAGATTCCGCTTTTTTTGTGTCTAGAAAACAGGTTTACTTTTTTGTTTGCTTACTGACATAAGCAATGGCCGAATGTTCCTCACAGTAGGTTTGGCCTAAGCGAACCTTTTTTCCACAGAAATGAAAATTTTCATCCTTGGGGTCACCTATCGGCCAGCGGCAGGTGTGGTTGTCAAGGTCGGTTAAAGACAGAAAATCTTTTTTGACCGGTGCGGCAGACGGAATGTTCAGCGTGCTGGCCAGTTTGATATCTTCTTCGGAGGTTTCGGCAACCGGTTGAGGCTTTGGCTCCGGTTTGGCGATTGGTCTGGAAACGGGCTTTTTTTCGGCCGGAGCTTTGGCCGGTTTGGCCTCGGCTTTGGTCGTCTGTTCTTTTTTGGCCGGCTTAGCGGGCTTTTCTTTGGCCGGTTGTCCTTTTGCGGCCGGCGCGGTGTCGGACTTTTTCTTAATTGGCGACGGACGCCCTGATAAGCCTAAGCGATGAACCTTGCCGACAATAGAGTTTTTGGATATATTTAAACGGCGACCGATTTCGCCGGTGGTGACACCTTCGGCCCAAAGCCGTTTGAGCTCTTCAACCATTTCTTCTGTCCAAGCCATGATGCAAATCTCCCTAAAATTTAATATTCATAAGGGCATATTATGGCAATCTTTGCGCAGAGTCCAGCGTCTTTTTCAAATCTTTATCTTTTTTTAGAAATTTGGCGGTTATAATCGTGAAAAATACGGAGTAAAGTTTTGAAAAAGCAAATTGCGGTGTTGTTTTTGGCATTGGGACTGGCGGTCGGCCCTGCGGCAGCCGGAGTGAATGATTTTGCGCCGTTTTTTGATGTTGATTTGGAAAAAGACGATATTCCGACAAAGGCTGAGTTGGAAAAGTATTTTGTAAAGTTTGACGATTATAACAAAAAATATAACAGCTTTTATGATTTGCTGCATGGTTTCGATCCCGATTTTTATACCACGATTGCCGCTTACGGTATGCAGGAAAAGCGCCTTAAAGATGACAGCGAAGATTTGTTGCTTGAATTTTTGAGCATGATTCCGAAAAAATATTATCAGTATATCGGTCCGATGATGTTTGAGGTGCCGAATATGTCGGAAAAAATTTTGAACCTGCCGGGAATTAAAGAAACCAAAAATCAATTTCCGACCCGGATTGCCGAGCAGGTTAAAGATATCAAAAATCTGGAATTTGTGTCGCCGGCATATTATTTTTTGCTGATGCCGGAAGCCTGGCCGGGGTATGAGGAGGAAATCGAGCGGCCAAAGACAGTGCGCTATTACCCGAAAGTTGAGTACGACCCAAAGTTTTATGCCGCAATCAAAAAACTGGTCAGGCCGGAAAAATATATGCCCGGACATAAGGAAGAACAAAAGGCGAGCAAGACCGATCTGCGGACGTTGCGCCCGACAAAAGACAGCTTACTGACATCGGCGGATATTAAGGCTTTTATTGCGACAATCGATGCCGTGGATGATTGGGCAAAACAACCGGAAAACGAGTTTTGGCTGACGCGTATCGGTTTGATGTGGATGATGTATGAAAAAGAAGACGGACTTGGTCGCTATGTGCCGGCAGGGCTTAAAGATTTGATTAATCCGTGTACCCGATTGGTGCAAAAAACACGAATTTTGGGCAGGGAGCGAGAGTTGGCCCGGTTGGTGGCCGGTGAGGGCTTTACGTTAAATGAATGGGCTTATACTTGCGATAAAACGATTAAAGCTTATCGTCTGGCCAATATTCGCAGCGGTGTGGTGCGCTCCATCAGGGAGTATCAGCGCGGTATTTATGATGACGAGATTAAGGGAATGAGCGCTTATACGCAGAATGTGCGCTTTGCCGCGATGCAGTCGATTATTCAGGCTCACAGGGCGCCGCTCAGCGATGTGATGGCCTTTAGAAAGAATCGGCAAGAGTTTGGCCGCAAGCTTAAAGAACACGGCTATCGTCTGTTTGGCTATCCGATAACGCGTTATTGAAATAACGCTATGTTTTTCAATAATAAAATTATTTTTTTGTTGCATTTTGCGGCGGAAATGTTTATACCAAAGCCGAATCGATTATTTAACGGCTTTTAACATAAGGAAAAGAAAATGGCTCGTGTTACGGTTGAAGATTGTGTTGATAAAATTCCGAATCGCTATGAGTTGCTGATGATTGCAGCACAGAGAGCAAAAGATATTGAGGCCGGTGCGCCGCTGACGATTGACCGCGATAATGATAAAAATGCGGTGGTGGCTTTGCGCGAGATTGCCGGCGAGACGGTCAGTATTGAAGAATTGCAGCGTTCGCTGGTGATGGGCTTGCAGAAATATGTCGAGGTTGAGGAGCCTGAGGAAGAAGAACTTGAAATTATGGCTGCCGAAAGAGAACTGGCCGATTTGGATGAGCAGTTTGCCGGGGTGTTGCCGCAAGCGGAGTTGGAAGATACAATGCAGATTCACGGCGGCGATGACGATGCCTTGGATCTGGACGGCGATGATGATGTTGCGGACGGCGCCGATGACGTGTTGGATGACGATATGGCTGGTATGGATGATTTTGACGCCGGCGACGAGGTGGAAGAATAAAACAGGCGTCATAAATATTTTTGTTGCATTAAAAGTTTCGGCTATTTAAACTTAAATTAAGCAATGTTGCTGTATAAGTTTATAATGGCCGAAACTTTTTTGTATGTGAAGAAAATGAAATGTTAAGACAGTATGAGCTTGTTGAGCTGGTTAAGTCGTACGATCCGGACGCCGATGAAGACGCGTTGAACCGTGCCTATGTTTATGCGATGAAAAAACACGGTGCCCAGCTCAGGACATCGGGTGACCCTTATTACTCACATCCGGTTGAAGTGGCCGGTATTCTGACGCAGTTTAAGCTGGATTCAACCTCGATTATTGCCGGACTTTTGCATGATACGGTTGAGGATACCGATGCCACGGTGGAGGAAATTCGTGAGTTGTTCGGGTCGCAGGTGGCACAACTGGTGGACGGATTGACCAAGCTTGCAATGATTGAGCTGAAGTCAAAAGACACCAAGCAGGCGGAAAATTTCCGCAAATTGCTGTTGGCGATGTCTGAGGATATCCGCGTGCTGCTGATTAAGCTGGCGGACAGGCTGCACAATATGCGCACACTGCATTTTTGTCCGCCGGAGAAACGCGCCCGTATTGCCCGCGAAACCCTCGATATTTATGCGCCGCTGGCCGAGAGAATCGGTATGCAGGAAATCAAAACCGAGCTGGAAGAAATTGCTTTTCGGGAGCTGCATAAGGAGGCTTACGAATCTATTACCGCGCGGTTGAACTTTTTGCGCGAACAGGGTAGCAATCTGGTGCCGGCGATTATCAAACAACTGGAAAAAGATATGGCCGAGGGCGGCGTTAAGGCCACGGTTTCGGGGCGTGAAAAATCGCCTTATTCCATCTGGCGCAAGATGCAGAAGAAGAATGCCTCGTTTGAGCAGTTGTCGGATATTATGGCGTTTCGCATTATTGTTGACGATGTGGCGGCATGCTATCAGGCACTCGGAATTGTTCACAGCAAATATCATATGGTGCCCCGGCGCTTTAAGGATTATATCTCAACGCCCAAGCCCAACGGCTATAAATCAATCCATACCGGCGTTATCGGTCCGGAAAATACGCGTATTGAAATTCAAATCCGCACGCAGGAAATGCACGAAGTTAATGAAAAAGGCGTGGCGGCGCATTGGGCCTATAAGCAGGGCGAAAAAGTGGTCGGCAAAAACTTCCGCTGGATTCAGGAATTGTTGGAAATTTTGGAAGAAGCCTCCAATCCGGAAGAGTTTTTGGAAAATACCAAACTGGAAATGTACAATGATCAGGTTTTTTGTTTTACGCCCAAAGGCGATTTAATCGGGCTGCCGGTTAATTCAACGCCGGTCGACTTTGCTTATGCCGTGCATTCAAAGGTTGGCAATACCTGTGTCGGCGCCAAAATAAACGGCGAGATTAAGCCGCTGCGTACGGTGTTGCAAAATGGTGATCAGGTTGAGATTTTAACCTCAAAAGCGCAGCATCCGTCGCCGGAGTGGGACAGGTTTGTGGTCACCGGAAAGGCCAAGGCCGCTATCAGGCGTTATGTGCGCGCCAACAAACGCGAGCAGTTTGTGGCTTTGGGCGAACAGATGCTGGAGCGTACCTTTAAGGGGGAGAATCTGGAGTTTAACGACAAGGTTTTGGTGGGTGTTTTGCCTAATTTTGAGGCCGAATCGGTTGAAGATATTTACGCCAAAGTCGGTGAGGGATTGATTACCGCCTGGGATGTTATGCGTGCGGTTTATCCGAGCTATAAGCAATCAAAACTCGGCAAAGTGGTTAAGTCGTTTAAAGCACGCAGCTTTGGCAAAAGTGAGAAAAAGAGCAAATCCGAACCGGTTAAAATCAAGGGGCTCATACCGGGGATGGCCGTGCATTTTGCCGGTTGCTGCCATCCGTTGCCGGGAGACAGAATCGTTGGTATTGTTACCACGGGCAAAGGGGTTGCGGTGCATTCGATTGATTGTAAAGCGTTGGAAAAATACGCTTCCGAGCCGGAAAGATGGCTGGATATTTCATGGGGTGAGGGAGCAATAAACGAAGTGCATATCGGGCGGCTTAAGGTCATTTTGGCCAATGAACCTGGCGCTTTGGGTGATTTATCAAATCTGATTGCCCGTCATGAGGGCAATATAGCTAATTTGAATATTACCAACCGGACTTTGAGCTATTTTGAGCTGATTGTTGATATTGAGGTGCGCGATTTGAAACATTTGACCGATATTATTGCCGCGCTCAGGGCATCAAAAGTTGTGTCGTACGTGGCAAGAGCAAGTCAATAACATAAATTCGGTGAGATAAAAATGATTGTCGGTTTGGGGACGGATATTGTCAATACAGAGCGGATTGCCGCGGTATTTGCCAAAAGCGGCGAGGCTTTTGTGCGGCGGATTTGCGCCACGGAAGATGAAAACAAATATTTGGGACAAGGGCAAGACAAGGTTTTGAGGCTGGCCAAAATCTGGGGCGCTAAAGAAGCGGCGGTTAAGGCACTCGGAACCGGATTTGCGCAGGGAGTTACTTTTAAGGATATTGTGTTGTTGCACGACGCACAAGGAAAGCCCGAGCTCGGTTTTTTGGGAAAGGCCGCCGAGCTTTTGCGCGCTAAGACGGCCGGCGGTGAGGCTAATGTCCATATCAGCTTAAGTGATGACAAACCCTTTGCCCAAGCAGTTGTTATTATTGAAAAAATATAGTTGTTAATTTGCAAAAATGCTGTATGATAAGCAAAGTTTTTGCGAGAATCGGTTGTGAGCAGAGGCTTTTTAATGGAAAAGGAAGAAAGTTTTGTTGATACCATAAAAACGGTTGTTTATGCCATTTTGATTGCGTTACTGATACGCAGCTTATGGTTTGAGCCGTTTAAAATTCCGTCGGGTTCCATGTATCCGACGCTTTATATTGGTGATTATCTTTTTGTTTCCAAGTATACTTACGGTTATTCAAAACATTCGTTTCCGTTCAGTCTGCCGCTGTTTGACGGCCGTATCTGGGAAGATGCGCCGGCGCGCGGTGATGTGGTGGTGTTTAAGAATCCGCAGGATAATTCAACCGATTATATCAAGCGGGTTATCGGGTTGCCGGGGGATAAAATAAAACTGGAAAACGGCCGGTTGTTTATCAACGGCAAGATGCTGGAGCGCAAGAATGAGGAGGAATTTGTTTTGCGCAATCGCTACGGCAGCGCCGAAAGATATCGCAAATATATTGAAGTTTTGCCCGAGGGAAAAGAACACCCGATTTTAGAAGTATCCGATCGGGAGCCAAATGATGATTTTGAGGAAGTTAAGGTTCCGCAGGGCAGCTATTTTATGATGGGTGATAACCGCGACCGCTCAGATGACAGCAGGGTTAATGTCGGGTTTGTACCGGCGGAAAACTTGGTCGGCAAAGCACGATTTTTGTTTTTTTCGCATAATGACGAGGGGGCTTGGTATCTGCCCTGGACCTGGCCTAAAAAAATTCGCTGGTCGAGAATGTTTGACCGTATAGAATGAGGTTTTGACGGATTCATGAAAAGATTGCAACAAACATTAAAGTATCGCTTTAGAGACGAGGCGCTGCTGTACAAGGCTGTTACGCACGGCAGTATTGATCCGGATGTTGATGCCAATTATGAGAGGCTGGAGTTTTTAGGCGACAGAGTGCTGGGGGTGGCGGTGGCTTCCCTGTTGTATCGTTTGTTTCCTGATGAACCGGAGGGTAATTTGTCGCAACGATTTGTCGGTTTGGTGTGCAAAGAAACCGTGGCAGAGGTAGCCAAGACCCTGCAGCTTGACAAGTTTATGCGGGTCGCCAACGAAGATTTGCGCCGTAATGAAAATGTTTTGTGCGATGTTTGCGAGGCGGTTATCGGCGCGATTTACATTGATGCCGGTGTGGACGCGGCGATTGAGTTTGTCAATAATCATTGGCGTGAATTGATTGATAGAAATGTTGAACCGCCCAAAGACAGCAAAACCAAGCTGCAGGAGTTGACCCATCATTTGAAACTCGGGACACCGATGTATCATGTCGTTAGCCGTTCGGGAAGTGAACACAGGCCGGTATTTGAGATGGAAGTGGTTATCGGCGACGGGCGCAAAGCCTGCGGTACCGGGACAAGCAAAAAACTGGCGGAATTTGCGGCCGCGTCGGCCATGCTGGAGATTTTAAAGTGAGCGATAAAATGCCGACAAGATGCGGTTTTGTGGCGCTTATCGGTGCGCCGAATGCCGGAAAGTCGACTATTACCAATGATTTTGCCGGCGCCAAGGTTTCGATTGTTTCGCCCAAGGTGCAAACGACGCGCACACGGGTTAAGGGTATCGGCGTTTTTGACAATACGCAGATTATTTTTATTGATACGCCGGGAATTTTTAAGCCTAAACGTCGGTTGGATCGGGCGATGGTGGCTTCGGCCTGGGACGGAGCCGGAGATGCCGATATTGTGGTGCTGGTGGTTGACGCCAAAAAAGGGTTTGATGATGAAACGCAAGCCATCGTCAAAGGGCTTAAAAACAAAAAAACGCCGGCGGTATTGTTGATTAATAAAATCGATCTGGTTAAAAAAACAAGCCTGTTGGCGCTGAGCCACGCGCTGAACGGGGCTTATGCTTTTGACGAGACCTTTTTTGTATCGGCATCAAGCGGCGAGAATATGGAAGAATTTTATCGCTATTTGGCTGATCATTTGCCGGAAAGCCCGTGGTATTATCCTGAGGAGCAGATGTCTGATATGCCACTCAAGCTTTTGGCCGCGGAAGTGGTACGTGAAAAAATGTTTTTGTTTTTGCAACAAGAGCTTCCTTATGCGCTGACGGTAGAACCGGAGCTGTGGGAGCGGCGTGACGATGGTTCAATCCGCGCCGAGATTACCGTTTATGTCGAAAGAGACGGCCAAAAGATGATCGTGTTGGGCAAAGGCGGCGCAATGATCAAACGTATCGGCCAGTCGGCCCGTAAAGAACTGGAAGAAATGCTGGAAACACGGGTACATTTGTTTTTGTTTGTCAAAGTGCGCGAAAACTGGCAGGAAGACGCCGGTCGTTACAATATTTGGGGTTTGGATTTCAGGGCTTAAAATCAGGTGGTTTTGGAAAGGAAAAATCGATGAAAATTATTTTTATGGGAACGCCGGAATTTGCCTTGCCGAGTTTGGAGGCTTTGGCTAAAGAACATGAGGTTGTTTGCGTTTATACCCGAGCGCCCAAAGCGGCCGGCCGCGGGCATGAACTGCAAAAATCGCCGGTGCATTTGTGGGCGGAGACGCATGGTATAGAAGTCCGGACGCCGAAAACATTGCGTCAGCCGGAAGAACAGGCCGGATTTGCCGCGCTCGGCGCTGATGTATCCGTGGTTGCCGCTTATGGCTTAATTTTACCCAAAGAAATCATTGAGGCTTGTCCGCAAGGTTGTTTAAACGTGCATGGTTCGTTGTTGCCGCGCTGGCGCGGTGCCGCGCCGATGCAGCGGGCAATTGAGGCCGGAGATACCAAAACCGGCATTACCATTATGCAGGTGGTTGAGGCTTTGGATGCCGGCGCGATGTATAAAAAAGGCGAGATTGAGATTGATGAGGATATGACGGTTGGTGTTTTGCATGATAAAATGGCGGCGCTCGGTGCCAAGCTGATTGTCGAAGTATTGGCCGATTTGGCACATATCAAGCCGGAACCGCAGAACGAATCTTTGGTAACCTATGCGGCAAAAATTGACAAAGCCGAATGCCGGCTTGATTTTAATGCATCGGCAGAGGTGTTGGAGCGCAAAATCAGGGCGTTTAATCCATATCCGGCGACTTATTTTGAATATAACGGCGAGCGCTTCAAGCTGTTGCGTTGTCGGGTGGTGCCTAATCAATGGTCTTTAGCTTCCGGTGCTTTGCGGCAGGACGGCGAGCATTTGTTTATCGGCTGTGCACAAGATGCCCTTGAAGTTTTGCAAATTCAACGCCAGGGGAAAAGGGTTATGGGGACGGCCGAGTTATTACGGGGGTTTAAGTTCGTATAACGGCGCATCTGAAAGCGATTTTACACCGACGTCGGCTCGGTCACGTACCGCTTTTGTACGCTCACTCGCCGCCGCGGTTAGAAATCACTTTATCTGCACCATTCTCCGAACTTAAGTGTCACGGGATATAACGGCACATCTGAAAGCGATTTTACAGCGAAAATTATTTAAAAAAGCGGGAGAGCGCTTATCCCGTCCAAGAATGCTCAGAATTTAAAACATGTCATCGCCTGAGTTTGCCCCAAAAGGCAAACGAGGTCAGCGATCTTCCGCTTATGTTAAAAACGGTTGAAGATGCCTGAGCCTTGCCAAGAATGCTTGGCAAGGCGGCATGACAGGTTTTATTGCTTGCCAAGGGG
>CASFJS010000025.1 GCA_949295085.1 uncultured Pseudomonadota bacterium
CGCCTGTTTCAAGGCGCCTCAGACAAACATATTGACAAGGCTTATCGATCTGACTCCGGCATTGCAAAACCTAATCGCTCGCATTCCCGGACCCTGTGAATTGTTCTTTGTGTAACCGCCTAAGCGGCTTATGTGCGGCTTTGGTTGAACGATAAAATTTAAAATGTCATCGCCTGAGCGAATGCAATGAGCGAGGATCAGGGATCTTCCGCTTATATTAAAAACAGTTGAAGATGTCTGAACCAAGACAGGCATTTCTGGCCAAAGGCGGCATGGCAGGTTTTCATTACTCGCCTAAAGGCGGGGTAATAATTTTTGTTGTCCGGAGGGGTGTGCAAAGGCTTTGCGGTCAAATTGTTGATTTAAAATAAAATGAATAGGAAGATTTTGGGAAACGGGGGTTTAAATTGTTGTTAAACTTTTTATCTTAAGTTCTAAGCAAAGAACGGGAGATGAAAAATGCTTGATGCGGAAAAATTGCAAGAACTGAAAGATAAACACATTATATCGGAAGAAGAACTGGTTGAGCAAAAACATCGATTGGCGGCCAGAATTATACATAAAGAAGACAAGTCTTCGGCCAAAAACGGAATCATTTATATTTTGTTGGCGTTTTTTTTGGGCGCTATCGGAATACATAATTTTTATGCCCGTTATTGGAAGCGGGGATTGGTGCAGTTTGGGCTGGCTTTGATGTCGCCGTTTATGTTGTTTGTTCCGTTGTTGTTTACCTCGTTTTGGGCTATGGCGGAATTGTTGTTTGTTAATCGCGGGCCGGATCGGGTATTGTTTAAGGGAAATCGCAAGATTATATGGGGTTTGCGGATTGTTGCGGTGTTGGTTCTGGTTTTGGCTTTTTCATCGGCCGATCTGGTGGTGCAGGATATGGATATGCAAATGTTGGCAGAAATATAAAAAGCTAAAAAAAATGCTTGCAAAATAAAAAAAGTATGGTATTAACTAAAACACACGATGCGGGTATAGCTCAGGGGTAGAGCGCAACCTTGCCAAGGTTGATGTCGTGGGTCCGAATCCCATTGCCCGCTCCAATCAGTAAAGACCGTTCTCTGATAAGAGGGCGGTTTTTTTGTGTCTTCGGGCAATGGAATTCGTCCGAATCCCATTCTAGCTTGGTAGGCTCGCCAAAGGGCTTGCCAACCGCGCGTCGGTCACTCGTTTGTTAATCTTTGCGGCGGTGGTTTTGTGCCACCTTGCAAAGATAACCAAACATCGCCTCTTGCGGTAAAAACAACCGGAGCAGCGGTTGTTTTTATCCTCGAGCCCGCTCCAATCAGTAAAGACCGTTCTCTGATAAGAGGGCGGTTTTTTTGTGTCTTCGGGCAATGGAATTTGGGTGGTTCATCGGGTTCATCGTCAAATTTAGGGGCAAGTTATCAAGGAGCATCATGGTTCATCGTCAAAGTAAGGGCAGGAATAAAGTTTTAACTGTGGATGGCTTTAAGACGGTAGATTTCTTCAATAACGTTGTCGTCGTCCCATTCTACGGCGCCGTTGATACGTCCGATTTCCATAGATTGTTGGTCTATCAATACGGTGTGCGGCGATGTGAAAATACCAAAATCTTTGGCTAATGCCGCATTACGATCAACATAAAATTCGACATTGTCGGCCCCGTAACGGGCTAAAAAATTTTTTTGTTCTTCCGGTGTCAGCCAGTCTTTTTCGGGGGAAACCAGAATGGCTTTGATGCCGCTGTCTGCTGTACGATTGACAAAAGTATTGAGATTATCAAGCTCGCGGATACAGGGAATACATGTTTTTGACCAGAAGACGATAATTAAAAAATTGCCGGCAAAATCCTGCAGACGCCGAGCTTTGCCGTATGGTGTGTAAACCGGGGTTTCTGGCGCTTTGCGCGAATAAGCAAAAAGATTGACGCCTTTGGCGGAGGCTTTTTCCATGCCGCCGCAAAAAACACCAAACAGCCCTAAAAGCAGAAAAATCTTTTTTAACATTTCTTTGTATAACTTAAATTTTGCTTAACCCTTGAGTGTTTATGTGTATATTATATACACAAACAGGTAAAGGAATGGTATATGAAAAAAATATTTATATTTTGCTTGTTGGCGGGGGTTGTTTTGGGTTTAAGCGGGTGTGGTAAAGCGGCGAATCCGCTGCCGTATGAAGGGTATCCGCGGACGTATCCGGTTGATAGATAACAAAGGGAAAAATAATGATTGCCAATGATATTGATAATGAGATGATTCCCTACGTGGAATTTGCCGATAACGCCAATGAACGAACACCGTGCGTGTTGGTTTTGGATTGTTCCGGGTCTATGCGCGGCGAACCGATCAAACAACTTAATGCCGGACTAAAAGCGCTTGAACAAGAGCTTAAAGATGATATTGATGCGTCATCAAGGGTACAATTGCTTATTATCAAGGCTTTTGGCAAAGATGAGGCTGTTGTTTCATCGGATTGGGTGGATGCCATGAATTTTGAGGCGCCGGAGATGGAAGCCGGCGGTTTGACGCCGCTGGGTAAGGCAATGGAGCTGGCTCTGCAAAAAATAGAAGAGCAAAAATGTTTGTATGACAGCTGCGGAATTACATCGAAACGCCCCTGGATTTTTTTAATCAGCGATGGTGAGCCGACAGACTACGATTGGGAAATCGTGGCTAAAAAATGCCGCGAAGCTCAACAGAATAAAAAGGTGGTTATTCATGCCGTCGGGACACAGGAGGCAAATTTGGATAAATTGGCCAAATTTTCGATTAATCCGCCCAAAAGATTGAGCGGATTGCGGTTTACCGAATTTTTCCTGTGGCTCAGCCGCAGTGTTTCCTGTGTATCGCGGGCGGCACCTAATGCTCCGGATTTGTTGGAAGATACGGGCGAATGGGATGACGAATAAAACCCCTCGTATAAAAATTGTTGCGGCCAGCGTCACAGGACAGCTGCATGCCAGCCAAAACCAGCCTTGTCAGGATTATTATCGTTATGCGGTTGCCCGTAATTTGGTGGCGGTGGTGTCGGACGGCGCCGGGTCGGCAAAGTATGGCAAGGTTGGTGCGCGCGTGCTGTGTCAGACAATTTGCGATTTGTTGAAAAATGCCGATTTTGAACAGATTGAACAAGCGGTTGTGCAGTCGGTTAAGGTTGTGCGCCAAAAACTGACGCTGCACCGCTTGAATAAAACCAAGAATGATTTGGGTTTGGCACCTTTTGCGGCGACGCTGGTCGGTGTGGTGTATCATAAAAACTGCGGGGTGTTTTTTCATATCGGTGACGGAGCGGCCTTATCTTTGCACGAAGATGATGTTTTTATTGCGTCGCGGCCGGAAAACGGTAATTTTTCGTGCGAGACGTTTTTCTTTACGCAACCGGCGTGGCGCGAGAATCTTCGGTTTACCAGAATTCCGGCGGCAAAGAGTATTTTATTGATGTCCGACGGATTGACATCATTTGCTTTTCAACCTGATTTTCGGGAAATTGAACGTAATTTTGTTAATCCGATAGATGCGTTTTTGCAGGATGAGCCCAGTCCGGTAAAGGCGCGTAAGGCATTGAGCAACACCTTGAATACGCCAAGGGCACAAAAGCTTAATCCTGATGATAAAACATTGGTGTGGATAAAGGTTTCATAAAATGGCGGAAAAAAAGCAAATTTATAACGCTGTTTATGCCGACGGTTCTTACGGTAAAGTGACTTTAGGCAAGCTAATCAATAAAGGTGGGGCGTCGGGTAAAATTTATTTGGCGGAAGGAAAACCCGAAAGTGTTATAAAAATTTTTCATCATACCGAAAAATCGGCCACTAATCGCCAAAAATTGCAGGCAATGCTTTTAAATAAACCAAACTTTCAGCCGGTTGAGGCCAACGGTGTCGATTATATACAAATTGCCTGGCCGGAGGCTATTTTGGATGATGAAAAGGGTTTTTGCGTCGGCTATATGATGCCGTTGATTAATATGGATAAGGCGGTGTCGCTGGATCATCTGATGCAAAAAGCCATTCGTCAAAAATTGGGGTTGTCGGAAAAATATGCTTATCGAATTTTTGCGGCGTATAATGTCGCCTCAATGGTGACGGCGTTGCATAAATGCGGGCACTATATTATTGACCTTAAACCCTCTAACCTGTCGGTTTATAAAGACAATATGCTGGTGGCGGTGGTTGATTGCGACGGCTTTTCAATCAGGGGTGAAAAAGTGCGCTATCCGGCGGAATTTGTCAGCGAGGAGTATATCTATCCCGAGGGGATGAGCCAGACTTGTGAAGAAATGGGCGAGGAACAAGACAAGTTTGCGCTGGCGGTTATTGTGTTTCGGCTGCTTAATAACGGGATTCATCCTTTTTCCGGTGTGCCCAAAGATATGGCGGCACCAATGCTGACCATTCAGGAGAGAATCGAACAATATCATTATGCGTATGGTTTGTGGCCGGATAAATACCAGTATCCACATCCTTATAGCATACATGAGTATTTTAACAAAGAAACGCTGGAGTTGTTTGAGCGGGCTTTTGTCAAAGGCGGGCAGCGCCCATCGGCGTATGAGTGGCAGGAACATTTGTGGAAGCTGATGCACGGATTGAAGCCATGCAAAAACAACCCGAATCATGTTTATTTTACTTCAAAAGGTTGCGGGCTTTGTTCGGTCGAAAGTAAGTTTAGTAAAGATTTATCAATTATAAAAAAACAAAAAAGTGATCCGGAAAAAATCCGCGGAATTGAAATAAGCCGTCTGTCGACCGAAAAAGTGCGCGAGGAAAAAGAGCAGCAGCACGCATATGATGTCAAAATGCAACGTATTTTTTACGGTGCCGGGATTGTTTATTTGTTGTTTTTTGCTTTTTTGTATAAAATGCTGCTGCCGTTTAAGGAAAGCCTGCAAAAAGCCGGATTGGGGCTGCAGTTTTTGGTTATTGTCGGCGTCTTGGCCGGAATTAATTATGGTTTGAGAAAATACACGGCGTTGTTTCGGCCGCTCAAAAACAAAATTATTGGTGATATGTTGGCGGTATATGCCCTGATATGGTTGTTGATTACGTTGGTTTTAGTTAATGATTTGCCGCGTAATTTGTTTGAGCTGGCGCCGACAGTCAGTCAATGATTTCATTTTCATAGAGGCCGTAAAGGTTGCGGCGAGGCATCCAGCCTTCAAAATGGTCAAATTTCAGCAGGCAAAAATCGTTGTTGGCCGGGCATTTTTTTATTTCGCCGGTGACGCCTTCTTCTATTCGAGCGATTATTTTGGATTTGTTGTTGCTTTTGGCATAAAGATTGTTCTCGCCGGGAGTAATGATTCTGGCAAAACGGTTACGATTAAGCATGGAGGATTTTATCCAGCTTTCGGAGCCCTGCCAATCACGTACGCGGCGCCAGGCTTCAAATTCGGCAATAACTTCAACAGGTGTTGACTTTTGCATGTAAATCCATTCGATAGGGTATTTAACACCCGGGCCGGAACGTGCATTTACCGGGCTTGAACGTAAAGAAACAAAACGCGGCAGCGCAGAGGCATCATTTTTGTTCTGCGGCGCATTTTCTTGAGCAACAGCGACTAATATTCCTGCCAGACAAAGCACCGCCGCCAATAAAAGTCTTTTCATTTCTTTGTCTCCCGGTTAAGTCTTTTTTTAAGTCTTGAAGCTATTATCTCATCAGTAAGTGAATAAATCGTAAAAAGGGAGAAAAAAATGAATATTACGGAAGTTGCACGGGAATTAATGAAATTTAGAACCGAAACCGGTCATCAGGAACAGATTATGCAGGCGATGGCGTATATTAAAAATTTGATGTCACTGGTGGGAGCAAAGGTTGATATTTTTACCAAAAAAGATACGGCGCCGGTTATTTTTATCCGCAATCGCAATGTGCTTGATTTTGATGCTCTGGTTTTGGGGCATATTGACGTGGTGCCGGCAGCCGATAAAATGTTTGAACCGGTGGTAAAAAAAGGCCGGCTCTATGGTCGCGGTGCGTTGGATATGAAATCTTTTGCGGCGGTGGCGCTTAACTCAATGCAATTTGTGCTGGAAAATAAATTGCCGATTAATTTTGGGATTATTTTATCATCGGATGAAGAAAAAGGGTCTAAAGGAACAAAAGCTTTTTTGGAAAAGTACAACAAGATAAAGGCCGATATTGTGTT
This sequence comes from uncultured Pseudomonadota bacterium, assembly GCA_949295085.1. Classification (GTDB taxonomy): domain Bacteria; phylum Pseudomonadota; class Alphaproteobacteria; order RF32; family CAG-239; genus CAZU01. The sequence goes on from CASFJS010000025.1 coordinate 6,121, forward strand.
GGATAATGATGTCGGCGGCGATATTACAAAAATTATTGCCAAGTGTAAAAATCCGGTTTTTGTGAAGATTACAGCGCGGGGAAAAGAGGCGCACGGGTCGCGGCCGTGGGACGGAATCGACGCCAATGAATTGATGTTGGCAACGTTGGCCAATATTCGCAAGATTTATCCGGCATATAGTCTGGAAGGCAAAAAACCACGTAATAACTGGATTGATACGCTGCATTTTGCCAAAATACACGGCGGCGAGGTTTCCAATATTATTGCCGATAAATGCGAGGTCTTGTGCGATTTCAGATTGGTGGAAACAAGTTCTATCGAGGGATTGAAGAAGAATTTGGATAAGTGTATGGTCAAAGGCGTAAGTTATGAGATTGTATCGGCCAGTACGCCGGTGGTGATGAGTGAGAAGAATCCGGCGATTTTGGAATATAAAAAATTGGCGGAAAAAGTGCTTGGCAAAAAGATTAGGTTTGAATATGAAGGCGGCGCAACCGATGCCCGCGAGTTTGCGGTGCGCGGCTCGACGGTGATTATGCACTCGGGCAGCGGTGACGGTATGCATGCGGCGGATGAGTATGTTGAAATAGAATCGGTTGAAAAACTTGCCGAGATACAAGCACGGTTTTTGGCAAAATTAGCTCTTGCCAAAGCAAAATAAAATCGTTATAAGAAAGGCACGGTGTCTCCGTAGCTCATCAGGATAGAGCAACAGTTTCCTAAACTGTGGGCAGGAGGTTCGAGTCCTCTCGGAGACGCCATAAAAAAACGCCCCGTCCGGGGCGTTTTTGCGAATCTTAATTTTTTTCAAGATGTTCAAATTCGCGTTTGAGAGCGCGTTCAAACAAGCCGTTGATAATTTCTTTGATATTGCCTTTTTCGTAGATTGCCTGGTAAAGCGCTTGAGAAATCGGCATATCAATGTTATATTTATCAGCCAGAATCTTAACGGCTTTGAGCGTTGGCACGCCCTCAGCCAATTTGCCAAAATCTTCGCCTCGGGCAAATTTTTCACCAAACGTGCGGTTATGGCTGTTTTTTGAGAACAGCGTCGCTTCATAATCCCCCAAATGCGACAGGCCGTAAGCCGTCATCGGATTACCGCCAAAGTGCTTTATCAGCCGTCCGACTTCTATCGGGGCGCGCGCCATTAAAGCGCCTTTGAGACCATACCATTCAAGCCCGTCCAGAATGCCGGCGGCCAGACCAATAACGTTTTTCATGGCTGCGCCAATCTGGTTGCCGACGAGATCATCACCGTAATAAAGACGAATCAGTGAACTGGACATCAACTTGACGACAAAGTCTTTGGTCTGTTCCTTATCGCTGTCAACAACGGCGGCGGAAGGAACACCTTTCATATAGTCTTGAACATGACCGGGACCGCCCAAAGTGGCAATATTAATATCTTGCGGAATCTCGGCGCGCATAATTTCGAGCATGCGATCGCCGGAGGGTTCCTCAAGTCCTTTCATGGCTAAAAGAAAGGTCTTTCCTTTAAGGTTGTACGGAGCCAATTCTTTGCAAAGTCCGCGAAAATACTGGCAACCGACGGAAATGATGATGAAATCATTTTCTAAAACTTTGGCCAGATTATCAAACAACAGCATGTTGTCACTTAAAGACAGATAAGCATTTTTGCGGGTGTTTTTAAGCTCCAAAAAATTGGGTGAGGTGGGAATATCGTACATCCAAACCTGGTCGGCTTTGCCGTAGTTGGCGGCATACCAGCCTAAAAACGTCCCCCAACGGCCGCAGCCGATTAAAGAAATATTGCGCATGAGAATGAGGTCCTTAAAAATTATAACAATGAGTCAAAGGTAGCGCATAAAATGCGCTTTGGCAACCACGATATTTTGAGAAAGGATAAAAAATTATAAAAAGCCTTTTTTGGAACGCTGACGAGTTACTATGGCCGAGATATGATCAAATTGTTCGAAAGAATGGTAAGCGTAGTCAAAACTTTTTTTGTCGCAGTCATAAAAAACCTGATTGGCAAGCGTCCGAATAGCGCTGTCAATCCTCTGGAAAGCCGCATTGTAATCGGCGTTAAAGTTGTTTTTGGTTTTCTTTTTGACGATGGCGTGGTAGGCGGAGATAACTTTGGCGGTTTCGTCGGCAGCATTGGCATAGCCCTTTTCCTCAAAATCACGCATGATTCGGGCTGTCGTCTGATAAAAGCATTTATTGGTCAAAATGCTTTTTTGCTTTTTATTGCTGCTGTCTATTATCATTTTGCCAAACACCTTGTATTTATTGCCGTCTGTAGCATAAAACGACTAAAAAATCAAGTTTTTTATCAACTCTTTGTATGACTTATATTACATTATGTAGTTTAACAGAATGTTAACGGCAAGAGGGGTGGAAAATTTGTCGTTGAAATGAAAATTTATGTTGCCAAATAAAATAAATTTGGTATACCACATAGGTCTGATGGATAGATGGCCGAGTGGTCGAAGGCGCACGATTGGAAATCGTGTGTACCTCCAAAGGGTACCGTGGGTTCGAATCCCACTCTATCCGCCATTTTGATTAAAAAGACGCTAGATAGCAGCGTCTTTTTTCGTATCCGGCGAAAATACGGGCTTTGCCTGCAGTTGACTTCGCTGAATTGACTGTGGTAAGCTCGTTTTATGTTGGAAGATGCAAAATTTTCGGCACTTACATACATTGCCGATTTTTGCAAAGTCACTTGAAATTATCTTTAATAAAAAAAGCTTTTGAATGCAGAAGCTGATAGGTTGCTAACTATAGCTGATTGAAAAGTCTTTTTCTTTTTTGTTATCCTTTTAATGTTTTAACGAACATAAAAGGGTATAAAAATGGATATTTGGAAAAAGTATAAATCGCCTTTGGGCTATTATAACAATGACAATCAAATCGACAGTTATGGCGTCGATCATTCTGGGTTTTCAACTCGTGACGAACTGAATTATCAAATGGCGCGGCAGGACAGAGAAGATGCGATGCTGCAACAGTATAACAATCAGGGAGTTACCTCAAACTATCCGCAATATACCACTAATTTTTTGGGACAATCTGCCGATAATAATTATGGTTTTGGCAATTCCGATATCGAAGGCAATGTGGAAAATGTCAAAAAGCAACTTAATAACCCGACAAATAACCTATGGCAAAAAGTGAAGAATGTAGCAACGGTTGCAACTGATACTATCAAACATACTTCGGAAGCTTTAACAGAAGTAAAGGGAGCCGTAAGCGATTTAAACAGAAATTATTGGGATATGAAAAGAGATAATACGGTTGGCGGCGATGATTATTTTCATTGTAAGGCTAATTACGAAGCGGCACAAAGAGGTAAGTATGGTACCTTGACAGCTCAAATTTTAGGAAATCAAAAGGAAGTAATTGATTATTTTATAAACAGGGGTTATAAAGGACTAAGTTATCCGGATGCGTTGGCTGATTATTGGCATGATAAGGATGTAAATCGCCAAGGAAGAGAATTGGTCAAAAATCCTCTTTACTCAACGGCTAAAGATGCATGTGACTATCAAAGGGTTAAAGGAATTAATGAAAAGTATTAAAAAAATTATAAAATATATCTTTTGGCTGTATATTGTAATATGGATAGGCTTTTTTTGCTTTTTCGGATCGGATATGAAAATGGGGTGTCTGGATATTGGACAGATTTATGATCCTGTTCAAAAAAAATGCCGAAGTGATTGTCTGACATGGGATGACGAAATAGGATGCATTCCTATAACCCAAGAAAACATTGAAAAAAAAGAAAAAGGATTGTTGTAATCGTTTGGAGAAGCGCAGAATTTTTTATTCTGCTCTTCTCTCAATATTTAAGTTCAACATAAGAGCTGTTGGGATATGTTTAATGACCAAAGAACGCCAAATATGCGTAAGGCCAATATTAGATAAAATTGTCAGTTTTATTTACAGATGTATGGGATATGTTGTTATTTTAATAATGATTTTTTTGGGCGTTTTATTTTTGTTTTTTATTTTTATATACCCTTATTATCAAGAATACGATTACATGAAGAATTGTCAGCAGGACGGTCGTTCTAAAAGTCAGTGTGAACAGACATGGAAAGAACTGAGAGCTTTGGATTGAATGGAAAGAACTGAGAGCTTTGGATTGAGAAATACATTTCAACAAGCTCGTCAATCTGAATTTATCAAGCTAAAATCTGGTATGCTCAATACCATTGAGGTTTACTACTTCGCCATTTACAGGAAAGCCCGCCTTGTGCGGGTTTTGTTGTAAATGGCATTTTTTGTATTTTATTAACAATATTCTGATAAAAATTTTTCTATAAAAATTCGTTTTGCCATAAATAAGAGGTGCAAACTGATGCGTGTTGCCGTTTTAATTCCCTGTTATAACGAGTCTGCTTCGATTGTCTCGGTGATTAAAGATTTTCAACGATATCTTCCGGGTGCCGAGATATATGTTTATGATAACAATTCAACAGACGGAACCGGGCGAAAAGCCGCGAAAGCCGGCGCTATCGTCAGACAAGAATTGCGGCAGGGTAAAGGAAATGTGGTGCGGCGAATGTTTGCCGACATAGATGCCGATATTTATGTGATGACGGACGGCGACGGAACTTATGATATTAAAAGGGTTCCGGACATGATTGCCGAATTGCGGGAGAATCAGTTGGATATGGTGGTTGGTGCCAGAGCCGAAACGCAAGATGAGTGTTATCGTGCGGGGCATCGCAGCGGCAACAGGCTGTTGACGAAAATGGTTAATATTTTCCTCGGGGGGGGGTAGAACTTACGGATACGCTGTCGGGGTTGCGGGTTTTTTCCAAGCGGTTTGTTAAGACATTTCCGGCAATAAGTTCGGGGTTTGAGATTGAAACGGAACTAAGCATTTATGCGTTGTCCAGAAAGTTGCCGCTTAAAGAAGTGGCAACGGCTTATTTTGCCCGACAGGAAGGCAGTCATTCCAAATTGAACACGTGGCAGGACGGGATTAAAATCCTTAAAATGATTGTGTATCTGATAAAGGAAGAAAGGCCGCTTTTGTTTTTTTCGTTGATTGCGGGGGTGTTGTTTGTTGCCAGTGTTGTGTTGGCGGTTCCGGTGGTGCTTGAGTTTATGAAAACGGGTTTGGTTCCGCGGTTTCCGACGGCCGTATTGTCAACCGGACTTATGATTTGTGCCGTTGTCAGTATGGTTGCAGGGCTGGTGCTGGACAGTTTGGCCAGCACCAAAAAAGAAATCTCACGCCAAAATTATTTGCGTTTTTAGCAAAGGATTGGGAAATGATAAAGTCGTTTTTTATCCGAGCCGTTAGCAATAATCCGCTGATGTTTTGTTTGTTGAGCATGCTGGGAAGCTTGTGTTGCGTGATAACGCGCAATGAGAACTTTTTTGATGTTGCCAACTATCATTACTATAATCCTTTTGCTCTTTTGTCCGGTCGTTTCGGGTATGATATTGTTCCGGCATCGATAAACGGTTTTTTTAATCCGCTGCCGGATATTCCGTTTTATTTTCTGGTGCAGCGGTTTAATGATTATCCGGCAGTTTTTTATGCTGTTCAAGGTCTGTGGTTCGGGTTTTTGTTGTTTGCTTTTTTTAAGATAGCAACGTTGTTTTTTAATGTAAAAACAATAGAGGGAATCGCTTGTGCTTTATTGTCGACGGCTCTGGCGGCAACCGGACAGATAACATGGTTTCAGGCCGGCAGCAGCACCAACGAGATTCAGGCGGCGGTTTTTGTATTGGCAGCTCTTTATATACTGCTTAAGATGGTAAAGCAGCCGCAGGGGCAAAAAACTTTGTGGTTTGGTATATCCGGTTTGATTATGGGGTTGATGTTGGGAATGAAGCCGACCGTTATTACAGCTTGTATCGCGGCAGGAGGTGCGCTTATTTGTTGCCGTGGGCGGTTAAAAAGGCCTGTTTTATATGTGGTTGTGTTTGCGGCGGCAGGGCTGGTCGGTTATTTGATAACCAACGGTTGGTGGATGTATAAATTATATGAGATGTATCAAAATCCGTTTTTTCCGTTTTTGAACGGGGTTTTTGAATCGCCCTATTTTGATGATTTTAACTATTCGGACAGGCGGTTTATTCCGCCGCTGTCGTTGGCGCCGATATGCCCGTATATTGCGCTGTTCTCGCAATATTGTAATGCCGAGGGCAATCTTTTAGATCCTCGATTTCCGATTTATTATACCTTTGCTCTCGGCATAATGGTTTGGCTGTTGGTTAAACCGCGGCGGCTAAAGATGTTGTACTATGCCGAACAACCCTGGTTTATGCTGGCGGTGTTTTTACTCGGATATTATCTTCTTTGGATGGCTTTGTTTTCCATTCAGCATTATTTTGTTGTTTTGGAAATGTTGGGAGCCTTGCTGATGGTTAAAGTATTGTCGCTGTACCGCCCGCAGACGTTTATTAAAACAATTCTTTATTGGACACCGGTGGCAATATTGTGTGGCGTGTTATTGACGAATCCTTATAACAACGTGCCTTTCGGAAGCCGGAAAGAAAAACAGAAAATTATTGAGGTTGAGGATATTCGGCTACCATCCGATACGTTGCTTAAATTATATAATTTACCGCTGGCCGGATTGATTCCCTCATTGGCGCAAAACAATAATTTTCGGGCGGTTGGATATGAGCAACACTTTGATGGAATACCCATGAAAGGATCTGATCTGGCAGAGCGCGGAGAATTTCGAAGATTGCGGAATAAGATTGAGCAAAAGCACAACGGTGCGGAAGTTGTGCTTTTCAGGCTGCCGACAGACAGCAAAACGGCGCTTAAGGTCATAGGGGCTTTGCAAAAAGAGATAAAAGGAAAAAAATGCCGGATATTGAAAAATTCGTTTGCGCCTATACTTTTGCAGCCTATTTATATATGTTTGCCTGCAGGGGAGATAACGAATAAAAAAATTTGAAAAAAGCGGCGTGTTAATACGCCGCTCGGTATATGAAAAAAAGAACTCGTTGTTTACATAAAAAATCTAGAATGTGTATCTTGCACCGATGTAAAATTCGTTAGCGGTTACATCTAGAGTATCTTTTTCATCGGCAGATGTTTCACTAAAATCGCCAAAATCAATATAACGATAGCCGGCATCGACAGCCATGTTTTTGGTGATATTGTAAGAGGCTCCGACGCCTAATTGCCAAGCAAAATTATTATCGTCCATGCTGGCTTCGTTTCCGTAAAGGGGCTCTTTCATGGTTCCCTCTACTTTTGCGTAGCCAATACCTCCGCCGATATAAGGTGTTAACTTGGTGCCGGTATCAAAATCGACATAAGCGTTTAACATCAGACTTTGTGTTTCAACACTTGTTTCAATAAGATTGGCTATTTTATCTTCGGCATCATCATTTTGGCGGTATTCCAACTCGGTTCTTACGGCGCCAAAAACAACAGGCATAGAAAGACCTGCCGCAATGCTTATTCCGGCTATGGTATCATCCTGGCTGTAAGATTCACCGCCGGCACTATCCGTCCATTTGTAGTCCGTATCGATTGTTGAAAAACCTAATTTGCCAGATATATACGGGTTCCATTCCAGAGCATTGGCGTTGATGGCAAACATGGTTGTGGCAACACCGGCCAAAAGTAACATTTTCTTCATTGTATTAACTTCCTTTCGTTTGATATATAAAAGTAAATCGCCTTGATGAAGGGCGACCGGAAGTTGATACCTATTTGCAAGAATAGTGTAGTGTATTTGATATATGAAATCATATATCTTATTAACTACCTTCCGGTCATTATGACCAAAAGGTAGTTTTTACGCCTTATGATATAGGCAACTTGCAACAGAGGGTATCAAACCTCACATTGGTAATCAGCCAATGCACATTCAGGTTAGTCTATAAAAATCGGAGAGTTAAACAATAAATTAGATTTTAGAAATACGGCGCATTAACTGCAAAAATTGTTCCGGTGTTATTTCTTCCGGCCGCATGGTCGGGGTAATACCGGTTTCCGCGCAAACAGAATCAAGGTTTTTAATCGCTTTTAAGCTTTGACGAATCATTTTGCGACGCATAGAAAAGCATTGGGCGGTCAATTTTTCCAGATTGGCAATTTCTTTAGCCGTCAAAGGCTGAGTTGCCGGTTGGAATAACAGAACGCTCGACCAGACTTTGGGTGCCGGTGTAAAGCATTCGGGATTAAGGTCAAACAGGCGGGTGATTTTGCATTGTAATTGAGCCAGAACGGACAACCGTCCGTAATCTTTGCTGCGGGTCGGCGCTAAAATCCGGTCGGCAACTTCTTTTTGAAACATCAGGGTCAAAGATTGATAAGCGCCGATATCGTACAGCCATTTGGTTAAAAGAGGTACGGAAATATTATAAGGCAGGTTGGAGACAATATGCTTGGGCAGGTTTTCGGCAAAAGAAAAATCATAAGTCAGCGCATCTTGGTTGACGATTTCCAAAATATTGCCGGTTTTGACCTGAATATCGCGCATAATATCAATACAGCGTTCGTCAAGCTCAATAACCGTCATTTTAGAGGGCTCTGCCTGCAAGGCCGAACGTGTCAGACCGCCGGGGCCGGGGCCGACCTCAAAAATATGGCTTCCGGCAAAGGAATCGATATTTTGACCTTTAAGCGACAGGCTTATGATTTTATCGGTGATGTTTTTATCCAACAAAAAATTTTGTCCCAAAGCTTTTTTAGCCAACAGTCCTTTGGTATCAACGGTCAGGCGTAATGAGGGCAGAGAATCGATGGCGGTGCGGATATCGGACATAACAAAAGCTTATTTTTTGATTTCAATAATGGCCTTTTGTTTAATATCCTGCAAAAGCTTTTTGGATATGGCTTCCATTTTTTGATTCTCCAAAAGCATTTTGATTTCTTTTTGATCCGGTGTAAAGTTGGGGTTTTTCTTTGGGTCGAAGACCTGTTGCAACTTTAGGATATAATAGCCGTCGCCAACCAAAAAAGCATCGCTGACTTCGCCGGGTTTCATGCGCGAGAGGCGCATTTCTAAAGCCGAGAGCATTTTGCCGGAGTTTATCCAGCCGAGATTACCGCCGTTGGCCGCCGATGGAGCCTCGGAAAAACGGGCGGCGTAAAGGTCAAAGCGGGGATCTTCACGCAAAAGCTCGGCCAACGATTGAATATCTTTGGCGTTTTTGCGGGATATATAAATTTCCTGCACCTGATATTTTTTGATGCTCATATCTTTAACGACTTCATCGATGGTTTCATCAATTTCTTTTTGAGTCAGGTTGGCGGTTTGGTAATATTTTTTGCGAATGAGTTTAACCCAGGCAATCTCGGCTTTGATGTTGTCGGCCAGCGCCTGACGGTTGATGCCTTTTTTGTCGAGAGAAGACAAATTAATTTTGTTTTTTTGGGCCCATGATTTCATTTGCGCGTCAACTTCCGGATCAGAAACGGTAATATTTTCTTTGGCGGCGGCCTGACTTTTGAGCTTTTGTTCAACGGTTTGGACCATAACCCGCTGATCAATCATATCTTTGGTTTCCGCGTTATAAGGAACCGGTGAGTTAATCATAAAGATTTTGACCTGATCGGATAAATCCTCATTTGAAATAATTTCGCCGTTGACCAAAGCGGCAATTTTAACGGTATCTGCCGCGGCCGGAGTTGCCAGCCCGTAAATCAGTCCGAGAACTAAAAACAATTTTTTCATCAGATCTTCTCCTTTAAGTTAATCTGTTCCGATACCACCGATGGTTTTGAGATAAAATGAGAAATAAAAGGCCAGTTCGTTCTCATCTTCGGGGTCGTCGGAATATTCTTTTTCGACATGAAAAGCAAAACGCGAACATTCATCCTCGTAAATAACGCCGGCACCGTTGGAAATGGCTCGATTGTTGACCAAATCTTGTCGGTTGTACATATCAACGGCCCAGTTGCGGGTTATGTTTGAGCGTAAAACGGTATAAATTTCTTTGCGGTGGGTGTCAATATAATCGGCATAGGTGTCGGCTTCGGGAAAGTAAATATAAGACATATTCAACCGCAGGATATCCGTGCCGGCGGAAGCACCGAGTTCGCTATAGTTGACGCTTAACGAATCTTTGTCCAATTTAAAACGGTAGTTCATGTTGAAATATTCGTTCGGTGAGGCATAAATGCGGCCGACATAATCGGAAAAGTGCTCTTTTTCGTTATCGAGGTTGAACAGGTTGTCATCTTTGTCAAACTCATAAGTTTGAGCCAAAAGGACGGATGAACGCCCCCATTTTTTACCGTAAAAACTCCAGTTCAACCCGTAACTGACACGGCTGCCGGTGTCGTTGCGGTCGTAGCCGGAGTAGCGGTCGAGGTCAAAAATATTGACATCGGTAATTTCGATATCCTGACTGTCATCGTTGGGTATTTTGTCGGGTTTGTTGTCTTGGTCGGGGGCAAAAGCGGCGACAACAATCGGCTCCAAAATTTGTGAAGTATTGGCGGTGTTTTTAACAAAAGGCAGGCGCCATTCCAAACCAACCTGGGGAAAAACGCGGGCGGTGGTGCCGGTGTAGTCGCCGCCGTCTTCGTTATGATATTGGCCGATATAATACAAATCCGATTTCAGCGAAGCCACCAGACGGTATTTTTCACCATAGGGACTGGTATAAGGCAGATTCCATGAGTTTATCATCGTGGCACGGTGCGAAGTGTTGTCGTCTTCGTGGTAAACGGAGGCGGTGTTAAAAGTGGTTTTGACATAGGCGCCGTACGAAGCGGGGGCACTGATGTTTTCGTAGCTCATGAGCGGCAGAATATAAGGTGTGTTGTTGTCTTGCAGGTTGTAGCTCAACATATCATAATAGTAGCCTTCAACGGAGGCATAATTGCGATTGTCGAAAGCCTGCAGACGCACACGTGAGGTGAGCCAGGAGTCGTCTTTTTTGGGCAAAGATAAGTCTTTTAGGTAGTTGTCGTCCGAGGCATAGTTGATATCGGTGTCGGCGACCCAATAATCGTTAATTTCGTAGCGGCCGTATAAAAACAAATTGCCGCGGTTTTTGTCTTCATCGTCATCGTGCATAAAGGTACCGGAAGCATTGAGTTCGCCGCGGGTAAAGTATTGGTTGTAAATCGCCGAATAAATAATTCCTTTATCGGAAGTTATTATCGGATTAAAAATAACGTTTTGATGCGGTGAAATATTCCAAAAATACTGAGGCTGGAGTCCGGCACCGAGGTAGTTGTTGCTCATAAAACGCGGAAAAAGGAATCCGGAGCGTCGTTCGACAGACGGATCGGGGTGTGAAAAATAAGGCGTGTAAAAAACCGGGATGCCTTTGAGTTCCAAGAAAGCATTTTGGTATTCGATATCCTGATCAACGGGGTTGTGCATGACTTTGCCTGCTTTTATCTGCCACAGGGGCGACTCACCGCGGCAATTGTCGCAAGGCGAATAAACAGCATAACGCAACACCTTGGTATCGTCCGGTTTTTTATGAAAAGAACGCGCGGCCAGACGGGTTTTATCGCGTAAGATAACCTTGATGTTGTCGATATCGGCACGTTTCATGTGTTCACGCAGGTCAACTTTATCGGCCAGCATGACGTTGCCGGTTTCATCCAGCAGAACAACATTGCCCTCGGCAGAGATATGATCCGTTGTTTGGTTATAAATAACTTTGTCGGCCCGCAAGGTCAGGTCGTCACGGATAATTTCAACGCTTCCGGAGGCCGTAATGGTGTTTTTTTCCGAATCATTTTGCATTTCATCGGCCGTAAAATAAACATCTGTTTCTTTTTCGGAGGGAGTGCTCATAATATCGGTGATGTTGTGAGCCGGTTCGATTTTGGTTAAAGGTTTCGGCTTGGTGTCTTCAATGGTTTTGTTGGTGTTAAGCAAGACGAGACTATCATCGCCCGCGGCTGTTGCGGCGCCGATTGTGAAAGCAACGGCAGATAAAGTGCTTAAAAATATTTTTTTAGACATAAGCGCCTCCGCTCGGGTCGCTTTTTTGGGCGAGCCGACGATGTTGCAAAAACGCCGGTTCAATCAGCAAGACCAGACAAGTAATGACAGGAAAGATGATGTTGGCGTACATCAACGCCAGCCAACTTAAGTTCTTTGCCGCCAAATTTCCCGAAATTAAGTCAACAGCCTGAATAAGAATGACCCCGGCCAGAGATACGGCGATGGTTTTGGTTTGGCCGCGGCGGTTAAAATTGCTGATGAGCAGCCCCGTACAGGCTACCAAAGCATAGACAAGAGCCAGGAGCGGTGTCGTAATGCGTTTGTTGCCTTCAATAAACCATTTGTAACGCTCGGTCTGCGGTAAAGAATGGTTATTTAGGGCGGTGATCAGCTCGCCAAAAGCCCGAACGCGAACGCTGTTTTTGCGTCGCGCTTTGGTTTCTCTGAGGCCAAAATCAACCGAGTATTTTTCAAACGACACGGCGGAAAAATTATTGTTTTTTTTGTTAATTTCCTGACGGCTTCCGTTGATAAGGATAATGCGCGGGCCTTTTTCGGTTTGAATAACGAAACCTTTTTCGGCTGAAATGGTTGACTTGACCGAGGGATTGCGTTCATCATTTATTAAAATACCGCCAACGGTTCCGTCGGCATCATGCGAGGCGATAAACACGGTTAACTCCGGCTGCAGGGAAGTAAATTCGCCCTCGCGCAACATCAGGTGAGAGATGTTGTTTTCTATCTTCCATTCAAGGTCGTTAAAGGCATCCTCGGCTTTTGGAATGCCGATGTTCATGACATAAATGTTTAAGGTCACCAAAAACAGGCTGATGAGCATGGCGGGTTTGGCAAGCTGCCAGGGACTAATGCCGGCAGATTTCATAACCACAAGTTCCTGATCCGACAACATGCGGTTGTAAACAAACAAAATTGACGCAAACAAAGATATCGGCGCCAAAATGGTAAAAATACGCGGCATTAAAAGCGTGGTCATTTGCACAAAAACACCGACGGAAACCCCCTCGGAAGCGATTAAGTCCAAAAAACGCAACGACTGCGACAGCCAGATAATTGACATCAAGGAAAAGCACACCAGAAGGAAACCGACGGTGATTTGTTTGATGATGTATATGCCAAGCTTTTTCATAGCCCGAGAGTATAACCGCTTTAATTTTATATTTAAACTTATTTATGCAAAATGGCCGATTTTTTGTAAATTGTCAAAATAAATTTGGGATTGATGTACGGAATCTGCTTGCAGTCGATTTTTTTTGCCTTTATTATCTTCGCAGATATTAAATTTGAGGAGAGACAAATGGCAGAAAACTCACAAGCCGCGCAAATTGCCAGCAAATGGCGGAAAAAGCGCGGCTCTTTGATTATGGCATTACACGAGATTCAAGGGGTTAAAGGGTATATTGACTGGCAGGACGCAATGGATGTTTCCAGAGAGATGAATATTCCCCTGGCCAGAATTTATGAGGTTTTGACCTTTTATAATTTCTTTAAGCTTGAGGCGCCCGGCAAGGCGGTTATATCGGTTTGCACCGGTACAGCCTGTTATCTTAAAGGCAATGACAAGGTGTTGGAAAAATTTAAGTCCGAACTCGGAATTAACGAGGGTGAAAGCACGGCGGATAAGATGTTCCATCTGCAGAGCGTGCGGTGTGTCGGCTGCTGCGGTCTGGCGCCGGTGTGCGTGGTCAACGGCAAGACTTACGGCCGGATGACGCCGGAGGCGGTGCCGGGAATTTTGGACGAATGGCGACAGGCTTTTAAGGAGGAATAGAATATGGCCGAGATGGATTTGGACAAGAGATTTGATATTCATGAAACGGCCAAAAACAAGTTGGCTGAAATTGAAAAATTTGTTTGCAATATTTACTGCTGTCATTCAACGGGGTGTAAGTCTTCGGGCAGTGATGATATTTTGGATTTGATTAAAAATATTATTGCCGAAAAAGAAGTTGAAGATAAAATCCGGGTGGTGGCAACCGGTTGTATGGGGCTTTGTGCTCAAGGGCCGCTTATCCGTGTGGAGATTAAGGGTAAAAAAGACGCCTTGTTTAAACGGGTGGATTTGGAATCGGCGCAAAAAATTATGGAAAAATATGTGCTGCCGGCGCTTGCGGTTGCGGGCGAATTTGCCGTTCCCGCAGAGTTGGAAGAACATATTTTGTCTTTGGAATTGCCGTTTTTTACCAAGCAGGAAAAAGTCGTTTTGAAAAACGCCGGACATATGGATCCGGAAGATATTACCGAATATATGGCGCGCGGCGGTTATCTGGCGCTGGAAAAAGCCTTGAAAAACATGACGCCGGCCGAGGTGGTGGCAGAGATTAAAAAATCCGGTCTGCGCGGCCGCGGCGGCGGCGGATTTTCAACCGGTATGAAATGGGAGCTGGCCGCCAAGGTGCCGACGGTTGACGAGAAATTTATTATTTGTAACGGCGACGAGGGTGACCCCGGCGCTTATATGGATCGTTCGATTTTGGAGGGTGACCCGCACGCGGTGATTGAGGGTATGATGATTGCCGCTTATGCCATCGGGGCGACAGAGGGCTGGTTTTATGTTCGCGCCGAATATCCGCTGGCGGTCGAGCGGTTGGAAAAGGCCATTAAAGCCTGCAAGAAGAATCGGTTGCTCGGCAACAACATCATGGGGACGGATTTTTGTTTTAACGTTGATATTCGTTTGGGTGCCGGCGCGTTTGTCTGCGGCGAGGAAACGGCGTTGATTCACTCTATTGAGGGCGCCAGAGGCACACCGCGGCCGCGGCCGCCATACCCGACCAACAAAGGTTTGTGGGGTAAGCCGTCTTGCGTTAATAATGTTGAGACACTGGCTAATGTGCCGAAGATTTTGTTAAAAGGAGCCGATTGGTTTGCCTCTTTCGGTACCGAAACATCAAAAGGCACCAAGGTGTTTGCCTTAACCGGACAGGTGGAGCATTCCGGCCTGATTGAAGTGCCGATGGGGACGACAATTAAAGAAATTGTCAATGAAATCGGCGGCGGCGTGCCCAACGGCAAAAAGCTTAAAGCGGTGCAGACCGGCGGGCCGTCCGGCGGTGTTATTCCGGAAGAATATATGGATATGCCGGTGTGTTATGAAGAGTTGAAAAAACTCGGCTCGATTATGGGATCCGGCGGCATGATTGTGATTGACGATACCTCGGATATGGTCTCTTTGGCCAAGTTTTATCTGGACTTTACGGTTGACGAATCCTGCGGTAAGTGCGCCCCGTGTCGTATCGGCGGCAAACAGATGCTCAATCTTTTGGACAAGATTAACAAAGGCAAAGGCACCGCCAAAGATTTGGCTCTGTTAAAACGAATCGCCTCGGCCATGCAAAAAGCCTCGCTTTGCGGACTTGGGCAGACGGCGCCGAATCCGGTTTTATCGACCCTGAGGTTCTATGAAAAAGAGTATACCGACAAACTGGTTAAAGAGCATGCGGCAACGGAGGAGAATTAAAGATGGTAAAGTTGAAGATTGATAATTTTGATGTTGATGTTGCCGAGGGCACCAGTATTTTGGACGCGGCACGCAGCGTGCAAATTGATATTCCGACGTTGTGCAAGCACCCCGATGTTGATCCGTCGGCCGGGTGCGGTATGTGTATCGTCAAGGTCGGCGGGCGGATTATGCGCTCTTGCTCCACGCCGGTGGCCGAAGGGATGGAAGTGGTGACCAATGATAAGGAATTGCAGGAAACCCGCAAGACGGTGTTGGAGCTGATTTTGAGCAACCACCCGAACTATTGCCTGAAATGCGCGCGCAGCGGCCAATGCGAGCTGCAGGATATGGCGATGCGGCTGGGTGTTGATCGTGATGAGATTCATAAAATCTTAAAACCGGAAGAAATTGACGATTCAACGCAGGCGATTGTTTTGGATCCGCTTAAATGTATTGTGTGCGGACGCTGTGTTGATATTTGCCAAAACCAACAAAATGTCTGGGCTTTGAGTTATCTTAACCGCGGATTGGCTACCAAGGTTGCCGGCGCCAATGATGCCAGATTGGCGGATACACCGTGTATTAAATGCGGGCAGTGTGCCGCGCATTGTCCGACGGGTGCCATTACCGAATATGACGAGACCGCCAAGGTTTGGGATATGCTCAAAGATAAAGAGCTGGTTACCGTGGTGCAGATTGCGCCGGCGGTGCGCGTGGCTTTGGGCGAAGAATTCGGTTATGAGTTCGGCAAAAACCTGACCGGCAAAATTTATGCGGCTTTGCGGCGGCTGGGGTTTGCCAAAGTGTTTGATACCAATTTCGGCGCGGATTTGACGATTATTGAAGAGGCAACGGAATTTGTCAGACGCTTTAAGGAAAAAGATCATCTGCCGATGTTTACCTCTTGTTGTCCGGCCTGGGTTGATTATGTTGAAAAATATTATCCGGAATATCTGCCCAATTTGTCGAGCTGCAAATCGCCGCACCAGATGGTCGGGGCAGTGGCCAAGACGTATTATGCGCAAAAAACGGGAATCGACGCTTCTAAAATAAGAGTGGTTTCGATTATGCCATGTACGGCCAAAAAGTGGGAAGTTCGCCGGCATGAGACAATGCGCGCCTCGGGGTATCAGGATGTTGACGTGGTGTTGACAACGCGCGAGCTGGCCAAAATGATTCGCCAGAGCGGTCTTAATTTCCATCATCTTAAAGACGAGGAAGCCGATAGTCCGCTGGGTGAATATTCCGGCGCTGGAACGATTTTCGGCGTGACCGGCGGCGTGATGACGGCAGCACTCAGGACGGCGTATTTCTATGTTACCGGACAGGAACTCGGTACGCTTAACTTTGGCGATATCGAGGGGCTTGACGGTATTAAGGCGGCCGAGGTTGATATTAACGGAACCAAGGTTCGCATTGTGGTGGTCAATGGTGTCGGTAATGTTGCCGAGCTGATGGAAAACCTCAAAGCAGCCGAAGCGGCCGGTGAAGATACTCCCTATCACTTTATTGAAGTAATGGCCTGTCGCGGCGGATGTATTGCCGGCGGTGGTCAGCCAAAAGTGATGATGCCGAATCTGCCCAAGCCGTGGGGCGTTAACGACGAAATCCGGCGGCTGCGTTCGCAAGGGTTGAACAATGAGGACGAACAGGCGGCCAATCGGTTGTCACATCATAATCAGTCGATTAAACAGCTTTACGGCGAATATTTGGGCAAGCCCGGTGAAGGTAAGGCGCACGAATTGTTGCACACCAAATATCGCCAGAGAGATGTTTATAAATAGCGTTCAGCAATCGGCTTGATTGTCCTTGTTGAGCATATAGCTGCTGGAACCAAGCAGTTGGATAAGCTGGTAGACATTGTCTGCCAGCTTTTGATTTTTGATATTGATAAAGGCGCGAATAATATTAAGTATCTGCTCGGATTTCATCGGGTCATTAAGGGTGGCGATTTGGTCTTTGATTTCGGCAGGGAGGGGTGCCGGCGCGGCAATGTAACGCGGGCTTTGGCGGCGGATATCTTCGGGCATATTCATATAAAAGAAATTGACATCGACACCCAAAAGGCAGGCAAAATCATAAAGCCGGCTACCGGAAACGCGGTTTTGGGCTTTTTCGTATTTTTGGATTTGTTGGAAAGACAGGCCGAGGCGAGTGGCAAGTTGTTCTTGCGAGAGTTTGAGAATCTGGCGGCGCAGGCGAATGCGGTTGCCGATATGAATGTCAATTTGGTTGGGCTGGCCGTCGGCTTTTTTGCCGCGGGATCTGAGACGAGAAGTGGTTGCATGGTAGGTTTTCTGCTGCATGGTTTTGCCTTTGGGTAAAGATTAAAACAAAACCGCCTTTTTAGAAGAAGGCGGGGAGCTAGAAAACTGCATCAGAACAGTCAGACTTATTCGTCACTCTTGGGGAGCGCTTATTTCGTCTACTCCCCATTTCTGAGGATGTATTCTGATGGGGTGTTTTCCAGACACCGCAGAGGCAACTCGCCCCCGCAATTAGAACCATAAGATAAACACAACTTGTTGGCAAGAGATTTTTAAGTGTAAAAAAGGAAAAATGTTTCTTTTAAAAAGTTGAAGATGCCTGAGCCTTGCCAAGAATGCTTGGCAAGGCGGCATGACAATTTTTATTGCTTGCCCAAAGGCGGAGGACAGGTTTTAAAGGCGGCGGGACACGTCTTGGGTCATTCTGAGGAGCGCTTCTTTTTCTGTCATTCTGAGGGACGCTTCTTTTTCTGTCATTCTGAGGAGCGAATGTGACGAAGAATCCATACTTGATGAGATGTTTCGCTTGCGCTCAACATGACGGTAAAAAGGAGATCCTTCGGCGCTGACGCGCCTCGAGGATGACGGTAAGGAAGAGATCCTTCGCTGCGCTCAGGATGACGATAAAGGGCGTTCAGGATGACCGGGAGGAAAGCGCTCAGGATGACGTATCCAAGTCATTCTGAGGAGCTGTTGCGACGAAGAATCTCTTAGATCCTTCGCTTCGCTCAGGATGACAATAAGGAGCGCTCAAGATGACAGGTTTTGTTGCTTGGCCAAAGGCGGGGGGACGTGGTTTTTATTTTAATGTTACTTTTGTACGGACAAAAGTAACCAAAAGCCGCCGGGAGGCTCGCTTCTTCAGACGGTTTTGCCAACGCCGGCATGTCAG
>CASFJS010000026.1 GCA_949295085.1 uncultured Pseudomonadota bacterium
TTGTGCCGCGTTCATATTTTCCGCCAGTAACGGTAACCAGCTTTGAAACACGCGGAAATTCTCCGGCCAGAAGATTATCTGCCGAAGTTGAACCTAAATTTGTAAATCTTTTCCCATTTCTCGGGCAATGGCTTCCGGGGGTTTATTGTTCTCCTTGGCTAAGCTCATCATGGTTTGTAACATCTCCGGGGTTATTGCCCAGATTGTTTGGTTGAGTAGTTTCATTGTGTTTCCTTTCAGATATGAAAAAAGCCTCAACAATGTGAGGCTTTATGTGCAATATTTTAGAATTTATATCATTTTTTTAGAATATAAGAAACTCCGCGAGTTGTTCCAAGTTTTTTTAAAAATCCCCTTTTTACAAGATTTTGAACCGATTTTCTAATCGTTTCAGCATTTTTACCTGTTTTTTGAACAATCTCCGGCATACTTAATTCCGTTTTTATAGCAAACAAATCTAAAATTTCGTGTGCCGTAGATGATAACTTATCCGTATTTGCTTTTTGCAAATTTTGAACTTTTTCTTCTAATGCTCTTTTTTGTTTTTGTAGGGAAGTCACAAAAAATGATAACCATGGTTCATAATCCACGTGCTCTCCCCATATCGTTTTTTGTGTTCCTCTTAAGGCCCTATAATAAGCATCTTTGCTGGCTTCAATAATTGATTCCATAGAGGCATAAGGCATATAGCCGTAATTGTTCTTAAGCATCAGCAAAACTGTTAAAGCACGAGACATTCGCCCATTTCCATCCGTAAAGGGGTGAATAGATAAAAAATGCACAATAAACACTCCAATGGTAATAATTGGATGCAAAAAACGATCATTAAACGTGTCATTTATCCATTGTATTAATTCGCGCATAAGCCTTGGCGTATCAAAAGGCGTAGCCGTGTCAAAAATCGTACCGATTTCATTACCTGATGCATCATAAGCCGCAACTCTGTTGGAATCGGTTTTATATTCTCCGCGATGACGTTCATCTTTGGAGGAATATTTTAAGAGTATTTGGTGTAACTGCTTGATATAGTTTTCAGTTAAAGGAATATCCTCATAGTTTTCAAATATGGTATTAATTAAATCTGAATAGCCAGCAACTTCCTCTTCATCTCGTGAGCTAAAAGATTTTTTATTGATGTGGCTAAACAGTTCTTCAATTTCGGCATCGGTCATCTTGTTGCCTTCTATTCTGTTTGAAGAACCAACAGATTCTATTGTGGCAACCCGTTTCATAACCTTTAACTCTGCCGGAGTCAAATTTAATGCTCCGGCATGCCAAGAACCCATAAATTGGTCTATCTCAGCAATTTTATTCAACATATCCGGTGTTATTGTAATATCTTTTATTCTTGGCATATTACCTCTCTTTGCTTTACCAGATATTACCAGATATTACCAGATAAGTCAAGAAATTGTTCCCAAGTATACCAAAAAGAATTACCAGATATTACCAGATACGGCTATTTTATTTACCAGATATTTCTTTATCTTCCTCCAAAATTACAGTTTTTTCATTACTTTTTACTCCATCCAAGCCCATTTTCTTAATTTTATTCTTTTCTCGGGCGCGTTGTTCCAAAACTTCTTCCCAATCCAGACCTTGACTTGCGCATTCAGCTTCCAGAGTAGATAAGCCAATTTCCATACGAATTTGGCAGGCTTGGGCTTCTTTTACCGGATCAACCCAACCACGCCCCGGGCCAATCCACTTGCAACGACTGTAGGCATAGCGATTTTGATAAAAATCTGGCGCATCTATCAAGCCTTTGTTAACCACTTCTTCCAACCAAAGTTCATAAACCGGTGTTGCCCAGTAATCTGCAAGCCACTGTCTTCTGCCGTTAAAATAACGCCAAGCTTCAAGCAAAGCCGAACGCGCGGAAGAATAATTGGTTTTGGAAAAGTCTTTTAGGAGCAACTCATACGGAATATTCAATCCGGTACCGATATGACGAAGCAAATTTTCAACAAAAGCCCCATAAGCCGAGTTTGGGCGAGATAATCGGTAAGGTAATCAAGTTGCGAAACAGGACATGCAAACCATTCAAGAAAACTTTTGTTTTTCAATAAACTGGCAAATGGTAACTAAGAATGGAGAGGTTTCCGGCAAAAGTATAGATTTGAGCATTTTTTCTGCAAAAGAACTGAAAATCTCTTAAGATGATTTCCAACGCAGTTACCAGCGCACTTGGCAAATCGGCGCGGAATAAAGGGCTTTACGGAAAGGATTTAAAACGAAAAAAGAGGAAGTATAAACTTCCTCTTTTCAAATTGGTGATCCCAACGGGATTCGAACCCATATTACCACCGTGAAAGGGTGATGTCCTAACCATTAGACGATGGGACCAGCAAAATAACTAGGGCATATATAACGATATTTTTTTATTCGGTCAAGTCTTTTTTTAGCTTAAACGAATTTTTTTATTTTTCCGCTGCCGTACGGCCAAACCACGGATGCAGAACTTTTATCGCTTTACTCAGATGAATCAGCTCCAATCCTTTGTCTTTCATCTTCGGCAACCATTCTTTCAGTGCCGCATAAGTCTGGCTTTTGGGGTGGCCGATGGCAATGGCATAACCGTTCTTTTTAGCCAGTTTTTCAACCTTATCAAGCTGCCCCAAAATATAGGTTTTGTCATTATTGTTGTCCAAAAACACATGTCGATGAGCATAGGCGATGCCGGCTGCTCTGGCTGCCTCCTCTGCCCGCGATTTGGCCGAAGTCTTGGAATCCAGGAAAAACATATTCCTTTCTTTTAAGACCTCCATCACCGCATTCATTCGCGGCAGATCTTCGGTCAGCTTGCTGCCCATGTGATTGTTAATGCCTAAAATTCCCGGAAATTTATCAAGCATAATTTTAAAATTGCGTTTGATTTCATCTACACTCATTTCGGTGGTCAAAACATCCGGCGCCACCTCAACCTTGCCCAGCGCCTCCATCGGGGTATGCAGCATAATTTCCTGCCCCGCTTTTTGAGAATTTTCGATTTGTTTTTGCAAATTTGTGCCATAGGTTAAAAAAGCAACCGTCAGCGGATAATGCAGGCTGGCAATATCGGCCGTGCGTTTTTGGCTGATACCCATATCATCAATTATTAACACAACTTTTGGCGTCGTTCCCCAAAAAGGCGGTTTGTGCGCCGGAATAATGTGTATATTTTTGAGCTTCGGATTTTTAATTACCGCGGCTTCATCAATAACATCATCCGGCAATTCTTCCTCATACAGGCGATCAAGCATGGTTTGGATATTCCCGTTTACTTCCGGCGATGTGTCACAACCGTTGTGGGCTATCTGTGAAATTTTTTCGCGCAAATCATCATCAATTTCGCCGGTATCCATCAAAATAACCTGTGGTTTGTATTCGGGCTTTTTGTCGGACAAAAGCAAACAATCCACGCCTTCGTTATTTAAGCAAAATTGTTCATAGGCCGAAAGTCCCTGATTAGCCGCCTGTTTTGGCGCGGGAGTGTCCGGTATTTGCGGCGTTTCTTTATGAAAATAGGACACCAAAACCACCATAATCAGGACAACCGCTAAAAGATGAATTCCCTTAAGCAGAACATACTTGAGCTGTGTCGGCGTCAGTTTCGGCAAAAGATCAATCTTTCTTTCTTAGCGTCGGGAAAGCAATAACATCACGAATGGTCTCGGCGCCAGTCAGCAGGATGGCCAGACGATCAATACCCATACCCATACCACCGGTCGGCGGCAGCCCGTTTTCCAAAGCATTGATAAAGTCTTCATCAAGCATCTGGGCTTCGTCATCGCCTTTTTCACGGTCGGCACACTGGGCTTCAAAACGTTCGCGCTGTTCCAAAGGATTAGACAACTCCGAATAAGCACAGCCCATTTCCATGCCGCCGACATAAGCGTCAAAATGTTCCACAAGGCGCGGATTGGAACGATGTGTTTTGGCCAGAGGCGAAATATCGCGCGGCATATCCATCACCAAAATCGGCTGAATCAGGTTGGGCTCAACTCTCTCGTCAAAGACTTCGGAAACAACACGCCCCCAAGAGATGCAATCCGAAGCATCAATGCCGATGGATTTGGCCATGGCTTTGGCTTCTTCCAAATCTTCGGCTTCCAGAAAATCAACGCCGGTGGCCTCTTTAACCAGTTCAAGCATCGACTTTCTGGCAAAAGGTTGTCCCAAATCAATCTCATTGCCGTTGACGGTAATTTTGGCGGTACCGTTGACGGCCTGCGCCACATAAGCCAAAAGCGACGGTATCAACTCGGCCATATCATTATAATCGGCATAAGCCTGATAAGCCTCCAAAGCCGTAAACTCCGGATTGTGCGTTTTATCAACGCCCTCGTTGCGGAAGTTGCGACCGATTTCAAATACCCTATCAAAGCCGCCGACAATCAATTTTTTGAGATATAACTCCGGCGCAATGCGCAAATACAAATCCATATCCAGAGCATTGTGGTGCGTAATAAACGGCTTGGCGTTGGCACCGCCCATAATCGGGTGCAGCATCGGGGTTTCAACCTCCAAAAAGCCGTGTTCTTCAAAATAGCGGCGGATAGCCGAAGTAATGGCGCAGCGCTTACGATAAATTTCTTTGCTTTCATCATTCACGATAAAATCAACATAACGCTGGCGATAACGCGCATCAATATCGGTCAGACCATGGAATTTTTCCGGTAACGGCTGTAACGATTTGGATATAATATCAAACTTTTCCGCGGCAATCGACAGCTCACCACGCGGCGTACGACGAACATATCCCGAGATACCGACAATATCACCGACATCAAGATCTTTTAAGCGCTCGATACCATCTTCGGACAAATGGTTTTTGTGGCAAAAAGCTTGAATTTTACCACTCTTGTCCTTAACATCTATGAACATACCGCTGTTGCGTACGGCCATAGCGCGGCCGGCAATGGTCACGCGGTCTTCGGTATCGGCACCGGCCGGCAAATCTCTGTATTTATCCTGCAAATCTGCCGCAAAAGCATTGGGCTTAAAACAATACGGATAAGGATTATAACCTTTGTTCTGTAAATTCTGGAGCTTTACCAGACGGGATTCCCGATGAATATTGTTTTCTGTCGTCATTGATATTTCCTTATGAATTTTTAATTCGCAATTGTTTATCACTATACGCATATGCAAAAAAATTTTCAATAACTATTTGCAACCAGCCCTCTTTTATTGGCGCTTTTGGTCTTTTTACGACTTGACATAACAAAAGAACTAAAGTAGAACATTTGTAGGCGTTAACCTGTCAGGAGAAGATTTATGTTGACACCCAAGCAATATAACCTACTGATGTTTCTTAATAAAACACTTAAAGAAACCGGATGTTGCCCATCGTTTGACGAGATGAAAAATGCTCTCGGTCTCAAGTCAAAATCCGGTATTCATGCGTTGATTGATGCTCTGGTTGAGCGCAACTTTATCCGCAAACTGCCACATAAAGCGCGGGCTCTGGAAGTTTTGCGTCTGCCAAAGCTCAAGCCTTCCAGCATTATTGCCGAGGAAAAAGCCAAAGAAGCTGCTCTGGCCGGCTCCACGATCGAAATTCCCCTGTACGGTAAAATCGCGGCCGGAACGCCGATTGAGGCCATCGCCAATGAAAATGAAAAAATCAATGTTCCGCTCAATATGATCCGCGGCGGCGAATATTATGCTCTGACGATTGAGGGCGACTCGATGATTGAAGCCGGTATTATGGATGGTGATACCGTTATTATCAAAAAAAGCGATACCGCCCGCAACGGCGATATTGTGGTGGCTCTGGTTGACGAGCACGAAGCAACTCTTAAACAAATCAAAAAAGACGGCCGCGATGTATTGCTGATTCCGAAAAACAGTGCTTATGAAACCCGCCGGCTGGCAGCCAACAGAGTACGGGTTCAGGGCGTGCTGAGCTCCTTGATTAGAACTTATCATTAATTGAAAAAATTATTTTTCCGCTTATCTGTTTGATTGTATTAAAAAACGGAGGCGGAAAAATGAGAAAATACGGTAAGATTGCTTTTTTGTTGATTGTGACGGCGTTGTTGTTTGCCTGCGCCACGGCAAAAAATTATGATCATATGCTCAACGGTTTTTTGGGAGCGTCGGAAACCGATGTTATTAAGCATTTCGGTCGACCGTCGGCAATTAAAATTATTGATAACAACACCAAAATTCTGGCGTATACTCAAGTTGATGATGTGTTTGTGCCGTCAGAGTTTTACACTTATCAGCAAGGCGAGGAAATTTACGGCGCGGACGGAATGTTTTCGCCGTTTTTGAACACTTATTTGTTTGCCGAAGCCCCCGGCGATATCGGTTACGAGGCTGATTATATATGTAAGACATTGTTTTTGCTTAAAAACGGCCATGTCGTATCCTGGAGATGGCAAGGTAATAACTGTGTCGCGCGTTAGGCCGTTTGTTGCAAATTTTAATGCCATCCTTAAACTAAATGTTAACCAAAATCTGGTTGACTGATTTTGTTAGGATAGCGAGTCTAAAAATTCCAGTACAGAATCTAAAAAAACAAAAAAAAATAAAAGGGTTTGACGGTTATGGGTTTCGGGTTGGATATTCAACGAAAATTCAGACAATACTGGTTGGTACTGGTCAGCGGTTTTATTGTCATTTATTTCGGGTTTCACAGTTTTTGCGGCGAACGCAATATTTATCGTTATTTTACTCTTAAACAAGAAATTGCCGAGGCACAAAAAACAGCGGCCAAATATGCCGCACAAAAGCAAAAGCTGCAGCGCAAAGTGCAACATTTGTCCGACATCAGTCTGGATATAGACCTTTTGGATGAGCGGGCACGGGTGGTGCTTAACATGGCCGCCGATGATGAGTTTGTCATCTTAGACAAGGATATTTAATTAACCGGTTTCGTTTCAAAAAACTCTTGCGATAGACAAAAAATGTGCTATATAACGATTATTCACATTTAATTTTTATGCCTATGATAAATATAGAATTATCTCTGTCCTTTTTCGCCGAGTTGTTGGGGACGGAAAAAGAAAAGTTGGATCATACCATTATCAGGCGAAAAAGTAATGGTGCGGTTGTTCGTCACCCCGGTCTTACGGTCTCCGGAATTGATAAATATGCCTTTGATTTAATTGAGGGCCGCTTTGTCAAAATCGGCGTTTTTCGTAATGCGACCATCGCATTGGAAAAAAGAGTCGTCATTGTTAAAAATGAGGAAACCGGAAGCTGGACTTTCTGGGATCGTGACGGACATCGAATCGAATATACCCCGGAAAACGTGCGACGCGTTTATACTTTCCGTTTTGTTAATCCGGCTTTGTATGAGTAAGTGACAGGGTTCCCGCCGTATATGGCCGGAACCCTGACGCTTTTTTAAATGTTCTTCATGACTTCTTCGTGATCACTGAAGTGATGAATTTCGCCTTTGACATATTGGCCGGTTTCATGCCCTTTGCCGGCAACAACCAAAACATCGCCAGGCATTAGTCCGGCAACGGCCATTTTAATAGCTTTGGCACGATCAGAAATATTATAAGCTCCGGGACAGGCCGGCATAATTTCATTACGAATATCCTCCGCTTCTTCAAAACGCGGATTATCGTCCGTTACATAGACCACATCGGCCAAATCATGGGCAATTTTTCCCATTAAAGGTCTTTTGCCTTTATCTCTGTTGCCGCCGCAACCGAAAACGACATGCAACCGTCCCGATGTATGCGGACGCAACGCTTTCAAGACATTTTCCAAACCGTCCGGCGTATGCGCAAAGTCTATATAAATTGCGGCGCCGTTGGCCGTGTGTGCAACCAACTCCAGACGTCCTTTGGCGCCTTTGATATTGCCGATATAATGGATGACCTCATCCGGCAAACCGGTTATGGCGGCAAGCATTCCCAGAGCACAGAGTACATTCATGGCCTGAAATTCACCGACTAACGGAATTTCTATTGTTTGCGGCCGGCCGAAATATTCAATTTCAAGCCTTTGTCCGTGAGCCAACGGTGTGGCGTTCAACAAACGGATATCCTGACCGCAGCGACCGTAAGAGATAATCTTTTGGCCGCGTTGTTCGCAAACGGCGCCGATACGACCAAAAGCCTCAATATCGGCATTCAATACGGCCGTTCCGCCCTCTTTAAGATTATGACGAAACAAGATGAGCTTGGCCTGCAGATAATTTTCAAACGTTTTATGATAATCCAAATGGTCACGCGTTAGGTTGGTAAAACCAGCCACATCAAAAGACAATGCCGCCAGACGTCCCTGATGCAAACCATGGCTTGAGGCTTCCAAAACGGCATAGCTAAAGCCCTCATCGGCCAATTCTTTTAACTCGCGGTGAATACTGACACAATTGGGTGTCGTGTTCGGCGATGGTATCGGCGCGGCGTTGCCTTTTATCAGCCCGAGAGTTCCGATACTCGCAGCCTTGTAGCCCATCGCGGTTAAAACCTGACGAATAAAATCGGCAATAGACGTTTTTCCGTTGGTTCCGGTTACGGCAGAAAGATGCGCCGGCCAGGCATTGTTATAAAAAGCGGCAACCGCCTTGGCATAGGTGTAGGCGACATCCGGCGAACGAATAATTTCGACGTCTGCCGGAATATCGCCGGTATTGTCGTCCGTTGCCACAATAACCGCCGCGGCTCCTCTGGCGACGGCATCCGCAATATAGTTTCCGCTGAGGGAACCAAACAAAAAGCCTTTTTTCACCTCTCGCGAATCGGCGGTCAGGCCTTTAATTTCAATATCGTTACCGTTTGTAACAAGCCGGTTTAGTTTCATGGGGCACCTCTTATGATTAAAAATATGGTTTATTTTATACAGAATCTTTAAAAAAGTATTTAATTTTTAACCTTTATTGGCTAATATTTTGTTTGATTGATGATGAAAGAAATGCCGATGAACCACAAAATTTTTGCTTTGTTTGCGATATTCTTGTTGGCCGCCCCTGCTCGCGCCGATGATTTGTATTTGTTTTACAGCGCCTCAAGCGACAATCTTGATGAGCTGGGGATTACTCCCCAGGAAACGGCCGATATTTTTGACGGCGAATTCGGCCCGGCTTCCGATGAGTTGCCGTTAGAAGTCAGATTTGATGATTTTTATGTTGCCAAATATCCGGATCAAAATTTTGTATTTATCTTAAATGCTCCTTTTAATTGCGGACAACTCGGCTGCAACACCATTGTTTTTGGCCGGGATGAAGATGGCGATTTGGTTGAGCTGGATTCCGCCAAACCGGTCAAATGCAAAATTTATGACAGCGATAAGCTTGTTTGTACCGAAGGCGGTTATAAGCCGGAAATCAAACCGACAAAACCCAAGAAAAAAATTCTGCATTTTCCCATTCCGGCCGATGAACCGCGGTTTTGACTGTGTCGTATTTTTACAAAAACGACAAAATTAGAAAAAAATACTTGATTTTTTACGTAATAAAGTATATATTGGTGGAAATTCTGAGCCGTTTGGACAAAATGTTGCAACTTTTATGGGGAATTAAAATGAAAAAATTGTTGATCGTTGCTTTGGCTGCCGCCGTTTCGGCCTGTGCTTGTTTTGAATGCGATGAAGAAGTACCGGTTACGACTTATCGTACCGTGCAGGCGGCTCAACCGAATTGTGATTATTTTGACGGCCGCACGTGTTATCGTTATGTTTATCGCAGAGTTCACCGGCCCGTTGCCCAACCGGTTCGTTATCGCGAGCCTCGTCCGTGCCCCGTTTGTCAGCCGGCTCCGGTTGTCTGTGCACAGCCGGCCTGCAATAATGGTTGCAACGGTTGTGAAACGACCATTCGGGAAACGCGTGAACCGGTAGAGGTTGTTTATAAGAAGACAACCTACAAAACGGTTTATGAACCCAAAACCTATTCTCAGGTCAGCTACGAGAAAGCCCCTTATCATGACGTAGCGGCACAACCTGAGACGATAGAGGTTGTTGACGATAATCAAGTTCTCCTCAATGACGTCAAGTAAACCTCTATAACCCCTTAACCCGCCGATTGCCGTTTCGGCGGGTTTTTTGTTTGGGTTAAAACAATTTTGGGGTTGCGTAAAAATTTTGAATAGAGCATACTCTTTGGCATGATAAGAAGAGGTTGATCGCTATATGGATACAGATTACCAGATATTTAATCAAGACAACTTTGAGGTTATGCAAAAGCTTGCCGACGAAAGCTTTGATATGATTTTTGCCGACCCACCTTATATGATATCTAACGTCGGCACCAGCTGCCAAAACGGTAAACTGGTGTCCATCAACAAAGGCCGATGGGATTATTGCCAGGGTGTTGAAGCTAATTTTGAATTTCATAAACGCTGGCTTAAGGAATGTCAAAGGCTTTTGAAACCGAACGGTACGCTTTGGGTTTCCGGAACTTATCACAGTATCCATCCCTGCGGCTACGCCATGCAACAACTCGGTTATCATATTTTGAACGATATTATATGGTTTAAGCCCAACGCCAGCCCCAACCTTTCGTGCAAATATTTTACCGCCAGCCATGAAAGTCTGGTTTGGGCGCGCAAAAACAAAAAAGCCAAACATTATTTTAATTATGCCGCCATGAAAGACGGCGATTTTCCCAAAGATATTTTAAAAAAGCCGCACCATCAGATGCGCAGTGTTTGGGCTATTGCCGCAACGCCGCCGGAAGAAAAAAAATTTGGCCGGCACCCGACACAAAAACCTTTGGCCCTGCTGACGCGCATTATCACCGCCTCAACCCATGAAGGCGATGTGGTTTTTGATCCTTTTATGGGCAGCGGCACCACCGGCGTGGCCGCGCTTAAACTCGGTCGTAAGTTTGTCGGCATAGATAATAATGCCGAATACTGCCGGCTGGCCGAAAAACGCCTGCAGGATGCTCTTAATAACAAAACTTTTCTTTAGAAATGATATCTGACACCGGCATTGATTTCGGTGATGTAGCTCATGAAATCACCGCCGATGTTGGTCCAACGCCCCATAACGCGCAAGGTTAAATGCTTGCTCAACCATATCTGGAAACCACCGCCGATACGATATGCCGTGGCCGAGTCCTCAAACTCTTTGCCGGAAGAACGAATGTTGGTATGGGAGGTGTCTTCATAGGCCATAATCTTGACTTTGGCTTTGGCATCATATTTGCCGACACCGACTGAGGCGATAAATTCTATATCATCCGTTATCGGAACATAACCCAACAAATCCAAGCCATATACTTTATAAGAAACGCTGTACTCACCGCGCGCAAATTCCGGAAAATGACTGTAACTCTCGGTATAGGTTACTTTGTCTTCATCCAGAGAGGTTGAGTAAAAAGCCTCAAACCCTAAATACCGCAGCGGCCGCCAACCGATATTTAGCGAAATCGAATTGAACCGGCGGTCAAAATCTCTGGTATCCGAAACATAACTGCTACCGCCGGTCAGAGCCGGATCAATAACAAAATCAACTGTTTCATACGAGGCATAACTCAACACGTAATCCGCACCAACCGAAATCGAGCCTATCTCGCGCTGTTTTTTAGGTTCAATTTTATGCGGCTCGTAATAATTGCTCCCTGGAAAATAGTTCTGCAACGAGGCATTATTCTGATTACCGGAAACATATTGCGCCGGCGTATAAGAAGCTTGCGACGTGTAGCCGGACAACCCATAGGCACCATTGTTATAGTAATTGCCGTTGTAATAGGCCTGAGCATTGACCGATGCCGGAAAGACGCCGCTCCATAATACCGCCAAAACCAATGCCTTTTTCATTTATAAACCCCTTTTGCCATCATCAGAATAAAAACCGCAAACCAACCGAAAATTCCTGCAGATAATCTATTGTATCCGTATTTAGCCTGATGTAGCGATACATGCTGCGCAGCACAAGCCCCCGGGCAATATTAAACTGAAAGCCCAAACCGACACGCCAGGCCAGCTTGTCCTCGCTTAAGTCAAACTTTCCCTCATCAACGGCAGATTGACCGCTGCTTTCAAGATAATATGATTTAATACCGGCTTCGACATCAATATCATACTGACCGACACCGACAAAAGCAATAAAATCAAAATAATCGGTTACCGGAAGATAGCCTAATAAATCAATACCAAAAGCCTGATATTCCGTTACATACTCATTGGCCAGATGATAATCGATATTTCCGAGCGTTTTGTTGTCAATCTGCGTCACGTTGCTTTTGTTATAGCTGCGGTTATAAAACAACTCTATGCCGATGTTGCGATTGGGACGCACCCCGAAAACGATACCAATATTGTCCTGGTCATCAAAAATAACATCCGACGGAACATCCAAACCCCCGGTCGGCGAAAATATCAGATGATCCAGCTTAACGGTACCGGAGGCGGTTGTCATTTGTGACTTATTGTAATCGAAACCGACGTAATATTTAAAATTCTTGGCTGTTTCAACGGCCTGACGGGTTTTGTGCTGAACCTTGCGCAGATCTTTTTCCAGCGAACGATCATAACCATCGTACATTGAATCACACGGGCACATAACCGTCTTGCCCAAAACAACGGAGCCGTTTTGGTCATATTGATCATCCGGATTGCACGGGCACCATTCAACACCGTACAAATCCCCGTACTGCACAGCAAAAGCCGGCGCAGCAAATAAAAAAGCCCCGATAACGGTCAATATGAAGGCAATTCTTTTCATCTAAGGTTCTTCTATCCTTTTTGTCACTGGTTATAAGGTAAATTATAGCGCGCAAAAGTACAAGGGCGGCCGGCATTTATGCACACATTTTTGCGCTCAACGGTTTATAACAAAAAGTTGATTTTTTATTTTTGACAAAATTTAACAAAAGATTAATTAATATTTAATCTTTTTCGCTATACTTTAAATTATGTTTATATTCGTGGGAGGGCAGTCATGCCGGAAAATAACGACAGTATTGAGTTGGTTTATGATGAGGAAGGCGCTAAAAAGTTTAACGACGCAAACGGGAACGAGGCCAGACGTCAAGTCGTCTTGGAAGAATTTAGCGCCGGTCGTTTTAGTGATGCTTCACATATTAATTTCTTCTTAGAGCAATACAATAAAGGCGAGATTTCTCTGAACACCGACGAAGAAAAGAGAAAGCTTGCGCAGCTGTTGGACGGTATTGAGGGTTATAAAAACCTGTCCGAAAGCTATACTCTTTTAAGCCAGCGGCGGTTAACAAATTCCATGTGGAAAGCTCCGTCATACACCGGCAGTATGGAAAGCATGGACAATCCGAATTTTAACAAAAATAAGGA
>CASFJS010000027.1 GCA_949295085.1 uncultured Pseudomonadota bacterium
CAATATGTTTGTCTGAGGCGCCTTGAAACAGGCGCCGAGTTATATTGACTGACATGCCGGCGTTGGCAAAACCGTCTGAAGAAGCGAGCCTCCCGGCGGTTTTTGGTTACTTTTGTCCGCACAAAAGTAACATGAGAACCTGTCACCCCGCCTTTGGCCAAGCAATAAAACCTGTCATGCCGCCTTGCCAAGCATTCCTGCCTTGGCTCAGGCATCTTCAACTTTTTAAAAAAGCGGAAGATCGCTCTCCCGCTTTTCATCTAAGTCAAATCAACGATATTGATTTCAAGCTTTTTGCCGTAAAAAAGCAACAGCTGCCGGCATTTTTTATAAGCCGCCGGCTGTCCGCTCTCAATCCCCAATATCGTTTTGAGCGAAAGGTTGGTCATCAACGCCACCTCCGCCGGCGACAGGCCGCGTTCTTTGCGCAGCTCCAGAATTTTTGCCCCGAGCGGGGTTAATATTTCTTTTTGAAAAGTTACACTCATCAGTTTTAACTCCCTAAATTTTGCTAAAAAACAAAACCGCCTCTTGAAAACAAAAGGCGGGGAGTTCATAGCTGTATAAGAACAGTCCGGGTTATTCGTGCAAAGCCTTATATCCCCGGCTCCCCAATCAAGGAGTCGTTCTTTTTCTTATAAGGAGCTATGACACTCCGCCGCAACAACCCGTCGCGGCAGGAACAAAATTAGCGAAAATCTTTCACAAAGGCAAGTAAAATATTTAAGCGGTCACATCTGTCTGCGAAATTTTTGACTTGTACAGGGGTGACATTTAAAAACTGACTCTAACACCCTAAACTAAAAAGTCCGCTTTTTTGCAAAACGCTCAACGCATTCTCAAAAAAGCGAACTTCTTAATTAAATAGCGGCTCGGCATCCGGCGCATTGGCGATAATAAGCCAAGCCATAAAGCCTGCCGCCGGAAACGTCAGCCACAGCGGGTTCCAACCAAGCAGGTCGCCGACCCAGTTGCTGATAATCAGTATGGTAATAGCCACACTCATCAGCATCTGTGGCCTTGCGGCAGATACTTCCCCGCGAACCATTGGTTCCTCGCAACGGCACAAAATTGCCGTCATCACGAGAAAGCCGAACCGCCACCAGCCGCTCTCCGCCATAGTGCACCCCATACCGGCGGCGAAAACCAGTATAGTCGTAATTTTATTAACGATATCACCCCGCATAAACAAGGTGACAACGGCTGCCAACAGCAAGATACCGTACGGCAGCATCAATTCTATAAACATAATCCTTAACTTTAGGATTTTATTGTATCACAAATGACCGGTTCAATCAAACAAAAAAGCTTCTTCCGTGACCACCACCGGCCACTCGCCGGCTGCCACCTGCTCCAGAGTCTTGTTTTCCGCCTCCAGCCGCAGATTATAAATCCAGTAATTTGCCATCACCCGCTCAATATAAAT
Source organism: uncultured Pseudomonadota bacterium (assembly GCA_949295085.1). Taxonomy (GTDB): domain Bacteria; phylum Pseudomonadota; class Alphaproteobacteria; order RF32; family CAG-239; genus CAZU01. The sequence continues at coordinate 1,427 of CASFJS010000027.1, forward strand.
CCGCGTTTCCGCCGACGGCAAAACCTCAATAAACATCAGCGGATCATCGTCGTAACGCGCACCTTTCTGCCATTTGACCAAATTCCCCGGTCCGCCGTTATAGGCCGTCAGCATAAAGAACAAATTACCCTCGATAAACGGCTTAGCCAACAGATAACTGATATACTGCTGCCCCAGTTTTAAATTATAATCCAGATCAAACAGCTTGTCTTTGTTGCGCTTAATGCTTTTATCGCCGCTGATATGATACGCCGTGTTTGGCATCAGTTGCATCAGCCCGCGCGCGCCGGAACGACTGGTTGCCGTGCGGCGAAAGGCCGATTCCTGCCGGATCATCGCCAACACCAAAGCCTTGTCCACCAGCCATTTGTTGTCCTCCGACCAGCGCGGCAACGGATAAATCTCTTTCTCATAATTGCCGCTTAAGCTTTCCAAATCTTTCTGCTTGCTGATGGCAATGACCAATGCGTGCAACCCGCTGCGACTGGCCAAAACAATCACCGCCTCTTTTTGCTTGTCGTTCAGACCGTCATAAGCGGCAAAAAACTCATCGGCCGCCAATCCGCGCCGACCGGCCGCCAGCAGCGCCACTGCCCGAACCAATGCCTCGGATGAGGCAATTTCATCAAGACATTCTTCCGTATCAAAGTCATTGATATAATTATTGCGGTCAAAAGCGTAATCCGGCTTTTCACCCAGCTGATACGCCGCCAAAATACCATAAAATGTATATTTATGCCGTGCTGCCAGTTTGAGCATTTCCCGCGCCTTGAGATGGTTGCCCAGCTTATCATAAGCTCTGGCCGACCAAAAAGCGCCTGCCGCCATCAACCATTCGTCCGGATTTTTTGAACTGCCCAAACGCGCAAAATAGCTGGCTGCCGCCTCATATTTTTTGAGCCGCCAGCTGGCCAGCCCTGCCACCCATGTCGCCATGCCTGAGTTATGGCGTTTGGAGGCCTTAATTCCCCATTCCAACGCTTTGGCATCATAATTATCAACCAGATATTTCATGGATAACGTCGCCGCCAGACTGTCCCAATAAGGTTTAGGCGCCAAACGCTGAAACCGCTTGTTTTCCAGAATATGCCGCGCCGGCAGCGTTTTCCCCCGCCGGATATAGGTGCGAAAACTCTGCGCCTGCCGCACCAAAAAGCGCCGATCGGCCTTGCCGAGTCTGTCCAGATATTTGCGCGATATCTTACCGCTGGAAACTTCGCTGCTGCCGGCATAAACCGGCTCTTGCAAATCCCTGGCACCCTTGCGCTGCGCCAATTTATAAATCCGCGCTGCCTGCGGCAATTCGGCATATTGCGTCAGCCATTCTTCCAGCTCCGTCACGCTGCTTTTATATTTGGGGTGCAGATATTTTTCCGCCAACACATGCCCCCGAATAACCCGATTATCCAATTCGGCTAATTTTTCATCGGCTTTGGTAAAATCGCCCTTTTCAATCAATTCAAATATCTGCGCATACTTTTCAATATCGCTTTCCGCAACGCCTGCACGCTCCAATATCTCCACATAAACATCTTCGGGCAGAATATCGGCTTCTGCCCACGCCAAACCCGCCGTCAACACAGCCATCAAAAGAATTACTGCAAATCGTAAAAATTTCATCGGCGCCTATCTTGACAACCAAACCAGCTTGCCAGCGCATTCAGAAGCCGTCATACCGCGCACACGGCAGCGGTTGACAATAATGTTCGGCGCCTTATCCATATTGTAGCACCCTTCGCCCATCAGCGAATAATTGTAATAAGTCTGCGTATTCGGCGCAATATCGGCAAAAGACAATGTTGTTGTTATCCCCGGCCACACCAATTTGATATCCAGCTGATTGATTTTGCGATCCAGATTGGACAGAATATTGAAGCGCACGTCGCAAACGGCCATACCGCCGAGCTGGCCGCTGACTTTAAATTCATCATAAAACAAAAAGATTTTTTCCGTTTTTTTCATCCGCCCCTGTTCGTCAACCGCAACAAAAGCCTGCCCGCCGCGTTCTGATCCGTCGGCCGTCGGCGTGTTCAGACGATACAACTCGCCCTCGGGAATAAAAATATCTTCCTCATCTTCCGTAACAGCGGATTCCGCGCTGGTTTGTGTCTCTGCCGATACCTCACCGTTCATAATCTGCGATATGCGCGCAGCCGGATCCACGGCGCCATCCCCTTGCGTCTGAGTCAATGTTTCAAGCGTTATTCCGTCTTCCGCCGGTTTTGCGTTCTCTTCATCCGGACTGGCTGTATTTGTATTCACGGCTGCCGAAGCCGGCACCGTCGGCACACTTCCCGTACCGAACATCTGCGCTGCCGCCGGCGTGGCTGTCACCACCGACAACACACTCAACCACAACCACTTAGCCCTAACCACACCGACACTCCTCTACTGATTGATTCCGTTATTCTTCTGCGCCCGAAACCTCGGCAGTAATGTTTTTGATGGCGTCCAACGTTTCCTGATAAACCTTATCCAGCTCTTTTTCTGCGGCATCAAAGGCTTTGTCTTCCTCCATCAATTGTTGCTCCAGCGAAACTTCTTTGAATTCGGTGTAATACTCCGCATTCATCGGCGACACATAGCGAAAGAGGTTATCACAACCCTGTCGTGAAACCTTTCCGTTCATGGCTGCCGTACCGCAATTGGTAACCTTGATATCCATATCATTCAACAACAAAAAGCACCTGTCGGTATCTACTTTTGTCTTGAGCGAAACCTGTTGCATGGACTTCAACGGCGGCAACTTCAATTGCAAACTGACTGTCTTGCTGGTAAACCCGGAAGTTGAATAACGCGACCGTGCGGCATCAGGATTCGTCCGGCGTTGTTCTTTATCGGCCCGTTCTTCTTGATCGATCGTCTCGCCGATAACTTCATCATTCCACAATAATGACAAAGCAACATTACTGACATCAACCGATGTCCGGTTAAAAAACGTTGCCCCGACATTGCAATACAAAACTTTCCCGTCAACATCCTTTTCCGGCACGACATCATGAATTTTAAACAAAATTTCGCCGACACTTTTATCATCATCTTCGGCCGCCCGCGCCCAACCTACCGGCAAAACAACCCCTGCCAATAAGACCCAAACTAAAGCTTTTGCTGTTATAATCATCTTTCCCTCTTTATCCTTTTTGGCTCCTGCAATTATTTACATCATATAGAATTTTTACTAAAATACCATTAAATATTACAACAAAACCTTAAGCTGTTAATTATTTTCGTTCAACTTCTTTTTCAGCCTCAGAAAATCAGCCCAGGCCTTAGCTTTCTGTGCCGGTGTCCGCAACAGATATGCCGGGTGATAACCGGCCAGAACCTTAATCTTACGACCGTCGGTTGCCTCATATTCCATCCACCTGCCGCGCAAATGAGAAATCCCCTCCGAACACCCCAAAAGAGAATTCGCCGCAACCGCCCCCAACAAAAAAATATACTCCGGTTTCACAAGCTCGATTTGTTTTTTCAAAAACGGCAAACAAACGGCGATTTCGGCATCCGACGGCGACCGGTTTCCCGGCGGCCGCCATGGTAAAATATTGCAAATATAACATTGGCTGCGATCAAGTCCGACAGCGGCCAGCATTTTATCCAAAAGTTGACCGCTTCGGCCGACAAAAGCTTTGCCGACCATATCCTCTTCGGCTCCGGGAGCCTCGCCGATAAACATAACATCCGCAGCCGGATTACCATCGCCGATAACCGTATGCTTGGCATTGTATTTTAGTGAGCAACCGTCAAAATTTTCCACAATTTGCCGCAATTCATCAATACTGCCGACACCGCGACAAATATCATCGGCATTTTTAACCGCTGCCGCCGAAGACAACGCCAAAGCGGAAGTCGCCGGCCGTGCTGCCGTGCCGGAAATATTTTCCTTGGTCTGCGGCAATATTTTGTCTCTGTCAGACAACGTCAAAACCCCATCACCGCAGGTCTCATCGACCCCGGCAGCAATATAAAATTCCAGAGTTTCACGCAAATTTAAATTTTCTTTATCCATGGACGGGATTTTAAAATAATTATTCCGCTTAAGCAAGAATAAACATTTATTTGCACAAATTTAATCATATATTGATAAACCTGTTGTATGATTCAAAAAAGATGTATAAGATAAGCCGTAATGCGAAAAATTCTGTTGGGAAAACTTCTGACTATGGCAAAAATAAGTTTTATATCGGCTCTGCTGGTGGCAACCGCAATGTTCATATCTTGCTCGCCCGTCACCAGCCGCAAAATTTCACCATCCGTTACGGATATTCCCGCTTCCGAAATATCCGTTAACGCTTACGGAGCTTATTTGGCAGGAAGAATCGCTCATATCCGCAAGGATTTTAACCGTGCCGCGGATTATTACAAGGTTGCCTATACCAAAGATCCCGCCAACACCGAACTGATTGACAGCCTCTACCTGCTTCTGACTTCGGAAGGGCGGGTCGACGAGGCTTGTGAATATGCCCAAAAAGCCGTTGATGCCAAAACAACCAACAGCTTTGCATATATGTTACTTGCAGCCAAACAAATGCACGACGGAGCCTACGCCGATTCAATTAAAACTTTACAGCGGATTAATGACCCGATGTACAGACAATTGATTGCCCCTTTAATAAACACCTGGAACTATGCCGGGCTCAAACAATCGGACAAAGCCTTTGCCGAGCTCGGCAAAATTAAAAAACAAACCGGCTTAAGCGGAATCTACAACCAGCATCGCGCCATGCTGTTTGATTACTTCGGACAAAACCGCGAAGCAACCGAGGCTTACGAACAATTGTTGCAGGACAAAAACGCCGAAATTTCCGTACGTCTTCTGGAGCTCATAACCAATTTTTATATCCGTACCGGCCAAAAAAATAAAGCGGTTGCCGTCATGGGGGCAACCATCAACAACCAAACTCTGGACACCTTATTGCAATCTTTGCGCGCCAAGGTTGAATCGGCGGATCCCTCCACCGCGCAGCCGCTGCTTTTTTCCCCGCAGGCCGGCGCGGCCGAAGCTCTGTTTACCATTGCGTCAACCTTTCGCTATGACGAAGCCATCGATGTCGCCCACATGTACACGGCTTTGACCATCTACATGAATCCCTCCTACAGTACGGCAAAAATTCTGATGGCAGACATCTTTGAGATCCGTGAAATGTACGACAACGCCAACAATATTTACGACAGCATCGATCAGGATAATATCGCCTATTATCCGGCACAGCTGAAAAAAGCCCGTAATCTGACCCGTCAGGAGGACTATAAAGGCGCAGAAATACTGTTGGAATCTTTAAGCGAAGACTACGATGACATCCAAATCTATATGGAACTCGGCGACATTCTGCGTTTGAATAATCGTTTTGCCGAAGCGGTTAAATACTACGATCGCGCCATAGACATGACGACAAATCCGGTAACGCTCTGGGTCTTATATTATGCCAAAGGCGTATCATTGGAACGTGCCGGCAACTGGACGGAAGCCGAAGATACGCTTCTTAAGGCTTATGACATCAACAAACATTTTCTGGTTCTGAATCATTTGGGATACACCTGGATCAAACAAAACAAAAAAGTAGAAGAGGCTTTTGCCATGGTTGTCGAGGCCTATAATCAGGCACCGTTTGATCCGAGCATTAATGACAGCCTCGGTTTTGCCTTGTACAATCTCGGCTACCCTGATTTATCATTACAATACCTTGAAAAAGCCGTTGAATACTATCCGTCTTCGGCAATCATCAGCGCACATCTGGGCGATGCTTATTGGTTAACCGGCCGCAAAAATGAAGCCCGTTTTCAATGGCAACACGCCTTAAAACTCAAGGACGAAGGAGGCGAGCTCGACATTGACACCACCCGCAAAAAAATCGCCGATGGCATAACAGACGAGCCGAAACTGTCTTTTGACAAAGACAAAATCGATCTTCTCATCAAAAAAATTCGTCACCCGAAAAAGGCTGTTTTTAAAATTGTCCGCAAACAATAATGCGGCAGATAACTCTTACCCGCCGCATTATTCTCAGAGCGCCAATACCTATCTTTGCACCAATCAGGCCGATTTTTTGGCTGATTTTTTGGTTGTCTTTTTATCTTCATCAAACGCATACAATTCCTCAACCGAAACGACCTTTTCGTTCAACTTGGCCAGAGAAATAATGTGATCAATGATTTTTTCCTCAAAAATCGGTGCTTTCAAGGCTTCAACCGCCTGTTTGTTTTTAAGGTAATAGTCCAAAACCATCTGCTCCTGCCCCGGATAACGCTTAGCCTCGTTCATAATCGCGGCATTAATATCTTCCGGCTTAATCGAAATTTTGGCGTTCTGCCCTACTTCGGACAACAACAGCCCCAGCTTAACCCGGCGAACGGCAATATTCTTATATTCTTTCAACAAATCGTCTTCTTTTTTGCCCTTTTCATCTTCATCAAGCTGGCCTGTTTTTTTGGCCTGTTCATACTGGTTAACAATGGCCGCATACTCTGCATCAACCAAAGACGCCGGAACATCAAAGTTATATTCCTTATCCAAAATATCCAGCAACTGACGTTTTAATTTCAAGCGCGATGCATTGTCATAATCGGTCTTAATCCGTGAGGCCAAAGTTTCTTTGAGTTTTTCCAGACTTTCGGCGCCAAGCGACTTGGCCAGCTCATCATTAATCTCAACCTTTTTCGGCTCGCGCACTTCCTTAACCGTTACGGCAAACACGGCATCCTTACCGGCCAAATCTTTGGCATGATAATCCGCCGGAAATTTAACTTTCACATCAACTTTTGCACCGGCTTCCGCATCAATAAGCTGGTCTTCAAAACCCGGAATAAATGATCCGGATCCCAGCTCCAGCGGATAATCGTTACCCTTACCGCCCTTAAATTCGACCCCGTCGACCGAGCCGACAAAATCAATCATCACGACATCGCCCTTGGCCGCTTTCTTTCCGTCAGCCTTAACCGTCTCTTTGCGGGCATTAGCCAGATATCCGAGTGCTTTGTCGACTTCTTCCGCCGGAACTTCGGCCGTTTGTTTATCCAGCACGATTTTAGAAAAATCGCCCAGCTTAATATCCGGCAAAACCTCGACATTCATCTCAAACTCAAGATCCTTATCCTCACCGAAAGCCAGAATCTTAATGGCCGGTTGGTTGGCCGGGCGCAGCTTCTTTTCGGTCAAAACCTGATTACTGCCGTTGCGCACGGCATCATCCAAGGCCTCTCCCATCACTTCGCCCTGATATTTCTTTTTAATCATCGACAACGGCGCTTTACCGGCACGGAAGCCCTGTATTTTTGCTTTTTTGGCAATCTGTGCCAATTTGCCGTCAACTTCTTTAACAAAGTCTTCTTTCGGCATTACGACTTTATAAGCCTTGTTCAATCCCTCGGATTTTAATTCACTGATTTTCATTCAACTTCTCTCTGTTTATACATTAACAACACCGGCCTTTCGGATGGTGCGGGTGAAGGGACTTGAACCCCCACTCCTTGCGGAACCAGATCCTAAGTCTGGCGCGTCTGCCAGTTCCGCCACACCCGCTTTTAGTGGTCAAAAGCCGTTTAATTGCCTGAATACTAGCGTATTATTTTAATAAATCAAGCATAAATTAACAATTGCCAAACAAAATTATTGTAATATGTTTCAATCTTTTATAATATGGCCTAAACGCAATAATTTTTTAGAGGCATCCGTTATAATGTTGAGCCGCAAATTTACCAAAATTCTGTTGTCTGCCACGGCGATGAGCTTTCTGTCGGCCTGTGCCGTTGTTGATAAAAAAGACACCGCCGAGGAATCAAATTGGTTTGTCCGCTTGTTTGAAAAAGACGGGCAGAATTATGCCGAGCAGGCAACTTTATACTACTCACGGGGCAATTTTGCCAAAACGCTTGAATACACCACCGAAGCGCTTAAAGACAACCCGCGCAATCAGCAGGCTTTGTTGGTTGGCGCACTGGCTGCCGAAAAGCTCGGTCGTTACAACCGTGCTCGTCAGTATTATGAAGATTTAATTATCATCAACGGCGACGAGACATCTCTTTTGGGTTCATCGGACGGTCAGCCGCGCAAAATAACCGAAATTGCCAAAGACAACCTGCGCGCCATCACCATTGCTCAAAACAAACTGACCGTTGAAAATCGCGACGGCAGCCAAAGTTTTACCGTATCGGATGCCGCCGGTGCCGATATCAGCAAAAACACCATCACCGAAGCTTTGCGTAAAAAATCCGTTCCGGCGGTACGTACACAACCGGCAGGTATTGATGATATTTTCACCCCCGAGCAGCAAAATATCGTATCCCGCTTTTTAATTTTGAAAGAACTGGCCGAAAAAGACTTTATCACCAAAGAAGAATTTTTATCTCGCCGGCAAGCCAACATCGGCGGCCTTTTGCCTTTGACCAATCCGGCCCCCGGCACCGGCATCACCGATCCCGTTCCGTCGCCCGATTTGATTATTGAACGCCTGAATATCCTAAAAGAAGGCGTTGCCACCCGCGCCATTACTCCGCGGGAATTTTCGGCCGAACGCGATGTGATTATCGAGGCGCTGATGTCGCCCGCGCCGCGGCAACGGATCAAAAACAAGGCTCCGGCCAAAAATATTTTGGATGCCGCGCATGATTTGCGTCAGCTGGAAGTTCTTTACGACCTTGATTTGATTACAGCCAACGAAAAACTGGCCGAAAAGAAAGCCGTTGAAAAATATTTAGGCATTCGCCGCGACCACCCCAAACCGGTAGCAGCAGCTGCCCCACAACCGGCCGCGTCGCAACCGCCGGCACCATCGCCGGCGCCCAAAGCCGAACCGGCCGCAACCACGGCAAAAGATGTCCAAACCGTTATTGCAGAAGAACTTGCGGCCAAAACCGATACTGCAGCCGTCACCCCGGCCGCAGCCGTAGCCACTGAGCTACAAGCGGTTGAAATCCCGCCGGCGCCTCAGGTATCAAGTCCGTTCTAAAAAGCTAAAGCCCGGTTTTCCGGGCTTTTTCTGTCATAAAAACACATTCTATTTTGTCTTTTCCTGCTGAGCGATCTCCTGCATCCGGAACAAGCGCATTTTTTCAAGTGTTTGTTTTTTGATATATTTCAAATATCCCTCATAGCTGAACAACACCACGGCCGAAACCAACAGCGGCAACAAATAATAAATCACCCGATAGGCCAGCAACGCACCAAACAGCAAAACCTGATTATGCTCGCCGGGGATAATATACATAAACAACCCTTCAAACACACCCAAACCGCCCGGAACCTGGCTGAACACACCCAAAACCTGCGCAATAATAAACACACCGATGAAAGTATTAAACGGAATATCAACAAAAGCCGTCAGCGAAAAATACAACACCAACGAGGCCATCAAAATATCCGCCGCGCCGATAATCACCTGTGCCAGAGCCATTTTAAAACCTGGCATATCAAACTCAACTTCTTTGATAATCAGCGGTTTTTTATACCAAATGCTCAAAGCAAAATAGCCGGCCAACCCAACAAGCGAGACCAACGCGACAATTTCGGTCGTCAATTTTGAAACCGAACCGGCACCAAACGCATGATCCGGTGTAATCAGATAACCGACAATAATCAAAAAGAAACAAGCCACCAGATAAGTAAAGCCGGAAAACGTCACCATCCGCACAATCTCGGTTCCCCTGAAACGCCAGCGGGTATAAAGCCGGTAACGTATCGTTCCGCCGGAAACAATGGCGTGTCCGGCATTATTACTAACCGAAAAACCGATAATACCGGCAAAAATCCATTTCCACGGCGCCAGCCGACGACCGATATAACGCAACGCCAGATAATCATACGAAGACAAAGCCACATAACCGCAAAATGATGCCCAACAGGCCAGAGCCAAATTTTTTTCCGGAATGGATAACAAAGCATTTTTAATATCTTCCAGACTGTATTTTGACAGCTGCATATACAGCGCATAAGCTGCCACACCGAAGAAAAACAGCCCTGCCCAGGAAATAACCTTTTTCAAAATACGTTTGGTTCGCCCTGCCATATTTATACCTCTTTTTGATAATATACTGTCTTATAGATATAGTCAGTTAAAGACGGGGCGTCAATCTTTATATAATTTTTATCAGCGTAAATAAAAATAAGTTTGTTTACATAAGCCATAATCTTTTTTGTTGCCAAATTAAATTATTTGCGCTAAACAAAAAGCATTCTACCGCAAAACACTTTGCTGCAGGTATAATTCAATGGTAGAATGTGAGCTTCCCAAGCTTAATATGCGGGTTCGATTCCCGTTACCTGCTCCAATCAAACCGTCCTTGCAAAAGGGCGGTTTTTGGTTGTGGCAACGGGAATCGAACCCGAGAGGGCGCAGAGTGCAAAAAAGATCCGGTGAATCTTTTTTGCCTTTGCGGTGCAGAGTTGTTAGCGAGCGATGAGCGACAGCGAAAAGAGCAAGCGTTACAACTCAAACTGAAAATTCCCGTTACCTGCTCCAATCAAACCGTCCTTGCAAAAGGGCGGTTTTTGGTTGTGGCAACGGGAAGCGAACCCGGTTTAACTTGTCATCGCCTGAGTATAATAAAGATAAAAAACCGTGTGGCAAATAAAGGAGCCTTTATTTGCCACACTTTCATTAAGTGTATCATGAGTTGGTTAAAAAAGCAATAATAAAGCTTTTTTAGGGCATAAAGACGGCATTTCGTCTCCGGTATGGTTCTGTGGCAAATAAAGGCTC
>CASFJS010000028.1 GCA_949295085.1 uncultured Pseudomonadota bacterium
CAACGACGGTTTGGAGCTGCGCTCATCTGCGATTCCAAGACCGCTGCATTAAACCTCTTCGAGCCACCTCTCCAATATAAACGCTTCTTTCACAATAATCCTCAAATGAAAACCGTCATAAAACTTCGTTTTATCGGACAACATCCGCCTGTTTAGCCGAAACTCCGCCAAAGGTCAAGCTTTTTTTACAATATTAAAGCAACCTCACAAAAGAGCCATTCCCGTATCCGGAAAAGGCTCCCAATTCTTTGCTCAAAAATTCTTAAAAAGGAATATCGTCATCCAACGGAGCCGCCGTACTTGTTGCAGACGCCGAGGACGAATCCCAACCGGAATCAGTTGTCGCAAACACATCATTACCACCGGCCGGAGCACCGTCTCCTTTGGCATCCAACAAAACCAGATTACCGTTAAAATTCTGCAAAACAACCTCTGTTGTATATCTTTCCTGACCGTTAGAGTCCTCCCAGCGTCTTGTTTGCAGCTGCCCTTCCAAATAAACCTTTGATCCTTTGCGCAAATATCTTTCGGCGACATCGGCCAACGCCGGATTAAAAATAACCACCCGGTGCCACTCGGTTCTTTCCTTACGTTCACCGCTGGTTTTGTCTTTCCACGAATCAGAAGTCGCAACATTCAAATTCACGATTTTTGTACCGCTGGCCGTGTTGCTGACCTTTGGATCCGCGCCCAAATTACCGACCAAAATAACTTTATTAATGCTTCCAGCCATTTTCCTAAACCTTACTCTGTCTAAAAATTAAAACTGCCCATCAGTATAAACGGATATTTCGGCAATGCAACAAAATCAATCAACCTGTGTATATTCGCCGTTTACAATCTGATAAACCTCATACCCGCTGCTCTGCAAGGCTCTCCCGCCGGAAAATTCGACTTTTCCCCATGGCAAATCAAACTGTGTTCCGTCTCGTTGTTTATTGATTTTATCAAAATCCATACTTCCGGCCCGACGTACCATATCGCTCCAAAGTTTAACTGCCGCATAACCATAAACACCAAGCCCTTTCGGCTCTCGTCCGTCAAGTCTCAATCGTACAAGTTCTTCGGTAAATGTCGGGCTGTCTTTCAAATCCTCTTTGGCCATGACATAAACACCCTCGGCAAAATTGCCCATTTCTCTGAAAAATAACGGTGTTGCCAAATATTCATCAATCAACAAAACCGTTTCCGAATTTTTTTCCTGCAGCTTTTGCGCCATCACGGCCGTAACTTTAGGCCGCCCCAAAATATAAACGATCTTATTGTTAAGCAGAATTTCCTGAGCCGCTCGCTCATAATCTTCCTGATAACCTGCCAAATCATACAAGGTCAAACGATTTCCCTGCCCGTTTTCATCAAACAAAGCCCGCAATCCATATGCCGTTTCCAGAGCCGCCGCCAATGAACTTTCATAAGCCACGGCAATATTTTTACCTGCAAACCGGTTTTGATAAAAAGCAAAAAAAGCCTCGGCCTCCTCGCTGACAATACCTCCGATTTTTATTAAACCGGCCTCATTAAGATTATATTGTGCCTTATCCACCGGTACCGGAACAATTCTGATAATCTTTCCTTGCGCATAAATTTGTGAAATTCTGGCAAACGCATTGCCGCAATAAGGCCCTATAACCAGGTTGATTTTATCTTTTGCCGACGAGTTAAGTGCCATCATCTGCGCTGCCGAAACCGCAAAAGAATCTTCGCATTGGTCATCAACCGTAATCAGATTCAGTTGCTCGCCCAAAATACCGCCGTTTTGGTTAATATCCTCTATCGCCGTCCGGACACCCTCGCTCAAATTGTAGCCAAACTTGGCCATAGGCCCGACCTTGGGCGCTATAACCGCGATATTGGCCGCCTGTGCACCGAATACCCAAAAAAGCTGAAATGCAAAAATATATTTTGCTGTTTGAAACATAATTGCCGCTTGGCCTCAATTATTTAAACTTTTGGCATAGTAGCATTTTATCTTATTTTTGCAACTTTTTTTTCAAAATAACATTTGACTCGCCGACAAATTTCCCTAAAATCAGCATCATCAATCTTAATCGCTGAAAAATATGCTGAAAAAATATACTTTCAAATCAAACATTCCCGGCCCTTCTGTCTTGTTTCTCGGAGCCATCCACGGCAATGAAACCGCCGGCACGACGGCCATCTCAACCGCCGTCCAAAAATTTGCTTCCGGCGCTCTGATACCGCTTAAAGGCACGGTTTTGTTTATCCCCGTATGCAATCCTTTGGCCTTTGAACACAACGTCCGGCAGATTGATGAAAACTTAAACCGCGTCATACGCCGCTGGAACAATCCGACAACCTGCGAACAAAATTTAGCTAATGAACTCTCCGCCGAAATCGAAGCCGCAGATATTATCGTTGATTTGCATTCCAGCCACTGTCCGGACGACAAACCGTTTATTTTCAATGACTATCCCGATGATCATCTGGCCTGCCGGCTGGCCTCCGCTCAAAATATCGAATATATTGTTGAAGGCTGGCCGCAAATTTATAACGACGCGCCTATAAAAGATTATTCAACCGGCAACTGGGCAAAGACCTGCGGCAAAACAAGCCTGACGGTCGAATGCGGTTATCATCTTTCCGACACCGCCGTCAAAACCGCTTATCATGTTATTATGAATACGCTGCTGTCTCTGAACGTTTTGGAAGGATACCCCTCGACACCGCCGACACAAAAGCATATTTTAATGGATTGTTTTTTTATCAAATCCAACCCCGGCCGTCTGGCTCAACCATTTAAACATCTTGATTCCGTATTAGCAGGAGAAATTCTGGCTTTTTATGATAACGGAACATCCGTTGTTTGTCCGCAAGACGGTTTTATTATGTTGCCCAATCCCCATGCCCTTATCGGCACCGAATGGTTTTATCTCGGCCATCAAAAATAGTTTCGCCTCATCTTCCGACCGAATTATACGCCTTATGCGCAACTTTTTGCAACATCGGCACAAGACCTGAATGTTTTTTGACCCATATCATCCGGTGGCTTTGTTTGTCGATACCGACACCGTAATAACCTTGAGCAATCCGGTATTGCATTTTATGAAACAACGCCGGAATTTCTTTGTGAATATCCTTGCCGACATACATGGCAAAAGCATCTTTACCCATGGTATATAACGGTGTTTGAACCGACTTGCCGAAATCTTTTTGCAGATACAAAACTTTTGCATGGTCATCGGGATCATAATCCACTTTATGAATTGACATACCGTGTTTCATGGCGCTCATCCAGCTGGCCGGATTATCAATGGCAATTTGAATAATTGATGTCGTTTTGCCGGCCTGTCGTGCCTTATGTTCAATAAAATCCAGCATATGCGTCATCAAGCCCCTCCCCCGGTAATCCTTATCCACCAATACGGCTTTATAGACCACAAGCTTATCATTATCAATATCGCCGGCAAATTCCGGCATATCTCTTTTTTGACCGCCACGCGGAAAAGAAAATATACTTTGTGCAACCAGATTCTCACCGTCAAACACACCAAGCATATGCGTGTTTTCGCTGCTGAGCGCCGTCATAAAATCGTTCACGCTCCGTTTCAAAATAAAATGTTTTTCATCCGCATGCAAACCGGCAATAATTTTTTCCTGTAACGCCATTACCGCCGGCAGGTGTTCAATATTCAGTTCTTTAACCGATAATTGCTTCATTTTTTCTTTCCTGATTTCAAATTGACACAAAAAAGGGATGAATTTTTTAACTTTCACCCCTGCAACAAACGTTTAACTTTGAGACAAAACAAACTTCATCGTCGCAGGTTTCTGCGGCGGCGACGGCGAATAAGATTCATATGTTCCGCTATCTCAACCATCATTTTTCCATATCCTTTGACAAAAAGGCTGACATAAATTCCGTCCCTTGTCAATATTTTTATTGCTATTCGGCGGCAATAATCCTATATTAGCTTTCCGGTACAGGAGAACAAGATATGAGCAGCGATTTTATTGACATCAAAGGCGCACGTGAGCACAACCTCAAAAATATCAGCGTCAGTATTCCCAAAAACAAATTAACGGTCATCACCGGTCTGTCCGGCTCCGGCAAATCGTCTCTGGCGTTTGATACCATCTATGCCGAGGGCCAGCGTCGCTATGTCGAAAGCCTGTCGTCCTACGCCCGTCAGTTTTTGGATTTGATGAAAAAACCCGATGTCGACTCAATCGAAGGCCTCAGCCCCGCCATCTCCATTGAGCAAAAAACCACATCGCACAACCCGCGTTCCACCGTTGGCACCATTACCGAAATTTATGATTATACGCGTCTTCTGTGGGCGCGCGTCGGCACCCCCTACTCGCCGGCCACCGGCCTGCCGATTGAAAGCCAGACCGTATCGCAAATGGTCGATAAAGTCTTGGAAATTCCCGAAGGCTCCAAACTGATGCTTTTGGCGCCGATTGTCCGCGGTAAAAAGGGTGAATATAAGAAAGAGCTTGAAAACCTACAAAAACAAGGCTATCAGCGCGTTAAAATCGATGGCAAAATTTACGACCTTGAAGACACACCGGAGCTTAACAAAAATCAAAAACACAATATCGAAGTCATCATTGACCGCATTATCGTCAAAGAAGGCATTGCCGAACGCCTGAGCCAGTCGTTTGAAACCGCACTTAAACTGAGCGACGGTCTGGTCTTTGTCGAGGACACGACCACCGGCGCACAAACCACTTTTTCTTCCAAATTCGCCTGCCCGGTATCCGGTTTCACCATCGAGGAAATCGAACCGCGCCTGTTTTCGTTCAACAACCCCTGCGGTGCCTGTCCGCACTGCGACGGCATCGGCGCCAAACTTTACATGGACCCGCTTTTAGTCGTGCCTAACCCAAACTTATCAATTTCGCAGGGAGCCATTGCGCCGTGGCACGGTTTCCGCACATCTTTTTACGAACAGGCGCTTAACTCATTGGCCGATTATCTCGGTATCTCGGTCAAAACGCCATGGCAAGATCTGCCGCAAAAAGCCCGCGACGTTATTCTCTACGGCTCCGGAGACGAGCCCGTGCCGCTTTACTTCTCGCGCTTTGCCACGCATAAGCCTTTTGAGGGCGTTATTCCGAACATGGAGCGCCGTTTTTTAGAAACCGATTCGCCGGCCACGCGTGAAGAGCTGTCGCGCTATCAGTCTGCAGCGCCCTGCGAATTTTGCGGTGGCAAACGCCTCAAGCCGGAAGCTCTGGCGGTCAAAATCGGCGGATTGGACATTATGGATGCCTCCAATATGTCGGTCAAAGACGCTTTGGTTTGGTTTAACGGCATCAAGCCCAACCTGACGCCCAAAAAGCAGGAAATCGCCGCCAAAATCATCAAAGAAATTTGCGAGCGTTTAAGCTTTTTAAACAACGTCGGGCTGGATTACCTGACGCTCTCGCGCCAATCCGGTTCGCTTTCCGGCGGCGAGGCGCAGCGCATTCGTCTGGCCAGCCAAATCGGCACCGGCTTAACCGGCGTTCTCTATGTTCTGGACGAACCGTCCATCGGCCTGCACCAGCGTGACAACAACCGTTTGATTGAAACCCTGGAGCGCCTGCGCGATATCGGCAACAGCGTGATTGTTGTTGAACACGACGAAGACGCCATCCGCGCCGCCGACTTTTTAATCGATATCGGTCCCCGCGCCGGTGCCGACGGCGGCCGGATTATGGCCAGCGGTACGGTTAAAGATGTTCTGAAGTCCGACAGCCTCACCGCGCAATACCTAAACGGCATCAAAAAAATTGCCGTACCGCAAAAACGCCGCAAAGGCAACGGCAAATTTGTCGGCCTCAAAGGCGTGCGCACCAACAACCTTAAAAATATCGACGTCAAAATTCCGCTCGGTCTGTTTACCTGCGTCACCGGCGTTTCCGGCGGCGGCAAATCGTCTCTGATTCTGGAAACCCTGTGCAAAGCGCTGGAAAAAGAAATCAACGGCTCGCGCGAACCTGCCGGCATTTATGACAAACTGACCGGTGCCGAAAACATTGATAAAATCATCAACATCGACCAATCGCCGATCGGCCGCACCCCGCGTTCCAACCCGGCTACCTACACCGGTGTTTTTACCAACATCCGCGACTGGTTTGCCGGCCTGCCGGAAGCCAAAGCCCGCGGCTACACCGCCAGCCGTTTTTCTTTCAACGTTGCCGGCGGCCGCTGCGAGGCCTGCAAAGGCGACGGCGTCACCAAAATCGAAATGCACTTTCTGCCCGATGTTTATGTTGAATGCGATGTTTGCAAAGGCAAACGTTTTAACCGCGAAACGCTGGAGATTAAGTACAAGGACAAATCCATCGCCGACGTGTTGGATATGACGGTTGACGAGGCCTATGCCTTTTTTGAAAATATCCCCTCAATTAAAAACCGGCTGGATCTGCTGCGCCGCGTCGGTTTGGGCTACATCAAGCTCGGCCAGCCGGCCACCACGCTTTCCGGCGGCGAGGCGCAGCGCATTAAGCTCTCTAAAGAACTGTCCAAACGCGCCACCGGCAAAACGCTTTATATCCTGGACGAACCAACCACCGGTCTGCACTTTGAGGATATCAACAAACTGCTTTCCATTCTGCAGTCCTTGGTTGACCAGGGCAATTCATTGATTGTCATTGAGCATAATCTGGATGTGATAAAAACCGCCGACTACATCATCGACATCGGCCCCGAGGGCGGCGACGGCGGCGGCCGCATCATCGCCTCCGGCACGCCGGAACAGGTGGCTCAATCCGACATCAGCTACACCGCCAAATTCCTGCGCGAAAAATTATAAAGAATTTCTGCCTTTTTTATGAATAATGGCCGGAATTACCGGACGTTGAGAACTCTCATAGCGCCAATCGCCGACTTGTACCCATTTTGCCTTAACCACACGCCCCATCTCAACAAATTCATCATGACCGTCGGCGCCTTTTTCAATATGCCGGCACAACTCGTCCATATCATTCGGCAAATAGTCATATTTAACCGCAATTCCTTGTAATAATCTGGTCATCTTATGGTGCAAAATTTGATTATAATTCATCTGATCAATATCGCGTCCGCTAACCGACTGCCCGTAAGCATCCACCACGTCCAGCACCAAATTTTTATCAAATTTTTCACCGTTTGTCAGCATATTGGCTAACGTATTAAGCCAAATATCTTTTTCCGGATTTTTTGCGGCAAAGGCAAACAGCCTATCTGCATAATCAACCACTCTGGCATGACTTATCCGCGGATTTTCTTTATCAACGTCTTTCAGCAAACTCTTTTGCATCGGGGCGGCATTATCAATATATTTATCCAACGCCGACGCCATGGAATCAAGAGCTTTGTTAACCATGTTATCGCGAATTTTTTTGCCGTTTTCATCTTTGTCCTTAAAATGCAGAATATCTGTCAAATCTTTGGCCTCTTTAACCGTATATCCGTACCCCGAAAACAAATTCTGAGCCAAAGCCGTCATTTCCATCCCCAGATTCTGGTTAAATTTTCCTTGCCTGTTGGCATACCCGACATAAGCCTTAAAAATTTCCTTAATGGCTTTTTTATCCAAGACTTCCTTATCCCCGCACATTTCTGCCCGCTCAAGCGCATATGGGGTTTTAACCGCCAACCGCTCCAAAATTGAGGCGTCCAGTCTTTTATCGGTTCGCTCTGCCATCCTAAAATAAATTCCGGCATAATTAACTGCTGCCTCAGGAGATACTTTTTTTATATTTTTGGCAAAGATCCTAGACATCCCATACAAGAGCCCGATTTTTTCATCGTTTTTATATTTCCGTCCGCTCAAAGCTGCCAATGCTTTATAATATATCCGCTCACTTGCCTCCAGATTATTATTGGGATCAAAATCAACCAGTTTATACAAAACACGGTCATTAAATCGGGACAATATTTTATTGCCGGTTTCATTTTGATATTTAAACAAATATTCCAAAAACTGAATTTTATTACTATCCGAAAGCGGATAAGAAACGATAGCTCTCTCAGCCAAGTTCACTGCATGCTTGGCAAACGGTTGTGAAAAATAATCCTTATATTTCCATAAAAAATGCCCGTTAACTTCGGCTCTTTCTTTCTCCTCAAATGAAAGAAGATAGGCATCTATCTGGTTAACAAATCGGCGCTCAACAACATCATCATACGGATACGGGTTAAATCTCTCATACTTAAATTTATTACCGTCACCTCTGGCCACATACCGATCACGCTCAATCTGCCAATTTCTGGTTTTACTTGCATAATAATCAAGCATTTGTTCAATTCTCTGGCATCTCAAATCATTTTTCAAATCCGGCATCGGGCACCTCGCGTTTTGTCAATTTTCGTCATAATAACATTTTTTGCGGCAATAAGCAACAAAAAAAGCGGAAAGCGCAAACTTTCCGCTGTTCCCAAAGGCGATAAGCTTTAGAACTTGTAGTTCAAAGACAAACCGACCAGTTTGACCGAGTTGTCATATTCCGCCGAAACACCTCTGGAACCGGTACTCGGATAATTGTTCGGAATATTAATCGACGCCTCTTTGGCCTGAATATAAGTAAAGCCGAAATCAAACGTCATGTTTTCGCTGTAAGCATAATTCAAACCCATTGAATACCAATAACGATCGGAATCCGGAATTCGCGGCGTGCGGTCGGCCGTTTTGACCGCCGATTCGTCATAGGCAAAGCCCAGACGCAGTTTCCACTGATGATCCAGCTGGTAACTGACGCCGATGGCATAAAAATTGGTGTCGCGCCAGTTTTCCGGCGTCGAGCTGATAAGCGCCGTACCCTCTGGTCCGGGAATCCCCTCTGTTCCATAAATGTCCAAACTGTCAAACGAATTCCAGAAAACCCGCTGATATTCAGCCATCACTTCCCACTTGTCGTTAATCCGGTGATACGCGCCGACCGAAAACATTGCCGGCGTATCCAGCCTGGCCGAAATATCTTGGTTTAAAAAGCCCAAACTTGCCGGCGCATCAGATGAAATATCGCCTTTGAGTTTATGGTTGATTTCGCTGCGGTAGCCGACGCCAATACGGGTATTTTCATCAAATTCATACATCGCGCCGAGCTGATAACCGACATCAACCGTATCACCCTCCAGATTAGCACCGTACACTCCTCTGGCATTAACCGTATTGCTCAGTCTGGCTTTGACATACTGAATCGGCAAACCGGCGCCGACACTCAGTTTGTCGGTGGCTTTCCAGGCCACCATCGGCGTGGTGGTTGCCGTGATAACTTTGGAAGTAATACCGTGGTCAGACCCTGCCCACTCACCGTCATATTTGGTAATCATGCCGAACGGCACGTTCAAAGACAATCCCAGAGTAACCTCGTCATTCAACTGGTGCGATATCGTGCCGTTTGGCGCAATCGCCGCATGCACGATATTGTTGACATCTTGTTTTCTGTCGCCATTCTGATCATAAATATCATGCGCTTCCGCTCTCGGGATGATATAAGTACCGCCGACATTAACCTGCGTTCCTTTTTGCCGTGTCAGACCGGCCACGTTAAAATAAGCATAAGAGTTGTTTTCCGCTCCGGCGGTTGCACCCGCAAAAGCATTACCCATAGCCGCCGCCGACTGCTCTCTCAGATGAAAACCGGCCGCGTTGGCGTTGGCCGCGGCCAAAATGGCGCCCAAAGCCGTTAAAGTCACAATTTTTTTCATAAATAAAGTCCTTTTATGGTTAGACTACTCAAAACCGATAACATAAAAATATTTCTAAATCAATCGAATGATTGAATCGGGCTGCATTTTGGGGATAAAATCAATCGGTTAGTCGTAAATACCTTGAAGATGCATCAAATTTCGGTCTTTTCTTTTGCCGGCAAAAGGTATATAATAAAAAAATGCTTGCTTTTTAACACAACCGATGTTAAAAAGCAGGTCAGTTTAACTTTTGCTTTAGATGAAATGAGGTGATTTGAGTGGTTCAGGTTACTGTTATCGGTAATGATGTCGGACAGTCTTTGAAAGTCTTGAAAAAGAAAATGCAGCGCGAAGGCATTTTCCGCGAGATGAAATTGCGCCGCTGCCATGAAAAAAATTCTGAAAAGAAAGCCCGCCGCCAGGCTGAAGCGATCCGCCGCGCTCGCAAACAGCTGCGTAAACGCTTAGATACCGAAGGCTTCTAGTCAGAAACTTCTATTTCACAAAAAACCACGCGTCGCTCGCGTGGTTTTTTGTTGCAACAAGCCTGTCCGCTGCCGCCCCGAGCAACAAAAACCGTCACTCTGCCGAACATTCATTTAAAATGTCATTCTGAGGAGCAACAGCGACGAAGAATGACTTGGACATGGTCATCCTGAGCACTTTCCTCCCGGTCATCCTGAGAGGCGCGTTTTTTTACAGTCATCCTGAGAAGTGTTTCTTTTTCTGTCATTCTGAGCGTTTACCTCCCGGTCATCCTGAGAGGCGCGTTTTTTTTACAGTCATCCTGAGAAGTGTTTTTTCTCTGTCATTCTGAGGAGTGTTTCTTTTTCTGTCATTCTGAGGAGTGTTTCTTTTTCTGTCATTCTGAGGAGTGTTTCTTTTTCTGTCATTCTGAGGGACGGAAGTCCCGAAGAATCTAAGGGAGATCCTTCGCTGCGCTCAGGATGACAGAAACGAACCATGTCCCCCGCCTTTGGCCAAGCAACAAAAAATGTCATGCCGCCAAGGCAGGAATGCCTGCCTTGGCTCAGGCATCTTCAACTGTTTTAATATAAGCGGAAGATTCCTGATCCTCGGCTAAAAGCCTCAGAGGAATGACCGTTTAAATTTTATCGTCAACCAAAGCCGCACATAAGCCGCTTAGGCGGTTAC
>CASFJS010000029.1 GCA_949295085.1 uncultured Pseudomonadota bacterium
TTTTAATGTCCAGACCTGACAATTTTTTGATAAACAGGTTTCCAAAATCCGCATTACTTCAAGCAACGAGCGACCGAGACGGGATATTTCACAGGTGATTAAGATATCACTTTCACCTAAATTCTCTAACAAAGCGCCAAGTTTTCTATTTTTTAGCGCCTTTCGTGAGGATATTGTTTCTTCCACCCAATTGTCAATTTTCAACCCGTGATTTTTTACATATTCTTCAATCTCAAAGCGTTGATGCTTATAGGTTTGCTTGTCTGTGCTCACCCGAATATAACCAATAACAGCCATTGTTTTTTCCTCCAAAATCCGGTCAATTTATTAGAAGCAAAAAGTCCTTTAATTATGGTAGATGATTTTGTTTTGGCTGGTAATAATATTATCCTTACTAAAGGCAGTACAAAATGTCGTTGTGAAATGACATCGGAAGGTAGGTTGAAACCTGTTGCTAAGCAAACTAGTGAAAAAAATTTGTTTTTAAGCACTGGTAGGAAATGGGTAGAGATTGATCTTCCTAAGAATGCAAGAGTCAACATATCCGGAGAACTTGTACCACCAGACGATCGTATTAAAATAACCAGAGGCGAATATCATACCGAAAACGGAAAAGAAGATATGACAATATACTATGGTAGTGTACGTTTATCAAACGACAATGCCGAAGATCTTGCGCGCTTTGTTGCCAAAGCAGAACAAAAGAGGGAAATTGATAATGATAAAGTATTTGGAACTAACATACTTGAATCATATCACAATGCAAAGGATAGATTGAAAGAAACCAAAAAAAACGATCCAAAGATTGGTAATACAAAAAATCATATCCCGGCGCCGGCACGACCTCAAAAGACTACCCCTCTTCCGTCGCCTGCTCGTCATGAAAGATAAAAAAGAGCTTTAAGGGGATTAAAACCATATATTATGATGCAGCGCGGCCGGCGGATTTGGCTCTGACAAGCGCTGTCAGGACTTTGGTTGCCGAACCGGCCCGCTTCGGACGCAGTTTGGAAATTGCTTTTGGTTCCCGAATATCTAAGGATACGGTGCGGGCATGTTTGAGATTCATATCGCCGTTCGGCACCCGTAAAATACTGTTGTCCTTTTCGGCGTAGAGCCTGATCATATTTTTGCGGTCGTTTTTATGCATATCGTCATGCAGAATGCCGCCGATGACCATTTCCATGTTTGAGATATCGTTTAAGGCAAAGCGGTCGGCCGTATCGGGGAACATGGCGTGGTATTTTTCGGGAATCTTATGGTGAATGGAAATATGCTTTTTGGCGATTTCGTCCTGACGTATCTCGTTGGCGGTTTTGTATTCTTTTTCTTCCGACGGAGATAATAACGCCAATTTGAGAAGATCGTTCCGGCTTTGTTTCAGCTCTTTAATCCAGGCATTGATGTTATTATTGACATAGTCTTTTTGGGAGCATTTTTGATCCGCATTGGCCGAATGATTTTTGTAAAACCACAAACCTTCTACCACCGCGGTGTAAGCCTGATTGGCCGTCTGACGAATAACATCATCGGATAACTCCGGATTGCCGGTCAGCTCACGAATACGATCGCACGAGGTTTTGTCGATAACAGAGGGATTCTTCTGCATATTTTCGCCCAAACTCAGCAGCGTTCCCATCATTTTTAAGAATTTCTTTTTGCTGTTTTCATCGGTATTGAAATGCTTGCGCAATTCGTCATTCACTTTCTCATTTTCCGGCGCATAAATATCTATGCTGCCGGCGGCGGCTATCTGATTTTCGATTGAGTCGGCGTTTAGAGCAATCAGCGGATGTTCTTTGCGGGTTTCTTTATAAACGGTATAATCCGTCGACATATTTTCGCGCAGTTTTACGGCATTGCCGCGTTTGGGATTATCAATAATCTTTTGCAAATCGCCAAGGCTGTTCTTTTTTAAGAAAGCGGCAAAATCTTTTTCGGCTCTCGGATCAGAGACCAAATCTGTTAATCCCGCCACTTGTTCGTCGCGGTCCTGTAAGACTTTGGCCCGTATGACGGCCAATAATTCGTCATCGCTTTTGAGGTTGCTGTTTTCATCCAAAACGCCGGCGCGCTGCAACTTTATCTCGGCGGCAACGCCTTCATCAAAAAATTTATCATCTTCAAAGGCTTTTAGCTTTTTTTTCTGTAATTCAACCAGCCCGGCCTTATATTCTTTGAACGCTTCCGAATTTTTATCCAGCCCGTCATAAAAATTGCAAATATCATAAATCTTTATCAGCCGGTTGGCATAATAAATGCGGTTAATCAGAGCCTGATAATTGCTGCCCGGCTGCGGGGAGGATTTTTGGGATTGTTTCTGTTGCGCCATGATATGCTCCTTTGAGGTAAAAAGCCATCGCTTTTGTTTTTTTCAGTATAACTTTTCGGACAAAATTTGTCAATAAATATGAATATTGACAAAACTTGCGAATCGTGCTATGTTGTCCGCCGCTAAAATGATTATTAATATTAAAAATATAAAATTTTATGAAAACTTTTGATTTTCTGAAGACCGTATTCAATCTGCACGGCAAAAAAATTTCCTGGGGGGTTATTGAGGTGCTGACATCGACCAAATGCGAATATCACGCCGGCCTCATCATCAAGGGCAGCAATCTGTTTGTTGACCTTTGCGAAAGGCGCTTTTACTCGCCGGTATCCCTGCCCGAGTTGAGCCGTCAGATTTATCCCGCACGTCGGGTGCCCTGCGGCAACAAGGTAACCTTTGAAGTTGTTGACAACAGTTTCAAACACGTTACTTTGTCAAAAAATTTTATCAGGGACATCTATGGTGTCGCCTGGTACACTCCCGAGCTTGAGAACGAGTACATTCTTTAGCCATAATATATTTTTGAAAACCGCGCTCCGCTTTGGCCGAGCACGGTTTTCTTTTTTTATATACCGGTTATTTTTCCCGCGCCTCCAGCGCCGCCAGCAAATCACCGATGGTCAGTTCCGAAAACGGCTGCGGCGGAACATCTACCGGCGTCACGAGGCCGAAAACCGGCGAACCGGTTTGCCGCAGAGAAAGCGCCGCTCGGAATTGTGCGCTAAAAACCGCCGTGCGACAATGAGCCAGACCTTTTTTGCGACTCCAATAACGCGATGAATTGCCGCCGGAAAGCGGACTGCCGGTGATGGAGAAAAAATATTTATCCTCCTGACGCCAGGCGGTTTGCTCCCAAAGCTGCAACAACTCGCCAACGGTCAATGATATTGACGACACATACAAAGGAAAGGCTCCGCAGCCTTTCAAGTGAATACGGCTTAACTCCGGCGTGGCCAAAATAAAATCCTGATGCCGCAAAATTAAATCCAGATGATTGAAAAATTCTTTTAAGTCATGATCGGCAGGATCTTCTGCCCGAGCAAAAAATTTAATTGTCATAGCCCAATCTCCTTTTAGTCCTCTTAAAAGCGGGACAAGTCGGTTAATAAATCCACTTTTGCGCCATCTCAGACGATGACAAAGATTGTTTTAGCAACTTAAAGCTAAAATGTAAATTCTTTTTTTAAGACTTTATATAATTTATATAGTCAGAAAAGCGTGCCAAAACCTGCAGACATTGTTGCCGCAAAGCGCTATCATCGGGCATAAACTCGGCTGATGATGCCAGTTTGGCGGCCAACGAGCCGATAAGCTGCGGGTCGCGAACCTTGGCGATATTAATTCCCTCTTTTTGCAAAAGATAAGACGAGACCTTAGCGTAGGTCAGACGAACACTTGCGTCATCCGGTTTGCCCTGCCAAAAGTTCTCAAGATGCAAAAATTTTTCAAAAGACAAATCTTTTTCCATATCTTTTTCTCCTTATTACAACTTGTCCAAAGTGCGCCGCAAAAGATCCGTTACATCCTCGGTATCGCGGCTGTCCAAAATCGTGTTCAGATTAACACAGAGAATATCCGCGTTGGTGTAGCTTTGGTGTAAGCATAATTCCGACACCTGTTTGCGAGGCAAAATTGCGGCCTGACGAATCAGATAATTTTCATCAAACACCACATAGGCCAAATAGTCAAACTGTTCTTTTTCCATCTCGCGGATGGCGCCGAAACGAACGGTATTTTGCCCGGCAGCACAGCGACGCGCCTTAATCTGATATGTTTGACCGGAGGCCGACACGGCGTCATAGCCGCTTTGCGAATTTTCGGCCAATGTCCAGCCCAACGCTTCGGCAAACAATTTTTCGGCCAGATCGCCGACAATATTATTGTTGGTGCGGACAACCCCGCGGCGCTTCAGCTCGTCAAGAATCATCTTATTGAGCTGTAATAAGGCGGGTAATTTTAACCGCGCCATTTCCCGACAAACTTTGGTCAGTTCGATATAAACCATTTTTCCTCCTTTATAAATTTTTTATTACTTTATAATTATTTTATAAATTTTATAAAAAGTCAATATATTTTTAAAAATATATACAATTTTTTATTGACTTTCGCAAAAATATAAAGTATATATTTTTTTATAAACACTTATATAAGGAAAATCTATGGAAATTCATACAATACTTCGTCACTGGTGCCGTTTTGTCCTTGAGGAGGGAATTATGCCGCCGGTTATTACCCGCAAACTCAATGCCGCGGATATAAATTTGAGCGAAAACGCCGCCCTGCTGGCCGATATTTTGAACAAAAGAGAAAATTTCAGGTGTCCGGCAGAGCTATCATCCGTCCTTGACGGGGTTGAAACCGTCATGCAGACGGCTTTTTTAAGTGATCCGGAATTAGTCGGCTGGCTGGATAAAGTAAGTATTCTGCTTGAGGTGATATCGGTCTACGGCCGGACGGATAACGCCCTGACGGATATGGAAGATGTTGTTGACGGCGCCTGCAAAAGTTTTATCAAATCATGCTATCTGGTTACACAAGCGCAAAAAGACCGTTACTCCGCATTCTCTCGGGCGACTTCTTTGTCGCGATCGTTATCGGATGATGAACACCAACGGCAGGCATTTGCCCATTATTTGCGCCATGAATCCCCTAAAAAATATGAGCCGAACACCATAAACAGTTATATCAGCAACTTAAACGGTCTGCTCAAACAACCGGAAGTGAATGTTAATATTTGGGGGGTTGATGATCCGCAGGTTCTGCGCGAGCTCTTACAGCGCCTTTATACCGTCGGCAATTTTCAGGGGCGTTATCCCGTTGCCTTAGACAGGTATATGGAGTTTTTGGTTTTTAAGCACAACGGAGAAACGCGATGAAACTTGATGAACAGCTTAATTTATGGTGCGATTTTGTTTTGCATGAAGGCTTGATGCCCGCGGAAATTGTTGACCTGCTGGAAAACAAACCCGTTTTTACGAGTACCGGCATCCAATATCGTCATTATGATTACCGGCTGATTGCCCATATTCTGCGTTATAATCGATTATTTAATCCGCTTAACCCGTCACCCTGGAATCAGGATATTAAAGAGCAGGCCGGTGACGCGTTTGCCGGATTTGATCAAAACAAGCTCAGATGGCTGCAACAGATTTCGGGGCTGTTGGAGATTTTGAACAAGCGCGGTAATGATACGGCTCATACTCAGATATCCTGCAGCAACAGCCTTGGCGGCGCGGTCAGGGATTTTATTGAAAACTGCCCTGATTCTTTTGTGCCGCAGGAGGTGCGCGAAAAATATCTGCAAAAATTATCCGCCGGAAGCGGTTTTGAGATACCCCTGCCCCAAAAGTCGTCTCAAGCGCCATACCGGCGGCAATCACCGACAAAAGCGCCGATTGAAGATGACAAAAATTTTACTTTCAAACCGGCTAATCGGGTTACTTTTGAGGAATATTTGCGCCATAAGCATTATAACGGGAAAAGAGATTACAAGCCCAACGTTGTCAATGAATACGCCAACCGTGTTCCCGGCTTTTTGCGGAAGAATTACAAAATTGATCTGCTTAAAGAACGAAACGTGCATCAGGTTAATGCCTGGCTGCAAGAGCTTGGACAAGACGACTTTTTTATAGAAAAAAACAGCCATCATACGTATTCCTGCGGTATGCAGCGTTATA
The DNA here is from genome assembly GCA_949295085.1 of uncultured Pseudomonadota bacterium. Classification (GTDB taxonomy): domain Bacteria; phylum Pseudomonadota; class Alphaproteobacteria; order RF32; family CAG-239; genus CAZU01. The sequence continues at coordinate 6,010 of CASFJS010000029.1, forward strand.
TGGATTTTTTGATATGGCGCGATGAACATAAAAACAACTGATTGGTAAAAAGGAGAAAAACCATGTGGTATGTTAAACTCAACGACACCGTGTTGCCGACACCCTATCAGAACTTCAGCGATTGTCTCAGGGAGTGCAAGCGATTGCAAAGCCAGATGTGCGCCGTGTTTGCCGAGCCGGTGTTTATACAGTCTTAAAACAAAATGCAAGATCTTATCAACGGGCGCTGCGGCTGGTGCGGACAAGATCCTTTATACGTCCGCTATCATGACGAAGAATGGGGGCATCCGGTTTATGATGACGACACATTGTTTGAATTTTTGCTGCTGGAGGGCGCGCAGGCCGGTTTGTCATGGATAACCGTTTTGCGCAAACGCGATGCTTACCGGCAGGCGTTTTGCCAATTCAAGGCCGATAAAGTGGCGCAGATGACATCGGCCGATATTGAGCGGCTGCTGCAGTGTGACGGCATTATTAAAAACCGTCTTAAAATCGCGGCGGCAATCCGTAACGCCCGACTGTTTCTTGAAGTACAAAAAGAATTCGGCAGTTTTTATGACTATGTTCTGTCTTTTTTGCCAGAGCGAAAACCGGTTGTGCATCATTTTTCGTCTTTGAGCCAAGTTCCCGTTTGTTCGGCGGAATCCAGAGCTTTGAGCCGCGATATGAAAAAACGCGGTTTTAAATTCTGCGGCCCGACGATCTGCTATTCTTTTTTGCAGGCCACCGGTTTTATCAATGACCATCTGGAAGGTTGCCGCTGCCGGACAGACAAAAACTAAAAATATCTTGAATAAAATCTGTGCAAAGCACCCCGTATTTTGATTGCAAAAAATATCTACTATGCTAAATATTGCAGCGTATTCTTAATCTTTAACATTTATTAACTTACTTATTTTTATGGAAAAGAAGTTTAACAATCTGACCCTTGTCGTGCAAATTAATGCCGATGGACTGGTGGTGCCTGCGGATTGTCGTGTCGGTATTTCGGATGCCGTTACGTCAATCACCGCATTTAACCGGAGTTACAGCCTTTGCGGTTGTTCCGATTTTTATGAATTATTCAAACGGGTATTGCGTATGCTCAACGATGTTGAAAAATATAATGCCCGGAGGAGTATTTCCGTTGAATGTCTGATAAACCGGCAGCAAAATCTTCAGGACAATGCTTTGAATGATTATCAGATTATGCACGCCGTTTTATGCGCCGTTTTCGGATTTAGTCTGATTTATCCGGATACGCCGATAACAACGCTCAATCTGATTGTCGGCAATCGTTGTGAAAGATTGGTTTGTGAACTCTTGCAAACGGAAAATTACAAAGATTTTCACGATGTTCACGGCGGCCATAATATGATCGGCTATATCCGGACGATCTACGGTATTCCCAAGGGACACAAATAACTTTTTATTAAACCTTTACCGTGACAAGACGGTGAGGGTTTATTTTTTTGTGCCCTTTGAAATAAATCGCAAAGCCGTATTCAGGCTAAAACCGCCGACGCCTCTTTCACCGATGTCTGATTTATTTTTATGTCTCTTTTATAAAATATTAACCCTTTGCGGTTATTTTAAATGGTGTTGTTATCCATATATGAAGGAATAGAACCTTGTTTGATGCATTTTGTGATTTTTTGACCATTCTTTTTGAGGAAGAAACACTTTATCAGTACATCGGTTATGCCGCTGCAATTGCAACGGTTGCCGCCTTTGCCATCCAAAGCCTGAGAATCCTGATGACCAAAAATATATCCGGTCTTTCGAGCTATATGTATATGATGTATAGTCTGGCGTTGATCTGCTGGTTTTCTTATGGTGTGTTTATTGAATCGTGGGTGCTGGCTATCTCTAATTTTATTACTTTTTTCTTTACCTTTATCATTCTGCTTCAAATCATTTATTATGATGAGGAGGATAAAATTGAGCGTTTTAGGCGTGATAATTTGACCGGTGTTTTTAATTTGAACTATTATCATACTTATTTGCCGGAAGTTTTGGCTGCAGCTCGTGCTAAAGGAGAACCTTTTTGTATTATCGCGGCAGAAATTGCCAATTTGGAAGCCATCTATACGGAAATGGGTGGTAAATACAGAAACAGAGCCCTGAAAAGAACGGCCAAAGCTCTTGATAACGCCTTGCGCGGTGATGACTTTGTGGCTCGGACAGGCGATAATGAATTTATCATTTACATCGCCAACTTGAATAAAAAATCGGCTAAAAACGTCGTTGCCCGTGTGTGGGAAGCGGTTAATGCTCTGGAGATTAAAAAATCTGAAAAAGAAATTTTAAAAGTTGATTTGCGGATGGGGGTTTGCGACTCCGATTTGGGTGACGGGCTTGAGGAATTAACCAATAAAGCACGAGAAGCTTTGGCTAAAACGCAGGTTAAGAAAGCCGTTGTCTTTTATACGGCCAAATCCACTGCAACGGCTGCTAAAAAAAGCGTAAAGGCTCCGAACAAAGAAGCAAAAAAAGCTGATGAAAATCTGGAAAATCCGCCGGCCGAAAAAATTGCCAAGCCCCGGATAAAAAAAGAAAAGAAAAAGACGACTAAGGCAAAGTAGATTTTTTGCCACAATAATCTTAAACCCCGGTTTGTTTTGTGACGGCCGGGGTTTTTTACAATAAAAAAGTGAGGAAAAACCTCACTCTTCATTATTCGTCTTTGAAACGAATTTCAAGGACTTCTGAGCCGGAGTAGACGACTGTATCCCCCTCTCGGAGGAAAAAGAAGTCGTCCGGAATATCTTGGTATACGGCCAGCGTTTTTTTAAGAATGCTGCCATCCTCCAGCCGGACAAAATAATGTCCGACGCTCCCGCCATGAGCTTTGTAAATCCGATGGACGACGCTTTCACGCACCTCTTTATCCTGTACAGCCTCCGGTGTTCCTGTTGTACAGGAGGTTAGTGAAATTATGGCCGCGGACACCGCTAAAAAAATCTTTTTCATATCTTCTGCAGGTTTGTTTACAGAGGGGGTATCCTTTAATACATCCTGTTCCCTCTTTTTTTAATTTATAAATAATTTTCTCACATGTGGCGTATATTACCATAATTTTGAGCTTGCTTCAATACAAATTTTTACAAAATTAGACAAATTTGAAAATGGCTATTAAAGAAAATAAAACATCCAAGTTCAAAATAAGGCTTGGAAATAAAAGAAAACGCAGCAATTTTACAGTCGGAATCTTTGCCCCCAAGACAGCTTTCCCAAAAGTCGGTGCCGTATTGCGGGTAGTCTTGGGTTATACCTTGATTATGATAATTCTGCATAATCCGGTTTTCTCTCTGCTGCCGCGCCGTTTGATAAGCAACCTCATCACGCGAAAGTAAACCCGCTATGATCAACACCATAGGTGTCAATCTGATTTTCACCTACCTGATAGCCCAGCGGTGATTTGTATTTATTAAACATATCTATCTGTTATTTCTTTCTAAAAAAGAAACGCCTTAAGCTCAAAAAGCCCAAGGCGTTGGCGATTAAAATTTTATATAACATCTCTTATTTTACTTGATTGACAAGAGGTAAATATTCTGCAAGAATTGGCTTTGAAATATAGAAAATCGGTGCGACTGCATATTTTAATGTTGTAATGATGAGAAGCACCTTTCATCCAAAACTACTTTTATTGTTGTAACTTTTTAGAGTTAAAAATAGCTTTATGAAAATAATTACTTCTTGCAATAGATATTCAAAATTTTCTCCTCAACATACTATTGAGGTTGTTAATTATATTAAAGCACAGCTTGTAAATCAGAATTTGAATAAAATCTTAACAACAAAAATAGATTTGGATATTTCACAGCTTAGCGAAAACAGCTGCCTTTCGGTTTTGCAACGGGAAAAATTGGGATGGATGGGGCCTTTTGTCTTAAATATTGGTGAAGAGCTTTTATTTATACAATTTGATGGGTATTTTTGCCACAAAATAGAATTAAGTTCTGATGATATAGACGAAATTGTTAATATTGAAAATATGCCTATAGAAGAGATAACCTCTTCAGATGACAAAGCATTTATTGATATTTCATTTTTATATCCAGATATCGTCGGGCATAAGGTTACAGATATTTATACTGAGATGACTTTTGATAATGCCAGCCTTTTGGCCCTGATTATAGTTATAGATAACAAATACTATGTGGCTATCGGTAACGATATAGATAATCCTCGTATGGGAGTTTTTTCTGATAAAATGGCAATGGAAAAGGAAATAAAAATTTGGTCGCAACAGCTTTAGGCAACAACAGCCGATATTTATAATCAGCTGTTGTTGCTTTATTGTATTATTTGCGATAACCTGTTTTTACAAAAATATCATTTCCATTTCTCATTTTACCAACAACAACGCGATTGGCTGACGGACTTTCCATTTTTTGCAAAGTGGAATATCGAGATGATGAAACGTTGCTTTTTTTATTAAACAAGGCATCAGAAATTGTACTGGCAGCATTTTTTGGGGAATAACCATTCTGGATAATTCTTCTGTTGTATATATGTTCAACTCTGTCTTTAGGGATTATTACCTTTTCAGAATTTATAGCAGGTTCACCCAGTTCTTGTCGAATGTTATTGATCTCGTTCAGTTTGTTTCTATCAATACGTCCCATATAAATATCTTCAAAGTTATTACCGCGTTGAAGTTGATTTTCAAGATTTCTGGATCCTTTGTAGATATTATAAGCGT
>CASFJS010000030.1 GCA_949295085.1 uncultured Pseudomonadota bacterium
CTGGTAGTCGAACCCCAGTTGTCTGGGCTTCAAACCCGACATAGCCTGAACCACTAAAAAAGGCCTCACAAGGAGACCTTTTTTTAGTGGTAGGCGCGTGGGGGTTCGAACCCCAGACCCACTGATTAAGAGTCAGTTGCTCTACCAACTGAGCTACGCACCCATATCAATGATGTGCCGGAATATAAACCGTCTTTATTTTTTTTGCAAGCGTTTTTTTATTTATTTGCCATCGCCGATAAGAAAAACTTGCTTTAATTTGAAATTGATATATAAAAGATAAGACGAATGTTTTTTAGGAGAACCCGCTGATGAAAATTGTAAAATATACTTTATTGACCCTGCTGGCTCTGGTGGTTATCGTTTTGGTGGCCGGCTGGCTGTATCTTGAACCGCTGGTTAAGGGTGCCGTGCATAAATTTGGTACGCAGATTGTCGGTACCGAAGTCAGTCTGGCCGGTTTTGGCCTGCATCCGCTGGATGGTGAATTGGAAATCAACGGCTTTACCGTTGCTAATCCCGAAGGTTATGAAACGCCGAATCTGTTAAGTTTGGGCGAGATTTTTGTTAAAATCGATCCTCAGAGTGTGTTGTCTGATACCATCATTGTTGATGAAATTCGTATTTTGAAACCGGAACTGACTTATGAAATGCCCAATTTCTCAACCAGCAATGTTCAACAATTGCAGGAAAATGTTGCCCGCAACACGGCTAAACCGGCTGAGCCGAAAGCAACGGATAACAAGCCTGAAGAAGCTACTGCCGAGACCGAGTCGGCTCCGGCCAAAAAGGTTATTATTCGCAAGGTCTTGGTTGCCGGCGGTTCGCTTTCGGCCATGACGCCGTTGCAGAAAAAAACCGGCCCGTTGACGCTTGAAATGCCGGCTCTTGAGTTGACCGATATTGGTGACGACAGCAAGAGTATGAGCCTGAACGAATCGATTGCGATCATCTTTAACCGGATTTTGTTTAATGCAACCTCGGTTGCAACCAAAGCCCTCGGCAATGCGTCGGATATGGCACAGAAAGCCGCCAATAAGGCTGTTAATCAGGTTAAGGAATCGGTTGCGGAAGAAGCCGGCGGTCTGTTGGATAAGGTTAAGTTCTGGTAGATTGCCCTAAGAACTTAAAGAAATTAAGCCTCCCGGATATAAAATTCCGCGGGGCTTTTTTTGTAAAAGGAGTATCAAATGTTCAAAATTTTTGTTTGCGGTGTGGGGTTGTTGTTGGCGGCTTGTACATCGTTTTGGTCAAGCAACAGGTTTTTTGAAAACGAAGTGCAGCAATGGATCGGGCGTTCGGAATCTCAATTGTATCAGGCTTGGGGAGCGCCTAATCAAACGTATGATGTAACAGCGCAGGAAAAGGTGTTGACTTATGTTCGGCGCTCTGATCGCGGGAGCCGGAGCCCTTACGGCGACGACGTTTATTATGACGGGATCGGTGAGAACCGCTGGTGGAATCGTATTTTTGGTCCGCCGGCATCGGAACAGCCGCAGGTTTATTATTGCCGGGTTTCATTTATTGTACGTGGCGGATATGTTGTTAATTACCAATTTAACGGGGACGATTGCGTCAGTAATATCTGAAAAAGAATCCCGGTGTCCGGCCTTTGGGATAATTCTTGTTGCAAAAATAAAGCGGCTTTTGAGCCGCTTTATTTGATTAGGGTGTCGGAACAGGAAGTTTAACCGGTCCGGCTGCCGCCGCGTTAGGGCCTTTAGGAATAACCGGTCCGGCTGCCGCCGCATTAGGGCCTTTAGGAATAACCGGTCCGGCTGCCGCCGCATTAGGGCCTTTAGATAACCGGTCCGGCTGCCGCCGCGTTAGGGCCTTTAGGAATAACCGGTCCGGCTGCCGCCGCATTAGGGCCTTTAGGGATAACCGGTCCGGCTGCCGCCGCGTTGGGGCCTTTAGGGATAACAGCTCCCGGACCTTGCGGTTGCGGCGGAACATCCGACAGAGTGGTCATGTTGCTTAATATATCGTGGTTGACTTTATCGCCGATTTTGATGCCATAACGTTTTACCTGACCGGCATTCAGCTCGACAACGGCACGTACCGGATCGCGTGAAATAATCAAATCTTCGGACATCGGCACGGTATTTTCGCGTATCATGCTGATTGTGGCGTCGGGAGCAATAAACAACATATCTAAGGCAATTTTGGTGTTTTTCATCCACATACCGGTTGGTCTGACGGGATAAATGCTAAATATCATACCGTTGTTTAACGGCATTTGCGTGCGGTGCATCAGTCCGGTTTGCAGTTCCTCCGGGGTTTTTGCCACTTCAACATTAAAGCGTATTTCGCCGTTTGAGGTATTAATAATCAATGGTGTCGTCGGCTTTTGGACAACTTCTTCGGAACAAGCAGTCAAAAAGGCCAAAACGAGCAATAATGGAAATGATTTCATTTTTTTAATTCTCCTTTTGGGTATCAGAATCTTTTAATTTACGCGGATGCCAGGCCGAAACTTTGACCGGTCCGTTTTGGGATAAACGGATTTTTGTTTCGGCGCTTTTATTATGGCGCGGTTGCCGCGATGATATGGAATCGGCAAAAGAATCGGCCAACAACATCGGGTCGATGATGACATCCGCTTCCGGGCGATAGGATTGTTTCCAACAGTCTAGCGACAAAATGAAACTGCCGAGTTCCGTCTCGGTCCGGCTGGCATATTTTTGCCAAATAAGTTCAAGAAAATCGGCTGTTTGAGAATCCAGAGCGGGTGCAGGCATTAACGGTAAGCCGAATTGCATGATGTTCCGGATTGTTGCTTCATAAAAGCCGCTTTGTTCGCAGACAAATAATGACGGCATTAAAAAGCGTCCGGACTTGAGGGCATAATGAATTTGCGCCAGAAACAGCAGGTGCTGGATCTTGGGTTCGGGTAAGGTTATTCCGGACGATTGTGCCCGATGGCAGAACCAATTGACAATGTCCAGCGCGGAAGTAGCGGTCTTGTTGTTCATTGTATCATCCTCAATAAATATGGTTCATTATAATATGAGCTTTGCTAATTACAAACAAATATTGCAAGATAATCACTTTATTTGATTTAACCTGCTTAAAACTGAGTTTTTGCTCTTGTACAAAAAAGATAATTGTTTTATCTTGGTTTCAAAGTGAGTTGTTAAAAAACAGGGTGGTGGAATGTTGCTGCAAAGAAGATTGAAAATGGTTTTCGGTGTTTTGGCCGGTGTTTTGTTGAGCGGTTGCGCCAGTACGGTTTTTCCGGATTTTGAGGATGATACGGATATCGTTGTTGACGACGGCGGACGGGTTGAAGTTCGGCGGGTTACGGAAGACGGCGTTTTGGTGTCGGATAAGGATAACGCATCTTATGATGATGAAAAAGATGAAAAAGCCATTGTTTTGGAAAAGCCTGAAAAAGTAACGCCGGCGGCCGTTGTTGAGGTTAAAAAGGAAAAAATGGCGCCGGTTGAAGCTCATGCCGAAAAAAAAGCTCCGAAAGAGGCGAAAGGTTCTGTCGATAATGTCAAGATTGTCGAGGGTAATGCCGATATAGATACGGAAAACGTCAAAACTCCGAGTATGCATTATCTGGCCGCAACGGTTTATTTTGAAGACGGCGGCGCGGTTGTTGATGCCTCGTATAACAAAGCATTGAGAAATATAGCCAAATTGGCTAAGGAAAACGATGCTTTGGTTACGGTTTACGGTTTTGCATCGTCAAGAACCCGTGATACGGATCCGGCAACACATAAGCTGATTAATTTTAATATTTCGGCAAAACGGGCGCAAAATGCGGCAAAAGCGTTGCGGCGTGCCGGTGTTCCGGCGGATAAAATCGTGGTACGGGCGTTGTCGGATTCAATGCCGATGTATTTGGAAGTTATGCCTGCGGGCGAACGCTTGAATCGCAGAGCTGAAATTTATTTAACCTATTAAACCTGTTAAGTTTAGGTATGGCTGCGGACGCGGTAAATAGCGTTTCTTTAGGGGGTAATCTTTGGCAGATTGCCGCGGCGGAGGAGCGTGCGGTTGAGCTGGTGGCGCAAAAATATGATTTGCCGGTGTTGTTGGCACGGGTAATGGTTTTGCGCGGTATAGAAATTGATTCGGTGCCGTCTTTTTTTGAGCCTAAAATCAGTCGGCTGATGCCGGATCCGTGTGTCTTGAAAGATATGGCCAAGGCGGCGGAAAGAATAGCCGAAGCCGTTGTCCATAAACAGAAAATAGCCATTATCGGGGACTATGATGTTGACGGTGCGACATCAACATCGGTGATGAGGCTTTTTTTACAGGCTGTCGGGGCAGAGCCTGACATCCATATTCCGGACAGAGAGGAAGGCTACGGACCGAGTATACGGGCCGTTGATGATTTTAAGACGGCAGGAGTTGAACTCTTGTTGACTTTGGATTGCGGTACGACGGCTTTTGAGCCACTGGAATATGCGACGACATCGGGGATGGATGTTATTGTTTTGGATCATCACGAGGCAGAAGTTCGTCTGCCTAAGGTTTATGCCCTGGTTAATCCCAAACGGCTTGATGAAAAGGATGATTATCCTTATTTGAAGTTTATGGCTGCGGTCGGCGTGGTGTTTATGACGGTGGTGGCGGTTAACCGCGTGCTTAGAGAAAAAGGCTTTTATGCGGAAGGAAAATCTGAGCCGGATTTGAAAAAATGGCTGGATTTGGTGGCGCTCGGTACGGTGTGTGATGTGGTGCCGCTCAAAGGGCTCAATCGGGCGTATGTGGCTCAGGGGCTAAAAGTTATGGCTGCCCGCGGCAATAAAGGTTTGACCGCTCTGATGGATAAGGCTAATTTGTCCGAGCCGCCGTCAGCTTTTCATCTCGGTTATGTTTTGGGGCCGCGGATTAATGCCTGCGGGCGGGTCGGTGACGCCGATATGGGAAATAAGCTTTTGTGCAGCAGCAGCGATTATCAGGCGCAGTTGTTGGCCGATAAGCTCAACGAATTTAATTTGGCGCGTAAAGATATTGAAAATCACGTGTTGTTGGCGGCGATTGAAATGCTGGAGAGTAAATCCAGCGAGTATCCGGTTGCTTTTGTTTATGGTTATGATTGGCACCAGGGGGTTATCGGTATTGTTGCCGGCAAGCTTAAAGAGCGTTATAATGTGCCGGCGTTTGTGATGTCGGTTGAAAAAGACGAGGTGAAAGGTTCGGCGCGTTCCATTCCGCAGCTTGATCTGGGGGCTTTGATTATGGCCGCCAAAGAAAAGGGGATTATTACCAAGGGCGGCGGGCATACAATGGCGGCCGGCTTTTCGCTGGAAGAAAACCGGTTGGAGGATTTTAGGAAATTTGTCGGGGAATACGCGCTCGGAAAAATCGGCGCCGAAGCAATTGTTCCGGTGATTGAGGTTGATGCGGTGCTGGATGTCGGCGGTGCCAACGCCGAACTTGCCGGATATCTGGAAAAACTGGAGCCGTTCGGTGCCGGCAATCCGGAACCGCGATTGATGCTTAAAAACGTGCGGATTGTCAAGCCGGCGTTAATCGGAGTGGGGCATGTGCGGTGTATTTTGACATCGGAAAACGGCGGTTCAATCAAGGCCATAGCTTTCAGAGTCGGTGATAATGATATCGGCAGCGCCATGCTTAATCCCAAAGGCGAAAGGTTCGATGCGGTCGGTGTGCTGCGGTATGATCGCTGGCAGGGGCGCAATGATGTGCAGTTTATTATTGAAGATTTGCGAAAGGCAGAAAATGACAGACAGGAATGAAATTATTAAACGCGCCAAGAATATCCGACGGATTAAAAGTTTGCGACTGCAGCGCGAAAAAGAGGTTTTTATGAAACTCGGCGCCAAGTTGAGGGCCTATTTGTTTACCGGTATTTTGGTGACGGCACCGGTGGCGATTACTTTTTATCTGGCGTATAAATTTATTCTGTGGGTGGACGAGCTGGTTAATGAGATGTTGCCGCCGCAATATCAGCTGGACAGTTATTTGCCGATGACCATTCCGGGGTTGGGATTAATTGTTCTTGTTGTTTTTTTGATGTTGGTCGGGATGTTTGCCGCCGGATTTTTGGGCAGCTTTTTTATCCGGCTCGGTGAGTGGTTGGTGGCCAGAGTGCCGTTGGTGTCATCAATATATTCGCTTTTAAAACAAATATTTGAAACAGTATTTTCAAGCAAAACTCAAGCATTTAAAAAAGTGGTGATGTTGGAGTATCCGCGCAAGGGAATTTGGATTTTGGGTCTTGTGAGCGCGGATTTGCAGGGCGAGGTTGAGGCCAAACTGCCGGAACCGATGGTGAATGTGTTTATTCCGACGACGCCGAACCCGACATCCGGTTTTTTGATTTTTGTACCGAAAAAAGACGTGATTGAAATGGATATGTCGGTTGAGGAGGCAATTAAGTTTATTGTGTCCGGCGGGTTGGTTGAGCCGAAAAAAGTCCGGAAAGGTAACAATTAAGATAAAAATAGCGAAGTTCTGGTTATGTCAATAGCATTGGCGATTGAAATAGCCGGAGGCAGGAAAAATGAGGCGGACTAGGGTCTGCCTTTTTTGTGTCAGAGAGATTTTTTTGCTTGTCATATCGGCAAAAATGTACTATTAAATGTCCGAATGACAGAAATTATTTATTTTATAACTCTACAAATATGAAAAAAAACACAGCGAAACTTGTGGCTATCGGAGGAGAGTTGCACAAGGTATTCGGGAATGTCGGCTATGCCGGAGATTATTTATGGATCGTGTCTTACCAAGGGGCTGATTTAGCGGAAATTGTTGCCCGACTGCAAGGCGAATATCAACTACCGTTGAGGATTCTGGCTGAAGACCGGGATAAGCTTTTTTATGCCGGTCGTCAAGGAGATACGGAATTATTGGCTCAAGAGCTCGGTGGCAAAAGTTATCTTGGCAAAGGGGATATTTGGATTTGCGAGTTGGTGCGTGATCCTGAGAAGCCTTTGCTGGAGACGGTGCATGATATTGAAATCACACTGTTGTAATGGTGAAAAAAGCGGTTAAAGTCTAAAGACTTTACCGCTTTTTTTGTGGCGAAACCCTTTGTCTGCGGCGATATACCGACCGATAGCGGTAATTTTATCCTGCAGGATTTGCAGTGTTTCATCCGCGGCGCAGTTGGTCTCTGATTTGCCGGGGTAGAGCTCATAATGTTGGCGGTATTGTGCCAGAGTAATGTTTGGCATAATAACATTGGCGCCGGCCTGCAGGGCCTTGGTTTGGCCGTTTGGAGCCAGTGTTTCCATGGCGGTGGTGGCCGGGATATTGATATCAGGCAACAGCAGGCGGGTCAGAGCCATAACTTTCAGCGACATTTCAAGCGTGCCGCCGGTGGTGTTTTTTAATGGCGTGTCGGGGTGCGGGATGAACGGGCCGATACCGATCATATCGGCGTTGATCTCTTTGAAAAACAAGATATCGTCGGCCAGGCTTGCAATGGTTTGGCCGGGCAGGCCGACCATAACGCCGGAGCCTGTTTCCAATCCGGCGGCGGCAATATCGGCCAGACATTGCCGCCGGTTTTGCCAGCTCATGCCCGGATCAAGACGGTGGTATAAATTGCGGTCGGTGGTTTCTATCCGCAGCAAAAAGCGGTCGGCGCCGGCGGCTCTATAGGCTTGGTATTCGGCAGCTGATTTTTCGCCGATGCTTAAGGTCAAAGCGACATCAAATTGCTTGATACCACGGATGATTTCACACATTTTGTCGACGGTGAAAAACAGATCTTCGCCCGCTTGCAGCACAACGGTTTTGAAACCTCTGTTGCGGGCGGCGTATTCGGCCAAAGCAATAATTTCATCGGTTTTCATCCGGTAGCGGATCATGTTTTGATTGTCGCGCCTGAGGCCGCAATAGCAACAGTTGTTGCGGCAGATGTTGGAAAATTCGATTAGGGCGCGCAAATGAATACCCTCGCCGACATAACGGCGGCGGGTATCGTCAGCGGCAGCAAAAAGGGTTTCATTGCAGCTTTCATCTTCCAGCAGCGCAATTAATTCATCACGGCCTAAATCATGTGTGGCGGCGGCTTTGGCAATCAGCTCGGAAGATGCCATTTATTTGGCCTGAAAATCGAGGATGAAATCAACCTGCGCGTCCATGTATTTTTGCAGGCGCTGCTCGGCTTTTTTGTTATAGTCAGGCCAATCCATCAATTTGCAGATGAGTTCTTTGCGCGAGGTAAAAACAAATAACTGCGAAAACAGGGGGATAATGTAGAAATAACAATCACGCAGGCTGATATGTCCGCCGCTGGCCAGACAGAGGAGGTTGGATATCCGGTCGTGCATCGGACGGATTAGTTCGTCGTACAGGACATTGAACTCGTCAACGGGGCTTGAGTATTCACTCAGGAAAATCTTTTTGAGGTCGTCAGAGATATCTTTGCTGCATAAAAGCGACAAGAAACGGTGTAAAATCTCTTTTAAGAAAACACGCGCGGCGGCAGCATCTTTGGCATCCATGACTTCTTGGTAGCGCGCGGTGAGTTCGGCGGTCATGGTGTTGACGGTATCGACGATCTTTTTCAAGGCTGCGGTATAGATGCCTTTTTTGCCGCCAAAATAATAAAGAATTGAGGATATGTTAATGTTGGCCTTGGCGGCAATATCGCGGGTTGAGGCGCCGCTGAAACCGTTTTTGGCAAATTCTTCAAAAGCGCTGAGCAGCAACTTGCTTTTTGAATCGACGGCCATGTCTATTCTCCTGTTTAATTTAATTCTGCTGGCACCGATTATGTGACATATCCGGCAAAAAGACAACGGTGTTTTATCCACTTTTGGAAAAAAAGTCAAATATATTGTAAAATCAATACACTACCTTGAAATCACCGGCCATTCGCCGGATATAACCTTTTTTTTGCTTTACATCGGCCTATTTTTACAGTTACATCTATCTTATATGCTTGAACTATCGGAGAACTTTTTGTGAGAGATTTTGTACGATTTTGGTTGCGCCTGGTTTTTACGATTTTTAAGGTGCGTTGTAATATCCAGTTTGATGCCAACAAATTGCCGACCAAGGCTGTTTATGTGTCTAATCATGTGTCGTTTTTGGATCCGATTATGTTGTTTGCCTTTTTGCCCGGTAATCCGGTATTTGCCTTAAACGGGCATTTGTACCGCAACAAATGGATCAGAATGTTGATGCAGACGGCGGATGTTATTCCTTTTAATCCGATAGAACCCGGAGATTTGAAAGAGCTTATAGCTAAGGTCGACAGCGGCCGCTGTTGCGTGCTTTTTGCCGAGGGACGAATTACCGAAAGCGGCGGTTTGATGAAAATTTACGAGGCGCCGGGGTTGGTGGCGGATAAATCACGGGCGCCGATCGTTCCGGTCTGGATTGATGGTCCGCAATATGGTTATTTTTCAAAAACCAAAGGCAAATTGCCGCATCGTCCGTTGCCGAGAGTGCGGATTACGGTCAGAAAGCCGGTTAAGTTTAAGTTGAAAGATGAGTTGCGTCGCCAGCGTGACCATATCAGCAACGAAGTGTATATGATTATGCGCGATATGTGTTTTGACGCAATTAATAATGGCGACATATCGTTGTTCGGGTTGTTGATGAAAGCGGCTAAAGTTAATTCCAAGCGCGGTTTGATTCATCGGCCGAAATTTTTTGAAGATGTCAACCGTGTGCCGCAATCGTACAAAGATATTGTTATTAAGTCGTTTGTGTTGGGGCGTTTTTTCAAAAAACTGACGGCGCCGGGCGAACATGTGGCGATATTGCTGCCCAACGCGCTGGCTAATGTCTGCACGTTGTTCGGGTTGTCGGCTTATGAGCGGATTCCGGTGATGCTTAATTTTTCGGTCGGTGCCAAGAATATGGTTTCGATGTGTAATACGGCACAGGTTAAGATGGTGATTACGTCGTCAACCTTTATTCGCACCGCCAAGATGGAAAACGTTGTTGATGCGCTGCGTGAAAACGGGTATCGGATTTTTTATCTGGAAGATTTGCGCAAATATCTGACCTTGAAAGATAAAATCGGTGCGTATGTTCGTTATAAGGTTAAACGGGTGCCTCATCCGGAGGGCGGCAACAAAAAGGCGGTTATTTTGTTTACTTCCGGTTCGGAAGGTGCGCCGAAAGCCGTTGTGCTGAGCCATGCGAATATTATTTCGAATGTGGACCAGATGAGCTGTATTGAGACGATTAACACCGCAGATATTTTCCTGACCGTTTTACCGATGTTTCACAGTTTTGGTCTGACGGTGGGGACTTTCTTTCCGATATTTAAGGGCAGCCGGTTGTTTTTGTATCCGTCGCCGCTGCATTATCGGGTGATTGCCGAGTTGTCGTATGAAATTGGCGCAACGGTGCTGTTGGGAACGGACACGTTTTTCCGCGGGTATGCCAAGATTGCCCATCCGATGGATTTTCACAATATCCGCTTTATGTACGGCGGGGCTGAGGCAATTAAGCCGGATACGCGCAATCTTTGGGGCGAAAGGCTGGGTATCAGTGTTAAAGAGGCGTACGGCTCGACCGAGTGTGCGCCGGTGGTTACCGCCAATAATCGGATTTTTAACCGCTTTGGCTCTATCGGTAAATTGTTGCCGAAAATCCAACATAAGATTGTGCCGGTGGACGGTATTAAAAAAGGCGGCGAACTCTGGGTTAAAGGTCCCAACGTGATGATGGGCTACATTATGCCTGATAATCCGGGGGTTTTGGTGCCGCTGGAGGACGGCTGGTATCATACCGGCGATGTGGTCGAGATGGATGAAATCGGCTTTGTTTATATCCGCGACCGGATTAAGCGTTTTGCCAAGGTCGGCGGCGAGATGGTATCGTTGAATGCGGTGCATGAAACGGTAATAAAGGCCTTTGAAAAGGATGGTGCGGATTATTCTTACGGGGTGGTGGCGGTGCCGCATGAGAGCAAAGGCGAGCAGATTGTGCTGGTAACCACCAACAAAAAAGTCACCAACGACCGGCTGCATGTCTATATCAAGCAAAACGGGTTGCCGGAACTTTATCTGCCGCGGGTTATTTTGTATCATGACAGTTTGCCGGTTTTTGCCACCGGCAAGGCCGATAACGTAACCTTGAAAAAACAGGTGATGGAAGAATTAAATATTGCGGTTTGAGGCAATTGCGCGCAAAGGAAACCCCGGTTTTGAGTTTGATTCAAAACCGGGGTAACTTTTATATATTATGGCCTGCCAAGTACTCGGCCAGCCTCCTGCTTTTGATCTGTCCGGAGCAGTTGAACTGCTCCGTTAGATCGCCCAGCAGGTTGGCGATCTTTTCGCACCGGCGGGAGATTCCGCACTCCACGAGTTCGTGGAGCGTGCTCTTATCCAGCCGG
Organism: uncultured Pseudomonadota bacterium; assembly: GCA_949295085.1. Lineage (GTDB taxonomy): Bacteria > Pseudomonadota > Alphaproteobacteria > RF32 > CAG-239 > CAZU01. The sequence goes on from CASFJS010000030.1 coordinate 11,294, forward strand.
GAGTTGTGAACCTCCTTGGCTTTCTTAAGAGCCGCAAGATTCCTCTCGCGGTCGGTGTCTTCCTTGCTGCTTAACAGAGCGGCAAGTTTCCAAGGCACGCCGGCGGCCTTGGCCAGCAGGGAGACCTTGCGACCGTATTCCTTGCGGTCGGCGTCTTCCTGCCGGAGATCGACTTCGCTGTATTCAGCGTAGAAGTCGTCTTTCCGGGGCCCGGTGACCTGATAGGAGGCGTCGTAGACCTTGTTTCCTACCGTTAAACGGTAGTAGTAGGTCTTATATCCGGTACCGACCCACTGGCAGGTCTTCCGGAGGTATTGGGCGCTGTCCCAGCGGCCAATTTTCCGGAGCAACCACTCCGTGAAAACCTCGTTTCCGAGGTTGTTTTCTTTGAGCCATTCCTCGTTGGTGAGGATGGCGGTGGTGTTTATGGCGTTGCTGTTGCTGTTCTGTGCCATAGTGTGTGATTTTTTGCTTTAGCAGGATTGAGGACTGGTAGATTCTCAGGTCTTTCATTCAGGGATTGATTTAATTTTAAGTCACAGTCTACTGTTCTTCAACCGTGGGGCAAAATAGCAACGTTGCCCGATAAATCAATATAAATTTCCGACAAGATATTTTTTCAATCCGGCGTCCTGCCGAAGTTGTTTCCGTCACGCTTGATCATTGTACTTATGAGTAATGACTGCGGGCGGAAACTATTTTAATAATAAATTAATTCTATAAGTACAATTTTAGTATATCACAGAATCGCGCGGGGAGGCAAGAGGTTTTTGTTGCGTATTTTCAGCGCGTTATGTGAATAAGCCCAAAAGTTTCTTGTAATTTTGAGGCGCGATTTTTTGCCATAAAAAGCGGAAGGCTCCTTATCCTCGGGAAGAATGCTTGCCCAAAGGCGGGGGACATGGTTCGTTTCTGTCATCCTGAGCGCAGCGAAGGATCTCCCTTAGATTCTTCGGGACTTTCGTCCCTCAGAATGACAGAAAAAGAAACACTCCTCAGAATGACAGGTTTTGTTGCTTGCCAAAGGCGGGGTGACGTGGTTTTTATTTTA
>CASFJS010000031.1 GCA_949295085.1 uncultured Pseudomonadota bacterium
GTTTTGCCGGTTGATATCCCACACCGGTTTTTATAACATCAATGATGAGATTCTGCTGTATTACCGCGATCATGCGACCAATACGTCTCACACCCAATTTGATAAAATGCAACAGGCAACCCTTGCCGTGTGGGCTTTCGTTAAAGCGCAGCATCCGGTGCTATACAACGAATTTTTGCTTAAAGCCAAACACACGACCTTTGTCCGCCTGTTTGGTTTTATTCCGTTGCTTACGGTTGTTACAAAAGCCAACCAAACCAAAATTTATCTATTGAGCTTTATTTTGCTCTGCCGCTTAAAATCTGTCATTAAAATCAAAGAGGTGTCTTGAGATGTCTAAGCATTTCCCCCCCCCTTAATAAGCATAATTATTCCTTGCTATAATCAGGAAAAATATATTGCCGAATGTTTAGATTCGGCAATTGCACAAACTTTTGAGAGATATGAAATTATCATTATCAATGACGGATCGACCGATAATTCATCAAACATTATCAAAAAATATCTGCATAGCTACCCCAAAATAATTCGTTATATCAATCAGCCAAATCAAGGCGTTTCTCACGCCAGAAACAATGGTATTAGACAAGCTCGCGGTAAATATATATTTCCGCTAGACGGTGATGATAAAATTGCACCAACATGCCTTGAAAAACTATACAACATCATCCGGCAAGGTATTTTTGACGTTGTGTACAGTCAAACCGAATTTTTTGATTCTGCATCAGGGTTATTTAAATTACCCCTCCCTGATAAACAAAATATGTTAAACAAAAATTGTATTGTTTGTTCAGCTCTTTACGCAAAAAAAGACTGGGAAAAATACGGCGGATATGATACTTCTGATAATAACGGCTATGAAGACTGGGATTTTTGGCTAAATTTTATTGAAGATGGTAAAGAATTTTATCGCATCGACGAAACTTTATTTTTTTACAGACGTCACGAAAATTCCCACAATTACAATCTTTCGCCAGCAAAAGTAAAAACTTTTCATCAATACATCTGTAACAAACACGCCTCTTTAGCAAAATACCAAGCGCAGAAATATATTCCAATATTTGAAAGAATAAAACTTTTAGCAAAAAAATACTTTATACCCAAAATTGAGTACCAACACCAAAAGAATAAACACGAAAAGCATATAGTCAGTTTCGTTAATCCCCCTCGCCCTCTGTTAATTATGACTCTTTTGGTTAAAAACGAAGAAGATATTCTGGAAGAAAATCTGATTTTTCATAAACAAATGGGGGTTGATGCTTTTATTATCACGGATAATATGTCCGATGATAAAACACCTCAAATTATTGAAAAATATAAACAAAAAGGATGGATACTCGAATCTATAACAGAAACTTCTCAAGATTTTTCGCAAGCTGAATGGGTTCATCGTATGGATATCATAGCTCGTAACCGCTACCATGCCGATTGGATAATAAACGCCGACGCCGATGAATTTTGGTATTCGGACAAAAATATCAAAGAAAGCCTCAATGTGCAAAATAATAAAATCTTTGTTCCTATTTTTACCATGTTATCACAAAACGAAGATTGGAAACTCAACACACAAAAAGTAATTCGCAATTTTCCCAAGAAATTGCTCAAAAATTTGCAAACAACAAAAAAATTATCAAAATTTAACCAATTCTCCGTTTCTATTCCAAAAATAATTATCAGAGCATCTGACTACAAAATGATACATATGGGGAATCATAATTGCGATATGATATACAATTGCGAAAAACTAATAAGTAATTCCATACAGATTTTTCACTTTAATATAAGAGGGTTAGCACAATTTAAACAAAAAATGATAACCGGAGGCGCAGCATACGAACGCAACAAAAAACTAGGAAAAAATGTTGGAAATCATTGGCGATATTTTTACGAAGGATACAAAAATGGTACCCTCAACCTCAATCAAGAATATTTAAAAGCAACCGGGGCTCTCATTACGCAAGAAATTAAAAAATATCACATTACAACAACTGATAATCACATTAAAAATTTCTTTATCAAATAGAAAGGTTTCATAATGAAAAATATTGATATTATGTTTTGCTTCAATCGCAATGCTTGGATGCAAGCCTCAGTTGCCATTGCTAGTTTATTGCGATCAGCCCATAACAAATGTGCCTATAATATTCATATTGTCTGTCCGTCAGATGTTGATAATGCCATAAAAAGCCAATTGTTAGATTTGCTTATCCCCTTTCCCGGTAGCCGGATAGATTTCACCGTACCACCTGATAGTTTACTAAAAGATACAAAAGTAGCTCAAAACTGGCAAAAAATATTTTATTACAGACTCCTGGCTCCTTTATTGTTTCCTCATATAAAAAAAATTATTTATTTTGACACCGATATCATATTCACCAAAGATCTGCTTGAGCTTGATGAAATTGATATAACAGGCTATCCTGTTGCCGGTGTTGTAGACTACTGGTATCCTAAACCGGACATAGAACTTTATCAAGAATATGGTGTCTACGATTTGTTTAATCACTGCCGCTACATAAATTCTGGTATGCTGGTACTAAATCTGGAAGAAATGCGAAAACAACACATTTCAGAACAATGTCTTGAATTTATAGCTAAACATCAAGTCCCTATCTTTGACCAAGATACAATTAACATTATTTGTCGCAACAAAATCAAATATTTGCCAATGAAATATAACCGCGGGGCTTATTACACACCGGAGTACTGTGAAAAATACCGTAAAATATTACATCAGAGTCCCGAAAGTCTGAAAGACGATTTGGAAAATTACGCTGTTTTGCATTATATAGGTTTCAAACCGGAAGGAGCCAAAACAATTGGTCAATGGCATAATGATATTTGGTGGGCTGAATGCGCCAAATTACCACATATTTATGATATCATGCGGCAAAAGCAACTCCAGGAAATACAAAAAGAAAAAAAGACCAGCAAAATATTAATAAAAAAAATTTTCAAAAAGTTTTCCAAATTTATCTTCAAAATAAAAAATTTTTCCGGAAAAAAGAAGATTTATATTCTGGGAATTCGCGTTTTTAGTTACAAGCCAAAAGAAAGAATTTCTCTCTATGAGCAAGAGCAATTAGACCATATTGCTCAAAATTTTCCCAAAATAATGCCTCTATCAAAAATGTTACAACAAATTAAATCCGGTGCGAGCCTCTGCCGTTTCGGCGATGCCGAATTTGACATTGCTCTTAACCACAACGCTGATGACCCCTATCAAAAGTCATGCCCTGTTCTATCTAAAAAATTGTTATCCATTTTATCGCGCAAGAGTTCAAAAAAACTCATTGTTGCCATTCCTCCCTTTAATGCCGAACACAACAACATCAAAAATTTTTACAAAAATATTTCTTTCTGGCAATGGTATTGGCTCAACAGGTGGGAAACATTAAAAAATTTCTTCACTCAAAAAAACTACGGCAACTCATTCTTTTCAAGGGATGCTGTATTTTATGAGCTACCTGTTCAAGAATTAAAATCCATATGGTCAAACAGGCATATCGTGTTTGTTGTTCCTAAAAACGGACGTTTTTTCTACGATGATCGTCTGTTTGATAATATAAAATCAAAACACGAAATTCATATTCCCGCCACTTCTGCGTATGCAGAATATGATCGTATTCTTTCGGAATGCCTAAACTATCCTAAAGAATATTTGTTTTTCATTTGCGCAGGCCCTACAGCCACTATCCTTGCGACAGAATTGTCCGATAACGGATATCAAGCTCTGGATATGGGACATTTTCCCAATTGTTATAAACAATTTCTCGGCGAAGCAAAAGCCCCTGAATCATATCCCATGCAGTACTAAACTTGCAAAAAAAGCCTTTCCGCAGCAACGGAAAGGCTTTTTTGTTAAGCGGCCTCGACACAAACCGCTGTTTAGGCCGTTTCTTTGGCTTTGTAAATCGAAAAACCGATTCCCGCAAACAGCAGCCCGAAAGTTACCGTCAACGAATGCCAGGCCTCCAGCTCAATACCGAACAACTTCGGAATAAATATCTTCAAGCCGATAAACACCAGAATAATCGCCAGCGCCGGTTTAAGGTACTTAAATTTGTGCACCACGGCCTCCAGCAGAAAGTACAGCGCCCTCAGACCAAGAATGGCAAAAATATTGCTGGTATAAACCACAAACACATCCTGCGTAATCAAAAAGATGGCCGGAATACTGTCCAAAGCAAAGATAACATCCATTGTTTCAATAACAATCAACGCAAAAAACAGCGGCGTAATATAATGCTTGCCGTTTTCTTTGACAAAGAAATGTTCGCCGTGAATTTTGCCGGTAACGTGAAAAATCTTCGACACCATCTTAAAAACGCGGGACTCTTCAAAATCGGGCTCCTCATCATGTTTAACCACCAGCATTTTGACGCCGGTATAAACCAATATCGCCGAGAAGATATAAAGCACCCAGTGGAAGTTGCTGATAAGCGCCTCGCCGACATAAATCAGCAGCGCCCGCATCACAATCGCCCCCAAGATGCCCCAAAACAGCACGCGGTGTTGATACTGGCGCGGCACACCGATGGAAGCAAACACCAGCGACATAATAAAGATGTTGTCCAACGACAGGCTTTTTTCGACCAAAAAGCCGGTAAAGAAATCCATACCTTTGTCAACACCTTCTTCATACATCACAAACACGCCGAAAACGCAAGCCGCCGCGATATATAAAATACACAAAACCAGCGTGTGCGTAAAATTGGGCACCTCGTTTTTGCGGTTAAAAATAAACAAGTCAAAAAACAACAATGCCAGCACCACCACGCCGAAGATACCCCACATAGCCTCTTGCGACAAAACGGCGTGATGTGTAAACAGATATTCAAGCTTTTCCATCAACTCAGATTACTCCCGATAAGTAAGAAACCCGAAAAAACTTGTAGCCCAAAAAAAAGCGGCTGTCAAACGCTCTGACACGTTGCTAACAAGCCGCCGGCATCACCACCTGCTTTTCCCTTCTCACAACAGACCCAATACATGTCATTAATCCAGACTTCCGCACACCTTTATTCAACAATCGTCGGCCAGGGATAATCTTTGGGGTCAAATGTGTCAAACAACAAGTCGGCAATATACTTGGCAATCAGCCTTTCGTTAAACAATTCATGGTATTTTTTCCAGCCGTTTTTGGCCACGCGCATCCGTTCCTGCGGATTTTTGCGAAAATAATCAATAACCTTGTACAAACCGTCTTCATCATCATAAAAGGCCATTTCGTCCCTGCTGAACAAATCACCGAATCCCGAATGCGAATCAATAATCGCCAGACTGCCGTTTCCGGCCAGATGCGCCATTCTGTCCGATGAATACAGGTAGTCATGACTGCTGCGGTTTAAACACAACCCCATTGCCGAATGCGCCATCACATAGTTATACCTGTCGCCGATAAGCGTGTCATTCATCGTCTTGGAAAACAAAACTTTGTTCATATCAATATGCGACGCAATCCGCGCCACGATATCCGATGTCTTCATCAACCTGTCGCCAAACTCCCGTACGCTGTTTGGCGATGCCGGAAACACAAAATCCCATTCCGGATTTTCAATTTCAAACGCCCGCCCCTTTTCAATCGAGGCATCAACCGGATTCGGCATAAACCCGACCTTGTGTTTTTTGGCATCGAACTGACGCAAAAGCTCTTTGTCTGCCGTGGTAATAATCGTGCAATCAACCAGATCAATCCGCGATTTAATATGCGCGATATTGCTCGGCACAATCCGCGGATTAATACAATCGACATTCCACTCCAACACCCTCATATTTGGCAGCGCCTTGCGCACCGCGGCCAATGTTTCCGGTTTAATCAAATCAATATGCGCAATAATCAGCCCGTCCGGATTGGTGTCCAGACAATATTGGTAAAACAACTTATTAAAGGCCTTGTTGCCAAGCTGTTTAAGTTTGCCGAACACCGAATAGACCTTGTTCAAATCCCTGTCGGAAAAATCCAAAACCTGATGCCCGTTGCGAATGAGCCCGTTGGAAATTTTATACGGTGCCATGTTCATATAACAACCACCGCGCTTAACATAATTAAAATTGGTACAATGAATTATTCTTTTGGGTGAAGTCTGATTGGCCGGCACGATAAAACTCCATCAACTGTTACAGATAAACTGACAAAACTATATTATAAAGTGTTGCCGTATTCAACCAAAATTATCGAACATATTTTTTCTTTTGGATAAACCCCAACAACTTATGACTTATAAATAATTATCACATATAATAAAAACATGTTTCAACCACGGGAAGATACTCTCATGTTTTTGCCTCAGCCAATACTCCGGTTAACCTGCACACTGCTGAATACGGTTTGCAGATTTCGGCAGCAGCGCAAAACAAAATCCGCCGCCCCTGTCATCAAAGATATTGGCGAAACCCTCCGGACACTGGCTTTTTCCGTTCCGCCGCTGAGTATTTGCCGATTCGGCGACGGTGAACTTAATATGATACGCGGCAAACACGCGCCTTTTCAAAAAAGCTCGCTGGAACTCCGCCGCCGTTTGATTGAGGTTTTACGAAGCAGCCACGCCGACATCATGGTTGGCATTCCCCGCATTGCTTTTAAAATTGATGATGATATCACCCCTGAAAACAGCCGCTTTTGGCTCAAAAAAGGCAAACGTTTCCGCAAGGTCTTGTTGTCTTTTATCAATCTGCGGCAGACATACTATGCGGCGGAAGTGTCTCTGGCTTATTCTTATCATGACAACGACGATTTTGAAAGCTATTTTGCTTCTTTCCGCCATATTTGGGAAGATAAAGATGTCGTGCTAATCACCGGCCGCACCGTCTTTGACAAGATAACTTACAATATCTTTGATAACGCCCGCTCGGTTGAATACCTTTACGGACCGAGCCGCAATGCTTTTGAAGAATATGACGATATTTTAAGCCGCGCCCTGCAGATTGACAAAAGCAAACTCATCCTCACTATTCTGGGTCCGACGGCAACAATTCTGGCTTATGATCTGGCCTTAAAAGGCTACCGCGCATTGGATCTCGGTCATATTGCCAAAAGCTACGATATGTACAAAAAGGGCATTCGCCCCGGTGGCAAAGGTTGCACTTTCTATCGCCCGGATTAATGCAATCAATAATTTTTGGCTGTATTTTTTCTTGATTAAAAACGTACAACTTAAAAAACGGAATATAAATTTATACAAAAAGGAACCCACCGGCCTAGCCGGTGGTTCTTCTTTAAGGGTGTAACCCTAATGGTGCCAGCGAACGCCTTAAGGGCGCATGACGGTCTGACAGGGC
>CASFJS010000032.1 GCA_949295085.1 uncultured Pseudomonadota bacterium
CAGGACTTTTACCAGAACTTGGTTCTCCAACGATTCCTATCCATAAACAACAATGTTGTACCCAATCGGTTTGTGTTGAAATGGTGCGGGATAATCCGACAACTCCTGCTGCACCTGCTAACAATGAAAAAGCGACATAATCAACAGGCGCATTTGTATTTTTAGCCGTTTGAGTTACCCAATCTTCCAGCCCTTTAAATATTTTTGTATTTAGGGTTGGTGCGGGCAATAAATCCTTTGTTTTGAGAATATCCATATCAGGTTCAGAATCTGTCGGAATATTGCAATTTTCTTCCACAAACCTCAGAGCATTCTCAAAGGTTTTAATAGATTCCTCTTTTGATAATCCGGACAGTATAGCGGCATTTATAATATTTTGTTTAATTTCTTCCATATCTAAAAATTCCTTTTTTGCACGTCCTATAAGGCTGATAGAACGCTTATAGAGTGTATCGTTGCGCTGTCCTTGCGGCGCGTTTGAGATTTCTTCCAGCACACCTGAAACGGGCAAAGGTTGTTTTTCGGCATTGATAATCAAAGAGATTAACCAACTGGGAGCATCGGGAAAATCTTGATTAGAAACAAAGTTTTCCCAAGTATAGCGGTGTCCATTCTCGTGAATTGAGGGTGGTGCAACCACATAACCACCATTAGCTCGAATATCTATGTGGTCGGCAATTTTGCTTGTACTACATTTTAGCTCTACATTTTCAGGCATTTTGAAATATAGGTGCTTGCCCTTGCCGGTTTTTACGGTCGGAGCATCAAGTTTGCCATAGATAAGTTCTAGGCGGTTTAAAGATTCAAAACCTTGTTCACCGTCTATATCGACAACAAAAATATTGTTGATTTGTCCGGTCGAAATGCCGATATTGCAATCGGGGAATTTTTTATTCCATTCCTGCAATACGACTTTATCCGTAGTTGCAGCTTTAAAACCGTTAGCGCACAATGGCTTTTTGTCTTGCCTTTTGACTGGAAAGACTTTAATATTATGTTCTGTGTAAAACATAGCAATATCTAAGAAATTACCAGTTTCCAAGATTTTGTTTATGTTCTGAGAAGATATTGCCGTATCTTCTCGTTTTGGGAGTGGAGAGGCTTGCGCCTCTCTCTCTTGTTTTTCAATTAAAAGATTCTTCATCTTCATTTTATTTCTCCATTGTTTTATTTATAACTAAATCCTTGTGGGTAAATTGAATTTGCTTGTTCCTTTTTTAGCTCTTCCAATTCCTTTTGAGCTTTCTCAATTTTTTGCTTTGGCTTATCGCAATAAATATACCGTAAAAATGCAACAGCTTCCTCCACTTCATATATGACTTGATTGTTATTAGGATCGTGAAGAGGATTTTTTATTCCTTCCTTTCTTAAATCAAGGTTCTTCAAAGTATGAGCATTGAGAGGTGTAATCTCACAAAGCTTTACTCGACTAATTAATGGAGCATAGGCTAAAATTTTCTGCTCATATTGCTTTAAAAATTTTTCCGGTAATGGTTGAGGCAATCTCTCAATTTTCGCAACCAATTTTGTTATTTTTTCCGCTATCGTTTTTTGTCTAGAATTTGCCATTTTTTTACTCCTTTATGGCTCGTTAAAGACAATAAAGTCGATTCTGCTTTTCATTTTAAAATTTGCAAAGTAACATATTGTTTTTGCAGAATAAATTTTCAAAGCATTTCTTTTGCAATAATAGACAAAATAATTTGGTAAAACTTCTCTTTTTAGTCATTCAGTTTAGAAACAGCCTCACGTAGCGTTTCGTTAGCCAAATGCGAATAGCGTTGTGTCATTGCAATATCTGAATGCCCCAATAACTCTTTTACTTCATAAAGAGAAACTCTCTTTTGAACTAATCGGCTTGCGAAAGTATGCCGCAAAGAATGGAAGACTACTTTTTGTCGCCGGTCGGTAATACCGTCGTTTAAGCCTAGTGCCTTAACAGCTCTTTCAAAAGTCCGTGAAACGTGTTCAATCTTGCCTCCAGCTTTACTTTGGAAGACAAATTCATTTCCTTCGCCTTGTTTTAGTTTAGAAAATTCTTCTGCAACACGGTCTGTCATATAGGCAAAACGATTCTTGCCGTTTTTGGTATCACGCAAAAACAACATTTTTTCTTCAAGGCTTACATCTGCCCACGTTAATTTGAAAATTTCTCCGGCTCGTAACCCGCTATCAGCGGAAATGAGCGCCATTAAATAAACGGAATAACTACGTTTTTTAAGTTCTTCCAAAAGATTGTTTAATTCTTCATCTGAAAGAAACTTCATACGGCGATTATCTTCTTTTTTCAGTTCGTCAAATCTTGCTGCCGGATTATCTCCTGCAAAAAGTTCGTTTCTAATAGCAAAATTGAAAACCTGCCGCGTTAAAGCAATGGCATAATTCTTTGTGCGGTTGGATAAACGCTTTTTCTCCATAGGTTGCAACAACCTTATGAGGCTAATGCGGCTAATGAGGTTTAACTTAACACCACCCAAAATAGGCTTTAACCACTTTTTATATAAATGGACTTCCCTATCATAGGTTGATTTTCTATCTTTATTTTGAATATGGGGTTGGTAATATTCTTCAAAAAGCTCTGAGAACGTCATATTTGCCGCCTCATTAGCCATTTTCTCCTGTTCGCGTTGTTCGGCTTTCTCTTTTAAAGAAAGTGCTTTACCAGTTTTTATATCGCGTTTTAATTCACTTAAAATTTCATAAGCCTGAGCTGCCGTAAATCCTTCCGATTTATAGCCGATGCTTTCTTCATACTGTTTACCGTTCCGCGTATAGCGAATAGAAAAATAAACATCTTTTTTATTGTTGCGGATACATTCTTTTGTGCGTACCCCTGGAAAACTTTTAACCATTTTCTAAAACTCCGTATCGTTGTTTTCATAACCCTGTATACTACCCAAAAAGTTAGAAAAAACGAGTGCGCCTAGGTACGCCTAAGTACGCCAAGCAAAAAAAATTTTTTGCTTAAACGTATTGAAAAATCAATAAAAATGTAGGAAATTTAAATACTTGGAAAAATCAATTGGGGGTTTTGGAGACCGATGCTCTACCAACTGAGCTATACCCCTACAAAATCTTCCCGATTTATATAGTATAAAAAAACATAAATCAAGTTTTTTTTTGCGCTATTCGCCGATTTGTTCCAGCCGCCGCGACGCCGCATCCAGCCGGTACTTCACCCCGCAGGTCAACACCCGCCGTCCTTTGATATGCCCATAATCAAAATCTCTAATCATCGGCAGCTCAACCTGCGCGGCAAAATCCTCCGCCACACTGACCACCGTGCCCTGCGTCGCATGGTCGCTGCAATCCGTGAACTGCCCGAACACAATACCTTTCACCCCGCTGAAAGTCGGATTATATTTGAGTTGCGTCAACATCAGTTTAAGCTTGTAAGCCGGCTCACACTCATCCTCCAGCAACAATATCTTATCCGTCAAATCCGGATAATACGGCGTACCGGACAAATCCGATATTGTCGACATATTGCCGCCGATAAGCACCCCTTCGGCCACGCCCGAATGAACACACTCCCCCGAAACGGCGTCAAATTTCTCGCCGGCCAACACCCGCCGCAAATCTTCATCAGTTTGTGCGGCAATCCGGCCGTCCCTGAAATCATACTCCGGCAAAAATCCCGTAATATACGCCTGCCCCGTCCGGCCGAAAATGCCAAACTGTAACGATGTCGTATCCGAAAATCCGATGATCGGTTTCGGATGCCTCCGAATAACCTCAAAATCAAGATATTCCAAAACTCTCAATGCCGCCGCGCCGCCATGCACCGCAATCAGCGCGTCAATACTGTTGTCGGCATAAGCTGCCATAATATCGCGCGCCTTGTCTTTGGCCTGAAAAGTCTCTAATTTTGTTCCCGTAAGCGCCGTCGGCGTCAGCACCGTCTCAAGCCCCAAATCTTCCTGTAAATACGCCAGCCATTTTTCGCTGTTAAACGGCCGCTCCGACAACATCACCGATGGCGACACGATCGCCACTTTCTTGATTTTTTTCATCTGCCGCTCCTTTATTGCACCGACTTGTCAATCGGATTAAATCTCAGACGCAAAACCCGCCATTCATCATATTTTTCGGCATAATTTTCCGACAAAATCTTATACGGCGCGCAGATATAAACCGCCCGCACCGCGCTGTCCGCCACCGAGCGAAAATGGCTGTCGCTGCGATAACGCCCCTGATCTTTGACCTCGACTTTCATCGGCTTGCCGTCCTGGCTGAGCTCGGCGCGAATTTCGACAATCATATCCTCAATACCCATCGCTCCGGGGTCCAGATTCCAACACGCTCTGAGCTGACCGGCCAGCGCGTCCATCTCCGATATTGACAATTCGCTGAAATACGATCCGCCGACACCGCCTTCAACCCCCATATTGGCAACCTCCGTTCCCTCCTTAATCGTCGCGGTTTCGGACTTCACCTCGGCTTTTTCCAGCGCGTCAACGCTTGCCAGCAGGCTTTTTAACGGATTAGCCAGCTGCGGCGCTTTGTCCTCGGCTTTTTTCGGGGCTTGTTTTTTGGGCTCCGGTTGCTTCTTGGCTGCCGGTTTCGGTGCCGGCGGCTTGGGCTTTTGCGGCTGCGGTTTTACTTTTGGCTTTTTAGGCTGCGGCGGCGCCAAAAAATCTTTTTTCGGCGGTTCGGGCTGCGCTTTTTCTTCCGCCCTTGGCTCCGGTTCGGAAGCTTTTTGCGGTTTCGGCTCCGGCTCGGGCGCTGGTTTTGCTTCTTCTTTGGTATAGTTTTTTTCAACCTTGCGTTTAACCGTGCTGGCAGCCTTGTCTTCTTTGCCAAACTTAGCTTTCGGCGGCAGATTGGTCATCTCGGAAATCTTGACATCCTTCAGGTCAACGATAATCGGTGCCTGTCCTATGCTTGGCCGATTCCACCAGAACATAGGCACGTCAATCACCCACAGCAAAAAAACTGCCAGATGCAACGCCAATGATTTTTTAAGCCCCGAGGTCATTTGTCCGTGTTGCTTCCTATTTTTTACGCGGCCGCGGTTCGGTTCTTAAGCCGACCTTGTCAAATCCGGCCTCTTTCAACAATGCCATCAGGCCGATAACCCTGCCGTATTCCGCGCCGGCATCACCGGATATGGTCACCGTAACCGAGCTGTTCTGGTCCCTGATGGCATTAAGTTTTTCAACAATCTTATCGGCCGCAACTTCCGTCTGCCCGATATAATAATAGCCTTCTTCATCCACGCTGACATTGATGGATGTATCTTCACCCTCTAAGGCTTTACCGCCGACCTTAGGCAGGTCCAGTGCAATACCGGAGGTCATCAGCGGCGCCGCCACCATAAACACCACCAGCAACACCATCATCACATCCATCAGATTGGTAATGTTGATTTCCGAGTTCAGGTGATAACGGGTCGACCGCCGGCGCGTGTTAATCATCATGGCTATTCTCCCGCCATTTCGGCTCTGATGGCCGTATCGTCAATCTCACGCGACAAAATGGTCGAAAACTCCGACATAAATGCCTCAAGCTTTTTGGCATAACGATCCAAATCCGACGATATTTTGTTATACGCCACCACCGCCGGAATAGCCGCAATCAAACCAAACGCCGTGGTAAACAATGCCTCGGCAATCCCCGGAGCCATCGCCGACAACGAGTTGCTTTGGGTCAGAGCAATGGCATTAAAACTGTTGATAATACCCCAAACCGTGCCAAACAGTCCCACCAGCGGCGCCACCGATCCGGTCGAAGCCAAAAAACCGAGCCTTGTTTCCAACGCGTCCAAATCTTTGTCCATCGATACCATCATCGCTTTTTCAATCCGCTGTTGCAACGACACACCGCGCAACCCGCGGTCGGTTTTTGACTTGAGGATATTGGTGCGCTTCCACTCCCGCATCGCCCCGACAAACATATTGGCCATCGGCTCGTTCGGATGTGCGCCCAGCGCCGTATACAGGCGGTCAAGCGATCCGCCGGACCAAAACTGCTCCTCAAACTTCGCCGTCTTGGCTTTAAGCTGCCGCAATGTGGCAAATTTTTCAAAAATAATTGCCCACGACCAAACCGAGGCAAATATAAGCCCGACCAAAACAGCCTTGGTCACCATATCCGATGCCCACAATAAATCCCACATCGAGCTGTTGCTGGCAACTTCTTGTAAAACCTGTGTTTCCATCTGTTTTTCCTATCCTTAAAAAACAATATTTTGCAAAGTTATCTGCAAAATAGCAAAAAATATTAAAGATTCAATTAATTGCAATGACTTTTACGCAATAATTTCCGATACCGCCTATTTTCCTGACATAATCTTCAAACTGCCGTGCCCTTATCCACCGTAAAAACCCTGTCCCTCCGCCTTTGGCAAGCAATAAAAAATGTCATGCCGCCTTGCCAAGCATTCCTGCCTTGGCTCAGGCATCTTCAACTGTTTTTAATATAAGCGGAAGATTCCTGATCCTCGGCTAAAAGCCTCAGAGGAATGACCGTTTAAATTTTATCGGTCACCCAAAGCCGCACATAAGCCGCTTAGGCGGTTACAAAAAGAATAACCCACAGGGTCCGGGAATGCGAGCGATTAGGTTTTGCAATGCCGGAGTCAG
>CASFJS010000033.1 GCA_949295085.1 uncultured Pseudomonadota bacterium
CTTGTCAATATGTTTGTCTGAGGCGCCTTGAAACAGGCGCCGAGTTATATTGACTGACATGCCGGCGTTGGCAAAACCGTCTAAAGAAGCGAGCCTCCCTGCGGCTTTTGGTTACTTTTGTCCGTACAAAAGTAACATGAGAACCTGTCACCCTTGTGCAAGTCAAGAATTTCACAGACAGGAATGATATTTTAAATTTCCTGTCATTCTGAGGCACAAAAGTGCCGAAAAATATCCTGCTGTTTATAATAATTTGAAAATATTATCCCAGCAAAAAGCGCTTGAGTGCGGCTTCATCCTGCCACTTGACGGCAATTTCCAACACATTGAAGTTTGGCCGCAGATCCGCCGGAATTTTGACCATATCTTTAGATGTCGTAAACAACGCGGCATTAAGCTCTTTGGCCTCATCAATCAGCCGCATAAGTTCCTCACGGCTATAAAAATGATGATCAGCAAAATCCTTGGTCTTAATCAGCGTAACGCCGCAATCTTCAAGCGATTGATAAAGTTTTTGCGGCCGCCCGATACCGGCAAAGGCAATCGCGTGCGGCCTATCACATACAGGTCTGACCGGCACGACATCCCCCTTAAAAACCGGCAGTCCGTTAAACTTAGGCAACAGATTATGTTTGTCTTCGCCGAGCATAATGACGGCATCGGCGCGCTTGATACCTTGCGATAAAAATTCGCGCATCGGTCCCGCCGGAACCGGCCACAGGTTGCCCATACCGGCTGCACCGTCAATCACCAATAGCGACTTGTCTTTATATAACGACGGATTCTGAAAACCGTCGTCCATAATAATCACATCGGCACCGTTCTGGATGGCCATCTCGGCACCTTCAAAACGCGCTTTATCCACCACTGTCGGGGCGGCCGCAGCCAAGAGCAAAGGCTCATCGCCGACTTGTCGCGGGGTATGTTGACCCAAATCAACCATTATATGCTGCAGCTTGCCGCCGTAGCCGCGGGAAACAAAAAACGGCTTTTTACCGGCTTGTTGCAAAAGTCTGGCCAGACTGATGGCCACAGGTGTTTTGCCGCTGCCGCCGGCAGTCAGATTACCGACACAGATAACCGGAACACCCGTTTTACGCGGCCGTCCGAAACGCATCCGCAACCATGTTGCCAAAGCATACAAACACCCCGACGGCAACAGCGCCGCCGCAATAATGTTTTTGTCTTGCCAGTGCGCCGGTGTTTTCATCGTCAAAAATACGCCTTAATCTTGTCCATAATACCGTCCAGCACTTTGGTTTCGCTGGCGGCCCAGTTATAAGCCAGCGATTGCTTGGCCTCAAGCAGATTTCTGTTATCCAAAAGTTCGCCGACCAGATTGCCGAGTTCTTCGGTATCGGACACCTGCATAACGGCATCGGCTTTCTTTGCGCGCGACATAGCGTCGGTAAAATTGTGCATATGAGGACCGACGATTACAGCGTCGCGCACACGCGACGGCTCAATAAAGTTTTGCCCGCCGTGCGGAATAAGCGACCCGCCGATAAACACAATATCGGCAATATCATACCACAACCCCATCTCGCCGATGGTATTGGCAATATAAATATCTGTTTTCGGGGTAATTTTTTCTTGTTCCGAACGCAGCGCCGTCGTCAGGCCGAGCTTATTGATTTCCGCGGCGATTTCCGCCCCGCGATTGGGATGTCGCGGCGCGATGATGGTCAGCAAATCCGGAAATTTTTCTTTAAGCCGTTTATGGACTTTGGCGGCGCGGATTTCTTCATCATCATGAGTAGAGCTTGCCAGCCATAGCGGACGTTTGTCGATTTGTTTTAGTAATTCTTTTTTGGCTTTTTCATCAATCGGCAACGGCAGGCCGGCATATTTGAGGTTTCCGAGACAAACGGCATCTTTGGCACCCAATACCCGCAGGCGGTAGGCGTCTTCCTCAGATTGTCCGAGGCAGAGGTCAAAACAGTCCAAAAGCTCTTTACAGATAAAGTCAAACTGCTGCCAGCGTTTGAAAGTTTTGTTGGATATACGACCGTTAATCAAAATCAGCGGAATATTTTTGCGCCTGATGGAAGACAAGACCGCCGGCCAAAACTCCGACTCAAACCATAAGGCAACGTCAGGGTGCCAATATTTGACAAAGCGGGTGGTAAATATCGGGTTGTCAATCGGTATAAACTGATGAAAAGCCCGTTCCGGCAGGCGTTTTTGCATGACATCGGCCGAAGTGACCGTGCCGGTTGTCACCATCACATGAGCATCAGGGTAAGTTTCCAAAATCCGGTTAATCAGCGGCAACATCGAAATCGATTCGCCGACGGAGGCACCGTGCAGCCAAAAAAGTTTGCCTTCGGGGCGCGGCATTTTCGGCCGGCCGATGCGCTCGTTAAAACGAGTAATGTCTTCTTTGCCCTTTTGCTTGCGTTTTTCGACATAGCGTTTAATCACCAGCGGATATAAAACGGTAATCAGGGCA
Source organism: uncultured Pseudomonadota bacterium (assembly GCA_949295085.1). Lineage (GTDB taxonomy): Bacteria > Pseudomonadota > Alphaproteobacteria > RF32 > CAG-239 > CAZU01. The sequence continues at coordinate 2,453 of CASFJS010000033.1, forward strand.
TTATAAATTCTAATAAACATCAGAAAAACCTCTTCTTTGTTTTAATATCGTTAAAATCGGCAGGCATGATCGGCTTTCTGCCGGCTTCTTGATCACATTTCACAGACAGTTCATTGGCCATATTTTCAAGTTTTAACCGGTATTTTTCAAATTCATCATCCGTTAATTCGGCCGGGACATACAACGGCTCGCTCAAAGCAAAGACTCCCCTGCCGAAAGGCAGAGAGATCATCGTTTTATCCCAGGCTTTGTCAACAATAACGGCACGGTTAAGGCTAAAACAGGCGCAAATAACCGGCTTTCCGGTTTTTTGGGCATAATAAATCGGAGATTTTTTCATCCGCATTCGCGGTCCGCGCGGTCCGTCCGGCGAGATAAAAAGATCATAACCGTTTTGCAGCGCGCGCATGAGCTCCAAAGCGCTTTGTCTCGGGTTTTCGTTGGTTGAGCCGCTGACCGGCGTAATACGAAACCAATGCAAAAAATGGGCAATAAGCTGGCCGTCATGATGTGGCGAAACCAAAGCGGCCATTTTACGGTTAAACAGTTTTTGCCAAAAAAAAGGCATCATTGTCGCTTTGGCGTGCCAGGCAACCCACACGGCGTTTGTATTCTTAACCGCCGCCCGCGCTTCGTCAATTCCGTGCAGCCGCCAACAACAGGTTTTGCCGACGATTTTTGAATAAACAAACAGCAAAAACGACAACACGCGAATAACGGTATCGGATCTCAGGATTTTTCTTAATGTTTTTTTTAATGCCATGGGTTTTTTCTGTAATTAAGGATGGGTATCGGTGACACTGATGCCGATGTTTTCATCATCGGTTACCACGACTTCACCGTGGCCGATTAAAACATCATTGACGTAAATATCAACATTATCGTCAATATTGCGGTCAAGCTCGACCACGGCACCGCGCCCCAACCGCAAAAGCTGGTAAACCCGCAGGTTGGCCGTGCCGAGGGTAATGGAAACATCAACATCAATATCATCACTGGAATAAGCCGGTTTGTTTCTGACCGCCATGAATTAAGCCTCCAAAATAAATTAAGTTGTTTAATAATATACAAACAAACTTTGTCCGACAAAATCACAAATACGATTTATTACACAGATTTTTTTGTGGATTAAATATCTGCCGGATTGATGTAAAACACCGGATATGGCAAAAGTTGATATACCCGGGTTGCAGAAATTTGATTTGTAACCTATATAAAAAGAGTTGAAAATAATTTTTTAAGGTGTCGATAAATGGTTAGCCGAAAAGAAAAATATCCTCTGTTGCCTTTGCGGGATATCGTTGTATATCCCAAGATGATCGTACCGTTGTTTGTCGGACGGACAAAGTCGATTAATGCCCTGCAGAAAGCGGTTGATACGGAGCAAAACATTGTTTTGGTCACACAAAAAGATCCGGGGATTGAGGATCCCGGGGCTGACGATATTTTTCACGTTGGAACGTTGGGTTCGGTCTTACAATTACTAAAATTGCCGGACGGCACGGTTAAGGTTCTGGTCGAGGGGTTGGAACGCGTCAAGCTGGACAACATCGATCCCGGAACGGATATGGCCGTGGCCGATATCACCATTCTGCCGGATGCCGAAGAAGACAGCCCGGAGCTTGAAGGTGTTGTCCGGGCGGTTTTATCGCAGTTTGAAGAATACGTTAAATTGTCCAAAAAAACGCCGCCGGAAGTTTTGGTCTCGGTTAACCAAATTGAGGACTATACCAAGCTGGCCGACACGATTGCCGCCCATTTGGCTCTGAAAATTGCCGATAAACAGGCGCTGTTGGAGGGTAAGTCGTTATCCGAGCGCTTTGAAATGCTCTTAGGGTTTATGGATGCCGAAATCACCATGCTGGAAGTTGAAAACCGCATTCGTAATCGTGTTCGCAAACAGATGGAAAAGAGCCAAAAGGAGTATTATCTGAATGAGCAGATGAAAGCCATTCAAAAAGAGCTTGGCGACGGTGATGATGAAGACGAAATCGCCGCCTATATGGCCAAGATTGAAAAAACAAAATTATCAAAAGAAGCCAAAGAGCGCGCGCTTTCCGAGGTCAAAAAGCTTAAGAATATGGGTCCAAATTCCGCCGAGGCGACGGTGGTGCGCAACTATCTGGACTGGATTTTGGATATTCCGTGGAAAAAACGTTCCAAAGTCAATAAAGATCTGCAATATGCCACAGATGTATTGGACGCCGATCACTATGGTTTGGATAAAGTTAAGGAGCGTATAGTCGAATTTTTGGCCGTGCAGGCGCGTTCGGATAAAGTTCGCGGGCCGATTCTGTGTCTGGTCGGGCCTCCGGGGGTTGGCAAAACATCGCTGGGCAAATCCATTGCAAGGGCAACGGGCAGGGCGTTTGTCCGCACCTCTTTGGGAGGCATGCGCGATGAGGCTGAGATTCGCGGTCATCGTCGTACCTATATCGGCTCAATGCCGGGCAAGATTATCAAAGGCATGAAAAAAGCCGGAACCACCAATCCGTTGTTTTTGTTAGATGAGATTGACAAACTCGGCAACGACTACCGCGGCGATCCGTCATCGGCGCTGCTGGAGGTGCTTGACCCTGAGCAAAACGTGGCCTTTAACGACCATTATCTTGAGGTTGATTATGATTTGTCCGATGTAATGTTTGTGACCACCGCCAATTCGTTGGATATGCCGCGTCCGCTGCTGGACAGGATGGAAATTATCCGTCTGTCGGGCTATACCGAGGATGAGAAGATTGAAATTGCCAAACGCCACCTGATTCCGAAAATATTTAAAGAAAACGGCGTCGGGGGGCACGAGCTTTTTATCAAAGACGATGCCGTGCGCGACATTATCCGCTACTATACCCGCGAAGCCGGCGTGCGCAATCTGGAGCGCGAGCTGTCAACTATCGCGCGCAAGTCGGTAAAAGAAATTTTATTAAACAAAGACAAGAAAAAATCGCCGATAACGGTTGATGCCAAAAATTTGGAAAAATATTTAGGCGTCATCAAATATCGTTTCGGTGAGGCCGAGCATGAAGACCAAATCGGCGTAACCACCGGTCTGGCCTGGACGGAAGT
>CASFJS010000034.1 GCA_949295085.1 uncultured Pseudomonadota bacterium
AAATTGTTCGGTTGCTCTCCGGTACAACAGCTTTTCGCTGTAAGCCAGCCGCTGAATTTTGGCAATCATCTTACCAATCTGCTTTTGTCTGGTTTTGCTGGTTTCTTTGGCATATCTGCGTTGGACAGAGGCCAGAGCCTTAACCACCGATACATCCGGTTTGGATATATAGGCATATAATTCCGGCAGGCTGTCGTGCAGCTTGATCCGCTTCATATCCTCGCGGCAGTTTTGATGCCATTTACGATAGATATTGCCTTCTACCAGATTAAGGTAGATAAAGGTTTTGCGAATTTTATCCGTCAGTGCACGGCCTTTTAATTGTTCGGCCAGCCAATAGCGCGCAATCGGATTGGCGCCGGAAAGAAGCTTCTTTTCTTGTTCACTGAAATTTCTCATAATAAATATGTTTTTAATTAATAATTTTTGGTCATAGGGAATAGTTTGGCATAAAAATCCGTTGTAAGCAACCTTTTTTAGACAAAAAAAGCCCCGAAAGCAAAAAAAGCTTTCGGGGGTAGACGATTCATCCTGACTTAAACATATCGACCGGCAGCCTCCAGCAGGAGGTTGAAAGCGTTAAGGCGCCTCGTTTTGCGGGCGATTTCACGCTCACGCTCGCGGCCTTCAAGAGATTGTGCCCATTTGAGGCGGGTAATCTCTTTATCGCGCTGTGCCTCAATTAACGGCAGCAGGTCTTTGATTGTTGTGGAAGAAAAACAAGGGTCAATTTCATAACCGTCCTTGCTTTTCTTCAGCATCAATCTGACGGCGTCCATCGGCACCAGATTGTCGGCCCAGAGCAAGCTCCAGAAGTGGATGTCCGGCAGGCGAGAGTTCTTTTTCTTCGCCTTAACCAACTCAACGGCCATTTCGTTGAGTTCCTTATCCGGGTATCGCAGCGCCAGCACCAAAATACGGTTGCTCAAGGAGCGGTATTGGCTGTATTTGGTGATATACTGCCAGAAGATTTGTTTTTCTCTTGAGCTCAACGGTATCGGGTTGCGCTGGGTGAGATACAGATTGAGCTTGTTTTGGAGGGCGTTTAAAAACTTCTCCATCTCAATCTCAATCACCATCTTGCCGCTGGTGCGGTTTTCGTTGTTCATCCGCTTTAACGCGTCCGGCGTGCCGAGGGCTTTTTTGCCGTCCCTGGTTATCCAATGATTGGAAAAAAAGTTGAATTGCTCTTGCGAAATGGTTCCTTCTTTTTTCCAGTCATGAAGCAGGTTAAGCTTTTCTTGCAGGTTCAGTCCCTGAAGCGCCATATTCTGCGCTTTGTTTAATTTTTCTTTTGCCATATTTTGTCGTTTAGTTTGTTAAATTGAACGGATGTAGTACTCCGTTTTGATTATTTGCTCCGGTATCAGTTTCAGCCGGTGTTTTTCGGCATCAAGCAGAGCCAGGTAGGTTTCTCCGGCGGGATCCTTGCACCAGGATGACCAGTAGACGGTGCAGCCAAGAGAATCTACACGGCGGACTTGTTTTTGTACCGGCTTTTTGTTTTTAACAACATAGCCGACAGGCAAAAGTTGTTCAATTTGCCTCAGCAGGCAGCGATGACGCCAGCGTTCGCGGATCGCTTGTTCTTGTTCAGAATTTTTTTCCATAAAGAATGTTTTTTGAGTTTTTGTCTAATCATGACTGTGTACATATTCAAACGCAGACAAGAACAGACGCCAACTCTGTTTGATAATAAAAATTAATAAGAATATGCATTTGTCAATGTAGACAAAAAAAGCGATTCGTTCAAGCATTATTTTTAAAACTTTTTTTATATATTTGTCGTTATTATATATAAAACGGTTTTATTTTAAGGGAAAGACGATGCAAAAGTTTGCCAAAACAGCCCTGCTTATGGTTGCTATCGGTATGGTATCGGCCGGTTTGCTTTCGGGCTGCGATAAAAAAAATGATAATCTGGTTACGGCCAAAATTTTTAAGGGTGATATTGTGGAAAAGATTACCGCCTCGGGGATTATCAATCCGATTTCGACCGTCAATATCGGTACGCAGGTTTCGGGGATTATTGCCGAGATTTATGTTGATTATAATACCAAGGTTGATAAGGGACAGCTTTTGGCGCTGATTGATCCGCAGACGTTTGAGGCTACGGTTGATCAACGGCAGGCGGCGCTGGATATTGCCAAAGCCGAGTTGGAAGTAACCAAAAACGATATCGTCTATTATAAAAAACATCTGGATCGTATCAAGAAGTTAAACCGCTCGCAGTATTCAACCGACAAGGAATTGGAATCGGCACAGCGCGACTACAGCAATGCGGTGGCGCAAAAGGCTTTGAAAGAGGCGGAAATCAAGCAGGCCGAGGCGGCTTTGAATCAGGCACAGATTGATCTTGAATATACGCGGATTGTCTCGTCGGTTGACGGGGTGGTTATCTCGCGCGAAGTTGAGGTCGGGCAAACGGTGGCCGCCAGCTTTAATACGCCGACACTGTTTAATGTGGCGGAAGATTTGACCAAAATGCAGATTGAAGCTTCGGTGGTGGAAGCCGATATTGCCAAGATCAGAGACGGGCAGAAGGTTGAGTTTTCGGTAGACAGTTTTCCCGATGAGGTGTTTGAAGGGGTGGTGACCCAGGTGCGCAATAATCCGATTACCACATCTAATGTCGTGACTTATGAGGTGATTATCAGCATTGACAATCAGGCTCTGAAATTAAAACCCGGTATGACGGCTAACGTGGAAATCATTACCGCCGAGAAGAAAGATGTGCTGCTGGCGCCAAACAAAGCGTTGCGCTTTTATGTTACTGATGAAAACGGCGAGATTAAACGTTATCAGGACAAGGGAATATGGATTTTGCGCAAAGGAAAACCGACACGGATTAACGTGATTACCGGTATTGCCGACGATGATTTTACCGAGGTGTTTTCCGAGCAGCTTAAAGACGGCGACGAAGTTATCCTTGAGGATAAAAAAGAAACCGAAAAACGTGCGGCGCGACTGAGACTCCGGAGATAGCCGATGAGTTTGATTGAGCTTAAAAACATTACCAAAAGTTATCCGCTGGACGGCTTGCAGCTTAAGATACTTAAAGGTATCAGTCTCAAGATTGATGACGGCGAGTTTGTGGCGATTATGGGGCCGTCAGGATCCGGAAAATCAACTTTGATGAATATTTTGGGATGTTTGGATAAGCCAAGCTCGGGAACGTATCTGCTGGACGGGCAGCGGGTGGAAAATTTGTCCGCCGATGAACTGGCGGAAATTCGCAATCGCAAAATCGGCTTTGTGTTTCAGGGATTTAATTTGTTATCGCGCACGACGGCGCTGGAAAATGTCGAGTTGCCGATGGTTTATGCCAACATACCGGCAGAGAAAAGGGAAAGGCGTGCTAAGGAGGCTCTGGCCAAAGTCGGGCTTAAAGAAAGAATGTATCATCAGCCGAACCAGCTTTCCGGCGGCCAGCAACAACGCGTCGCCATTGCGCGGGCGGTGGTTAATGAGGCGCCGATTGTTTTTGCCGACGAGCCGACCGGAAATCTGGATACCAAAATGAGTATTGAGATTATGAACTTGTTTACCAAGTTGAATGAAGAATTGAAACGGACGATTATTCTGGTAACACATGAAGACGATATTGCACGTTATGCCAAAAGGATTATCCGAATCGTCGACGGCGAAATCCATTCAGACGAAAGGAACGTATGATGATTGATGCCCGCACGATATTTTCTATTGCCGGCCGCGCTATCAAGGCAAACAAAATGCGCTCGATATTGACCAGTCTCGGTATTATTATCGGCGTGGCAGCGGTAATTGTGATGCTTTCGGTAGGTAACGGCGCGCAGATATCAATTCAAAACGAAATGAAAACCATGGGGTCAAACCTGATTATCATTCGTTCCGGTGTGGCGACGTCTTCCGGCGCGCGCGGCGGCCACGGGTCGCAGCCGACAATGAAAAAGAGCGACGGCGATGCCATCCAGCAAAAGGTTGCGGCGATTAAACTGGCGGCGCCGATTTTGGAAGAAACCGCACAGATTGTTTACGGCAATGCCAACTGGTCAACCGGTGTTACCGGAACCGACCGGCGGCTTTTTGAGATTAAGGAATGGGATTTGGCCTACGGGCGGATGTTTTCGTCAACCGACGTACGCAGCGCCGCTAAGGTGGCTATCCTCGGACAGACGGTGGTCAATGAGTTGTTCGGCGATGTTGATCCGTTGGGCAAAACCATCAGGGTTAAAGGGATTCCGTTTAAGGTTATCGGCGTTTTGGTGGAACGCGGTCAGTCCGGTCCGGGAATTGATCAGGACGATGTGGTGTATATTCCGATTACCACGGCGCAAAAAAAAGTGATGGGTATTTCGTTTCCGGATCAGGTGAAGCAGGTGATGCTGCAGGCAATTGATGCGCAAAGCACCTATACGGCGCAGGAAGAAATTCGCGAGCTTTTGCGGCAGCGGCATAATCTGGGTGCCAATAAGGAAGATGATTTTGTTATTCGCAACCTGACGCAGATGATGGAAATGATGGAAAGCTCAACCAAGGTAATGACTATTTTGCTGGGTTCGATTGCGTCGATTTCGCTTCTGGTCGGCGGCATCGGTATTATGAATATTATGCTGGTTTCGGTTACCGAACGGACGCGGGAGATAGGCATTCGCATGGCTATCGGCGCTAAGGCGTGGGATATCCGCTGGCAGTTTTTGACCGAAGCTCTGGTCTTGTCGCTTATCGGCGGTTTGGTCGGGGTTATATTGGGGCTTATCGGTTCGGCGCTGGTGGGAATTTTTACGTCGCTGCCGGCCAAAGTTTCGCTGTTGTATGTGCTATTGCCGTTTTCGTTTTCCGGTGTGGTCGGGTTGTTCTTCGGGTTTTATCCGGCGTATAAGGCCTCGCTCCTTAATCCGATTAATGCGTTGCGTTATGAATAAAACGGAAACAAAAAAAGGAACCCACCGGCCTAGCCGGTGGTTCTTCTTTAAGGGTGTAACCCTAATGGTGCCAGCGAACGCCTTAAGGGCGCATGACGGTCTGACAGGGC
>CASFJS010000035.1 GCA_949295085.1 uncultured Pseudomonadota bacterium
TCCTTCGCTGCGCTCAGGATGACGGGAAAAAAACGCGCCTCTCAGGATGACAATAAAGGGTGCTCAGGGTGACAGGTTTTGTTGCTTGGCCAAAGGCGGCATGACAGGTCTCAACGGCGGGAGTGGACTAAGGCTCTTCCAGTTTGAGTTGTAACGCTTGCTCCTTTTGCTGTCGCTCGTCGCGGCTCCGAACGCGCACTCCTTATGCCACAAAAAAAACCGCCTTAACCGACGGTTTTTTTCTAAATGGCGGGAGTGACGGGGCTCGGACCCGCGACCTTCTGCGTGACAGGCAGACGCTCTAACCAGCTGAGCTACACCCCCATGTGCCAAAATCGAGTTACCTTATAACCAACAAAAAATATAATTGCAAGAACTTTTTTTATTTTTGAGCAATTTTTATCTTTTATTCACTTTTATCTGCTTATAATATCTTAATATTATCTTCAGTTATACACATAAAACCTATTGGCTCTTTATTTGCCTGAGCGATGTTTATATACTGGCAAAAGTTTTAACAACAGAAAGGTTGAAAACTTGAAAGCTATTCTAAAATCAAAACACCGGCAAAGGATTATTAATGCTTGCTATTTTAGTGCTGTTTTGGCGGCGTTTGTGTTGTCTTTGGCGCATAATAACCGGGTGGAAGCCTCTGTTGACACCAAAGATTATTTTTCATACCTGATGCTTGAAGACAGTATTAACCGAAGCCTGCAGGAAAATTCCGAGTTTTCTGCAGAATCGGCCAATAACATCCGCGCCATGTTTGAAATGGTCGATAGTCTGGTTAAACAAAAAAATCAAGAACAAATTATCACGCTTAAGAGCGGTGATACCTTAATTTCGGCCTTGGAAAGAATTGGCGTATCCAATGATACGGCCAACGATATTTATTATTCCCTAAAAAAACATTTTGATCCCAGAGATTTGAAAGCCGGACAAGAGTTAACGGTTAATTTGGCCGTTGATACCCAGACCAATAAACTTATTGGTCTTAATTATCTGATGATTGAGCCGCAAGTCGGCGAACGGATTGTTACCGCGCTTAAAAATGACAGCTATCGGACTTATGTCGAAAAGGACGAATTTATTGATGAGGTAAACTCGTTGGCCGGTACGATTGACGGTAATTTGTCTAATGCCATGCGCGAAAAAGGAATTCCTATGCGGGTGGTCAGTAATTTTATTAATCTGTTTTCTTATGCCGTTGATTTCAAGCGTGATATTCATCCCGGTGATACTTTTGAAATCGTTTACGAAAGCCAGGTTACTTCTGACGGCAGTCTGGTTAAAAGCGGTGATGTTTTGTACGCCGGCCTGAATTTGCGCGGTCAAAAAGTTGCGTTGTATCGGTTTGAACATCCTAAAGGCGGCGCCGAGTATTACGATGCCAAGGGCCGGGCTTTGAAAAAGACACTTGACCGTAAGCCGATGTCGTTTAAAAATGCCCGCATATCTTCGCCTTTCGGCAAAAGATATCACCCGATTTTGAAAAAATACAAAATCCATTGGGGAGTTGATTACGCCGCACCCAAGGGAACATTGATTTATGCCGGCGGCGACGGTGTGGTACAAGTTGCCAAATATAACGGTTCTTACGGTAATTATATCAAAATCCGTCATAATTCCGAGTATTCAACGGCTTATGGACACATGAGCGGATTTGCCAAAGGAATTCGCCCCGGTGTGCGCGTTACCCAGGGACAGGTTATCGGCTATGTCGGGTCAACAGGACGCTCGACCGGACCGCACCTGCATTATGAAGTCATTAAAAACGGACGTCGCGTTAATCCGCGTACAATCAAAGCGGCAACCGGCGAAAACCTTAAAGGAAATGCTTTGTCGCAATTCAAGAGGGTTGTGGCGCAGATTGACCGCGATTATGGCCGGGCTTTTGCTACCAAGCCGCAAGATACTAAATTGGCGCAAAAATAGCTTTAAGCCTCCGTTTTAATCCGGAGGCTTTTATTTAATTTTTGCAGACCTCCAGTTGCAAGCGTAATTTATTGATTCTGGCCAGCCATTCCCAAAAAGCCGGCGCATTGTTTAAATTGCTTATTTCGGCTGCCACTTTGGCACCGGCAACCGGATATGCCGGACAACTGTTATAACTGACCGCGGTGCATGAGTTCAAGCAACTCAGACTGAGCAGCATGAGGCTCAGCCAAAATTTCTGCCTCTTTGTTCTTGACATATTTAACAACCTCCACTTGTTTGGTTATTATCTTGTTTTGGCACTGGCTTTGCCCCAGAAAATAACTAAAAATAAGTAACAAAGCCAAAATAATTATCCTTAAACGCATAGCTAATCCTTTATAATATAAACTTTCCGCTTTCTATGGTGCGCGCGATACGTTTGGCTCTTATACCGACATCTTTGGCATATTTGGAGGCCAGGCATTCGGCTGCCGCGGTTTTGTAGTTGCCGCATGCCAAAGCGGCCAGCATTTTTTTAAATTGTAACAAACCGTTAATCCCCAGATTAAAAGCCATATCAATCAAGGCATATTGCCGTTCGTCGTCCAGATCGGCAAAAAATTTTATTTTCTTTTTACATTCTTTGACTATTCGCCGAATATCATTGTGCAACAGATAAACCGCCGCACCTTTGGTGATGCCGTGCCGCCAGTCGCCGACGACGCGTTCTTCCTCTTTGGTCAGCGGGTTAGTGTCCAAACAGCGGCCAACGCCGATGGTCTGTTTGCCGCGGGTACAAAAATAGGGCTTTAATCTCAAGCCCTCATGAATTTGCAACCGCTCTTGAATCGTGTATAAGTCTAACATCATCAACCCCCAATTAATAACAGAAAGCCGTTAATCAACGTGCTCCAGCCTTTGCCGACGGCTTCGGCCTGCTCCGGACAGATAAAACAAACGGCGGCATAAACCAAAGCCGCCACGGCCAAAACAATATATTTAACGTGTTCTTTTTTCATGGTCTTTTACTCTTTTTCTTGTCATCAAAAAGCATATCCAGCTTGACTTTGACCTCGGTTAACAAATCGTTTTGCTTGGACAGCAGTCTGGTGAGATTTTCCATACGCAAATCATGACTGTCGTAAATTTTTTCCAATGTTGACACTCTGGTTTCGATATTGCCCTGCCAGCGGCCGATGCGGATAAAATTGACAATAACACCGCAAATGGCCGCCAATCCCGTGATAAGCCCCCAATCCATTTGTTAGTCTTCCGGCTTGGGATACTTAACCTTGACGGCGGTAATTGTTTCCTGCCAAAGATTTGTGCCGTTAACCTGATCCCAATAAATCATATCCAGCTGATCGCCAAACGACGGATATGCCGCCTGCCGTTTTCCTTCGGGCGCCACTGTTGAATCAACCGGCAGATAGCCAGCCGCCAGCACATTCGCCGCATTTAGCCCCCAATTGGAAGCCCCGGCAATATTGCGCGGCGCGTATTCAAGAATTCCGTTTTCTGAAATTTTAGCGTATTTTGTCATTATCCTCTCCTTATTTTATCGGTGTCAGTATAATCCAGCCGTTTCCGGTGGCGGAGGCATAGCCCTGAGTGTGCACAACATCGGAACAGACATCCTCATCCGTGTAGGAAGATCCGCCTCCTCCACCGCCGTTGGGACCGCCGCTTGAGCCACCGTACCAACCTCCGCCGCCGGCGGCGCCGTAGGCTCTGTCGCCTAACGAATAGGAGGCGTCGATATCTCCGCCCTTGCAAAAACTGCCTGCCATACTAGCGCCAATAGTTCTGGCGCCGCCCGAAGTCTGGGTTCCACCCCGTCCTTTGACAT
>CASFJS010000036.1 GCA_949295085.1 uncultured Pseudomonadota bacterium
GGCATTTTATCCGGCTCAATAAGATGTTCCAAAGAGCTTGCAGACAAAAACAACCGGAGCAGCGGTTGTTTTTGCTTAGCGCTTCTCTCGAGATCGCCATATGTAAAAAGGAAGTCCTCAAAAGACTTCCTTTTTACATATGGATTATTACCGCCACTGTTTACCGCTGAAATAATGTGAGTGATATCTATAACACTCGACATCACCTTCTTGCGCATAGAGAAGATGACATTCATTCGGTTTGGCAGAAGATGGGTAACCTTTCCAAGTAGTTCCATCAGAGAAGAGTAATGTAACCTCTGTTTCAGAAGCAAATCCACAAGGAACAGTCAATTCGGTTCGTGAAACGACTGTTACCTCTTTCCATTCAGAAACCTCCGGAGGAACATGAGCGGCATACACTAATAGTCCTATAAACCACAGACCTACCAATGTCGCAAGAACTGTCAAAGGGGCAAAAATTTCATACACCCAATTAGCCTTGTTTTGCTTTTTCATAAGACACAAAAATTAAGATGACACAAATATATTATTTTGCCTGCATGGTAGATGCTTTTTTCAAAGAATGCAATAATTTTCAGAAAATCAGACTGATTTTTACAATAAAGCTGCCGGCGGGTTGCTTTTAATGTCTCTTGCTTCCGGCCTCGGTTGTAGAAAACATGTCCACAAATACTTGACAATTTTAGTATATAGTATTATAACTATATATAGTTTTTGATATGTTTTAGGAGAATCAAAATGAAAAAAGCGCGTGATGTCAAAGAGTTTGTTGAGAGAATCGACGCAACCAAAAAAGTTAATCCGAAAGATTTGTCATCAGATCAGGATTTGACGATTGCCATTATGAACTTGATTTCAATTGAGGAGCATCTGGTGTTTTCCGGCGCCAAAACCGGCAAAACCTCGTTTTATGATCTGATTCAGGATATTCGTGAGTTGCGTAAGAATCTGATGCAGCGCGTTATTCCGGCGTATGAGGGCGAGGTGTGGTGTATATCCAAACATTTGTTGGCCTCATCAATGCGCCTGATGGAGGTCGGAACCAAGCAACAGTCTTTGGGGCATAAGGACGAAGCCTACAGGCTGTTTAATCAGGCTTATGATTTGTATTGTCTGTTTTGGGGCTTGAATATGAAGATGCTTGATGTTGAAGACGTTAAGTGGGTTGAGGACAATATGGAAGACATTAAGAAAATATCGGCGCAACTGGAAAAAGTCGAGGCGCCGAAAGTTAAAGAAAAAGTTGCCGAAGCCCCCAGACAAGGCGGCGCTCTGGCTAAAATGAAAGCTTTTGTCCGTAAGGCGGTTGATTGTTGTATTGAATAAAAGGAATAAGGATAATGCATAAGTTATTGAAATTGTTTGCTGCTCCGTTTTTTGTTTTGGCAAGCGCCGGTAAAGCCATGGCTAATCCGGCATGCGCGGTGTGTACGGTCGCGGTCGGAGCATCGCTGGAGGTTGCGCGCCAATACGGTTTTGACGATGCCGTGGTCGGGGTGTGGGCCGGTGCTTTTTTGGCCTTGATGGGCTATTGGCTGATTTTGTGGTTTGATAAGAAAAACTGGCGTTTTGCCGGTCGTGATTTTATTTTGATGGCTGTATCCGTCGGGGTTATCGGCGGCATGTATGTCGAGATTCCGTATCAGCCGCGGGTTATCGGCATCTTTTATCTGGATCCGCTGTTGTTCAGTACCATTCTCGGGGCGTTGGTCTTTATCTATGTATCCAAATTTTATCAATGGATGAAAGCCAAAAACGGCGGGCACGCGCATTTTCCGTTTGAAAAAGTGGTGTTGCCGGTGGCGGCTTTGGCGCTTTGCAGCGCGTATTTTTACTATTGTCCGATTTCCGGCAATACGGCGGCCGATTTGGGGGACGTTTCGGAATTGTACGAGTTTGCGGAGGAATAAAATGCGGCGGTTTTTATCAGCTTTAACGGTGGTTTTGCTTTTGGCAGCCTGCGGCAAAACGGAAAATGGTTTGGCGGATGATAAAGTTTATTTTTTCTTTTCAAACACCTGTCCGCATTGTCATCACGCGCTGGAATATATTAATGCCAAATATCCGAATTTGGAAATGGCGATGGTTAATGTCGGTAATCCGGAGGGGTTGCGGATGTTGGCTCAGGCGGCAAAAGATTTTGAGATGGGCGACAGTGTCGGCACGCCGTTGATGGTTTTCGGCGACAACTATCTGATGGGCTGGAGTGCGGAATACGAGCCGCGGTTTGACGAATATGTGCGGCCGTATCTTAAATAAGGAGCGCTTGATGACGAAACAGCTTCCGGAAGATATTATGAAAAAAGCCGTTAAAGGGATAGGTTATATTGCCCATCCGTTGCGGCTCAGAATCCTTGAGTTTTTGGATGTTAACGGGGCGTCGTCAGTTTCGGCAATAGCCAAAGGAGTTGATGAAGAACAGGTTATCGTGTCGCAGAATCTTAAAAAACTGCGCGGTGCCAATCTGGTCAAAACCGAAAGGCGCGGATTGTTTATTTATTATGACATTTACGAGGAATATCCGGCGAGTATCTTTTTTTGTATCCGCAGGCTGTTTGGTTATATGACCGATGATTTTTATTTTTTGGTGGACGGCTACAAGGCTATTTTGCCGCGGGATTACACGACAATGGTGGCCAACCGTATTAAGCTGTTTGCCAATTACGAGAAAATGCGAATCCTTGAATATCTGGTGCTTAACGGTGAGAGCAGGGTGTCGGATATTGCTGCCGGCATTAACAGCGAGCCGCTCAAGGTTTCGCAATATCTTAAGCGGCTGCGCGACGATGCTTTTGTTGTTGCCAGACGCGACGGTCGGTGTGTTTATTACAGTATTACCGCCGGTGTACATAAAACGGCGATTGAATGTATCCGCAAGCGCTATGACGGTCTAAAAAACAAGGCTGATTTCTAAGCAAATATTCATCCTTAACTTAATCTTCCGGCGTTAAACGATTGGCGAGCAGAGCCTCCGTCGGCGCGGCGTTGATAACGGCGGCCAGTTCGGCCGGTTTTTGGTCGGACAGGGTTTGGAGCGTTTGCAGATATTCACCGCTTGTGCCGGAAGCGGCTTCGTGACGCAAGGCCGCATAATTGTGCAGCGCAAAATGCCTGATTCGGGAAAGCTTTTCAAAGCCGGCATCGGCCGTTTTTCTCGCTTTTTTCATATTGATATAAATGCCGTCCTGTGCGTATTTCCACATGGAACCGGTGGCAAAATCGGTTGTCCAACTGTAAACGGAACTCAGATTGCCCCACGAAACGGTATTAATATTGGTTTTTATCTGTTGGATGTTGTCTTCATAACCTGCGGCTTTGGCGATGATTGTTAAGGCGCCGGAGCCTCTGTCGATATCTACCTGACAGGGCGTCTGGCTGCACACCAAAGCACCATTGGCATAAACAGAAACATTTTTGACATTGGATTCAAAGCGGATGGATTGACTGGAACCGTTAAAAATCGTGCCGCAGGCGGTCAGAGCCAGAATTGGCAAAAGCATAAATTTTTTATTCATTTGTTGAACATCCTTTGATTGTTGTTGAAAAAAAGACCCGCTTTATTAAAAGGCGGGCGGATGTTCGAAAACCGTTCATAGACACAGACGGCTCGGCTTATTTGGCTGAGCCTTATTCGCCGACATCCTTCCTAACAGACGATAATAGGCATATAATTTTTCT
>CASFJS010000037.1 GCA_949295085.1 uncultured Pseudomonadota bacterium
CCTGTGCAACTCAAGCCTTTGGCGCAGAGTAACCCTAAACGCGCCTACCACTAAAAAAAGGTCTCCTTGTGAGGCCTTTTTTAGTGGTTCAGGCTATGTTGGGTTTTGGTTCATCGTCAAATTTAGGGGCAAGTTATCAAAAAGCAGCATAATCAAAACACCAAGTTAAAGAAATTCAAGCACATAACACTCTGACATACAATCGGTAATTTTACAAAATCAAATACTTTTTCTAAATTTTTTTGAGAACTAAAGATAAAAAAATGACAGAAAATTTACTAAAATTTTTTTATCGCCCAACCTCCTCAAATAATTCCAAGGCTCTGTTAATAGCTTTATCCATATCATAATATTTATAATCACCTAAACGCCCAAAGAAATATATATTGCCTAAGTTTTTAGCTTCTTCCAAATATTGGGAACTAAAACATCACTATCCGGAATTGGAGCATTTTTATGATAACACACATAGATTTCTATAGTCATAACCGCCATCAAATTATATGTAAGAAAACAGCTTACTAAGCTTTATCTGATTGTGCTGATACAAAAACAATGTAAACCTAAACTTAAGTTTCATAACTTTAAAATCAAACAATCCTGATTTAATTAAGTCATCAATATATTCTTTAGACTGACTATCTTTTTTACCTCTTAAATACGGCCTTAACACCTTTTTGAAGAACACCCTGTTTGCCAAGTATTTATCAAATATTTCTATCTTTTTACACCCGGCATTTGTCTCAACTAAATTATTCTTAAATTTTTGCAACCAATTTATTTCTTTGCGCATATTGTCTCTTATTTTTTCATAACTAAGACTGTGCATTATTGAAGTTGAGCGCTGCCTGTAAAAATATAATTTCTCTTTTAAGTGAACCAAATTACTCACTTTGGACACAATTTCTATTGTAAACAACATATCTTCCCCCGGAGATATTCCCAATGCATTCGGTGTGCTCTTCACAAATTCCGATCTGTATATCTTATTCCATATAACACCCGGCATACGCGTTTTACGAGATATTAAAAACTGATCCTTTGCCACATAAAATCTAAAAGGATTATTATATGTCTTTACCTTACTGTTTCCGGAAATGGGGGGGGTAAATCCATTGTTTTTCCGTCATTAAATTCTTCTATATCAAACCACAACACATCACCTGAAGTTTCTTCAATTTTATTATATGCAAGTTCTAATGCTTGATAATGCAATAAATCATCCGAATCCAAAAACATCGTATAAGGAGTGTTGATACTGGAATAAGCGGCATTCCTTGCGCCAGACAAACCTCTATTCTCTTGGTGAATCACCTTAATACGATCATCCCTCTTTGCGTATTCATCCAATATCCTGCCACAATTATCCGGACTGCCATCATCGACACATATAGCCTGCCATTCCTTAAATGTTTGATTAATTACACTATCCAAACATTCCGGAAGATATCGCTCCACCTTATAGCAGGGAATAATGATTGATATTTTAGCCACTGTTTATATTTACTCCTTTTCCCTCTTAATCCGGAATGTTCTTTGAGGAAACCGTATAATATTGCACAAACACATCCGAACAGTACAAATTTGACATATGCACGTCATACCCGAAAGTCTAATACTAAAATAATTATTGTCTACATATTTTTTGGTCACTACTTCTTAAAAGCTTTCAAAACCCCGAACAAAGCTCTCTCCGACAGATATGAAAAAAACGATTATTATACTTTTTAACCATAACCTGATATATTCAGAGTTGTTAAACATAAAATTTTCTTTTACACTGTACAAGACAACAAAACAGAAAGGACAATCCTCATGAACATCTTACTGACCGGCGGCGCCGGTTACATCGGAAGCCACATCGCCGTCGAGCTTTTGCACGCCGGACACCACGTCATCGTGGTTGACAACCTCTGCAACGCCGATGCCAAATCCTTACGCCGTGTCGCCGAGATCACCAATTGTGAACCGCTGTTTTTTCAAACGGATATCCGCAACGAGGCATATCTGCGCCAGATTTTTGCTGCCAACCGGATTGAGGCCTGTATTCATTGCGCCGGTTTAAAGGCTGTCGGCGAGTCGACGCAGAAACCGCTGGAATATTACGACAACAACATCGGCGGCACTTTGACCCTGCTAAAAATAATGCACAAATACAACTGTAAAAACCTTGTGTTTTCATCTTCCGCCACGGTCTACGGCGCCGCGGACACCCTGCCCATCACCGAAGCAACACCCAAAAAGCCCTGCACCAACCCGTATGGCTGGACCAAAAGCATGATTGAGCAGATATTAATCGACATACAACACGCCGCACCGGAATGGAACATCATCCTTCTGCGCTATTTCAACCCCATCGGCGCCCACCCGAGCGGCAAAATCGGCGAGAACCCGAACGGCACACCCAACAACCTGATGCCCTATATCACGCAAGTTGCCGTCGGCAAACGTCCTCAGCTGAATGTCTACGGCAATGACTACGCGACTCCGGACGGCACCGGCATCCGCGACTACATCCATGTTGTCGATCTCGCCAAAGGCCACCTCAAAGCCCTCGAGGCTCTGAGCCGAAATTGCGGCCTGCAGATTTACAACTTAAGCACCGGAAACGGCTATTCGGTTTTAGACATTGTCAAAACTTTTGAGCGCGTCAACGGCATTGCCGTACCGTACAAAATCGAACCGCGGCGCCCGGGCGATATTGCCGCCTGTTATGCCTCGGCCGACAAAGCCGCGCGTGAACTCGGCTGGCGGGCGGAACTCGGCCTTGACGATATGTGCCGCGACGCCTGGAACTGGCAGAAATCCAACCCCGACGGTTTTTAACAACCGCAATTTCAATTTTCTCAAATAGTCTGTGAAGCCATACATCAAATTAATCCAAGGCTTAATACATCTTAGAACTTGACATCGAAGGCATAAAAATAGTATAAGAATCTATCGTACGTTTTTTTGATTATGCTACTTTTGGGGAAAAGATGCCTAAAAT